>NZ_CP129119.1:220000-910833 GCF_030406775.1 Sporosarcina trichiuri | reverse complement strand
ACACATACATGGCGGCACCCGCAGCTGCCAGGATGATGAGCCATCTGGTCAGCTGGCCCGCGTCAAGTGTTCCTTCGGTAATATCATCGACGATATAGCCGATGATCTTCGGCGGCAGCAGCTGCAGAATCGAAACGAGCACAAGTGCCGCGATGCCGGTGAGGTATTGCTTCTTCCGCTGTCTGAAAAACCAGCCGAGCTGAATGAGTACGTTCAATGGACTTCCCTGCCAATCTATAGAGGACTCTGACCAGTTTAGCAGATAGATCCGCAGCCCGGATAGTCTTTCTTTCGAATTATCCGATTTTGAAAACAGTTTCGATGTCACACAGTGAAATGATGCATGCTTTCCCTTCCGCCGTCACTCCCCGCAGGCGGCTCCGTTCAGGTTCCAGGCAATGCACATGGAGTTCCTCTGTCTGCGGCCGGCCTGTCTGCCAGTGGGTCAGGACGACCAGTTCGTTCGTCTCCATCGCTTCCGCCAGCAGATAATTCCATTCTTCCAGCTGCTGTTCGTCAGGCTCGGTCCGCATCCGCATCGTATCTTCCGCCTGCCAGGCGCGCAGGCGCTCGACATGTTCCGGCAGCATGAGTGCCGTCCATTTGATCTTTCCGCGATCTCTCAGCATGATGATCCCTCCTTCCGTCCATCTCCTCGTGTACTTATTTCACATGGCCGCCGATCAAGCCCGCCCGGCGGCGCGCCGTGCCGGCATCGGTATACGACACAGCACGCAGCACGGCGGCCGAACCATACTTGCCGCGCAATTCATCGACCGTCTCCCCGAGTTTCCGTTTCCGCCATTTGCCGGTGTCGAACAGGCTCAGCTGCATGGCGTGCTCATCGATCAGATTGCCCAGGCTGATCGACAGCTGGCGGACCGGGCGCCCGTCGTGGAACGTATCGAACAGTTCCGTGCAGACGGCGTAGATCTTCATCGTGTCGTTCGTCTCTTCCGCAATCGACTTCGACCGGCTGAAACCGCCGCCGAGCGCATTTTTGGAGTAGCCGACGGACAGCTGGACCGTGCGCCCTGCACGGCGGGCGGTGCGGGCTCGCATCGCCACGTCCTCGCACATCTCCAGCAGGACTGCGAGTACATCTTCCCGGCGGTTGTAGTCCCGGAACAGGATCTGGCCTTTTCCGTAACTCACCTGCCCTTCGATGAGCGGTGCGCCGAGGTCGGACAGGTCAATGCCGTGCGCATGGTGGTACAGCTGATTGCCCATGACGCCGAACTTGTCTTCGAGTGCCTCGAGCGGCGCATGTGCAAGATCGCCGACCGAATAGATGCCCATGCCGTTCAGCGTCTTTTCGAGCCGTCTGCCGATCCCCCACATTTCGCTTAAAGGGGAAACCGGCCAAAGCTTCTCCGGCACATCGTCGTATCCCCAGCGGGCAAATCCCGTCTTTTTCGCTTCCAGGTCGAGTGCCAGTTTTGCCAGCAGCATGTTCGGCCCCATCCCGCAGGCGGAGGGCAGCTGGAATTGGCGCAGCAGATCATCCTGGATACGGGCGACCGTTTCACGCGGCGGTCCCCACAGCCGCTCGGTCCCGTCCAGATCGACGAAACACTCGTCGATACTGTAAACGTGGATCGCCTCTTTCGGTACGTACTGATTCAGCAGATGGGCGATTTCCATCGAAACGGATATGTAAAATTCCATGGATGGCTCGATCAGCCGGATCGCCGGATCATCAGGAATCTCGAACAGCCGCATGCCGGTCTTGATGCCGAACCGCTTTTTCAGCGGTGGCGAGGCGGCAAGTACGACGCCTCCTTTGCGCTCCTTGTTGCCGATGATCGCAATCGGCGTCTCCATGACATCGAGTCCTTCGAGGGCCGCTGCACAGCTTGCGTAGAAGCTCCTCATATCCAGGCAGATGATCGTCCGTTCAGGCAGTTGGTTCATGTTCATTCCCCTCCTAGAACATCTGTTCCCATAGTATAAAGCGCACAAACCCATCCGGCAACGGCCATTCTTTTCCAGTTCTTGTGAGACGTTGAGACTCCGGCCTAAAATCGCTGAAAATCTTTTCAGGATATCCGCCGCTGGTATGGAATTTCCGGTTCGGCAGGCTGGTTTTACTGAATCAGCCGTCAGCAGAGAACAGCAGCTGTCCTGCACCAGAAGAACCGGTTCCTTGGGCATACCGTTAGAAGAATCAAAGAAATTGACCAGTTATCGCCAATCGCGGTACACTTCGATAGATACGCATTCATTACATACAGATAGGAGCAAGTCCATGTTGAAGAAATTATGGCGCGGCTACCGTGACAGTTCATTTGTCCTTAAGATGACTGTCGGGTTCGGCGCCGGAATTATAAGCGGACTGCTGTTCCGCGAAAAAATGGCGGTCTTCCAGCCGCTTGGCACACTGCTCATCAATCTGCTGAGCCTGGTCGCCATCCCGGTCATCTTCCTGACAGTCGTGCTCGCGGTCGATCAGATGAGCATCAAACAGCTCGGCCGGATCGGCTGGAAACTCGTCCTCTACTACGCGGCAACCACAGCGGCCGCCGTCGGCATCGGGGTCGGGCTCGCCCTGCTGTTCCAGCCGGGCAGACACCTGACACTGCCGAACACGATGGTCGATACGCCGACTGCGCCGAGCTTCTCGGATGTGCTCTTCCAGCTTGTTCCGTCCAACATGTTCGAAGCGTTCTCGGGCGGCAATGTCATGGGCATCATCTTCCTCGCTGTCATCATCGGCCTCGCGATCTCGGCGATGAAGTTCGCAGAGGAACCCGAAATGCGGCGGCACGGCGAGCTGCTTGACCGGGTCATCGTCGCGCTGAAAGAGATGTTCTCGAAACTGCTGACGGGGGTGCTGCTGTACGCACCGATCGGCGTGTTCGCCATCAGCGCCACGGCATTCGGCAGCCAGGGCGGTGCGACGTTCAAGTCGCTGCTCGCGTTCACGGGGGTCTTCTACCTCGGCATCACGCTGCTGTGGCTGCTCGTCTACACGAGCTTCCTTCGGCTGTCGGGCAACTCGGTCATCGACTTCTTCAAGTCGACGAAGGAAGCGTACACGACGGCATTCTTCACATCGAGCAGTATCGCCTCACTTCCGGTGGCCATCAAAGCCGCACAGAAAGCGGGCGTGTCGGAAAAGACCGCGAACTTCGCCCTCCCGCTCGGCGCCGTCTTCAATTCGGATGGCGGTGCGCTGCGGATGGGCGTATCCATCGTCTTCGCGGCAAATATCACCAACCTGGAACTATCGGTGTCGAGCTTCTTTGTCATCGTCATCGTCGGCACCCTGCTGTCGATTGGCACAGCCGGCGTACCGGCGGCGGGTCTTGTCACCTTGGCGGCCGTCCTGACGATGTTTGGCCTGCCGCTTGAAATCGTCGCCCTCATCGCAGGCGTCGACGCCATCATCGGCATGGGCGGCACGGCGTCCAACGTCACCGGCGACCTCGTCGGCGCCGCGGTCGTCGACAAGTCCGAGCGGAAACGGGCTGTGACAGAATCATAAATAGGGAAAAGCCCGCAGTCCGGGAAGGACGCGGGCGTGAAGGGAGAACGTACAGATGATCGGTCTGTGCGTTTTTTTGTTTGGGTTATTTTGAGAGTGAAACTACCTTTTTTTTCTTTGCAAACACATCCGATTACCGAAGAGTCTGCTGTTACAAAGTACTATTCAACTCCATTCATAGATCTCCCTGATTAATCATTTCAACGACTTCCTCTGTTGTATATATTTTTCCGTGCAAAATATCCATTTTGGCTTGAAGCAATTTTTGTTTCAGATCCGGGTCGGCTTCTACATCTTCAACGACCGTTGATTCAGGTTTTTCAATTAAAGAAAGGTAAAATTTTTCCCCTTCAATTTCCACAACTGATTTATCATCGGCGATAGTTTCCTCCAACGATTCTGCCATGTGACCTTCAATCTTCTTCATTGTAAATTCCTCCTTGTAGGAATTACCGGTCAACAACTAAAAGTCTATTATCTTTTATGGTGTAGGTACCATGTTTCCTTGAAAGCACAACGGTTTTGACGGCATGTTTTTCATTAGCAAATACTAATAAAAAACGGTCGTCTAGTAAATCAATTCCACCATTGTCCCCTTTAAATTCAATATTCATTAAATCCTCAATTGATTCATCTGTTGTATAAGGTCCAAATAGACTGACTTGAGTCCATTTAAAGTTGGTTAGCCTTGTTAAATCAATTTGTGTTTCTCCCTTTTTTAAAAGGGAGTCAATTTCTTTAGCTAAACCCGTATCTTGACTAGCTCGATTTTCCAATAAATTAACAGCTAAACCTATAATGACAATAAAAGAAACAATATAAACTATTCTTTTCATAAGCCCCTATCCCCCCTATCACCTGAATTTTACATACCTTATTTCAAAAGACGCCAGGTAGAGAGTGTAAGATTCCCAAAGCTAAATTTTTTAGGGGTATTTGGAAGCCTTGTTGCACTATGACCCTTTTGTGGAACAACTTGTATCTATTCACCAAGACAAAAAAGTAACCACTCTCCGCTGACCGGCAAGTTAGCAGGGTAGTTACTTTTCTTAAAAACACCGTGGAAATGGGCCGATCGCACGTCTTGCGGATGTCAGCTGTATGGACTGGGTGTTCGCGCACGCGGTCTTTCTTCGTATATGCTCAGGTTACCACAGTCATACAAAACGTACACGCATTCACCGAGATAATGCTGAGCTCAAATTTTATGAACTTCACTCAAACACCAAATGTACGGAATCCGCTATAAACCGGTAGCCGATCTCCTGGTAGATCTTGTTCGACGTGGGATTCGCCATGTCCGTGTACAGGATGCAGAAGTCGTAGTCTTTCAGCAGTTCCGCGGAACCGGCGGTGACCATGGTGCGGCCGTAGCCTTTCCGGCGTTCTTCTTCCGGCGTGTAGACGAATGATACGGTCACACCGTGCACGGTCGGACGCGCCTTTTTCATGACCGAGACGATGCGGCCGCCGTCTTCCCATAGGAACACTTCTCGTTTCCCTATGAATCGGGCGGTTTTTTCACGGATGGTGTCCGCGGAAGACGGTGGCAGTCCGCAGTCTTTTTCGAACGCAGCGAACCAGTCTTCGATCAGCGGGCTGTCCGCTTCCTCTGCATACCGGAACTGGCCGGGGCTTGCGGATAGACCGGAGACGACTTCATCCAGCCGATAGATCCCCTGGTCCATCGCCTCCCGGATGGATTGCCCTGTTACGGCGGCCCATTTTCCGGCAAGCGGCTTGACATGGTGTTTCCGGCCGATAATTCCTGTCGGCCGGACATCATGCGCCGTCAAACCTTGGACAATTGTATCCAGCACCGTCCCTGCGCGCGACTCCTCGATCAGCACGACATTGAGCGGATGCGGCGGCGTCATCAGAAGCAAGGCGAGCGGCCGGCCGTCTTCTTCCACCGCTGCCAGAAAGAACTCTTCATAGGTGCCTCCCTGAATCGCGTGGAGAACCCCCTGCATTAGGCTGAGACTGTCCTCGTGCTGCTGCAGGAAGGGTACCGCTTTCTTTGCGAATTCTTCCGGCTTCTCATATACGATCCATTCCATCGGTGTTCCCTCCTGACTGCCAAATTACGTAATTATTACTTCCTTCCGCCATCTTAGTTCCAATTTCGCCCTCATGATCCATTGTAAGAAGTCTGTTTCTGGCCGGCCGTCCGACCTTTCAGGGATAGCACGGCATATAGGACAATAACCATCAGGCCGGCCCATATGAGCAGGATGGCACTTCCCGTGTAGACACTGACGGACGGATTGTTCAGCAGCGTCGCCGTCTCTCCATTCAGGATTTTCGGCAGATCCAGATACAGGAAAGGCGAGTACAGGGCAAGCGCCTTCCATTGCCCGCTCAGCAGGCTGCCTCCGACTGCCAACAAGGCCGTGAGTAAATAGACCGCGAACGGCTGCCGGATAACCAGGCCGAGACTGTTCGTCAGTGCCACCAGGAACAGGGTGATGCACACATAGAGCAGCAGCGCCTGCAGCAGATAATCCCCAAGCGGGATGAACCCATACCCGCCTTCGAATGCGCGCAGCCCCGTGAAGTCGAATGACTGCACTTCCTGTTTGGTGTGATACTGCAGCACCGGATACATCCAGTCCCCGAACCGGTTGAAGACCGCGCCGATCACCATGGTGAAGAGGAACACGCCCGCAGCGCTGAGGACGGAAACCACCGACGCATTCACCACTTTCCCGAGGAACAGGGAGCGGCGTGTGAAAGGCAGTGTCGACAGCAGCCGCAGCGTCGGCCGCTTGCCGCGTTCCGTCGCGAGACCCGCTCCTGTCAGGTAAAGAAGAAGCACCAGCGGAATGACGAACAGATAGTCGCGGAAGACGCTATACAGCACGAACAGTCCGCTGTGGTCGACTTCCCGGTTCCCCTTTTCAAACAACACTTGTTCATTGCGGTCTTCAGGTTTCCAGCGGTTATGGATATTCGGGATGTAGCCGCCTAAGAACACCGGGCGGACGTCATGCTGCTGCATCCATTCCGTCCGTGCGATGACGGCTTCATAGCCGAAATACGTCAGCGCCCCTTCCATGGATCCTTGCGACTCTTTATACTCCTCGAACCAGCGCTCAACATACAGGCGGTGCGTATACACAGGTCCCCAATCGCCTTTCCCAAAAGCGATGGCAGACTGATCAGCGAGTTCGGCCTCTTCCTGTGCTTTCTCGATCATCTGCTCGAACATCGGGATGTTGTGGGCATAGATGGCTTCTCCGTCCTCGCCCTTTTCGTTCGCCTGTTCAATGAGCTCTTCGTACCTTCGGATCTCCTCCTCGAAATGCGGAACGATTTACGTCTCTGTACTCGCTTTCGTCCCCGCCAGTTCCTCGAGCGCCCGGCTCTCTTTCTCCTCCGACTGGTGCGCAAGGAGGAAATAGCCGACAGCCGCTCCAGCCAGCAGGACCAGAAGGCATTGGACGAGAAGCCCCTGCCGTCTGACTTTGCGCCACTCGAACAGGAGGCTTGTGATAATGCGACCCGCGTGACGCACCTTCCCCTGATGATACGGCTTTACATCCTGCGCGGCCCTGGACAGACCCCGGTTCCCTTCCCGCAGCCAGACGGCCGCCAAAAACAGGGCGGCACTCCACAGGACGGCAAAAATTGCATACAGCCCGATTGGATGGTCAGACGGGACGGCCAATACATCAGATGCCCGGAAGAGCTGGAAAGGATTCCAAGGGTGCTGCAGAAAACGGGACGTCCCGGTCAGCACAAACCCGATCATCGAAAGGAGCCCTGTCAGCAGGATGGCGGTGAATGAGCTGCGCAGCTGGGTGCCGAGCAAAAGCAGCAGCGCAAACAGGACGGCCGCCGATCCGATGAACAGGACGGCATGCTCGAACAGCAGCTGCCAGACCGGGAGGATGGCAAACGAGGATGCCGACTGCAGCACAACCGGATACGACCAGTCCTTGAAGGTTTCACCGAAAACGGACGGTGCTGCCCAGCTGCTGCCGGCGACAAGGAACACAAATACACCGGTCACTGCCAGCAGGATGACGTATTTGGCGGTCAGCAGTGCGCCTCGTCGGATCGGCTGCGTACGGAGCGTCGACAGGGTGTGCTGCTCCTTTTCCGCAGTGTAGAGACTGCCAAAAAGCACAAGCAGCAGCAACAGTCCCGCCGGTCCAAGAAGAGTTCTTTTCACCTGGTTCAGCAGCAGTCGGGTGAGACCGGGTAGGTTTCGTTGGCCTCCGGCAGCTGCCGCTCCATTAAAACCGCATTCCGCGCGATAGCGATCTCCCTGTCGATCCCTTTCAGTTCGGTGTAGGTGCCGCCCGCCTCTTCATAGGCGGACAAGCCCGTCAAAAAGTCCTGTTCGATCGGCGGGATGTCGTTCCAGCGATTCTCGTAGATCGCACTCCGCCACTGGAAGATGGCGGTTGCCATCTTGTTCAGGCTGTCGAACTGATGCTGCTGTTCCATAGACAGCTGATTCTCCCGCTCAAGCGGCAGAAGGCTGGCATATAATTGATCGGCTTCGACCGCTAGCGACTCCACCTGGTCGATCGCCTCTTTTACCCGCAAGTCCTGATTCACCTGGTTCTGGTAAAACAGCCAGCCGGCAATGACCGCCGCGGAAACCAGCAGCCAGATGAGCTTGTGCTGGCGGATGAGTTTCTTCAGCTCAAACTTCAGCAGGCGCATCGGCTTTTGCCCCTCCCCCGAAGATCATCCGGTAACGCTCTTCGGAACCGGAGATGTTCTTATCGATGTCCTGGATGGTGACCCCCTGCTGTGTCAGTTCCTGCAGCACCCGGTCCAGCGTACACGCCTTCTCCAGGAAGCGCAGATTTCCATCCGCCTGCTCAAACGGGATTCCGGCGGTCTCAAGTGTCTGAAGTGCTTTTTCAAGCGGGAGCGCCGTGATCTGATAGCGGATCTGTTCGAACGCCGCCAGATCTTCCTGGATGAGTTCCCCGTTTTTCAGGAACAGGATCGCAGACGTCACCCTGTCGATCTCCGCCAGATTGTGGGACGACAGCAGGATCGTGGTCCCTTCCGCCCGCAGGGACAGCAGCAGCTCCCGCACCCGGATGGCACTGGTCGGATCGAGGCCGTTGAGCGGTTCATCCAGAATGAGCAACTTCGGCTGATTGACGATCGCCATGGCGAGCAGCAGATGCTGTTTCATGCCAAGGGAATAGTTTTTCACTTTCTTCCGCAGGTAGCTCGTGATGCCGATGCGTTCTGCTGCGGCCAGCAATTGGTCCTCAGAAAGCCCCTGCACCTCGCAGATGAACTGCAGATGGTCATAACCGGTCAAATAGTCATACAGCACGATATTGTCCTGCATGAAGGACACATGGCGGAACATTTTCGTATCTTTGTTGCTGCTGCCGAGAACGGTGACGGTGCCCGTGTCTGCCGGCAGCAGATTCGCAATGATGTTGAGCAAGGTCGATTTCCCGGAACCATTCGGTCCGACAAGCGCCGTGATCTGCGCTTCCGCCAATTCAAACGAGACGCCTTTCAGCACGGGGTCTTTGCCGTACGATTTGGTGACATCCCGGACAGATAAAATCATTGTCATCCCCCTGTACTGACAAATGCAGACTATCCCCCAGTCATTTATGAAGTTAGAATAGTCGCACTTTCGTTTTTGCCAGTATATCACAACCATCTGCCAAGAAGACCGAAGACCGGAAAAGAATCCCTGGGAGACCAACTAGTTCCTTCAGAGAAGTGACAGGACATCTTCCGGCTGCCGAAGGATGAAATCCGCAGTCTCAAATTGCCCGGCGTCCTGCGCTCCCCACAAGGCGAGTGCAAACTGGACACGTGCGCTCTGGGCGCACTGCATGTCGTAGATGGAGTCACCGATATAGATCGCTTCGTCATGGGTGACTCCGAGTTTGTCAAGACAGAGCAGGAGCGGATCCGGGCATGGTTTGTGCAATTGTGTATCGCTTGCCGAGACAATTGCATCGAAATGATGGCTCAGCCCGAACGGATCGAATTCATCCGTCACTTCCCGGCGCGTTTTGGAGGTGACAATCCCTAAACGCAGCGGACTTTCCGCCAACTGCTCGATCACTTCCTGTGCCCCTGCAAACAAGGTGACATCATCCGCGTACGCCAATACGGCATCCGACCAGTCCGCCTGCACGCGCTCACTGTCCTCGATGCCGAGCCGAGCCAGCGTTTCTTTGCCCGGAATACCGAGCGCAAACCGCAAGTCTTCCTGCTCATAGGACAATCCTTCCTCTTTCAATACGTGCTGGAGGGATTGTAAGATGGACTGCTCCGTATCGATCAATGTGCCGTCTACGTCGAATATCACTGCTTTGTACATTTGGCAGCCTCCTCGAATTTCAAATACTTAACTTTCACAGATCCTGTGACAGCCGGATCATGTCCCGGCTGTGGATCCCGTTCTCCATGATATTCTCCGGATAATGCCGGAGAAAAAAATCCAGATCGACACCCGTGATACGGAATTCGCATTTCTGATAGAGTGCGAGCTGCGCGATGCTCGAATTGCCGGTACCGACGTCAATCGTCTTGAAACCTCTCTCTGCCGCTTCCCTGATCGCATCGAGCACCAGCTGCTTGCCGATCCCCCTGCCATGCAAGTCTTCCGCTACCGCCACATTCACGAGTTCCACGGTCTCCGGACGGGTCGGCAGCAGGACATAGACACCGACCGGCTGCTGATCCCGTTCAGCGATGAAACAAGAACCCCGGCTGACATAGTCTTCGATGATCTGGCGGGACGGATCGGCGAGCAGGAGGAGATCCATTGGCGGTGTTTCATTAGTTCTTAGTTCTCTGATAATGACTTTCATGGTCGAAACTCCTGTCACTTTATTGATCCATCAAATCTCTGCAATTCCTTTCAGCCGCGCCAGTCCCTCCTCCGCGGTCCTGTTCATCCCGTCGAACAGCTCCTGCACAGCCGGTACATCGTCGATCAGTCCGATTACCTGGCCGCCCCAGCCGAATCCTGCGGAGTCATCTCCGTCGTAGATATAGTTCCGGTTCGCTTCCCCGCTGATCGAATCTTTCAGGTCCTCGTAACCGGCGCCTTCCTCTTCATGCGAGAGGATCTGTTCCGAAAAGGGAGTTTTCAGTACGCGGCCCGGCGCGCCAAGGCTCCGTTTGATGATGACGGTATCCGTCTCGGCACCCTGTACGATCGCCTCCTTGTAGGCTTCGTGCGCATGGACACATTCTTTCGTCGCAATGAACCGTGTGCCCATTTCGATGCCTTCCGCACCGAGGGCCAGTGCTGCGAGCAGTCCGCGTCCGTCGCCGATTCCGCCACTCGCTAGAACCGGGATGGACACCGCATCGACAACACGTGGTGTCAGTACGATGGTACCGATGTCCTCCCTGCCGATATGGCCGCCGCCTTCCTGGCCGACCGCCATCACGATATCGGCGCCGAGCTGTTCGGCTTTTACGGCCTGCCGGACACCGGACACGAGCACGAGGGTTTTGATCGGTTCGCTCTGCAGCCGCTCGAACACAGGCTTCGGGTTGCCGCCGGTGATCGAAATGGCAGGCACTTTTTCTTCGATGGCCACTTCGAGCAGTTCTTCATAGTTGCCGTCATGCCGGGCGATGGCAAAGTTGACGGCGAACGGCTGATCCGTCAGCGTCCGCACTTTCCGGATCTCTTCACGCAGCCGGTCCGGCGTCCGCAGTGTAGCCGCTGTGATCTGCCCAAGGCCCCCCGCGTTCGACACGGCCGCCGCCAATTCCGCGTAGGCCAGATACGCCAGGCCCCCCTGGATGATGGGATAGCGGATTTTTAAAATTTCAGTCACTCGTGTTTTCAATGACCAAACACTCCTTTCTTCAATAAGGCCGCCAACCAATTACGGTCTGTCTTCCCGAGGTCCAAGTTGTCCAATGGTGGTCAATTCTGCTTTATGCGCAATTGCCTTCAGGACGCCCTGAGAAATCTCTTGATGGGTCAGCCATCTTGAGACACCGTTCTCTCGAATAGAACCAAGCTGTATTTGCGAGTAGCGACAATCAGCGGGCACATCCAAATCCCGTCTGAGCGCTTCGGCATCTGTCCCGCTGCTGATAACTTGAAAGAGTTTCCATGGCCCGGGAGTCTTAGAAATAGTGCGGATCAGTAAGGGCAGTGCTTCAGCGGCATCTGAATGGATCCAGGCAACAGCCATATCGATAGGACCATTCCTCTGGATTGTCTCTATTGTTTTATCTCGCAGCCCCGAACTGTCACGATAATCTGCTAAGAGTGGGGTGACTTGTTCGGACTCCTCCAAACTATCCAACAAGGCATCCATTGGAGCGGCGTTTCTGGCCAATACCGAAACATGATAGCCGTCAGCCGCCAGCTGTCGTGAGACGCCCGCCAGCATGCCGGTCCCCCCGACAACAAGTGCGTGTTTCAACAGGCAGCCCCCCTTTCTTTTAGCAAAATCAAATTCGGTCAAAATGCTACATAAAACGGATGCTTGCTGCGGTCAAGACAGTACTCAATCCGCTGTTTAAAATTAGGGAGTGATACCATTTCCAGCGCTTGATCGATCGGAAAAAAGCCGACCTCCAGACTTTCCGGGGAAGTCGTACACTCACCGCCGACCGGCTTCGCTAAAAAGAGAGTGTTGCAGATTGAACGCTGCACATTCTGGAAAACGCCGCAGAACTGTTAGATTTCAATATCTATCCCTGATTCTTCCTTTGTTTCCCGTATGGCCGCAGCTTCAAGAGATTCACCGTTTTCCACAATCCCGCCGGGCATCTCCCAGCCTCGACGCGGCCCCTTAATAAGCAGAAGTTCTTGCTGGCTATTCACCACGATAGCGGCAGCGGACACAAAATGTTTTGCGGGTAAGTTCTCTGTTTCCGATAATGATCCCATGAGTGCACCTCCTGTCAAACCAGCACTTGTATAAATATCTTCCTCTTTACAACTCCAATAGTTCGACCAAGCCACCATCCAAATTATAGAGAGGACTTTTTTGGACCACTTCTTTAAAGAGCAGAATGAGATGGTTTCTTGCAGCTTTTAACGTTCCAACACTCGTATCGGTTGGATAGATGCTCAGGAAATTAGAAACAAACTCGGGATCCAGCGTATTATACGCTTTGAACTGGTGAACTTTTTTCTGTTCATTCATCGCTTGGATGTACAGCAGGTAGGTCCGCATCGTTTCGAGCATTTGTAACGCGTAAATAGGATTGTTCCTGTTCAGCGCCTTCTTCGCGCTATGGGCACAATAGGCAAATTCAAACGGGAGATCGATACCTGTTTCGTACTGCACGGCCTCCTGCTCAAAACGTTTATTCTCCTGATTCATTCTTTCAGCGACAGCCCCTGTTTTATCTACTAGGATCTTCCAAAGTGGTGACTTGACGGGAAGGAGTCGTAGCGGAGCGACAGAAACATTGAATTCGAGCCCGTTATCAAGAAAGACGATCAGGAGATGGATGTCTGCACTGAATTGCTTCTCTTTTATATATAACGGCCGCAACTCTTCGAATATATCTTTTATATCTGTTTTCGCTTGCCCGGGGTCTGCGGAATTTGATACTCCCACCATCAGATCGATATCCGAGTAGAGGTCACTGAATCCATCCACACCTGAGCCGATCTGGACAACTCCTTCAACATTAGTCAGAAGCGTAATTTCTTCAGTGATACGCTCCAAAAACTGCTGTCTTTCACTCTCGCTGTATCCCATCTGACAATCAACCTTTCGCTAGAGAGCCCGCTGAAAAAGATTCAGCAATACCTTATTTCTTCTGGTATGTAATCAACGCAGGACAAGGCATAAATGGAAACCGTTTTAATATTTCCATTGCATACGGATCGGTCGTATCGAATTCCCCTTCAATTGTATGAATTTGCTGAGACACCGAGTAGTGCAACTGCTGCTGAACCAGCTTGGGCAGGACGGCTAATTCCGTTTTCTTATTGCAGCCGCACCACCCAAGCTCATGCACGCCATCTTTTCCGGATTCATGAAGAAATGAGTACGCAATGACTTGCCCTGTCTTCCTATCGGTAGAAACGAAACTCCCTTCTGGAATCATATCTTCAGCAAACACAAGCGGCTCCCATTCGTCAGTCGATTGATCAGCCGGCGGATTCACTTCATGCGTCTCCTCGTATATTCGTTTCACCAGCGATACAAGCTGGTCGCGGCCTTCTTTCGCCAAATCTGAAATACATTGTATAACTTGACCATCATGTTCTGTATTCAGCGGAAACTCCAACAGATCATTGCCTAAAGAGAGTGCCGGCATAGACGTTCGTCTGATTTCAAAAAATCCGTTTTTTTCATAGACGGATTTCAATGCGGCCGCTGTCTCCCAAATGGTTGTTTGCAATGGATAGCGAAATTTTTCCTGCTGTTCCACTTCTGCCAGGAGACATTCAAACAGCTGTTCATCTGCAATTAGAGGATTGCTCACTGCCTTGAAATATGTACAATTGGGATGAAAACGGCTCCTCCAGCCGAACATCACAGCTGCGAGCTTTTCACTCGAAAAGGCTGAATACGCAAAATCATATCTGTGCCGTTTCAATAGCTCCAGCAGATGGTCTTCTTCGAAAGACATGGAAAACAGCTGTTCTGCATGTGGTGCATCGTTTGTGCTGAACGGTTTTATATCCATTCCAAAGCAGCCTCCTTTCTTTACATGTTAGCTGAATGGTGGGCAACACATCTCCTCACTCATCAATTCGCTTTAAAAATGAAAGCATCCGTTCAACCATCTGCGCTGTCGCATCAGCATCATATCCAGGCTGGCTGTTGTCTGCGAAAAAGTGCTGGTCTCCCGGATAGAGGAACAGTTCACCGCTGTCCGAAGCCTCCGTGATCTTCTGGGCTGCTTCAAGATCTTCTTCGTC
This sequence comes from Sporosarcina trichiuri, assembly GCF_030406775.1. Lineage (NCBI taxonomy): Bacteria > Bacillati > Bacillota > Bacilli > Caryophanales > Caryophanaceae > Sporosarcina > Sporosarcina trichiuri. Next base: position 896,479 of record NZ_CP129119.1, on the reverse strand, counting down.
TGCGAAGAAATGATCTCCCTTCGTCCCGTGGACCTGCACGGGGAGCTCGGCTGGCCACGGACTGCCAAACTCCTCGGCAGGTGCGCAAGAAGCGATGAACAAGGCACCTCTCGCATTTGATTTCGTTTGGGCGAGCTGCTGGGCGGCCATCACCCCGAGGGAGTAGCCGGCGTAGACAACAGCCTCTGGCAGACCATCCGCTGCCTGTCCAGCGCGCTCCGTCAGCGTGTCGTATCCGGTTTCTTTCACATAAGCGAACCCTTCGTCAATTGTTTCAAACGTACGACCTTCGAATAGATCCGGCGTGTGTACCGCGTGTCCTGCTTGCTGCAGCTGCTCGGCCAAGTGAAGAATTCCTTCGGTGCGCCCCAATACATGATGAAAAAGTAAAACGTCTGCCATCTCATGACCTCCTCAATTTATTTTGCATTCTGTATATTGTCCCGTTGCTCATTCATCCTCTTCCGTCAGCAAGTCCAGCAACCCGTCGGGAACGATCCGAAGTTCCCCTGACTGAAATTTATGGATGGGGAGACGCCGGACGACGAAAGAGGCCCCGTTGTCTTCAATTCCTTCAAAGGTTTCCGCAGTATTGAAGAATTTGTCGACGAACACACCGTCATAGACACGCACAATCTCGTGTCCTGTCTTCCCGTTGAAGGTAAAGACATTCTCAACGGTACCCAAGTAGGTGAGATCCGTGATAGCCGCATTCAGCTCTTCTCTTATCTCCCGGGCAAGGGTCTCTTCACTGGTCTCGCCGAACTCGATACCGCCGCCGATCGGCCGGTAAAAGTGATCGCCCTTGACAGCATCATAACCTTCCGCAACCAGGATGGTGTCCTGCTGGCGGAATATACAGATAGCAATCGGGCGGATGACGCCTTCTTTCATGACCCTTCCCTCCCTTTTTCACTTGGAATGGGTGTAATTAGTTTCTCCGATAAGATCAGCAGCCGAAAATGCTTGCACATACTTATTTGACCGCATGGAAGATGAATGATTTAGTGTACGGATTTGCCTCTTCAAATGACCAGTCATGGTATGCCTGGAAGGATGCGAAACCGGCAGCCTGCAGACTCTCTGCAATCACATCATAGCTGCGAAAACGGAGCTGCATTTTTTCACGCACCAGCACGGCGTCTGTCCGCGCATTGACGACTGTTTCATAAAACGAATAGACATTCCCCTTGAATCCTTCATAGTCTGTCCAGATCAAAAGAGGCTCCCCGTTCTGGTCATCTATGGCATGGTCGGGAGTGTCGTCTTTCTCCCACTGCTCCCATGCTTTGGCTGCTGGATTCCGTGTATCGAAAATCAAATGGCCGCCAGGTTTCAATGCACGATAGACATCGGACAGAACTTGCTGCCAGCTCTCGTCCGTTAAGAACACTTGCGCGACATTTGCCGTCATGATGACCGTGTCGTATGCATCCTCCTCCAGATTGCTGCTGTCTCCGACAATCCACATGACGTCATTTCGATACGCCTTCCCCTTCGCGCATTCAATGGCCTCTTCGTTAGGGTCGATTGCAGTGATTTGGTAGCCTGCTTCCGAAAAATGTGTCGTCAGCCGTCCGGTTCCGCACCCGAGATCCGCAATTTTTTCGGGACTTACTTTCTTGAGCAATTTCATAAAGAATTCATCATCCCTTGCCCATCTGTTCACTTGGTCATATACAATGGGAATCACGTACATACCTTCTTTCTGTCTGCGTTTCTATTTCACAGCGCCTTCAAGGATTGTGAAACTCTTCTCGTTGCAGCCAATTTCCGCCAGCGCCCCATACGGCAGGATGCATTTCGGCTCGGTATGTCCGAAATTCAAGTTATACAGAATCGGCAGGTCTTCCAGGCCATACTCTTTCATGACCGTCCGGATCTCTTCTTTGTATTCATCATAAAATTGTTCGTCCTGCGGTTTACCGAAGAGGATGCCGTTTGCCTGTTGCAGGATTCCCTGGGCGGCATAGTTCCGCAGCCAGTAGCGGATGAGGTCCGGCTTCGGCTTCTCTTCGGATGTCTCGAAGAACAGGATACTGTCTTTCCAGTAGTCCTGATCCGGCCACAGCTCGGTCCCTTTGACGGTCTCCAACACTTCCATGCAGCCGCCGATCAGGCGACCCTGCACCGTCCCGGTACCCTGCAAGAGCTCGTACCCGTGGTTGTCCTGCATGCGGCGACGTGTGAACTTATTCTCTTCCACCCACTCCAGCCGCTCGCTCGTCCACTGTGCGGCCGGTTCAATCGGACCAATCGGCTGATCCAAGAACAGCGTCTGGTTCACCATTTCGACCGTGTACGGATCCATCTCAATATTTTCGGCAAAGTCGGTCAGGACGGCCGGACCGTAAAATGACGACAGGCCGGCTCTGTGACAGAACAAGTGGGAGATCGTGACATCCGAGTAGCCCATGAAGATTTTCGGGTTATCACGAATCACTTGAAAGTCGATGTACGGGAGCAGGCGGATGCTGTCCTCCCCGCCGATATTCGCGAAGATCCCCTTGATGGTATCGTCACGGAACGCCGTCATCAGATCTTCGGCACGTGCTTCCGGATGCTCATAAAGATAGCTTGCACCTTTCAGACTGTTCGGCATGGGCACGACTTCCAGGCCGAATACCTCCTCCAGCCGTGTCACTCCCTGCTCGTACCGCCAGCGGATCTCCGGCTCGCCGGCACCTCCCCACGAGGGGCTGACCGTGGCAACACGGTCCCCTTTTTGTAATTTATTCGGTTTTTGCAGCATGTTTCTTCACTCCTTTTTAAAAATCAATCGTCCAGTTCTCACAGACTTGTAAAGATCAATGAAATCCCGGTCGCCGCTAATAGGATATACGTGATGACCTGGAACATCGCGACATTGAGATACTTGAACAGGAGCTGCCCCAGGACAATTCCGCCGAGCAGTGCCGGCAGTGCAGCTGCCGAGGCGATCCATGTTTCCTTTTGTGTTCCGCCAAAGAGAATCTGCATGACCAGACTCACCGTATAGACAACAAGATAGAAGGCAAGTGTTGTGCTGCGCAGAACACTCTTGTCCATCTGGGTACCCGCAAAATACAAGAGCAGCGGAGGGCCCGGCACCCCGATACTGGTCGTCAGGATCCCTGAGATGCTGCCGGCGAGAGCATCCTTTCCTGCGCTGCGGGAAGTCGTCCATTTCAGCAGCAGCAAAGCGGTCAGGAAGAGGGTGGCCGTCCCCGTTGCCAGCTTAAGGATCCAGATGTCTGCATACAGGTAGATGAAGATCCCAACTAGCAATCCCACCGTGCTTCCTTTTAGAAGCCGGACGAAGAGTGTCTTATCCATTTCCTTATGGATGCTTTTGATCATCAGGGCAGACAGGCAGATGGACAGTATGATATTCACCTGGATGGCCATATGAGCGGGAAATAAGATCAGCAGCACAGGAGTACCCAGTATTGAAAATCCAAATCCGGTCACAGCCTGCAGCAGGGACGCAAGCAGGACAACCAGCAGTAACAGCAGCCATTCTTCCATATCCATTCACCTGCTTTACGATACGTGTTTCCGACATTCGGCAGAATTCCTATAATATAACCCTGCCGATATGTAAAAAGACGCTTACCTGTTACCGATAAGCGTCTTTCTGTTTTCACTTCAACAATGAATCCGTTAAGCTGACGAATTCGTCCACGTCTTTTTCTACGATTTCGATGCCGGCTGCCCAGAAGTCCTGCTGGGTGATGTCGACCCCCAGATGTTTCTGCGCAAGCTCTTCCACTTTCATCGAACCGGTGTCCTTCAGCAGCGCGATGTATTTCTCCTCAAATCCTTCCGGCTGCTTCAGGTATTCCGCATAGATGCCGAGGCTGAACAGGTAGCCGAACGTATACGGGAAGTTGTAGAACGGCACGCTGTCGATGAAGAAGTGCAGCTTGGCCGCCCAGAAGTGCGGATGGTACGACGACAGGCTGTTTCCGTACGCTTCCTTCTGTGCTTCTGTCATCAGCTCATTCAGCCGTTTTTCCGAAACGAACCCTTTGGCGCGTTCCTGATAGAAGCTGTCTTCGAACATGAAGCGGGACCGGATGTTGAGGAACATCGCCGTTGCGTTCTCGAGCTTCGTCGCAAGCAGGGCGATCTTTTCTTCATCACTGGAAGCGTTCCGCACGGTCGCATCGGCAATGATCGTTTCTGCAAACGTACTTGCCGTTTCGGCGACGTTCATGGCATAGCCGCGGTTCTGTCTCGGCACTTCTTTCATGACATGGCTGTGGAACGCGTGCCCGAGTTCGTGTGCGAGCGTGCTCGTATCACTCGGCGAGCCGGTGAATGTCATGAAGATCCGGGACTCCTCAAATTCCGGCAGGCTTGTGCAGTAGCCTCCCGGCCGTTTGTTCGACCGGTCTTCCGCCTCGACCCAGCGGTTTTCCAGCGCATGTTTCGTGAAGTCCGTCAGTTTCGGACCGAATGACGAGAAATTCTCGATGACGAAATCGGCCGCTTCATCATAAGTGAAATGGGTCGGCGCAAGATCGCCTGTGGCTACCGGTGCGTCGACATCCTGCCAGCCGAGCTTCTCCATGCCATACAGGTTTGCTTTCCGATCCAGGTAGTCGATGAACTTCTGTTTCCGCGCGTCAACTGCTCCCCACATCGCGTCGAGCGTTTCTTTGGTCATCCGGTTGTACTCAAGCGGTTCTTCCAGATGACCGTTCCGTCCGTGGACCTCCTGCAGCGTCAGGCGGTAGCCGGCCAAGTGGTTCAAAATATCTGCGAAGACCGGACCGAATTCCGTCCAGGCCGCTTCCCAGCTGTCGAACAGCGCCGTCCGCACGTCAGCATCGGGATCGGCATACATCCGGTTCATGGCCTGTCCGATGGAAAGGTCCTTCACCGTGCCGTCACTCTCCTTGAACGGGATGGTCATGATGGAGACCGTAGTGCTGTATAGGTCGCTCCATGCAGCAATCCCGTCCTTGTTCAGCTTGGCGAGCAGCCGTTCCTCTTCTTCGGATAGCAGGCGCTTGCCCTCATCCCGTGTTTCGTTCAGCACGAAGCTGATTTCCTTCAGGTGTGGCTCTTCCAACAGCTGTTTCCATTGGTCATCCGAGAAGGCCACCAGTTTTTTTGTGAAGATGGTGGACAGCTGCTGGATCTCACTGGCGAGCTCCATCACCTGACCTTTGACGACGCTTGCATGCTCATCATCCATGAAGGCATCGTGCCACATGTTGACGAACGTACTGACTTGGCCGAGTCCTTTCCCGATGAGTTCCTGCTGTGACAAGATCGCCTGCAAATCGGCTGCGTGATCCGCAGAATCACTGTTCCAGTTTTTCAGCAGATCCGCGTACTGTGCAATCTCCTCTTTTACAGCTGCCAGCTTCGTCTGCACTTCCTCCGAATTGGTCCCGCCTGGATAAATACTTTCCAAATCCCAAGTCTCTGCATATTTCACCATTATGTCACTCTCCTCATTCCCCTATTGTACTAGTAATCTATCAATTTAGAAAGTACTGTCAAGATGATTGGCCGGTAATTCTTCTATCCCTCTAAGTTCCATTCAAACCAGCGGCCATGACCATCCGTATTGCCGATTGTGTTCCGCTTCAGCTGCCCGGCAACATAGCAGTCGAGATGCAGCTGCGGGTCTTCCATATTGTTATACAGATGGAACAGGTCACGCTCGGAGCCAATCTGGGCCAGCGTGTCGGTCAGTGCTTTTTTTGTGTCCTCCGGCAGCTGATTGGCGACGTGGGTGTGGAAGATGCAGAGCGCCGCATCCGCGGGAATGGAATGGAAGCGTTCTTGCAGCAGCTGGATGCCATCCCCTTGTACGAGATCGACCGGATGATCCTGCAGACAGGCGGCTGCTTGGTCAAACAGCTCGCGTCGTTCCGTGTGCTCCGGCCAGATAAGCGCTTTCATCCACAGATAATCATCCCGCTTGGACAGATCGCTTACATGCAGATCGAAACCGATGCGGGAAATGACAGGCGGGCTTTCCGGAAGCAGGAACGGCAGGCTGCCCCCTTTCACTTCCGCATGGATCGTCAGGCAAGGGTCTGAATTTCCGTAGACTTTGTCTGTGCCATACTTATAGGCATAGTGATCCCACAGCAGCTGGAGGCCGGCGCTCGTCCCGATTTCGACAAGCGCGAGCGGCTTGCCTGTTTTATGGTGGATCCATGAAAACGCAGGGTACAGATAGGCGCAGCGCCGCACTTCATTCGTCTGGACGAGCCGGTGCGCAAGAATCGGAGTCAGCTCGCTCTGATGAGTCAGGCAGAAGTCCTTGAATTCAAGGAATGCCTGCTGGTCAGGCACTTTAGACGATACAGTCAAGCTGGGATAATATTTTTTCAGCGGGTGTTCTACACCCTTGAACAGCAAATACTGGACGCCTGCAAACAGCAGGTTCGGCACTGGCTGGCCATCCGGGACGGCTCCACATAGCGCAAGCAACTCTTCGTCCTGTGCGATTTTCTTTGACAGTAGTTCATACAGCTCACTCGATTCACGGCACTCCATTTCGGCGAATCGCTTGAATTTCTCAGCCGTCTGTTGACTATCCATTCGACGTCCTCCTTTATAGCAAGTCCTTCCGATCCATCTTCTCCGCAATCCTCCGGAGCAGCTCATTCCGCTCTTTCTGCGAACGGATCAAGGCAATTGCAAACCAGACCGCGCCCGCGATCAGCGCGAGATTGACCAGCATCATCAGCAGCGGTAAAAGTGCAAATACCCCCAACCCAGTACTCATATCCATATCCATTCAGTTCAACCCCTTCCTCAAGATGGATCATCCGCCAAATTGCCGGATTCTTCCTACTCGTAGTGTACCATACCGGCAAACCTGTCTGCGTGTTGTCAGGAATATGACCTGGCAATTCTGATTCCAATTGTAAACCTGCGTTCATCCTGCGTTCATGTTGGCGCGGTACACTGACAGTATCGAATAACGGAGGTGGTCTCCATGCAGATGGCGTGGAAAGAAGTGAAGAAAAGTAAAATGAAGTTCCTGATCCTCGGCTCGATCATCTTTCTGGTGAGTTTCCTGACGTTCATCATCTCAGGACTTGCGAACGGACTGTCGGAAGACAACGCAGCCCTCATCAAGAACATGCCGAACGGCCAGTTCTATCTGAATGACGACGCCAAACAGACATACAACCTGTCGAAGATCGATGAATCAAAGCAAGATCAGCTGCTCGACACGTATTCAAATGCGACGGCCATGTCCCTGCAGATGGGCTTTGTCAACGATGCGGACGATAAGCAGCACAGCGTGGCATTCGTGACGTCAACGGACAGCGAACTGTTCCCGAACGTGAAAGAAAACGAAATCGTCCTGGATGCCTCCCTAAAAGACGAAGGCGTCCAAGTCGGTGATATCCTGACGAACAACCAGTTCAGCGGGGAATTCAAAGTGACCGGCTTTGTTGAAAAACAGACGTACAGCCACGCGCCAGTCGCCTTCATCAACATGACAAACTACCAGGAAATGTACCGGGTGATGGAGATGCAGACGATCTTCATCCCGGGTTCGAATGCGCCGGATTCCATCAGCGGACTGGAAGCGTTCAGCAACAAGGAATACTTGAAGACGATTCCGAGCTACGGTGCAGAGCAGATGTCCCTCAACATGATCATCTGGTTCCTCGTCGTCATCAGCGGCATGCTGTTCGCGATCTTCTTCTATATGATGAACGTCCAGAAAATCGGCCTCTACGGCATCCTGAAAGCGATCGGTGTGAAGACGAGCAAACTGTTCAGCATGATGTGGTATCAGATGCTGCTGATCACGGTTGTCTCCCTTCTGCTGTCCGCCGGCCTCAGCCAGCTGTTCAGTGCGTTCGCTCCGAAAGGTATGCCGTTCAGTCTGACGATGCAGACGACCTTGACACTGTCCGCTGTGTTCCTCGTGATCGGGTTCATCGGCGCGACGATTTCCGGATTCCAAATCAAAAAAGTGGAGCCGCTTCAGGCAATCCAGCAAGGAGAGATGTAACATGGCGATTTTCCAGATTGATGAAGTCAAGAAATCCTTCAAAACCGGAGATGTCACTGAACAGATCCTGAAAGGCGTCGATCTCGACCTGAAACAAGGCGAGATCACGGCACTCGTCGGGCCTTCAGGGTCCGGCAAGTCGACGATGCTGACCATTGCAGCCGGGCTGCAGAAAGCGTCCGGCGGCCAGGTCATCTTCGACGGCAAGGACATGACAGAGATGAGCCAGGAAGAGATCCGCAAGATCCGATCGAGCGAGTTCGGTTTCGTCTTCCAATCATCGCACCTGGTTCCCTTCCTCAATGTCGAAGACCAGCTGCTGCTGATGCTGGATGTCGCGGAGACGAAGCTGAGCAAGAAGCAGCAGAAACAGGAAGTGGCGAAGATTCTCGACCTGGTCGGGATGGCCCACAGGAAAGACGCCTACCCGTCTTCCCTGTCCGGCGGGGAACGCCAGCGGATTGCGATCGCCCGGGCGATCATCCACCAGCCGAAAATGCTGTTCGCGGACGAACCGACCGCCAGTCTCGACTCGAAACGTTCGCAAGAAGTGATGGAGATCATCCGGGACTTGACGAAAACATTACAAATCACTACACTGATGGTAACGCACGACGAAGAGATGCTTCCGTACGCAGACCGGATTGTGACGATGAAAGACGGATTGATCGCCTGAAGAAGTTTTCCCCCGCCGGTACGTTCCGGACGGGGGTTTTTTGGGTAATCTGGACAATATGGTCTGATCCGCTGTCTGCACGGGACACAGACAGTGAGAACTACTGAAAGGGGGAGCGGACATGCATCACATTTTCGGCATTTTCAAACGGGACGTGCGCAATATTACGACAAACTGGGTCGCCGCGGTGCTGATCGGCGGCCTGATTTTCCTGCCTTCTTTATACGCCTGGCTCAATATCTACGCTTCCGGTGATCCATACGGCAGGACGGACAAACTGCCCGTTGCTGTAGTGAATGAAGACAAAGGGGCCGACGTGCAGGACAAGCACATCGATGTCGGAACGGATATCGTCGAAACGCTTCAAGAGAACCCCTCGATGGAGTGGCATTTCGTGTCGCATGACGAAGCGATGGACGGCGTGGAATACGGCGACTATTTCGCCGTGATGGTACTGCCGGAAAACCTTTCGGAACAGCTCGGATCCGTCGTCTCCGGCAACCCGAAAAAAGCTGAAATCGATTACTACGTGAATGAAAAGCTGAATTCCATCGCACCGAAGATCACGGAAAAAGGCGCTACGGTGATTGTCGACAAGGTGAGCAGCCAGTTCGTATCGACTGTGAACGGCGTCATCTTCGATATGCTCAATTCACTCGGCCTGGAATTGGAAAAGGATCTGCCTGATGTGAAAAAGTTCGAGAACTATATATTCGAAGCGGAGAAGAGCCTGCCGGAAATTTATGACCTGCTGAACCGGGGGCTGACCGATGCGGCGGATGCACAAAACGTCATCCATGACGCGCAAAGCAAACTGCCGGCCGCTCAGCAGATCACCGATGACGGCCTGGGACAAATCAACCGGGTTGTCACCTATCTGGACGACGCGGAAAAGAAATTGGATGAAACCTCGCCGAAGATCAAAGCGGATCTGAAGAAAGTCCGGGATATCTCAAATGAGGCCAACGACTTTCTGAAGAAACTGCAGGGGGTCAATCTCGATTTCACGGAACTGGACAAAGCGAAGAAAGCGCTGGACGACCGGATGACCCAAAGCATCGATCGGGTGGACAATGTCGAACAGGATCTGAAACAGCTGCAGGAACTGGCCCGGCAGGCACAGGCACAGGCACAGGCACCGTCGACGGAACCGGAAACTGAACCATCAGCAGGGACGGAAGCCGTACCGGATGATAACACAGGCCAGACCCCTTCCCTGCCGAAACCGGATCTGTCCGGCAAACTCGACGGTGCAATCACGAAGACGGGCGACCTGAAACGTCTGCTGCAGGAAGCGCAGACGAATGCCCGGAACGTCGACAGTATCGTCAAGGGCAAAGCGGAGGAACTCGATCAGGCGGTGGATGATCTGCAGAAGATCGCCGGCAATACGTCCGTCGAATTGGATGCATTCCTGAATGAGTATGTCAATACGATCGAACCGACCGTGAAAAGCGAGATCAGTCAGGCAAAATCGACACTCGGCCAGGCGAAAGGTCTGCTGACGGATATCCAGGCGGCCCTTCCGCAAGTGAAGACAATCCTTGGCAATTCGGACAGTGATCTGGATGAAGGAAAAGCGACCATAGAGAAAGCGGTCGCCCAGTATCCGTTCATTTCCGAGAAAGTGAACGAGCTTGCAGACCGCATCCGATCCACCCAAGGTGAAACGGACATCAACGAGATCATCAAGCTGCTGCAGAATGATCCGAATGCGGAGAAGACGTTCTTTGAAGAACCGATCCAGCTGCAGGAGAACCGGCTGTTCTCAATCGAGAACTATGGGACCGGTATGACACCGTTCTATACGGTACTGTCGCTGTGGGTCGGCTGCCTGCTGCTCATTTCGCTGTTGTCGACGGATGTCCACCAGGAGGGCTATACGGCACGGCAAGTCTATTTCGGGCGGTTACTGACGTTTGCGGTGATCGGGCTGCTGCAGATGCTCATTGTCGTCAGCGGCGATCTGCTCATCCTCGATGTCCATATCCGTGAACCGTTCTGGTTTGTCGTTTTCGGGACCATCATCAGCTTCGTGTTCATGTCGATCGTCTACACACTGGTATCCGTATTCGGGGATGTCGGCAAAGCGATGGCGATCGTCATGCTCGTCCTGCAGATCGCAGGATCGGGCGGCACGTATCCCGTCGTCCTGCTCCCCGATTTCTTCGGAGTTATCAACCCGTTCCTTCCGTTCACCTATGCTATAGATGTGATGCGCGAAGCGGTCGGCGGTATCGTATGGGAGCGGGCAGTGAAAGACCTGTCCTTCTTGCTGCTCTGCAGCGCCGCCTTCCTCGTATTCGGGGCACTGCTCAAAGAGCGCATTAACAGGGGGACGAAGAAATTGCTTAAGAAATCGAAGGAAGCGGAAATCTTCCATTGAGAACGCAAAAAGCACGGCAGCTGAGTGATACGGCTGCCGTGCTTTTCAATTGGACGCAATCTCTCGTCGGAAAAGAAGACCGAGGACCGTGCCGAAGACGGCATGACCGGCGAGCCAAAGCAGCATGGCAGTCCCATCAGTCACGTCAGGCGTCCTGTCCGACAGGGCGGTCGTCGGAAACAGCAGGATGCCGATCAGGACGCTCACAGCTGTGCAGATCAGCAAAGCGCGCCGCTTCCAATGAGGCCGAAGGATGTACATGAGCCGGAAGCCGAACGCGACGGCAACCGAGACGATCAGATGGAAGACGACTTCCAGCCATTCCGGGTAATCGACCGTACCGACGACCGGTATGTAATCGACATTCAGCAGGAACGTATACACCTTGACATCCGTGACCGCTTCCAGCCATTTCAGCAGGAAGGTCAGCACCAGACCGGCAATAAGGCCATAAATGGCTGTCCGGACGATATTCCAGTAAGAACGGACTCTCAAGGCGGTCATCCCTTCTGCCCTTTGATGCTGTCATAGACGGCCAGCGCCCGCTTCCGTGCTGCAGTATGATCGACAATCGGTTCCGGGTACGTGCTGCCGAGGATGACGCCGGCTTCTTCCAGCACTTCTGGATCAGCCGCTGCAGGTTCGTGGATGGCGTCATCCGGCAAAGAGGCAAGCTCAGGCACCCATCTGCGGATATACGTTCCGGCCGCATCGAATTTTTTTCCCTGTGTGATCGGATTGAAAATCCGGAAGTACGGCGCCGCGTCGAAACCGGATCCGGCGACCCATTGCCAGCCGAGTGTATTGTTCGCGATATCGTAATCGGCAAGAGTCTCTTTGAAGTACTCCGCCCCTGTCCTCCAGTCGATCAGCAGATGCTTGATGAGGAACGAAGCGGCCACCATGCGGACGCGGTTATGCATCGTTCCGGTTTCCCACAGTTCCCGCATGCCGGCATCGACGAGCGGGTATCCGGTGCGTCCGGCTTTCCAGGCGGCCAGCCCGTCGGCATCGCTGCGCCAAGGGAACTTCCGAAACTCGGGACGGAGGGATTCGTCCGTGATGGACGGGAAGTGATACAGCTGATAATACGCGAATTCACGCCAGGCCAGCTGCCGGAGGAACGGTTCCGGCTGCAGCACATCACCTTCTTCCTCGGCTCGCCGGACTGCATGCCACAGAGCGCGTATGCTCATATTGCCCGACGCAAGGAACCCGGACAGACGGGACGTGCCGTCAATGCCGGGATAATCCCGTTTCACTTTGTAGTCTTGAATCCCGTTATCCCGGAATGCTTCCCAGCGGACGAACGACCCATTCTCCCCCGGGGACCAATACCTTAGGAATTTTTCCTCCCACCCGCTTTCGCTGCTGAGCCGGCTGTCTTTCAGTATAGCGGATTCCACATCGGCTTCCGGCCAGGGAGACAAGGATTCCGGTACCGGAACCGGCCATGGCACGGTCTGCTGCTGGAACGCTTTCCAGAATGCTCCGAACACCTTGAAGGGGGTGCCCGATTTGGTCAGCAATGCATCCGGGTCGAGCATCATATCAGGCACAAAACGCCGGATGCGGAGATGGTTCAGGCTGCCCTCTTGGAGGAGTGCCGTTTCTTCTGAACGCGAGACGGGGTCGACCTGTCCGTTGAAATAGAGCGCCTCTGCCCCCGTCTCTGCAGAAAGACGCACAAACACATCCAGCGGATCCCCTTCCATCAGCTTCAGCGGACTGCCGAGCGCTTCCAGCCGGTCCATGAGGATAGCGAGTGATTCCCGGGTCCACCAATCGCAAGCGGACAGAGTCTCTTTTTCAGGCAGCACATAGACCGGCAGGACCTCCCCTTCTGCCGCCGCTTCCGCCAGCGCCGGATGATCATGGACCCGCAAATCTTTCCGGAACCAGACAATCGTTTTCACCTTGCATCCCTCCTGAAAAAAGGACCGCATCGCATGCGGTCCCTCGGTTTGTCTTGATTATAAAGGAGAGGGCGCCGGTTTTCCAAAATAATACCCTTGGAACAGCTGATACCCCTTCTCTTTCAGCCACTTGAAATCCTCTTCCCGCTCGATTCCTTCGGCCAGCGGGACGGAACCGCTCTCCCCTGCTTTCTCAAGGAACTTGAGCGCCGTCTGCTGCTTCTTTTCGTCTTCCGCCACACCGTCCACAAAAGAACGGTCCAGCTTCATGTAATGCGGTCTCAGATCCGTCAGCATCTCGACGGTACTGTACCCTTCCCCGACATCATCCAGCGCATAATGGAATCCTTTGTCACGATAATAACGCAGAATACTTTTCAGATGCTCCACGTCGTCCACGTGATCGGTCTCCACCACTTCGAAGACGAGCTGTTTCGGATCGATGTTGAATTGATTGGCGACCGCGACGGTGGACTGCAGACAGAACTCCGGCGAATAGATCGACGTCGGGACGAAGTTGATGAATGCCTTCAGATCGACCAAGGGCGCCGCATGCCGGACCGCCGTAATCCGGCAAAGCCGATCCAGCGCATACAATCTGCCCCGGTTACGGGCTGCTGCGAACGCCTCATTCGGAAAGATCATCTCCCCTTCCGGCGTCAGGAAGCGGGCCAGCAGTTCGTATCCGTATATTTGACGATCACCATCGACAATCGGCTGATAGTAGGAAATAAGTCTCTCCTGCTGGATCAGTTCGTCGATCCATAAAGAAGTGAAGACACGGTCCGTTTCTGAAAATGGACGCCATTTTTCTTCCCCGGCAATCCGGAAAACCATATCGCTGTCCCCCAGATAATCGTTCGCAAAATCCGCCAGATCATGCAGCCCTGCCTCGTTCACTGCAATAATGTCCGGGTCCCCTGATAACGACCCGAGTGTGTTCAGACGCTCCATATGGCCAGCGACCATTTCGCGTTCCTTTGCATCCGGCACGTTGACTTCAAATGTCAAGTCCGTCACGATGCATGCTGCTCTGCATCCCATCCTCAAGCCTCCGTCCTAATTTCGTATCCATGATAAATGACTTTGTTCTCCATTGTAATCGATTTATCCCATCAGAAGCAAGTGAAAACATACTAAATGCCTAGTGAATATATGAAAAAACAGCATGCCCGATAGGACTAGACGGGCATGCTGCATATTGTTTTCGTTATGTGGACAGACCAGGATCGGACGGCGGTATCTTCGTCGTCTCCGGTGGTGCTGTCTGGACTTCCACCGTCGTATCGATTTCCGATTCGATCGTCTTCCCAAGCATATAGTATTCCGTTTCTTCCTGCGTGAGACTGTTATATTTCTTCTGGATGACCAGATAGAAGCCGATTCCGAGCACAGCCCAGCTGACAAGCAGCACATACGATGGCGTAGACAGGGAAGCCGGTGAGAGCGGCACAAGCAGCAGGAGCAGGAATACGGCGCTCGCGATGATGCCGAACAGTGCCAATGCTTTCTTGACGGGTGCGATTTCACGGTTCGCTTCCTCTGCCCCCCATGCAAGCACTTTGTAGGCCGCAATGCACGTGAACAGATAAGCGACCGAGACGCCTGTTGCGGACATGTCGACGATCCAGGAGAGTGCCTGGCGGCCGAACCAAGGCGTCGGAAGCGTGATCAGAGTCACGAACCAGATGCCCCAGACCGGTGTCTGGTTCTTCTTCGAAATCGTGCGGAACATATCAGGCAGCGCCCGTGCGCGCGCCATCGAGAACAGCAGACGGCTGGATGACATATAGAACCCGTTGAGTCCTGTGAAGATCCCCATCATGATGGCGACCGCCATGACAATCAGTCCGATCTGGCCGAGCGCCGAATTGACGACCTGTCCGGTGAGCCACAGATCACCGTCCGCAATCGATCCGGCCGGGAATGTCCAGGCGGTCAGCCCGATCATCACGGCATAGATGAGGAACGAGGTGAACAGCGAAGCCACAATCAGCATCGTCGCTTTCCGCGGCGAGAAATTGAATTCCTCCGCCGCCTGCGGAACATTGTCGAAACCGACATAGGCCCATGGCGCAATCGCCAGGATGACCAAGATCGATGTCAGGATCGACTGCTCCCCGCTGAACAGCGGTTTCATGTTATCGATCGGGTTATCCGCAACCCCATACGTGAACGCCCCGAGGATGAAAACTCCTGCAACGAGGAAGACGCTGAAGTAGAACTGGATCCTTCCGGAGATATCCGTTCCCGTCGAATTGACGACGGCAAACAGCAGGATGATGATAGAGGAGATGATCACTTCCGGCAGATAGACATCCCAGCCGGCGATACTGTATAAGTACATCTGTTTCATGAAGCTTGGTGCCAGGAATTTCAGCAGCAGGGAGAATGCTGACGCATTCAGAGCAACGATCGAAATATAGCCGAGTGACAGGAACCATCCGCAGATGAACGCCCACACTTTGCCGGCTGCGATGAACGCATATGTAAAACCGCCTCCGGAAACCGGGAATTTCTTGATCATCACGCCGTAACTCGAAGCGATCACCATCATGACAAGGGCCCCGATCAGCAGGCCGATGATAGCTCCGAGCGGCCCGGATTCACCGATCCAGTCCCCGGGCAGGATGAACGCCCCCCATCCGACGGACGAGCCGAGTGCGATGGCGAACACCCATGACGGTTTGAGAGTCTTCGCCAGTTTCCTTCGTTTCTGATGCGTGTCAGATTGATCCATATGTAAGTTCCCCCTAGAAAATCTTTCTTGGAGTTATTCCCTCTCTCAACCAAGTGAAACATGAACTTTTTTCTGTCTGCCGACCTCCAGGTTCTCTACCATAGATGCCGGCTGCGCCTTCCCTCCATCTCGCCAGCACCATGTTTCGGAAGCCACGGCGAGGGTAATCTGAAACTAGCAATCAAAATACATTCACGAACCAGGAGGCGCTGCAATATGGTGAAACGTCAAGTAGTCGGATATTATAACAATGAAAACGATGCGATCCTAGCCATCGAAGATCTGAAACGCCAGGGGTACAATTCAGACGAAATTTCCGTGATCAGTAAAGAGCGCGAGCCCGCCGAAACGGTTGTGGAAGAAACCGGAACCCATGCAACAGACGGCGCGGCAACCGGTGCTGCGACGGGCGGGGTGCTCGGCGGACTTGGCGGGGTGCTTGCCGGTATCGGAGCCCTTGCCATTCCCGGAGTCGGCCCCATCATCGCGGCCGGACCGATTGTCGCCGGCATCACGGGAGCTGCCGCAGGCGCAGGCGTCGGCGGTCTGGCAGGTGCATTGATCGGCATGGGCATCCCGGAGGAGGAAGCCCATCAGTACAATGAGCGGTTCAACGAAGGCAAGATCCTCGTCCTCGTAGATGGGGACTACCCGCGTCGGGATACGGGACTCGATGAATACAACCGGACACTTCTTTAACATCCACAAGTGCACCCTTTCGCAAGCTGAAAGGGTGCTTTCCATGCTATACTGGTCGTATGGATACGACGAACGGAGGAAGCGGATCATGCAATACAACCAGCAGAAGATGGCCAAGCTCGTCAAACAGGAACCCGAACTGACGAAGCGGCTGAATACGATCATGAAGGAACACGAACTCGAACGGGCCTACGCCCTGAAGGCGCTCTATCACGCTGAAGTGAAAGAGAGCGGCCGGTTCATGAAGTCCTATCAGGAACTGAAATAAGACGACAGAGACAGGCAGCGGACACACGTACATGTCCGCTGCCTGTCTTTTCTCTATGGATGTCCGCGGCTGCTCTGTGACGCTTACCGGAAGTTTCCGCCGAGCAGAAAAGGTTCGGCCTATCCGCACTCGCATCAGGAGGTTTATGAGCGGTCTGCCGCCGGTTATGAGCGCTCATGCTTCAGTTATGATCACATTCTATGTTTTATGATCACTTTGGCCGTTTTATGAGCGGAATCCGGTTTTTATGAGCACACTTTCTGATTTATGAGCGCAATCCCTCTTTTTATGAGCCCTGCCCTCTTATACAAGACAAAAATCCGCATACAAAAACCGGCGCAGCTCATTGCGCCGGCCGGCCATTCAATAGTATGGCGAAATCAGGACATAGACGAGGACGCCGGTGAAGCTGACGTAGAGCCAGATCGGCATCGTCCAGCGAACGATTTTGCGGTGCCGTTCGACTTCCCCGTTCCAGGCACGCGCCACACTCGTCAGCGCAAGGGGGACGATGGCTGCCGCTAGAACGATATGGCTGAACAGGATGAAGTAATAGAACCCTGCCAGGAACCCGCTGCCGCCGAACGATGTCGATTCAGCAAGGAAATGGTACATGACATATGTGATCAGGAAGAAGAATGTCGTGACGAATGCCGCGTAGATGAACCCTTTATGTACGGTAATGTTCCGCTTCTTGATGGCGATCAGCGCACCGACAAGGAACAGGAAGGTGAACGTATTGAAGATTGCATTCAGCATCGGAAGGATCGTAATGTCAAATGCGTCGAAATCCTTCTGACCCGGGATGCCGGCCAGTATGCCGATCGCGCCGATCAGTATAATGGACGTGATCGTGATGAATGGTCTGTAATTGCGTTTCTTTATAGGGGGCTGCAAAGTCGTCGTTTCTTTCAAAGCTCTCACTCCGTTTTGTGCAATTTGCCGTACCCTTCCAGTCTACCACAACAAAAAAGGCGCGGCCAATGGGGATCAGCCCAATGTGCGCGCCAGGAACGCTTTCGTGCGTTCTTGTGTCGGATTTGTTAACAATGCGGCAGGATCGCCTTCTTCGACAATGTGGCCGTCCGCCATGAACAGCGCTTTTGAAGCGACATCTTTCGCAAACGACATTTCGTGCGTCACGACGATCATCGTCATCTCCTCTTCCGCGAGCTTCTTCATGACGGCGAGCACTTCCCCTGTCAGCTCCGGGTCAAGGGCGGATGTCGGTTCGTCGAACAGCAGGATCTCCGGCTCCATCATGAGCGCGCGGGCGATGGCTACGCGCTGCTTCTGACCGCCTGACAAGTTCGCCGGATAGGCATCGGCTTTATCCGCCAGACCGACCTTCGCCAGCAGCTCCGTGATCCGGCCCGCAAGTTTCTCCTTCGGTTCCCCTTTGACGAGCCGGGGGGCCAGCGCGAGGTTCTGCTTCACGGTCATATGAGGGAACAGGTTGAAGTGCTGGAACACCATCCCGATCCGCCGTCCGATCGTGCGGATGTCTGCAGGTTTTGCATAGTCTCCGTTTTCGACGAGCGCCTGCCCGCCGATCCGGATGGTCCCCCCTTCAATCTCCTCGAGGTGTGCCAGGCTCCGCAGCATGGTACTCTTCCCGCTGCCGGACGGACCGATGACGGCCACCACTTCGTTTTTCTCCACTGTAAACGTGATCTGCTTCAGAACTTCCGTCTCCCCGAACGATTTCCGCATATCGGTCACTTCTATCAAAGCCATCGCTGTTCACCTTCCTCATACATAATGGAACCGTCTCTCGAGCCACTTGAAGACGACCGTCAGCATCGCCGTGATCAGCAGGTAGATGATCCCTGCCAGCACAAACGGCACGATCGTGAAGTCCCGGTTGACCGCTGTCTGTGCGAAGTGCAGCAGTTCCGGCACGGCGACCGCATACAGCAGCGCCGTATCCTTCACGAGGGTCACCGATTCGTTCGCGAGTGCCGGCAGTGCAATCCGGATCATCTGAGGGATCACGATGCGTGTCGTCGTCTGCCATTTGTTCAGACCGAGCACCTGTGCGGCCTCATACTGCCCTTTGTCGATCGACAGCAGCCCGCCGCGGAAGATTTCCGCGAAGTACGCGGCATAGTTCAGGATGAACGCAAGCGCCGCGGCGGCGAACCGGTCGATGACGAGGTAGTCTCCGATGACCGGGATGAGCGGCAGCCCGAACACGAAGAACAGCAGCTGCAGCAGGAGCGGGGTGCCCCGCATGAGATAGATATAGACGTTCGCCAGCCACGACAGCGGCTTGAACGAACTTCGTACAGCGAGTGTCAGAAGGAAACCGAGCGGAATGGACGCGATGATGGCGATGAAGAACAGCAGGATTGTCGCCTGCGCCCCTTGCAGCATCGGTTTCAGTATGGATAACAGATAATCTGGTGACATGTCATTCCCTCCAAGCAGACTGGAACCTCTTCATCAGTCCAGGACTTTGTTCTCCCCGAACCACGTTTCGGAAATTTTGGCGGCCGTGCCGTCGTCGTTCATCGTATCGAGCGCTTTCTGCAGCTTCTCGAGCAGTTCCTCGTTCCCTTTCTTCACACCGACCCCGTATTCTTCAGGAGCGAGTGTTTCATCGAGCACTTGGAACGTTCCTTCTTCTTTCGACATATAGTAATCGATGACGACTTCATCGATGATGACCGCATCCACCCGCTTGCTCTTCAGATCGGACAGGGCGAGGACGTTATCCGCGAACTCCGTCTTGTTCTTCACTTTGTCGGCGATCGGATTCGCTTCGAGCGCATCGGACGCCGAAGACAGTGCCTGCAGCCCGACAGTCTTCCCTTCCAGATCGGCGAGCGACTGGATGTCGGAGTCTTTCAGCACGGCGACGACTTGCGCGTTGCTCAAATAGGGTTTGGTGAACAGCACTTTCTTCTTCCGTTCATCGGTGATCGTATAACCGTTCCAGATGAGGTCGATGCGGCCGCTGCTCAGCTCGGTCTCTTTCGCTTTCCAGTCGATCGGCTGGAATTTCGCCTTCATGCCCATGTGCTCGGCAGCCGCTTTCGCATAGTCGATATCGAATCCGGTCAGTTCGTTGTTCTCATCCCGGAACCCCATCGGTGCGAACTTGTCGTCGACGCCGATCACCAGCTCATCGCTATCTCCTGCCGCATCCTTCTGTGCCCCGCATCCTGCAAGGACGGCTATGATCCCGGCGCCTGCCAGCAGCATTTTCATCTTCTTGAAATTCATCTGGTTCTCCTCCGCTTCATCGCTTTAGTGTGGTAAAGTAATCATAGAATAGCATACTCGTCTTTCCGTTGCAAAGCATTTCGATCAAAATTTTTTCTGGAAATCCATGCAACCGTTTGCATGGCGGTCCGTATACAATGGAAAGAGAAAGGGAGGGGTGGCATGATGGGCATGGCCCCGTTTGAAACAGCAGCTTTCAACATAGTACCCGTGCTGGTTGGCATAGTCTTTGTCATTGTTATAGGAGTTATCCTCTTTGTCGCTGTGAAAAACATCAGTGAATGGAATACGAACAATCAGTCACCCCGGATGACAGTGGCTGCGCATGCGAAGACGAAGCGGACCGAGGTTTCCGGAGGCGGACATGATACCATGTCCCACACGTATTACTATGTAACGTTCGAATTCGAAAGCGGCGACCGGCAGGAATTCAGCGTCGACGGCAGGCAATATGGGCAGATTGCGGAAGGTGACATCGGTCATCTCACATTCCAGGGCACACGGTTCCTTGCGTTCGACCGCTCCCCTGCCTGAGAAGACCAAAAGCCCTTTGGATCCGCTGACGGAATCCAAAGGGCTTTTCGTTATTCCGGCTGCAGGGCCGGACGTTTCTTCCGGGCGATCAGCAGATACAGCACAAGGGCCACAACAATCAGACCGGCCAGTACCAGGTAGAGATCCCGGTACCCGTAAGACGTCGCGATGCCGCCGAGGAAGTACGGTCCGAAACCAAATCCGAAATCGAGGAAGATGTAGAACGTCGAGGTCGCGATTCCGATCCGTTTAATCGGCACCCCAATCAGTGCAATCGCCTGTGCACACGATTGGAAGTTCCCGAACCCTAAGCCGATGATGGCACCGGCAATCAGCAGGACAATCCCGCTCGTCGTCCCGCTCAGGACGAACAGACCGACAGCAAACAGAACGAGGGACGGCAGGACGACGAACGTACCGCCTTTCCGGTCCAGCAGTTTGCCGGAGAACGGACGGGAGACGAGGATAGCCAGTGCATACACGAGGAAGAAGAAGCTGGCCGCGTTCACCAGGTTCGCCTCTTTCGCGAAAAATGACAGGAACGACAGGACGCCCGAATATCCGACACCGGCCAGCAGCGTGATGATGCCGATCGGAATGGCGCGTTTTTCGATATAGTTCGCAATGCCTTTCGGCGCGTTTTCATCCTCGACCACTTCATGGCCTTCTTCTTCCGGACGTCTTTCCACAAAGAAGAACATGAACAGACCGATGATGCCGAGACCGAGCGCGAAGGCGAACAGCCATTTGAACTCGACATGCTGGCTCAGGTAGATGCCGACGAACGGCCCGATCGCTGTCGCGAGCACCGTACTCATACTGAAATAGCCGATCCCCTCACCTCTCCGCATCGGAGGGATGATCTGCGCAATCATCGTACCGGTCGCCGTCGACGCAATCCCGAGTCCCATCCCGTGGATGAAGCGGATGATCATGAGCAGCACGAGGTTGGTGGCCGTGAAGTAAAGACCTACCGCAATTACCGACAGCATCATGCCGATCAGCAGGATCTTCCGGCTGCCGACGCTTTCGATGACCCGTCCCGTGCCGAGACGTGCCAGCAGCGTCCCGATGATGAAAATTCCCGAGACGAGTCCGGCCATGCTGGCGGACGCGCCGTATTCATCGACCGCATACGGCGCCATGGTCACCATGAGCATGTACATGACGAGCATGAGGAAAAAGTTGATGATGGATATAAAGATGAAGTCCTTCGTCCAGAGATTTTGTTTTCCTTCCATATTGTCACCACTCCATTAGTTCATAAGATTTGCATATGTTTCGTCGAGCAGCCCGACAGCACGCTCGATGTCCTCTTTCGGGATGCCGGCCAGCAGCTCGTCGTACAGAGGCTGCAGCTCGGACAGGATCTCCTGGACAAGAGTCTCCCCATCCCCGGATAATTTCAGCCGTTTCTCCCGTTTGTCCTCACCCGGCGTCACGTCGAGATGCCCGAGTTCATGGAGCCGTTTGACGTTTTTTGCAACAGACGGCTTTTCGATCATCTGGTACTCCGCAATTTCCGCCGACGTCATCTCCCCTTCCCTGGACAGCAGACTGAGCACAGTCCATTGGGCAGTATGGAGATCGTAGCGGGCCAGCAGCTTGTTGACCTGATTGACGACCGGCCGGTACAGCTTGATGTAGCTTCTGAAAAACTGATGTGCCAGATGCAATGTGAACACCTTCTTTTAATTAGTTATCCTATCTAACTATTTCAGTATACGCCCGCTGGTTGCCCATGTAAATGGACGTGCCTGAAAAACGTAAGAAGACTGCTCCGGCAATGAATCGCCGAGGCAGCCTATTGTACAGATCAGTACGCGGACCAGCCGTTGTCCGCCTGCATGATGACGCCATTGACATAGGAAGACTCGTCTGATGCGAGGAACAGCGCAATGTTTGCAATCTCTTCCTTTGTACCCGGACGGCTCAGCTGAGGAACGCCTTTCATCGCCTGCTCCATACCATGCTTGTCCGGCTGCACGAGGTTGTTCGTTATATTGGTCGGCACAGAGGCTGGCGCAATCGCGTTGCAGCGGATGTTGAGGTGTGCATAATGCGAAGCAACGTTCTTCGTCATGCCCGCCACAGCGTGCTTGGATGCCGTGTACGCCAGCCCCCCGCGTCCGCCGGTCACAGCGGAAATCGAAGCCATGTTGACGATGACGCCCGATTTCTTCTCTTCGAAGATGGTCAGCGCTTTGCGCGTCGCCCGCATGACGCCTGTCGTGTTGATGGCGATGACTTTGTCCCATACATCATCGGTGATCGTCGCAGCCGAATACATGTTGTCCATAATGCCGGCATTGTTGACGAGGATATCGAGCGTGCCGAATGTCTCGACAGCCGTATCGATCATGTTCTGGATATCCTCTTCCGCCGTGACGTTCGTCTTCACCGCAAGTGCAGACCCGCCTGCTGCTTCAATTGTTTTTACGGTCTCTTCAGCGCCCTCCATGTTCATATCCGCAATGACCACTTTCGCACCTTCCCGCGCGTACAATTCCGCGATCTCCCGGCCAAGACCGGATCCTGCACCTGTCACAACAGCTACTTTGTTCTCCAATCGCTTCAACAGAATCGCCTCCATTACAAGTATGTACTTCATCTATCAGTATACTCTTTAACATCTAAATAATAAAACAATCCGACCGCCTGCACCGGATTCACACAAATACTTGCCCGCCCCGCCGGAATACCGTATACTGATAGAGTTCTTTCACAATGTCTCAGTAGCTCAGGGGATAGAGCAACAGCCTCCTAAGCTGTGGGTCGCAGGTTCGATTCCTGCCTGGGACGTACTGATAAACTGCCTTCTGTATGGGTCTTTCCAAAGACTTCACGCAGAAGGCAGTTTTCTATTTATCCTATTTTGTAACTTCCCGTCACCTCGCCCGTCTTATTGAGCTGAAGGAGTGATTATTTATGAGAAGAATCGTATTGCTTTCCCTGCTTACGCTGGCAGCTGTGGTAATGGCGGCATGCGGGCAAAGTAAAGAAAATGGAAATGCAGAAAAGGAAACAAACGGCGGCTCGGCAGCACTTGAAGAATCGGCGAGCCTGGCTGCGTCAGAGCAGACCTTGCCGCCTGATTTTGAACAGCGGAGTGCTGCTGAGGAGCCGGAGGGCTTTCTTGCGGAGCTGACGGAGGATGACGATTCCTATGAGGCCGCCTGGAAATTGTACGGGATGGAAGGCGAGCGTCCGGATATCGATCTGTCCGGCCAGTCCGTGCTGTTCCTGAGCCTGCAGGAGTCCAGCAGCTGTCCCCACGTACCGGATACGATGGAACTGGACGGTCAGCAACTGGCCATCGAGTTTGAGCCGCTTCCGGATGTCTGTACAGCGGACTTGGCTCCTCGGACGCTTGTATTTACAGTGAAGAAGACAAAAGACGAAGAGGCCCTGTCGTCCGTCCTTCTCAAACTGCCTCAGCAGGACGTGAAGGTGCCGATCACGTTGTTCACTTCGGAATCACAACCTTCTGGAGATCAACAGACCTCCATCGAGAGTACCGGCAAAATCACTGCCATCGAGGATGGCCGTCTTACCGTCATGATGGATGACATGAAACAGGAAGTCGTCGTGCTGACGGAACAGATCGATCCGGCGAAGCTGTCATCCCTGGAGGTCGGCCAGCAAGTGAACGTCACACATGACCCGGCGTTCACCAAATCGATTCCGCCACAGACAAACGGTTATGACATCGAGCCGCTGGAGAAGTAAAACACTGGACGATACTCCCCTTGTATTTCCGCGCCCGTGCGGGTAAGCTGAAAACAGCTCGCGAACACACCGGGGAGGTTGTCGCTGTCCTGTGAAAGAAATTTGGGAAAAACTGAAACGAAGCAGCCGGGGCCGGATGATCTATCTCGGCCTCCTGCTGCTGCTTGGGCTCGGCTATATGGGTACGGAAATCAGGAAAGTGAAGCTAAGCCACTCGCTGGGATCAATCGAGGAACTATCGAAAGCTGACGTCATGCAGCTCGATTCCCTGCATGGCACGTCCGTGGGGCTGCAGATCGGCCTGCTTGCGATCATCGGTCTGTATGCGCTGTACATCTTGACGGGACCGTCGGTGTCTTTACTTACCTTCGTCCAAGTACACGCGGCTGTTCTGGCCGTTTTGGCGGTGATCGGTCTACTGCTGAGTTTGCTGTTCCGGACAACGTTGCTTGCAATGATCCAGCCGCTTGCCGGACCGGCTGTCATCACTGGCGCCGTGTATTTCTTCTACCTGGTCCGGCAGAGCTTTGCAAAGCCGGCGAAATGACAAAAATGGACGTGACTGCCTATCAGTCAGGTCCGTTTTGTTTTTCCGTTCTTTCCTTTCTCACTTTCTTGCGGATCTTCTGAAGTACCAAGCCGCCAACGAAGGCATATAGAACGATTTCAAATTATTTTCATACAGTATATGGGTGATATGTGCCTGTGTATCACACTACTTCGACACTATTCTGATTTGTTTTCGAATTGTATCTTGCACAGGCATTTCCGAAGAAATGCCGCTAAATGTATCCATCACTGTTTTTTGTGTTTAAGAAAGTATCTATACTTAAACCATTCGCGAACTACTTCTATTAAGTCTTGCTTAATTATATCAATAGAAGGTTTTTTACTAGGACCTGTATCCCTTGTATTGCCATGCCTCGAGAGTCGTCCTGAGCCTTCATAAGTATTCATGTATCGAAAATGTTTTTTCATCTTTTTTATAGCAACTATCAAATCATCTGATAATACTAGCTCGCTATTTTTCTTGTCCACTTCCGTGTCTGCTCTTATACTATCCATAATCTTATAGGCATTGGTAATAAAATAAAGCAAGTCTTCTTCCCCTAAAGCTATCCACAATAATATATCCCTAGCAATATAATCATCAATACTTTCGTCTATTATAAACTCTATCATATTTGGATTCCGACCCACATCTTTACTCCGAATTTCTTTTACCACTTCCTGGTCAAAAGGATTTGTTAACTCTTCTAAAAATACATCTAAATCTTCATTATACCTCGGTTTCTTATAATAGCCGTTTTCAAAGAAGTGTAATTCTTTACAATGGCGTATCCTTCGTCCGCCTGACAAGATTCTTACCCCGCTAATAATTCTTAATAACGTTTGCGTTCTTACGAATGCCCTGTAGACTTCATCAGCATTCAAGATATTAACGTGCGGAGACGAAAAGCTGGGATCAAAGTCAGGCATATCCGTATTCTCATTCCAAAAATAGAAGTGGGAACTAGGACTCCAAGAAACAATTCCAGGATTTTCATAAACTAGAACTGACCATTTATCATACAACTACTCGCACCCCTTAAAGTAATCTTTATATAGCAAATAAAAAGTAGTATAATACTAATGGGAAATAACTTTGATTTGCCCTTGCTCTAATTTACTTATATTCCAAAAATACATGTATAATAATTGTATTATACACAGGGACGAAGTAAGGCTAGTCAGTTAATAAGCCTCCCTCTGTGCAGCTACTTGACTCTATAAAGATTTCTTATTTTACGTTTGAACTTTCTAGCAGCTTTATAGTAGAGGTCACTTAGAAAGACAATCTTTTTATTTATTTTCTTCTCATAAGGTAATCCAACTGCCTTTCTTAATTTATTAAAGTAACTTTCTACATGATGCAATAGCATTCGATCTTCATCTAAATAGATAAAATCATTGTATCCTTCTTCTTGATGAGCGTATCTTACATCCTCTCTAAGCTTCCATAAAATATTATCTAATTTCGGATCTACTAAGTTAATATTTTCCTCTGCTATCTTAGAAATGCAATCTAATTGATGATCATCAATGCTCTCGTAACCATCGCCAGGGACTACATCTTTAATTAATATTTTATATATTGGTGTATACACTTTTTCTAAAGTCTCTATTTTATAACTCGTCGATTGAATTCTAACTTCCTTTTTCATAGCAAATATATAACTAAAAATATTTGTGATAAATATAGTTACTGCGGCTACAAGTAAACCGATTACACTCTCAATCAAAAATTTTCAACCTCTACTCTCCGAATCCATTTCATTTCTTTCTGTTGCATCATCATCTTGTATTCGCCATGCTCTAGTAATTCTCGCAACTTCGCTTTCATGTCCGAAATTGAAACAACACAGTTTACCGGTAGATCGATTATACCAGGATAATTGAGAAATGTATCCATATTCAAAGCAATATCTTTGCCCAAATACACGCAGCTGTTCTGGCCGTGTTAGCAATGATCGGTCTGCTGCTGACAATTCTGTTCAGAGCATCGGTGCTGGCAATGATCCAGTCGTTCGCCGGACCGGCTCTCATCTTTGACGCCGCGTATTTCTTCTACCTTGTCCGGCAGAGCCTTGCGAAGCCGCAGGAATGACAAAAACGGACTTGACTGCCTATCAGTCAGGTCCGTTTTGTTTTTGATCATTATTTATTTAGGGCATTTTTTACACTTCCCCGGTTGATTGGAGCGGAAGGCGGCGACTCCTGTGGGAACAGCTCGCGCGGAAGACCCTGGACTGAGCGAAAGCCGTTGCGAAGTACGGCTTTTGCGAGTAAAAGCGAAGCGTTAGGAGCACTGCTGCCTTAATTTCTGGAAACCCGCAGAAATACGACAAAGCGAACCCTTCGCAGTTCGCTTGGCTGTGGCCGTGCCCGCGGAAAGCGTCCGCCTGCAGCGGAAGTCAACCTTGCCTTGGATGGCCACGTTTCATTCCACCAAATTCCCCAAAAACTGTTCCACCTTCTCCTTATATAGTTCCGGTTCCTTCGCATACGACTCCCCATGGTTCGCACCTTCAACCACGAGCAGTTCAGTACTGCTGGCGGTGCTGTTGTACAGCTCCAGTGCGTTCTTCAGCGGGACGAAGGTGTCGGAGTCGCCGTGGATGTAGAGGATCGGCACGTCGGTGTGCCGGACCGCCCGGAAGGCGCTCGCTTCCCGGAAGAAGTACCCCGCCCGAAGTTTAGTGATGAGACTCGTGCTGTCGAGCAGCGGAAACGCCGGCAGATGGAACATGCGGTCCATCTGGTAGGCGAACAGCTGATAGACCGAGCCGTACGGACTGTCGGCGACGATCGCTTTCACTTGTTTCGGCAGGTCCTGTTCCCCGCTTGCCATGAGGACGGTTGCCGCGCCCATCGACAGGCCGTGGTAGACGATTTCCGTCTGCTGGCCCAGTTTTCCGACAAGAAGGTCCGTCCAGTCGATGAGATCGAGCCGGTCGGGCCAGCCGAATCCGTAGTAGGTCCCACCGCTTTTGCCGTGTCCCCTGGCATCCGGCATGAACAGGTTGTAGCCGAGTTCCTGATAATAGAACATGCCGAACAGCCCCATCTGTTTGGCGTTGCCGAGATAGCCGTGCGTCAGGATGACGAGCTTACCGGACGGCTTGGCAGCAGGCAGGAAGTACCCGTTCAGCTCGATGCCGTCGCGGGACGTCATCGTCAGCTGTTCAAAGTCCTGATCCGCCACCCATGATGTCCAGTCGCCGTTCAGATAGAGATCCATCGATTCATCCGCCACATCGAGGTCGGCGTTGTTCTGAAGGAATTCTTTCGGTCCCCGCTTGATGGCGAGATCATAGAAGAATATGCCGCCCGCCAGCTGGATGAGGACGAACAATGCGATGACCCCGACGATGATTTTTTTCCAATGGTTTTTCAGCAGCTTCATGCGGTCCCCTTCTGTCTTCTAGTAGTTACTACAAGTATATAGCAGTCTGCCCCGGAAAGGACAGTGCAGACTGCTGGTGTTCAGCTGCTCGGCCTGCAACGTTTGACAGTGCCTGCTGACAGGGAAAAGGAAAAGGAATAGGACGGACTCTGTCGAAGACGGATGTACCGGGGAGGTGTTCGGATGAGTGTACGCAAACTGATGCTCCTGGCCGCATTCGCGCTGCTTTTGACTGCATGCGGAGATGCCGGCATGGGGAATCCTACGGCAAAAAATATTTTAAAGGAAAATCCGGAAGCCGATATCGTGCGCGTCGGCAGCTTCGTCTATACGGCGAGTGAGAAGCCTGCAGCTGAGATGACCAACCTGGAAAAAGGGATCAATATCGGAAAGGTGAAAAAGACGACGGATTCGCCGTATTTCTTCCATGACTTCTATGCGAGCCGCCTGGAAAAAGGCTCAAAGATCTATTCGACAGACAAACATGGCAGCCGGGAGGATACGCTGTACATCCTGGTCATTGAAGAGGACGGTGAACTGTACGAATACTATACTCTGCTTGAAGGATGACTCATCTATGTAGGCGGCACTGCTGGGCAGTCCCCAGTCGGAGCGGGCCGGGTATTGGTTTTCCACTTTCTGCCGAAAGTGCCCCTCAGGCGGGACAGAGTCGTGCCGCGGCTCTGTGATGCTTCAGTCTATGTCAATTCCAATAGGATTATTCATCGCAGATCCTGATGATCGAACGGACAGCTCCGGACTTCTAAACTTTTTTCCGTTGGACGGTTTGGTCAGCTGAAATCGAGGGAATTCAGGAAACAGGAAGATTGGTGAGGGAAGAAAGGATGACGACTTGTGATAGATACGAAACAGGCATTGCTGACGAAAGAAGACCTGACAACAAGAACGGATCTGCCTGAATGGCTGATCCGCGAATATTCGACATTCCATGAAACGGTTACGGATAAAACGTTCCCGTGCTATTTCGGTATGAACGGCGAACGGAAAGGTGAGCTCCGCTACGCCTACATCACCCAGGATGACTGGAGTAATCTCCCGCAGGCGCTGACAGAATTCCTCGCACTGTTCGACAATCCGAAACATAAGCGGCACGGCTTGTTCGTCTTTGTGGAACCATTTGAAACGGAAGGGACACTGGATGAATACCGGAAGCAGTTCTGGGACATTCTTCAATATCTGCACGATGAGGACGAGATCGAATGGCCTGCAGACAGCCCACGGGATCCCGACCACCATCTGTGGGATTTCCGGTTCCATGGAGAACCGATCTTCGCTTTTGGCAACACACCTGCCTATAAACAGCGGAAGACACGGGACCTCGGCAATGCGATGGTGATCGGGTTCCAGCCGCGTAAGATCTTCAAAGGACTGACCGGTACTGAAAAAGGCGGCATCATGTCACGCGAAAAAGTCCGCGAGCGCGTCGAAGCGTGGGATCATCTGCCGAAACATCCGGATATCAGCCATTTTGGCGACCCGGATCATAATGAATGGAAGCAGTTCTTCATCGGTGATGACAGCGAACCGATCCAAGGCAAATGCCCGTTCACCCATAAGGAAATGAAATAAGCCGTCCATACCGGGCGGCTTTTCCTGTGCCTGTATTGTCGTCCCGTCAGCCGAACTTCCCTGCAATATAGTCGGCTGTCTCCGAAAACTGGGGGTTGCTGAACACCCTCTTCGTCTCCCCTGTCTCCTTCACTTCCCCGTTCAGGAAGAAGGCTGTCCGGTCCGAAATCCTTTGTGCCTGCTGCATGTTGTGTGTGACAAGGATGATCGTGAACCGCTCTTTCAAGGACTTGATGAGCTGTTCGATCCGTGCGCCGGAGACCGGATCGAGCGCGGATGTCGGTTCATCCATCAGCAGGATTTCCGGCTCCACTGCAAGCGCACGGGCGATCATCAGCCGCTGCTGCTGACCTCCTGACAGGCTGGCTGCCGGCTTCTTCAGATCATCTTTCACTTCCTCCCAAAGGGCAGCGGACTGCAGACATGATTCCGCGATCTCGTCCAGTTCGGATTTCCTGAACGTTCCATGGATACGCGGCCCGTATGCAATGTTGTCGTAGATGGAAAACGGGAAAGGATTCGCATGCTGGAAGACCATCCCGACTTTCTTCCGGAGGGCGACCGTATCTTCCGTGCGTTTCGTGATGTCCTCACCGCCGATCCAGATGGAACCGGATGTCCTTGTTCCAGGAATCAGGTCGTTCATGCGGTTCAGTGAGCGGAGGAATGTCGACTTCCCGCAGCCCGACGGACCGATCAGGGCGGTGATCGCCTTCTGTTCGACAGTCAGATCGATCCCTTTCAGCGCTTCGTTCGTTCCATAGAAAAATCGGAACTGTTCTGTCCGGATTGCCGGTTCGTATGTGGGCACGGCAGCTGTCTTCATCATGTAGATCCCCCTATCCGATTTGTCCCGAGACGTATTGTTTCGTCCGTTCGTCCAGCGGCTGATTGAACAGCTGCTCCGTGGCTCCGTGTTCGACCATGTGCCCCATGTAGAAATAGGCGGTTTCGTCTGATATGCGTTTCGCCTGCTCCATGTTATGGGTGACGATGATGATGGTGATCTCCTGTTTCAGCCGGCCGATCAGCTCCTCGATCTTCGCAGTCGATACAGGATCGAGCGCGGAGGCCGGTTCATCCAGAAGGAGCACGTCCGGGCGCATGGCGAGGGCCCGGGCGATACAGAGGCGCTGCTGCTGACCGCCTGACAGACGGAGCGCCGAACTGTGCAGCTGATCTTTCACTTCATCCCACAGGGCGGCTTTCCGCAGGCTGTCTTCGACGATCCTGTCGAGTTCCGCCCTGCGCCTTTCCCCATGGCGGATCGGACCTGCAGCAACGTTCTTGTAGATCGATTTAGCGAAGGGGACCGGCCGCTGGAACACCATGCCGATCCGTTTGCGGACTTCCAGCAGATTCACTTGCGGCCGGTTCAGCTGGATGCCGTCATAATAGACGCCGCCTTCCGTCCGGCAGTCCGGAATGCTATCGTTCATGCGGTTCAGCGCCCGCAGGAAGGTCGATTTCCCACATCCTGATGGTCCGATCAGCGCTGTCACCGTGTTTGTCCGGAACGTCAGACTGACTTCCTTCACTGCCTGGACGCTTCCATAGAAGACCGACAGCCGGTCCGTTGACAGCTTGGGGTATTCCCGTCCGGAACCTGTGGCTGCGGTGACATGCGCACCTGCAGGTACTGACGGGTTCCTCAATGTGACTGCCTGCATACGATCACTCCTATTCTAGCTTGCGCTCATTTTTTTGAAGACGAAGCGGCCGATGAAACGTGCTGCCAGGTTGAACAGCAGGATGGACAGGATCAGCAGGGCCGCGGCACCATCTGAGATTGCGGCCGCATCCGGCATGATGCCTTCCCCATTGATTTTCCAAATATGGACGGCCATCGTTTCGGCAGGTCTGAACGGATTGAGCGGCGACACCGGCGACAGTGGATTCCAGTCACTGAAATCGAGTGCCGGCGTACTCATGCCGGCTGTATAGATGAGTGCCGCCGCTTCCCCGAATACCCGGCCAGCCGCCAGGATGATCCCCGTCAGCAGTCCCGGCAGCGCAGCGGGCAGAACGATCTGTGTAATCGTCTCCCATTTGGAGAACCCAAGTGCAAAGCCGGCATCCCGCTGTGCACGCGGCACGTTCTCAACCGATTGCTCGACGACCCGGACAAGCAGGGGCAGGTTGAATACGGACAGCGCGAGTGCTCCGGATATGATGGAGAATCCCCAGCCCATATAGATGACGAAAAACAGAAAGCCGAACAGACCGACGACAATCGAAGGCAGGGACGACAGGACTTCTATCGCGACCCGCAGACTGCGGATGAGCCAGCTGTCTTTTGCATATTCGGCGAGATAGATACCTGCGCCAAGTGCGACAGGCAGCGAGAATACGAGCGTCAGGATGAGCAGGTAGAACGAATTGAACAGCTGCGGGCCGACCCCGCCGCCGCTTGTGAAGATCTGCGGTGGCGAGGTGATGAATTCCAGGCTCAATATCGGAAGCCCTTTGACGAATACATAACCGAGAAGCCCGCCGAGCAGCGCGAGGATCAGTCCTGCGATGGCGTAAAGTCCGGCCGTTGCAAGCCGATCCGCCTGTTTTGCATTGATCATCGGCGTTTCCTCCTTCCGATCCAGCGGACACTGAGTGTGAACACGAGTGACATGAGCAGCAGGACGAGTGCGAGTGACCAGAGAGCATTGTTTTCCGCAGTACCGAGAACGGTATACCCCATCCCCATCGTCAGGATGCTCGTCAATGTCGAGGCAGGCTCGAACAGTGAATGCGGCAGCACGGCGGCGTTGCCGATCACCATCTGGACTGCAAGAGCTTCACCGAATGCGCGTGCCATTCCGAAGATGACAGCCATCAGCAGTCCCGGTTTGGCGGTTGCCAGGATCACTTTACAGATCATCTGCCAACGTGTGGACCCGAGTGCGAGAGACGCTTCCCGGAGCTGGCGCGGGACTGACTGGATCGCATCGAATGCAAGGCTTGTCACTGTCGGCAGGATCATGACCGACAGCACGATGGTGCCTGCTGCGATTCCGAAGCCGCTTCCTGATACATGGTCCCGCAGCAGCGGGACGACGACACTGAGACCGATGAAGCCATACACGACGGAAGGAATTCCGACAAGCAGCTCGATCACCGGCTGCAGTATGGTCCTTCCCGACTTCGGCGAAATTTCACTCATGAACAAGGCGGCACCGACAGCGATCGGCGTGCAGAGGATCGCCGAAAGCCCGGTGACCGCAAGCGACCCTGCAAGGAACGGCAGGGCGCCGATGATCGGCTGGCCCGATCCAGTTTGCCGGCCGGGATTCCAGGAGGTTCCTGTGAA
Organism: Sporosarcina trichiuri; assembly: GCF_030406775.1. Lineage (NCBI taxonomy): Bacteria > Bacillati > Bacillota > Bacilli > Caryophanales > Caryophanaceae > Sporosarcina > Sporosarcina trichiuri. Next base: position 863,479 of record NZ_CP129119.1, on the reverse strand, counting down.
GAATTGTTTCACACTTCCGCCGTTCACCGTGAATGTCGATATCCCTTTTGTAAAGACGAGGAAGAAGATTGCCGCAGTCAGCAGTGCGGTCATCAGAACGGCGGCAAAGGTCAATCCTCTGCCGATCCGTTCAGTGTGCTGTTTTCTGCTTCGTCTGAATAACGGATGCTCCGTCTCTTTCACTAACTTGGCCATCATCCGTTCCCCTTTCTGCGAAGACTGCGTTCTGCAGTTACTTTGTTTTCTCGATGGTACCTTCTGCATCCCGCTCGACTTCCATACCGGTCACCGGCAGGTAGCCCATCTCAGGAAGCAGTGTATCCTGTACGTCATCCGACAAGATGTAGTCGATCAGCTCTTTCGCGAGCCCGTCCGCTTCCCCATTCGTATACATGTGCTGGTAGGCCCAGATCTCCCAATTGTTCGTTTCGACTTCCTCTTTGGTCGGAGAGACACCATTCACTTTCAAAGCCGTGACGGAATCATCGAAGTACGAGAACGCCAGATAGCTGATGGCGCCTGGTGTTTCGCTGACAATCTTCCGGACAGTGCCTGAGGAATCCTGTTCCTGGGCGTCCATCGGTTCGTTCCCGTCCAGTCCGAATGCCTCGAATGTGGCGCGGGTGCCGGAGCCTTGCGCCCGGTTGATGACCGAGATTTCCTGGTCCGCTCCGCCAAGCTCTTTCCAGTTCGTCAGTTTGCCTGTGAAGATATCGATCAATTCTTCCGACGTGACATCTTCCACACCGGTATCCGGATGGACGACCGGCCCCATGCCGACGACTGCCACTTTATGGTCAACGATCTTGCTTGCATCGATTCCGTCCTTCTCTTCAGCGAAGATATCAGAATTTCCGATATCGACAGCTCCTTCACTGATCTTGCTGAGCCCTGTGCCGCTGCCGCCTCCCTGGACGTTGATGACAGCGCCCGGATGATCTGCGCTGTATTGCTGGGCTGCAGCTTCAACTAGCGGCTGGAGTGCACTTGAGCCGACCGCCGTAATGTTGCCTGATGCTTCTGCGGCAGGTTCCTTCGCATCTGCCCCGCCTTCTGACTGTTCTGCTTTTGACGAACTGCAGGCTGCGGACAATCCGGCACACAATAGAATAGCTGCTGCGAATGATAACCGATTTCTTTTCTTCAATCTGTATCCCACCTCAACATTTTTTTACAGCTCTCGTTCGCTGCTGTATCTATACTGTAACGAAGCAGTATTAAGGGCACTTGAAGCGGAAGTAAAGGTTATGTAAAGATCATATATTGATAGCTTTACACGAAAAAAACCGCCTGGCATAGGCGGTTTCGCGGTATGTATGCAGGATCAGTCACTGATCCGTTCCAGTTTGTAGCCGAACCCCCGGACGGTCTTGATATACATCGGCTTCCTGGAATCCCGTTCGATCTTTTCACGCAAGTGGCTGATATGGACATCTACGATCCTTGAATCCCCGGTATATTCATAGTTCCATACTTTGTCCAGCAGCTGTTCGCGGTTCAGCACTTTGCCGCTGTGGCGCGCGAGGTACAGCAGCAATTCGAATTCTTTCGGCGTCAGGTCCAGCGGCTTACCGGAGAACTGGGCCTCGATCCGTTCTGGATAGATGATCAGCTCCCCGATGCGGAACGGCTTATCCTGCTGCGGCTCAGGTTCTGGAACGGTCAGCCGGGACCTCCGGATGATCGCTTTGACGCGGGCGACCACTTCCCGCGGGCTGAATGGTTTCGTCAAATAGTCGTCAGCCCCCAGTTCGAGTGCGAGAATCTTGTCGAATTCCTCCGATTTTGCGGTCAGCATGAGGATCGGTGTCTGGATTTTCTCCTGCCGCAATGTCTTGCATACTTCCATGCCGTCCATTTCAGGCAGCATGATGTCGAGAATGATCAGATCCGGCCGGTTTTCCGCTGCCATGGTGACGGCTGACTGCCCGTCATGCGTGACATCCGCCAGAAATCCCGACTGTTCCAAATTGTATTTAAGCAATGCAGCTATGGACGGTTCGTCTTCGACAATCAAAACCCTGTTCATCCCTGTCAGCCCCTTTTTCAGTACTTTCACACAAAGCGATAGTCTCCTACCTAATGTAAAGGGTAACCTGTCAAATGTCTACACAATCCTGGCCGAGCAGGGATTCCCTGGTTCAGTCAGCTGGATCGTCTGCTCCATTCACTGCTTGGAACAGTTTATCGTGAATTTCCATACTGGGGTCCTCAATGTAAAAGTCTCCGATCTTCCCCTCTTTCTTATTGAAGACCGCTTTTCCAACCATGTCAAAGCGTCCGGGTTCCATGCCGTCAACCGCCATCTCGACAACTGCCGTGATATTGTACTGGTTGGACGCTGTCTTGACGTCACTCTGGGTGACCTCCGCTTCAATGAGACGCAGACTGTAATTGGTCTCTTCAATCAGATGATACCGGAATACCCCTGTTGCTTTCAGCCGATACAGGCCGTCTTCGGTGAAATAAGGTCCATACAGCGATTCGATCAGGGAATCATAGTCTGCTTGTTTCTCTTTTTCGCTCCCCGGACTGTTCATGATCTCATGCATGACCGCCTGGTATCTGGGGTTCGGCCCGTTCAGTTCGATATTCAGGACGGACTGCACTTTCGCAATCGCCACCGCGGGGATCAGCGTGTCTTCCGTCTTCCCTGCTTTCTCTTTCAGCTGAACGGTTCGCGCTGATTCCTTATCCGATTTCAGGTCCTCTGTATGCGGAGCATCCGTTTTCTCTGTGCATCCTGCGAGCAGCAGGCTGAGCACAACTGCCGCAGCTGAGAAACCTGCCCGCCGTCCCTCTTTCCATCTCCCCATGTTGCCGCCTCCCCGTCTTGTTTTCATCTGCCATGCTAATGTATACGTCCATGAAGACCGGTAAGGTTCAGAATCCCAATAAAAAAATCCGGCACATCCCTGTACCGGATTCCAATTATTATAGTAGATCAACAATCCATGTCGCGAAAATGATGACGATCGCTGCCGGCACGATATACCGGACGAGCGTTTTCCAAATTGTATGCAGTGTCGGATTCATCTTCAGTTCATCTGCAGTATCCTGCTGGCTCAGCACGAAACCTGCAAAGACAGAGACGGCGAGAGCGCCAAGCGGCATCGCGATCCGGCTCGTCAGCAGATCCGCAAAATCGAAGATTGAACCGCCGAAGATCTGGACGTCCTGGAGCAGGCCGAATGACAGGGCACTCGGAATCCCGACGATGAAGATCAGGCCGCCGAACAGCCATGCAGCACGGCCCCGCCGTTCGACTTTGCTTCGGATTCCCGTCGACACGACAATTTCAAGCATTGCAATTGCCGAGGTCAGGGTCGCAAACAGCATAAGGATGAAGAAGACGAGCAGGAAAAAGCCGCCGAACGGAATTTCGTTGAAGATGGCCGGCAGAATGACGAAAATCAGCCCGGGGCCTTCCGCAGGCGATTGGCCGAGCGCGAAAACGGCCGGAAAGATGACGATTCCCGCGAGCAGGGAGATGACGATGTTAAGTACCGAAACGTTCACGGCAGACTGCCCGAGCCGCTCTTCTTTGTTCAGATAGGATGCGTACGTCATCATAGCGGTGACCCCGACACTGAGCGAGAAGAACGCCTGGCCAAGCGCGAGCAGGAAGGTCTTTCCGTTCAAATAGGACCAGTCCGGCACGAACAGGAATTTCAGCCCTTCCATTGCACCGTCAAGCGTCAGCGACCGGATTCCGAGAACGACGAAGAAGATGAACAGCAGCGGCATCATCCACCGGCTGGCCCGTTCGACGCCGCCCCGGATGCCGCTCTGGACGATCCAGATGGTCAGCATGAGGAAAGCGGCCTGGGCGATCAGCACCTCGAATGGATTTTCGATGATACCGTTGAACAGCTGTCCATAGCTGACATTGCTCAAGCCGCCTGTCAGGGACCGGATCAGGTAAGACAGGATCCAGCCGCCGACCACACTGTAGAATGACAGGATGATGAACGACGCGGCCAGACCCATCCAGCCGGCCCAATTCCACTTCCTGCTGCTCGACAGCCGTTCAAGCGATGTGACGGCGTCCGCCTGTCCGCGCCTGCCGATGACAAACTCAGCCAGGAGGATCGGCAGACCAATCGCCAATGTGCAGAGGATGAACAGCAGCACGAACACACTCCCGCCATTCATGCCTGCCATGTAAGGGAATTTCCATATTGCGCCGAGACCGATTGCACTCCCGGCCGCCGCTAAGATGAATCCGATTTTCGATGTCCATTGTTCCCGTTCTTTCATTCCGTACCCTCGTTTCAGGCAAACCAGCAGTTTACACGTCGTTTAGATTTTTCAGATCGCCTGTCACCGCGTCGACACACTCTTCGGAATCGAGGAAGCCGCACAATTTATACCGCTCCGTTTCCTGGTGATAGACATAGACCGGATCCATGGTGATGAACGGCACCATCTCGTCGAATGCACTCTCCTGCGAGACGGTTGCGACGAGCGGCTGGGTGAAGCCTTCGAACAATCTTGCCATTTCATAGGAATCCATGTAATTCAGCACTTCATATGTATGGACATCCATCAGCAGTTTCAGTTTTCTGCGCAGCGGCCCGTTGATGCCGCCGACCATGCGGCATTCGGCTTCGATGATCCCCGGCTGCCTGTACACTTTGTACAGCTCCCATTCCCCTGACCCATCCGACACTGCGGATCCCAGGAAACGGGCAGCCGATCGGGCAGCTTCTTCGAGATCTGCACTATTCAGGTTTTCAGACGGCTCAGCCAGAATCCGGAATGCCTCGTCCGCAGCAAGATTGGAACGGAACGGAGTGACCGGGTGCCGCACATCGCTGATCTCTTCTTCCCCCGTCCAAGTCAGGAGGGCGGCCGGGAAGCATGCCCCCTGGTCTTCCGTATCATACGGAAGCACATGACCGTCCTGTGTGATATATACTTCATCGATCGCATAATAATCCGCAAACCGCTCTTCTTCCTCGATCGGCAGACGGACGAGTGTCAGCTGCTCCCGGACGAGCGGCTCCACATCTTCGAGCGTCAAGTCGAATACAGCCGGCTCGAACACCTGTGATGCGAGCAGGGGCATGATCGCTGTCAGCAGGCGGCCGTCCGCATCCCATTCGATCTTCATATGGGATTCGGTTGCCAGAGGGAACCCTCCGTGTGTCAGGATTGCTTCGTACCCATCTTCACCGGCAGCAGTCAGCGTCAGGGACTGTCCGAATTCCAAGCCGGTCTGCTGTTCAGCCCACTTTTTGAAAAAAGCGGTTTTGTCGCTGTCCGCAGTGAGCGGCATTGCACATGACGTGCCGCCGGCTGCAACTGCCAGTGTGATCTGTCCGAAGCGGAGGGAATAGTCGACGGACACTGCGCCATCCGGCAAGTTCACGTCTTCCTCCTCAACATCCGTATCAGCCGGGTACCAGTCGCAGGATACTATGATGTCCGTGCCTCCGAACGCACACGGCCGTTCAAATAACGACGTATTATGCAGACGGCAGTTTTGCAGGCCGATCATCTCGCTGATCTGCTCTGTGATCTTCTCAATTCGTAAGTCCACTGCTGACGCCTCCTTGGAAATTATTCGAAAAAGACTTTATCGGTATTGTACTTCGCACGCATGGTATTGATGATGTACGTTTCGTAAATTTCGCGCTCCATCGGGTCTTCAACTAGGATGACGCCGATCTTATTCACTTCGTCCCGGTGAGGTTTCAACGGGGACACGTTGTCCTCCAGATGTTTCTTCACTCGCGGGCGCAGTTTCCGTGCTTTGCCGACGAACAGCAATTCGTCCTGTTTGTTATAGAACAGGATAATCCCGCCTTTGTCGCGTGGAATCTCATGCAGATCGACGAACCCGTTCACCGGGGTGATCGGTGTTTCGGATGCCATCTGTTTCTGCAGGCGCTGTTCAATTTTTACAGTGATTTCAGGGATGGTAATCGATATCAATACAGTCACGTCCTATCTCATTTTGTTAGTATCCTACCACACATTCCCCATGAATGCGATTTGTCATTATTTTTCGACGAAAAGACCGCCCTTATACATGGACGGTCTCTGCTGAATTTTTTATTTGCCGAACACTTCATGGAGCACCTTATCCGCGCCGGAATTATTGAGATTCTTGTGCTGGATGCTGTCCGGCTTCTTCTGCATGGCAGCTGCGAACGCCTGCGCATATTCCGCTTCGCCGATGATGTGGACTTCATCCCAATGCCGTTCTTTTTTCATCTTACTGATGTCACCGGCAAGTGATTTGTAGAACCGCTCGAGATTCTCTTTCAATCTATCATCCAGATCGTCCACGTGGCTGCCGCCTGTGCCGCGGCTTCCTGAAGGGTTGAGCCCTTTCTGTTCACGCCAGACGTCGAGTCCGGAGTCGAATGTATAGGTGAAGTCATCGCCGACGTAGCCCATTGCAGTATCCAGGAAACGGACATTGCCGAAGCTCGGCATGACGATTCCCGAGTTCGGATAAGCGCTGAGCATATTATGAAGTTCGTCGATGACGGGATGGTCTTCCCAGTAGAAGTTCGTTTCAATCGGAATTTGCACGTAATAGACGGAAAAAAGTTCAGGATCCGCTGACGCAAAGATGACGACTCCTTTTTTCAAGTCGTTCCGGTTGTCCTCGATCTCCTTGACGACACGGTCTTTCGCTTTCTTGAATGCTTCTGTTTCCGCTTTGTCATCTGCCGCAGCCAGATATTCTTCCAGCCGCTTGAAGCCGGACTTCAGCTGGATCTTCCAAGCACCCTTCTGCTGATCAGGGTCTGCCGGGTTGGTGTTCAGATAGACACTGAGGACACAGCGGTTCTCGCAATGGAAATCTTTCAGAGTTTGAAGTTCTTCACTAAGTGACATAGTCGCTTCGACCTCCTCATAGTTTGCTTCCCTATTCCTCTTTCCCTTCAGCATTAAATACTAAACGGGATTCAGATCGGTTTTCTAAAAATTCATGCAGTATTCCGGATGGGTTGTCCGTCGGTTCCCCCAATGATATACTGCAGAAAAACATGAAGATGGACAGGTGATGAAGTAAATGGATTACGATGTATTTCTATTCGATTTGGATGATACCCTGCTTGAATTTGAAACAAGTGAGCGCAATGCGTTCAAACGGGCATTCACGGAAGCTGGACTTGCGGAAGGACTCGATGCATACCGTTCGGAATACCGCAAGATCAGCAGCGTTCTCTGGCGGGAGCTTGAAGAAGGCAGGACGACGATGGCCGAACTGAAGGTAAGCCGGTTCCGGGAATTGTTCCGGCGGTTTGATATTCGGCTGGATGCCGATGAATTCTCGGAGACATACTTGGCGATGCTCGGAGAGGAGGCGCACCTGATCGACGGAGTGGTCGATATGCTCGACTCGCTCGGCGATGCTCCGCTTGCTATCGTGACAAACGGTTTCGTAAAGGCACAGATTGCACGTATCGCCTGTTCCCCGCTGAACGAGCGCTTCAAGGTCATTCTGTCGTCCGAAGAAGCAGGCTATCAGAAACCGCGGCCGGAAATCTTCCGTGAGGCACTTGAACGTCTTGGAGCGGACGAAACTTCCCGTGTACTGATGACCGGTGATTCCCTCACTTCGGATATCAAGGGCGGAAATCAGGCCGGCCTCGATACATGCTGGTTCAATCCGGATAAGCTTGAAAATAAGACTGACGCTGTACCTACCTATGAAATTTCAGACTGGCGGGAATTCTCGTTCGGGAAATCGGCCGCAGGCACCAAGGGGTAACGAAGCAGCCATCCTTTCACTGAAAACAAAAAAAGGCAGCAGACCGCAATTCAGTTGCGGTCCGCTGCCTTTTCATGTCACTTTTTCCGTTCAGCGTATTCTGAGAGACCGGTATAATACCGGTTCAGCGACGATGGGGAAACCTCGAACGAACCGGCAATCGCTTTTACCGTGAGATCGAGAGGCTCGATCAGACCGCTTTCCATTCCATAACGGATCGCTCCGGCCGCGACGGCTGCATCTTTCCGTGCGTTCGGCTGCTCCTCGACCAGGTAATCCTCTACAAGGTCAAGCAGCTGGCCGCTGTCCCGGCCGTTCTCTTCCAGGAACGCTGCCAACCGGCTGAGGACACCCTGCTCGAAATGGGTGAACTCCTCCCCTTCATAGCCATTTTCGGCGAGCGCCTCCCATAAGGAAACAGCCTGCGCTGCCATGAAGGCTTCCGGTTCCTCAGACTGAGCTCTGAACCTGCTGACAAACGCTTCGAACACCGGCTGCTGATCAACCGGGAAGAAGATCAGCGTCGAGACGGCCAGAAGACGGCCGTTTTCTTTGTCTTCCGGCAGCGTGAAGCACCAGAGATGGACCCCGTCCGGTATGGGCTTGCCTGTTTCTTTCCGAAGCAGGACCTCTTTCTCCCTCAGTCGGTCCATAACAGTGATCGTCTCAGCGTCCGATGTCTTCACCTGACCAAGAAGTGTGAGGGGGGTCCCCCAATTTTCCAGAAGCCGGATGATGGAAGGCCGGATCGCTTTCTTCAGCTGTTTCTTAACAAAGCCTGCCCAAATATCATGACGGTGATGGAAAAAGAATTCATCAAGCGCAATCGCTTCGATCATTTCTTCATTATAGGAAGAGGCGAGCGGCCGTTTCCAGTTGAGTGCAAATTCCCGGTAGTCTCCGAAATCCTTTTTCTTCGGGTATTCATCATAGAACGCCTGCAGGGTCCGCTCGATCTCTTCGGATTTCACGGCTTCTACGGTCGTCTGTTCATTCGTCTCACAGCATTTCTTATACTTTTTCCCGCTGCCGCAAGGGCACGGATCGTTTCTGCCAATCATAGTCAACACCTGTTTCTTTATAAGCTGTTGTATAGTTTATCACTTTTATCTGTCTCCGGGAAGGGTGCCTACACTGTAGGTTGGAATTCCTCTGCATCGACGACACGGTTACGGCCATTTTCTTTGGCGTAATACAGGCACTCATCAGCAATTTCAATCAGACGTAAAAAGTGGATGGCATGTTCCGGCAGCTGAGCTGTCCCAGCGGAGAATGTGATCGGTTCACCGACAGGGCTGTTCTCAGCAGAGACATCGATCCGGAGCCGGTCTGCAAAGCGGGCCGCTTCCCTGCTGGTTCTGCCGGGCAGAACGATGACAAACTCCTCGCCGCCATACCGGTAGCAGGTGCCGGCTGTCCCGGTGTGCTCCGTCATCTTGCGGGCCAGGAACTTCAGCACCTCATCGCCGGCACTGTGACCGTATGTGTCGTTGATCCGTTTGAATCGGTCGATATCCAGGATGATAAGCGAGAATCCCGTTTTCTGCTCGGTCAGGGTGCGCGTTTGTTCAGTCAGCGCCCTCCGGTTGAACAGGCCGGTCAGTGGATCTGTCGAGGACTCCAGTATGAAATGGTCCATTTGTTCCCGGTAATTCATGAAACTGTCATTGAGCGCCCTGTCCAGTTCGATCGCCTCACGGTACCAGGCCCCGCTGTCGACAGTCTGCGGACCGGTGCCATTCTTATGATCGGCCGCATACCCCGCAAGGCGTTCCAGAGGTCTTGCGATTCTGGACGCCATATATAGAATGAGCAGAGCAGAGAGGATAAGCAGCGGAATTGTTTTGACGATCATTTCCAACAGCATCCGATTCGCAGGAGCAAGCGCTTTTTCGGCAGGCCGCTGGGAGACGATACCCCAGCCTGTCAGCGGGATGACAGCATATCCTGCAAGCATCTTCTGGTCCCGGCTGTTCACAAGCTGCATACTGCCTTCATTCCCCCGCTTGAGTTCTTCGATGACTTTGTTATTGTCAACATATTCCCCTACCCTGCTCGGATCCACATGGTACATGAGCATCCCCCGGCTGTCGACGACGTATACATACGAACCGTCCTCATAGAAATGCTGACCAAGCAGGTTATAGAGTACATTCTCTTCCGATAGATAAATGCTGCCGCCGACCATGCCGGCAATCTCCCCATCAGCGTTAAGGATCGGGGTGCTGATGAAAACGATCAGACGACCCGTTTTGGAAGTGAACGGCTCACTGATCTCCGGCAGACCAGTATGCAGTGATTTCACTGTATCCGTCCCTTGCATAGGCTCACCGACCAGCCCTTCCACACCTTTCGATGTCCCCCGGATGATGCCCCTGCCGTCCGTAATGACGACAGAGCTCAAGGATTCCGACTGGACCACCAGCCGTTCCGCTTCACGGTTCAAGTATTCGGTGTTTTCAAAGCTGACCGCCTTTGACAGGCTCGAAGCCGAATATGCGAGCGTCCGTTCCGTCCGCAGGAGATAGCCTTCTGTAATCTTCGCAAGTTTCTGGGCATATGCCGAATTGGTCTCCAGGGTGATGTCTTTCAGTGTCTGCCGGTCGGCCCGGTATCCGGCATACAGGCTGCTGGCGAGTGTAAGTATGATGGACAGGAGTGCCATTCCGAGTAACAGTTGTTTGATCGATCGCTTCATAGCCGGACACCGCCTTTAGTTTTGAATAGTTATATATACTCACGACTATTATGCCACATGTTAAGAAAGAACTAGCATTGGTTTTGGAGATTGATCAGCCAGTCATCCGTCTGTGGCGCAGAACAGGATGCCTGCCGGTGAACGTGGCGGTTTTCAGATACTTCTCGGCAGATCGGGTGCCCGACTGGAGGAGTTCCTGCTTCTCTTCATCAGAGAGGGCGAACTGTACAGCGGAGATCCCCTCCGTCGGAATGAACAGCACATCCTGTTCCAGATGCTTTGGAATATGCTTTTGGTCATGTGCGTCTTTCATCGTCGAAAAGAGGGCTTCGTAAAGGGTGAGACCGTTCCGGATGGATTTTTCTTTTTTGTGTCCGGCTTCATACGTGAGCTTCATTCCGACAACTGGCCGTGCGGGCGGTTTTTCTGCTTCACCGAACACCCAGAGCGGGAAGTTGCTCAGCACCCCTCCGTCCACAGTGACGGCATTGCCGGCCAAGGAATGGAGGGGGACAGGCTCGAAAAAGAAAGGGATGCTGGTACTCATCCGCAGCGCACGGGCCACCGGGAAAAAGTCCGGCCGGAGTCCATACTCTTCCAGATCATCTGGCAGGATGACCAGCTTGCCGTTCGTCAAATCGGACACGACGATTTTCAGCGACCCTTCCGGCAGGTCTGCAAACGTGTACACCCCTTTTTCCGCAAGCAGGTCACTGAACCAGTTCTCCAGCGCTACCCCTTTGTACAGCCCCATCTTCCAGTACAGCTGGATCCATTTAAGGAATGGCACGGGAAACCAAGTCTTGCGGGCATCGAGCAGAGCCGGGAAGTCCTGTTCCATCAGGACGTCCTCCATCTCGCTGGCCGAGTAGCCGGAAGCGATCATTGCGGCAACGATTGCTCCTGCACTCGTACCGACCGTATTTTTGAACGTGTACCCATTCTCTTCAAATACTTTGCAGGCTCCGACAAGTGCGAGCCCTTTCATGCCGCCGCCTGAGAATACGCCATCTATCTCCAAGTTCTCTCCTCCCTTTTTTCTACTGTAAGGTCAGGAGGAAGTAAATAGAACAAAAAAGACCATCAGTTGACATGAGGGTGAACAGCTGGTATACTTTATAAGTTAACAATTGTTTTGTTGATTGTTTGAATTCTGGCATTCTGCGGAATGTTTACCGATAATACGTATTCACACTGGCGCGGCTATAGGGCCGCAAGGACGCAAAAGTAGGTAGGGTTTGCGTTGCTTATGTTAGGAAACACCTGCTGGACAACGACCGCGGCAAATGATCGTTGTGACACATCACATTTCGAAAACAATCATCCACTATTGACGATTCGATAATCAGCAAGACACAAAAAACAAAGGGGCGCCCCATTACCGGGCGCCCCTTTTCCAATGGGTTCATGTCTCTGCTCTGTCGCCGATCAGCACAGCGAGAATGATCATTCCGACAAACATCGCTGCAAACAATGAGATGGTCACCTGATGGGTTCCCGTCAGATCATATAGGACCCCGATGACGAGCGGCAGCAGACCGCCGATCACATATCCTCCCGTCTGCATCATTGCAGTCCATGAATTGGTTTCCGCAGCGCTCTCCGTTTCGTCCAGCGGAAGCACGAGTGCGATCGGAAACATTCCGCCAAGCGGGATGCCCATCAGCAGAGCCCCGACCCAGAGCAGCGGGATATAGCCTGTATAAAACAGCCCGACAGCAATCAGACCCACGGACAGGATGAACAGCAGCCACATCTTCCTGCCGGGGTACTTTTCCATCATCAGCGGAATCGAGATATTGAGGACGATCTGCACTGCCGTCATCATGCTGACGAGCGTTCCCGCCTGTACGAGCGTCATGCCTTTCGAGACGGCGATCGGTGCCAGCCAGATGACGACGGAAAAGAACGCGGCCGACTGGAGTCCGAAGAACAGCAGGAACAGCCAGGCTTTCCCCGTCTTCCATGGGGAGCGGCCCGGGCTTGCAGCGGCAACTGTCTTCTGCTTCGCGTTCTGCCTCACCATGACCGTGTCATTCGCGGAAGACAGCCAGGCAGCGACACCGATGAACGCAAGCACCGCCCAGATGCTGAGGGCAAACGGATACGAACCCGTCGCTTCATAGAAGTAGGCGGATAACCCTGTACTCAGTGTAGCGCCGGTCCCGAGACCGAACGAATAGATGCCGATCACCGCGCCCGCACGATGCGGGAAGTTCTGTTTGATCATCGCGGACAGCAGCGGACCGGCCACTGCGATGGCGACACCTGCCCCGACGGACGAAATGACGAGCATAGAGTACGTCGGGATGAATTCCCGGACAGCCGTCATGACACCGATCAGCAGCACCATTGCCACCATCGTCGCATTCAGTCCGATACGGCGGTTCAGCACCGGCGCAAGCGATGCAAAAATCCCCATGCAGACGACCGGCAAGGCGGTCAGCAGACTGACCTGTGCGTTCGTAAGTTCCAGATCGGCCCGAATCGTATCGAGCAGCGGACCGATCGATGTGACAGCCGGCCGCATATTGAGCGATACTGCAAAAATGGCGAAAATCATCAAGTACATCTGCTTAATAGTCATTTGATTGGTTTCCATAGGCAGTCCCTTCCCTCACAGGTTCCTCCGAACTTGCGTTTGCCCCTCACTGCGGTTATAATTTCCAGTGAAAGGGTGGCGTACATGAAAATCATACATTGGTCGTATACACGCAAGTATCAGATCAAAGGTATATTCGACTTGTTTCCTGACGCTGTAGTCATCTTCCGGCAGATCAACGGCTATTATTTCATCCGCTCCATCAGGGGGCTTGAGCCGACCTATCTGCCAGAACGAAAACATTATGTACAAATGGAATATTGCATCAATAAAGAGCTCGGCACACTTGCAGCCTACCAGAACCGGCGTGCACTCGGCAGACAGCAGCAGAGCAGCTGACTGCGCAGTTTACGCGGCTGTTTCCATTGTAAATCCGGCAGCGGGATTATGCCACTTTGAATGGTTCCCCAGGCGCCGGTATTCATGCTATAATAGGCAAAGTGTGAATTTTAGGAGGTCAATCATGTTAGCAGTGAGTAATGTCAGTCTCCGGTTCGGGGACCGGAAACTTTTCGAAGATGTTAATATACAGTTCAACCCCGGCAACTGTTACGGTCTGATCGGTGCGAACGGTGCCGGCAAATCCACATTCCTGAAAATCCTTTCAGGAGAACTGGAGCCGCAGACAGGCAATGTCATCCTCAATAATGACGATCGTCTTGCAGTCCTGAAACAGGACCACTTCCAATATGAAGACGAAGCCGTACTGGATACCGTCATCATGGGTCATAAGCGCCTGTATGACATTATGACAGAGAAAAACGCCATTTACATGAAAGAGGACTTTTCCGACGAGGACGGCATGCGTGCAGCTGAGCTCGAAGGCGAATTCGGCGAGCTGAACGGCTGGGAAGCTGAATCGGAAGCAGCAATCCTTCTCCAGGGCCTCGGTATTCCTGAAAGTATGCACTCGATGAAAATGGCTGAACTGACAGGTTCGGACAAAGTGAAAGTGCTCCTCGCACAGGCCCTGTTCGGTAAACCTGACGTGCTGCTTCTCGATGAGCCGACCAACCACCTCGATCTGAAAGCGATCCAGTGGCTGGAGGAATTCCTGATCGGATTCGAAAACACGGTCATCGTCGTATCCCACGACCGTCACTTCCTGAACAAAGTGTGTACGCATATCGCGGACCTCGACTTCAGCAAAATCCAGATCTATGCCGGTAACTATGACTTCTGGTACGAGTCAAGCCAGCTTGCGCTGAAATTGTCCCAGGAACAGAACAAGAAAAAGGAAGAGAAAGTGAAGGAACTGCAAGCGTTCATCGCACGGTTCAGCGCCAACGCTTCAAAGTCGAAACAAGCGACTTCGCGGAAGAAGACTCTCGACAAGATCCAGCTCGACGACATCAAGCCTTCGTCTCGCCGCTATCCATACGTCAATTTCCAGCTTGGCCGTGAAATCGGCAACGACGTGCTGATGGTCCGTGACCTGTCCAAGAACCAGGATGGCGTCCAATTGCTGAAAGATGCATCGTTCACGTTGAACAAGGAAGACAAAGTCGTCCTGATCGGCAACCCGCTCGCGAAGACGGCACTCCTCGATATTCTCGCGGAAGAAGCGGAAGCGGACGCTGGAAGTGTCAAATGGGGTGTTACAACGTCGCGTGCATACTTCCCGATCGACAACAGCGAATTCTTCAAAGGGAATGAAAAGACACTTGTCGAGTGGCTCCGTCCCTATTCACCGGAAGATGAAACCGAGACGTTCCTGCGCGGATTCCTCGGCCGTATGCTGTTCTCCGGCGAAGAAGTGAACAAGAAACCGTCCGTCCTCTCGGGTGGCGAAAAGGTCCGCTGCATGCTGTCCAAGATGATGCTCACAAATGCAAACGTCCTTCTTCTCGACGAGCCGACGAATCACTTGGACCTCGAGTCCATCCAAGCGCTTAACAACGGCCTGATCGCGTACAAGGGTGCTATGCTCTTCACCTCCCATGACCATCAGTTCATCCAGACAATTGCGAATCGCGTCATCGAAATCAACGACGACGGAACGATTTTCGACAAGATGATGGGCTATGATGAGTACTTGGAATGGAAAGAAGCACAGCCTGCAGGGAACTGATTGAAATCAAAAACACAGGAGCCGCCGGATGATCCGGCGGCTCCTGTGTTTTTCTATTTTGACGGACATGATTTTGGGCAATCCGGAAATACTAAAGAAAAAGGAGAGGATTGCAATGAACCGATGGATAGGTTTCCTGCTGCTGATCATCCCCCTTCTTCTCACGCCCGCCTGCTCGAAACTGAACGGTCAGGATGTTACCACTCCCGATAATTCAGGCAATAGCGGAGAACGGACACCGCTTGACGAAGACAGTACAGGTGACGGTGAGGAGAACCGGGCGGACAGCAGCGGCGATCCCGAAAAGACAAAAGCTGACAGTGATGAAGAACACGGCGATATCCAGAATCCCGCGATGATGGACTATTTCCTTCCCGATGGCTCAAAAGTGCATTACAAAGGGCTCGGGAATGAGTATGCCGAAATCGACATGCAGGTGTTTCATCCATATGAAGACATTGTCATGACCTATGAAGACAACGGCGGCTCTCTGATCCGGAAGCTGTTCAAGGTCGAAGAGGACAAAATCATCAAATTGGATGAAGAGCATGTCGATACGGAATCCAATGCACCGTCCATCGCAGAGATCAAGCAGATGGAACGGCAGGGAATCTATTTGCAGAAGCCATTTGAAAAAGGGGCTTCCTTTGAGCATTGGACAGTCGTCGATACGGATGCTTCCGTCGATACACCCTACCAAAAATTCGATCATGCCATCGTAATAGAAGAAAAAGGGAATGACTACGTCAACAGGCGCTATTTTGTGGAAGGGTTCGGTGAGGTGAAACGGGAGTCGGTGATGAAGGGCGAGAACGACGAAGAGTTCACGATCACTTCCATCATGGAGTCGGTGAAACAGCCGCATTAAATCCATAAAAAAGAGGACCTGCCTCGGCAGGTCCTCTTTGTTCGGTTATTAGAGTTTAATAACGTTCGCAGCCTGGAGACCGCGGTTGCCTTCGACGATTTCGAATTCAACCTGCTGGCCTTCGTCCAATGACTTGAAGCCTTCGCCCTGGATTGCTGAGAAGTGTACGAATACGTCGTCTTCTCCGTCAACCTCGATGAAACCGAAACCTTTTTCTGCGTTGAACCACTTGACTGTACCTTGTTTCATAAAAAATTACCCCCAAATTATGATTGCTAATACATGAACCCGCCAGTGAAAGGCAAAATTCACGTATTACAAAAAGTACCGACGCAGCCGATCACTTTCTGTAATACGTGAATAGTTGTTCGTTGCGAGTATCTGCTATTAACCTGTAAAACTACTATACCATACAGCTAGTATATGTCAACGACACAATAGGAAATATTCTAATTATTATTCATCCAGGAAAGGAACCGGTTTCTCGCCGGATAAAATGAAAATCCCGTGATACAGCTGCAGATCCTCATCACATCCGTCACAATACGTCCGCTCCCCCGGATTCCAGAAGGCGGTGAACGTCCGATGTTTGCTGCGCTCCTTCTTGAAACGCGGACGCATTTCCTCCATCAGGGAATGTGCATACGCTGCCGCCTCTGCCAGTTCTCCGAAATAACGCCGGCTGCGCACCATTTCATCCCACCCATCAAACATCCACCAAGGTTCGTAATCCGCTTTCATGTAAATGACTTCATACATAGTGCAACCTCTTTTCCTGTTCAGTTGACAATTATACAAAGCACCCTCATTTTTTCCAAGCAATGCGTTCCGGACCCTGTCCTAAATATTCGTCTCCGGCCGAAATGTGCGGTATAATTGCAGAAGAACGATACTTAGACGAAACCTTTTACTGATCGATACGTAATAAAGATAATCACCTTACTCGAAAAGGAGGGCTGTCTGACGATGAAAAAAGTAAAGCAGTTCTTTTTGCGTCACTTCATCGTGGCACCCGTCAGTTTCGGAACGTTCTTTTTCCTGCTGCTCGGTACGGGGATGAACCTATTTGCTGCGACCGGCATCCTCATTGCCATGTATCTCGGCGGCACATTCGGCATCAAACAGCTCCAGATCGGCTCGGCAGTCAAGGAACTCGGCATGACGCGTTCCGAATATAAACATATTCAGTTCCAGCTCGAAGAAGCGAAAAAGAAAGTCAAAAAATTGGGCAGCCTCTATGGACAAGTGCGTTCCGTCCAGGCATTCCGGCAAGTGTATGAACTCAGCAGCCTGTCACGGAAAGTCATGACCATCGTCCGGAACGATCCGAAGAAGTTCTATCAGACCGAGCAGTTCTTCTACGCTCATCTCGATTCTGCCGTCGAACTGACGTCCAAATATGCCCTGCTGTCGAATCAGCAGCTGAAAGACAAGGAAGTGCGGATTGCACTCCAGCATACCCGGGAAACGATCACCGACGTCACCCGTCAGTTAGAAGATGACCTGCAGGATGCGCTTGCAACCGACCTGGCCGCCCTGCAGCTCGAACTCGATTATGTCGATGTGACCATGCGGCGCAGAAAAGAACTGCCGACTACAGAGGAGGAATTACTCGATGACCGAAAACAAGCCAATGACCGATGACGTGACATCTTTCGATGACTTGCTGAGCAACCCGTTCAGCCAGGATGATCAGCTGCTTCCTGAAGAAATGCAGACGAAACAGCCTGCTGCAGGTCAGCCTGTCAAGCTCATGGAGCGGCTGACAGATGAGGAACAGCAGAAAGCGAAGGAATTGGCGTCACAAATACCTGTCGGCGATTATGAAGCCATCCTGACATACGGATCAGCTGCACAGAATGAACTGTCCTCATTCTCCCATAAGATGCTCGACCACGTGCAGAGCAAGGATATCGGGCCTGTTGGAGATGTGCTGAACGACCTGATGGGCAAGCTTTCCGAAATCGATCCCGATGATCTGTCAGAGAAGAAGAAGTCGGGTCTGAGCCGGCTGTTCAATAAAGCCTCCCGGTCCATCCAGGAAATGATGACGAAATACCAGAAGCTGAGCACTCAGATCGATCGCATCGGTATCCAGCTTGAACATTCGAAACGCGGCCTGATCGAAGACGTGCATATGCTCGATAACCTGTACGAACAGAACAAAGTCTATTTCCAGGCACTGAACGTCTATATCGCTGCAGCCGAGCTGAAGCGCGACGAACTGGCTGGCGAAATCATCCCGAAGATGCAGGCGGACGCCCAGCAGTCGAACGACCAGATGGCGATCCAGGAAGTGAACGATATGATCCAGTTCCTTGACCGCCTCGAGAAACGTCTGTATGATCTCCAGCTATCCCGCCAGCTGACGATCCAGAGTGCCCCGCAAATACGAATGATCCAGCAGACGAACCAGACGCTCGCCGAAAAGATCCAGTCATCGATCATGACATCGATTCCCCTCTGGAAAAACCAGATTGCGATCGCCCTGACGCTCAATCGTCAGAAGAAAGCCGTCGAGTCCCAGCAGCTCGTGACGAAGACGACCAATGACCTGCTGCTCCGGAACTCGGAAATGCTGAAGATGAATTCAATTGAAACCGCTAAAGAGAACGAACGCGGGATCATCGAAATCGATACTTTGAAGAAGACACAGGAAAACCTGATCCAGACGATTGAGGAGACTCTCGCAATCCAGGCGGACGGTCGTGCGAAACGGAAGGAAGCCGAACGGGAAATCGGACGGATGGAAGAAGAACTGAAACAGCGTCTGCTCAATATCCACGAAAAAACGCAAAATCGTCCGCTTTGAGACGATTTTGCGTTTTTTTATTGCGTCACGATGGTCAGCAGCTTCCGCAGGATACGCAGCGTCTGGTCGGCAAATTCCTCAACCGAGCCGGCTGCTGCCGTTTTGCTGCCGAACATCGCAGAAAACAGCTCCCGCTGTTCCTCGGTCGTCTCTACGGCGGATAAGAACAGGTGAATGACGGAGATTCCCTCCCGCTCCGTCTCCCAGACCGCTTCCGCCGTATCCAGGACGCCATTCCGGTCGTACCCGAATGCCGATGGCTCCCCATCCGAAAATACGAGAAGGAACTTGTGCCGTTCCTGCCGTTTCGCCAGGCGCCCGGCCATCCAGCGGATTGCAAAGCCGTCACGGTTATCTTCATGAGCAGTGAAATTCATGATCGCGCCGCCGCTGTCCGTCCGTATGTCTTCGAAAGCATGCATGATCTCAAAATAATTCGGCTGTATCTCCTTCGTCGCTTCATAGGCATCTTCATAATACGACGCGATTTCGAACGGCACGGACAGTGCCCGCAGCACATCGTGGAACAGCAGAACGGCTTCCTTTGTTTCATCCAGTTTATCGATCATCGATGCAGAACCATCAACGAGAAGGCCGAACACAGCGTCGAGCTGGATGGAAGGCGCTGACTTCCTGTAGAACGGTTTCGGCCGCTCCTCCGTCAGCAGGCTGGTGAGCTTGGATGACAGACGTCCGGACGCAAGGCTTTCCCGCCGATCCTGCCGTTTCTGCTGCAGCCGTTTCCGCATCTCGGCGGTGATCGCTTTGACGAGCGGAGTATGCTTCGATCGAAGCAGTTCAAGCCTGCGGCGCTCACTCCCGTCTGTTTCATCCGGCAGCCGCACGACCTCATACGTGACATTCCGGTTGGCAGGGCCGAATGAGTCCCCCGCCCGTTTCATGGCAGTCTCCAGCTTTCCATCTTTGTGCGCTGCTACCCCCGACTCTGCGATTTCATCCTCGTTCCCTATCGACGTCCCTTTGCCGGTCTGCTGGATACTGGACGGATCATCCCCCGCCTTGGCATCATCCGAAGCCGACAGGCCGGACGTTCCTTGCTGGAGATCGAATGTCAGATGAGGCCCTTTTTCATCTTCCGTTTCACGGTGCCAAGCACGGAATTCCTCCTCGATCGTTTCCTTTTCCACGGATGATCCGATTTCTTCCGTTTTTGTTTTTCCGGATGGTGTCTGCATCCGCTCCCCGTCCTCAAACCCATCCCCGATCGTATAAACAGGCAAAATTACGTCGATCTGCAGGCTGCCTGCCGCCAGTTCGAGAATATGTCTTGCCAGCAGGATGCTGTCCCGCGTGGATGAGACGTCATAGACCTGTTCCGCAAGAAGCCGGATCCGATCTATCGGCAGACTGCCGAGGAGCGGATCCGGTCCTCCGAGCGTTCCGAGATGGATATCCAGAAACAGCTGGCTGATCAGCGCGTCTGCCAGAAAACCACGTTTTGCGTTGGCGGCCAGCCGATCGCGATGGTAAGCAGCGTACACGTCCCGCCGAGCATCGAACACCCTGCTTGTTCCCGGACGCTCAATTCGGATAGCTTCGGTGAGCCGGAATTCCTCCAGCATCATGACAAGCTGACGTCCGAGGATCGGCAACGGAGAGGCTCCTTCGGAAGCGGTGAATTGCCGCCATGCCCGGAGGTCGAACTGCCGGAAAAAGCCTGCGGACAGCAAGTATATATCCGACAGCCGGCCAAGATGTGTGACAGTATCGTCACGATGCCGCCAGAAGACGCTCATGGCGAGGACTGATTCCTTTGGCTGGTATTCGATCAGCTGCCGCTCTGTCAGGCGCAGGTACGGCGCTTCGGCGAGCGATTGTGCAATTTTTTCGTACAGCATCAGACTATGTGTCTCTACGGACTCATCGTTGAATTGGATGAACCGGCTTACTTTGCTCATCGCTCTCCCCTCACTTCACCCATGTGGCTGCCAGTTCGTTGACCAGGTCACGTTCCATCCTATCTTCCAGCAATTCTGCAATCGCATAGCGGACCGCACGGCCGATCGGTATATGAACAGCAAGTTCCAATGCATTCAGCAGGCTCCGGACTGAAGCCGCTTCGTCAGCCAGCAGTCCGTTTGCCACCTGTTTGGTCAGGTCTTCCGACAAGTTCATCAGGACATCGACCGTATCGGCCGGGGCATCCGGCACAGCTCGTTCGAGTACCTGGCGCAACTGACCGGCTGCCAAGTAGGGTATCGAAAACGACACAAAGCGGTTTTTCAGTGCTTCGTTCATCGGTGACGTCCCGATATAGCCTTCATTGATAGCTGAGATGACGGAAAAGTCAGGATGCGCCGTCAGCACCTCGCCCGTGAATGGATTCGTGAGCATCCTTCTGTGATCGAGGACGCTGTGCAGGACCGGCAGTGTTTCGGGTTTTGCCATGTTGATTTCATCGATATACAGGATATGGCCATTTTTCATGGCCTGGATCACCGGCCCATCGACAAACTCGATGATGCTCTGCCCATTCCTGACGATGATCGTCTTGAACCCCAGGAGTGCTTCAGCATCTAGATCGACCGAGCAGTTGACACTCTGCATCGGCTGATGGAACAGCGCTGAAATACTTTGCGCCAGCCGTGTCTTGCCGCTGCCGGACGGGCCTTTCAGCAAGACCGGTTTCCCGAGTGACACAGCTGCTGTAATATCTTCAAAAAGATGTTCTGTCGGGCTGATATATCCGCCGGACTGGATGAGCCGTTCTTCGTCTTCTGTATAGGTGCGTGCATGTCTGGACCGTATCATCCGTTCCACAATCGTTTCCACTCTGCAGTCCTCCCTGTTACGCAAAACGGTCTGATGCGATGGAAGCATCAGACCGTCTGCCGGATCATTCGAAATATGTCTTGTAATAGCCGCCGACTTTCCCTGTGTTATCGACAACGAACAGGAATTCTTCCGTCTCGTTTTTGACATCATAGGTACGGCCGGGCGTCAAGACATTCGTGACAAGATATTTTGCAGCGTCTGCATGCTTGCAGACGACTTGCCGGATTGCCGGAGCATCCGGCCATTCTTTGAACGATGACATTGCGGCTCCCGCCCTTCTGTAGGTAATGATGATGCAAGACACCGCCCATCAAACTGCAGGCGGTGCTGGCAGTCCGATTATGAACCGAGAAGGAGGTCTTCCGGATTCTCGATCAGTTCCTTGACCATCTTCAGGAAGCCGACAGAATCTTTGCCATCGATGACACGGTGGTCATACGAAAGGGCGACATACATCATCGGACGGATCTCAACGTTGTTGCCGACAGCGACCGGACGCTTCTGGATCGTATGCATGCCGAGAATGCCGACTTGTGTGCCGTTCAAGATAGGTGTCGACAGCAGGGAACCGAAGACGCCTCCGTTCGTGATTGTGAACGATCCGCCTGACATGTCTGCAAGTGTCAGCTTGTTGTCGCGTGCTTTCTTTGCAAGTTCACCGATCGTCGCTTCGATCTCTGCAAAGTTCTTTCGGTCAGCATCCACGACGTTCGGAACGACGAGGCCGCCTTCCGTAGACACGGCAATACCGATATCGTAATAGTTCTTCATGAGGAGCTCATCTCCGTCAAGCTCGGAGTTGACGTTCGGATATTTCTTGAGTGCCGCCACGACTGCCTTCGTGAAGAAGGACATGAAACCGAGACGGACGTCGTTCTTATCGAAGAATTCGTCTTTCTTGCGCTTTCGCAGTTCCATGACGTTCGTCATATCGATTTCATTGAACGTAGTGAGCATCGCTGTATTCTGCTTCACTTCCAGAAGACGTTTTGCGATCGTCTGGCGGCGGCGGCTCATCTTGACGCGTTCAACCCGGCCATCGTCCGCTGCAGGTGCCTGCTGTTTTGCAGGAGACGGAGCCGCTGGAGCCGGCTGGGATTTCGGCGCAGACCCGTGAGCTTCCACGTCCTGCACACGGATGCGTCCCATTGGGTCGACAGGTGAAACGTCTGCGAGATTGATGCCTTTTTCGCGTGCGAGCTTGCGTGCTGCCGGGCTTGCGATCGTACGGTCTCCTGAAGCAGCCTCTTCAGCTGCTGCAGGCGGTTCAGCTGCAGCCGGTTCCGATACTTGTGCAGGCTGCTGCGGAGCAGGCTCGACGGATGCCGCCGGCTGCTGTGCAGGAGCACCGGATCCGGCGCCGACTACTGCGATCACTTGTCCGACTTCAACTGTGTCGCCTTCTTCCGCCATCAGCTGCTGGACGGTCCCTGCTTCTTCCGAGATGACTTCGACGTTAACTTTGTCAGTCTCCAACTCAACGATGAATTCACCTTTGTCTACGTTGTCACCGGGCTGTTTCAGCCACTTTGCGATCGTTCCTTCGGTAATCGATTCTGCCAGTTCAGGTACTCGGATCTCTGCCACAATAAATTCCTCCTCTAAATATCGTTCAAAAAGTAGTTCAGGCTTACTGTTTCAGCGCTTCTTCGACAATGCGCTGCTGTTCGGCTTTGTGCATCGTGCCGTTGCCTTCAGAAGGACTTGCGCGATGGATCCTTCCGGTATAGTTTACCGGCAGGCCTTGTGAGATTTCGTTCAAATACGGACGCGCGAATGACCAGGCACCCATGTTTTTCGGTTCTTCCTGAACCCATACGATCTCTTCCGCATTCGGGTAGCGCTGGATGATCGCGGACAGTTTATCGGATGGGAACGGATACAGCTGCTCCACACGGGCGATGTGCAGATGATCGTAACCTTGTCCGTCTTTCACTTTCTCAGCAAGGTCGATCGCCATCTTGCCGCTGGTCAGGAGGATCTTTTTCACGCTGTCCGCGTTTTTCCCTGTATTCGGTTCTTCAAGCACCGTCTCGAAATGACCTTCCGTGAGATCTTCCACGTCTGCTCCGACGAGCGGATGACGGAGAAGTGATTTAGGAGTCGCCAATACGAGCGGGCGCTCGGCTTCATCACCCAGGATGGCCGCCTGCCTGCGAAGAACATGGAAGTAGTTCGCCGCGCTTGAAATGTTGGCGACGGTCCAGTTGTTTTCCGCACAGAGCTGCAGGTAGCGCTCGATACGTGTACTTGAGTGTTCCGGTCCCTGACCTTCATAGCCATGCGGCAGCAGCATGATCAGACCGGACTGCTGGCCCCATTTCGCGTTGCTGGAAGAGATGAACTGGTCGTACATCACCTGCGCCATGTTGGAGAAGTCCCCATACTGTGCCTCCCAGATTGTGACCGTCTTTTCCTCTTCCAGATTGTAGCCGAACTCATAACCGACTACGCCCGCTTCGGTAAGCGGACTGTTATAGGCGACGAACGATGCATTCGAGCCGCTGATATGATGGAGCGGTACGAACTCCTCACCTGTCTTCTCGTCGTGGAGAACGAGGTGACGATGAGCGAAAGTCCCCCTCTGGATATCCTGACCCGACATCCGGACCGGCTTGCCATCCTGCAGGATCGATCCCAAGGCGAGCTGTTCGGCGTGCGCCCAGTCGATCTTCCCTTTGCCGTTGAACGGATCCTGGCGGCGTTTGAGAATCCGGTCCAGCTTGCCGAATACATGGAAGCCTTCAGGATAGGTCAGCAGTTCCTCGTTCATGCGGCGCAGTCGGTTTTCTTCCACGCCTGTCTGGAGATCACGCGCATAGCCTGCGAGGACAGCTTCCGGTGTCGCGTTTGTTCCCGGTGTGCTGTCGGCGGATGTCTCCTTCACCTTATCGTAAGCCCGCTGCATCTCAGCGAATACATCCGCATCCAGCTTGTCGACTTCTTCCGCTGTCAGGATGCCTTCATTGACGAGTGCTTCCCCGTAAAGCTGGCGTGCCGTCGGATGGCTGTGGACTTCCTGGTACATTACCGGGTTTGTGACCATCGGTTCATCCATTTCGTTATGACCATACCGGCGGTAGCCGATCAAGTCGATCAGGATGTCCTTGCCGAATTTCTGGCGGTATTCGAAGGCGAACAATGCAGAAGCAATGACGTCTTCCGGACTGTCGGCATTGACGTGGACGATCGGCACCTCAAAACCTTTTGCCATATCCGATGAGTAATGGGTCGAACGGGAATCGTAATATTCTGTCGTGAAGCCGATCATATTGTTTGCGATAACATGGATGGAACCGCCTGTCTGGAAACCGCGGACCCGGCTGAAGTTGAACGTCTCCTGGACGATCCCCTCACCCGGGAATGCTGCATCGCCGTGCACCATGACAGCATATGCCGCGTTCGTATCCTGCACCGGAATCCCCGGAGCATCCGTGTTCTCCTGCGCTGCGCGTGTCTGACCGGCAATGACCGGATTGACGACTTCCAGGTGTGACGGGTTATAGGCAAGGAAACGGTCCATGCCGCCTTCTTTTTTATAAAGGGCGCCGAGATGGTACTTGACATCTCCGAACCAGCCGCGTGTCACCTCGACCGAGCCATCTTCCGGAAGGAATGGCGACGAAGGGACTCCCGCAAATTCGGCGAACATCATTTCATACGGTTTGTTCAGAATGTGCGTGAGTACGTTCAGTCGGCCGCGGTGCGCCATGCCGATCAGCATCTTCTTCGTGTCCGCTTCCTCAGAACGGCGTACGAGCTCATCGAGGAACACGACAAGCGTATCAAGGCCTTCTATGGAGAAACGTTTCGCCCCAACGAACGTCCGGTGGATGAATTTCTCGAAACCTTCGATCCTTGTCAGACGGTCGAGCAGCTGTTTCTTCTCATCCGCAGTAAGTGAGACTGCCAGCCGGCCGGATTCGATGCTCTGCTGGATCCACTGCTTTTCATCCTCATCGATCAGATGGGCGAATTCAACAGCGATTTTCCCTGTATAGAGCGATTTCAAGTAATTCACGGCATCCAGAGCATTCTCCACTTGAGCGGGTGCATCCTGAAGGAACAAGGATGCCGGCATCTCTTCCAGATCCCGTTCGGAAAGATCATAAGAGGACAGTTCCATGCGTGTTGCGTCTTTCGGACGGTCGTTCAGCGGATAAATATTCGCAGCGAGATGTCCGTATGCGCGAATAGCGTCCATCAGTCTGTAAGCGGACAGGACTTTCCCGAAATCAGCCGGACTGCCTTCTGTCCTTTCCGGCGACGGTGAGCCTGACTGACTTCCGGCTGCAGCCGGGGCTCCGTTCCTTCTGAAGAAGTCAGCAAGTTCTGCATCGACAGACTCAGGGTCGTTTTTGTACCGTTCGTACATTTCCATTACGTAGCCAAGGTTCGGGCCGGAAAAGGCCGCATACGGCGAACGTTCGGAACCAACACGATTCGACATGAATTATTACCTCCACATTTGCCTTTCGGCATGTTGCACAAATTTTTATATCCTTATCCATGTTACCATGCAGAATGAGGAATCGAAAGGGTTTCGTTCTAGTAACTGCATGTTTTATCCGCGAACTAGTTTACACGCTGCGGCTTATGGTTGCAAGGGTCAGGATCATATGAGACACGGAATTCCTTGCCGCATAATTATGCACCTGTTCGGCAGCCGAGGATGAGATCCGCCATTTCTTCCGGTGTTTTTGTCGAATCTGTCTTTTCCATAGTGGCGAGAATGGCCTGCCTGTCATCCTTGAGTCCATCCAGGCTCAACAGCAGCTCGGTTTCTGTCAGTTCTTCTTCTGTCAGAACACGGGCATAACCAAGTTTTTTGAAGTGTCGTGCATTCAGGATCTGATCGCCACGGCTCTTCTCAGCGGAGAGCGGCACGAGCAGCATCGGGATTCTGACTGCCAGCAGTTCGAAGATCGCATTGGAGCCGGCTCGGGATAAGGCGTAATCGGAGGCTGCCAGCAAGTGCGGCAGGCCTTCCGTCACGTATTCGAATTGGACATAGCCTTCCCTGCTGTCGAGTGACTCGTCGAGGTTCCCTTTTCCGCACAGATGGATCACCTGGAACCGGCTGAGCAGCTCGGGCAGACATCCGCGGATCCCTTCGTTCAGGACGGCGGATCCCTGGCTTCCGCCCATGACAATCAGGACGGGTTTCCCTTCCGACAATCCCGCCATGCGGAGTCCTGTTTTGCGATCGCCATCGAACAGCTCGGGCCGGATGATCGCTCCGATGCACGATGATCTGTCTGCGGGCACATAGGCAAGTGTCTCTTCGAAAACAGTGAAGATATGTTTTGCGAATGGAAGTGCGAGTTTGTTTGCAAGACCCGGTGACACATCGGACTCGTGGGCCACAACCGGAATGCGTGCAAGTTTCGCAGCCAGGACAACCGGCACGGAGACGAATCCGCCTTTCGAGAAGATGATCTCGGGCTTCAGCTTCCGCAATATGGAGTATGCCTGCAGGACCCCTGCTCCGACACGGAACGGATCCGTGAAGTTTTTCATGGAGAAATAGCGGCGCAATTTCCCGCTGTCGATTGCATGGTAGATGACTTCGGGATGACCTTTCCCGATCAGATCACGTTCGATCCCTTCATGGGACCCGATATAGTGTATTTCATAACCCCGCTCCAGAAATGCAGGAATGATCGCTTCGTTGACAGAGACGTGGCCTGCTGTCCCTCCGCCTGTTAACACGATTACTGGCCGTTTCATGTGGCCGTTCACCTCTTCTATTCGTTAAAAACTTAACGTCTTTTCTTCTAACCTCTTGATAGTATACCAAAAAAGCATGCTACAATTAGAGTCGAATTTGAAAAAGGAGGGGAAACCCATGGAACCTTCTCTTCTTCCGGAACGGAAACCGGTCCGTTTCCTGAAGATCGTGACACCGATCCTTATTACACAAGTGGCCCTGTACATGGTGACGTTCTTCGATATTCTTATGACTGGCCGCTACGATACATACCATCTGGCAGGCGTGACGATCGGTTCCTCATTCTGGGTGCCGGTCTATACAGGCCTTGCCGGCATACTTATGTCACTGACACCGATCATCGCCCAGCATATCGGCGCCCGCAGAAATACCGAGGTCCGGCCTGCGGTCCAGCAGGGGCTGTACGTATCGGCTGCACTGGCAATTGTCGTCTTTCTGCTGATCACCCTCGTGTTCTTCCCGGTCATCCGGTCGATGGGACTTGAAAATCCGGTCGGACCGATCGCTATCCGCTACTTGCAGGGCATGTCAGTCGGCCTGCTGCCGCTGTTTGCGTACACCGTTCTCAGGTCCTTCTTTGACGCGCTCGGATCGACACGGGTGTCGATGTTCATCATCCTCATTTCCGCGCCGATCAATGTCCTGCTGAATTATCTGCTGATCTATGGGAATTTCGGCTTCCCTGAGCTCGGCGGTGCGGGAGCTGGGTATGCATCCGGTCTGACATACTGGATCGTCTTCGGGATTGCTCTTGGGGTGGCATTGGGCGGAAGGCCGTTCCGTAAGTTCAGTCTGTTTGCACAGTGGCAGCGTCCGAAGTGGCTGTACTGGAAGGAGATTCTGGTCATCGGGGTGCCGATCGGCCTCTCCATTTTCGTGGAGACGAGTATTTTTTCGGTCGTCACACTGCTTATGAGCTCATTTTCGACCGAAGTCATTTCCGCACATCAGATCGCACTCAATTTTACGTCCCTGCTGTATATGATGCCGCTCAGCATTTCAATGGGCGCTACGATTCTTGTTGGTCAATCGGTCGGCGGGAACCAGTATGCGGATGCAAAACGATACAGCTACATGGGCATCACGTTTGCTGTCGCATTCAGTCTGCTGTCCATCGCCATCCTGCTGATCGCCCGCTCGTCGATTGCGTCCCTGTATACGACCGATCCTGCAATCATGGCACTGGCTTCCCAGTTCTTCATATTCGGTGCGCTGTTCCAGCTGTCCGATGCGGTGCAGGCCCCGATCCAAGGTGCCTTGCGGGGTTATAAGGACGTCAACATTACATTCATCATGGGGTTCGTCTCCCTGTGGGTCATCGGTCTGCCTGTCGGCTACGCCGCAGCTTCGTTCACCGGGCTCGGTCCATATGGATATTGGGTCGGCCTTATCGCCGGCTTGACCGTCGGTGCGGCTGTCCTGAGTTTCCGTCTGCGGTTTATCCAGCGAAAACACGAAATGCCCGCTCAATGAAAAACCGCTTCACTGCAAGTATGTCTGCAGTGAAGCGGTTTTTTGATCACTTCTGGATGAACTGCTGGGTCCAGTAGTTTCCGTTTGCATCGTAGCCGATACCGATATGGGTGAAACCTGGCGTCAAGATGTTCTGCCGGTGGCCTGGAGAATTCATCCAGTCCTGGACAACTTCCTGAGCGCTCCGCTGACCCATCGCAATGTTCTCAGCTGCAGAGCGGTAGGTGATGCCATTCGCTTTCATCTGATCGAACGGAGACCCGTATGTTGGACTTGTATGGGAGAAGTAACGGTTCGCTGCCATGTCGGCGGATTTCTGACGGGCCGATTTCAACAGTTTTTCATCAAACTGCAAAGGTTTCAGTCCGGCTTTCTGACGTTCTGCGTTCGTCAAGTCCAATACAGCCTGTTCGATCTGGCTTGCAGAAACTTGAGTCGAAGCTTCAGGCTGACTCGGTTTTTCTTGTGGAGGAGTCGGTACTGAAGGAGCAGTGTCAGGTTTCTGCTCGGGTTTCTGTTCGGGTTTTACCGGCTGCTCGGGCTTCGCTTCCGGCTTTACCGGCTGTTGCGGCTTTGTTTCCGGCTTCACAGGTGTCGGTGCGGGTTCCGGTTTAGCTGACGGTTCATCGGGTTTACTGTCCGGAGCAGGTGCGACAGGTGTCTGCTCTTGTCCGGCCTGATTTCTATATTGTTCGAAGAACAGTTTATACAGCTTGATGGAATCTATGTTGATGCGCCCATTGCTTCGGAATGCCTTAGAGTAGCAAGGCTGCTGGCCCGCTTCCAAATTGATCACTTGTGCTGCTGTCTTCGTCTGGACGGAATCCAGTGATGCTGCTTCTGCGTGGCTGGTATACGGCAAAACGAGTGCCGAACCCAGCAAGATGACTGCAATCGGTTTTTTCATCTTGTACGCCTCCCTTCGCAACTATCATATACGAAAGAGATTCGGCGAAAATTGGAAGAATCCGGTCTGGGGACCAATCCGGCTGGTCGAACCCTTTGTTAAGGTGATGTTTTTACGCACAGAAGGATATCTTTGGCAAGGTGCTGAGTTATTGCCATGTTTCGGATGTTGACATTCTCGCTGAAGAAGTTATTCGGCCTCCCATTCCAGCCTCTCGATGCCTTCCCCGATCATGACGATGCGAGCCGGCATCGTGACGTATTCCGGCATCCAATTCACCATCCCATATGCATACTGGAAGAGCATCGGATGCTTGGCGCCTTCCACTGGTATATAGCCTTTCATGCGGTACACTGTCTCCGGCAGCCTCCGTACCCAGCGCTCGACAGCTTCCTGTGTCACCGGTTCACGGAACTCGATGACCTTTGTTGAAATCGGCAAGTGCTTGCCTGAGATGACCGGACGTTCAGATGCGGACTTCCGGGCCAGCGTCTTTTCGATGAAACCGAAATCGAGCTTTCCCTGGACTGTCTGGACAATCGGAGCATCTTCATTTAAAGATGAAATCTCCATAGATATAGAGGCGAGTTCCGATTCACTGACCAGATCCGTCTTATTCAGCGCAATCAGATGGGCATGGCGGATCTGTTCCAGGAACAGGGCATGCATACGCGGAGACAGCTTTTCCCTGTGCAGCCAGTGCAGTGCATCCGCTACTGTTACGATCCCTTTGACAGACAGACGATCGGCAAACAGGGGAGAATGGACAGCGTCGAGCGCTTCCACCGGATGGGCCGCTCCCGTCGTCTCGATAAGGATGACATCGATATCCTCATAGTCCGTCAGCAGGCTTTGCAGCTGAGCCTCTGTGTTCTCTGAGCCCGTACAGCAAATACAGCCGCCGAGCAGTTCTTTCAGCGGCACGTCGCCGGATTGGGCCACGCTATCCGAGTCTACCGGGACGTCGCCGAATTCGTTCATGAGCACAGCCGGCTTCCTCCCTTGCGCTTGGAGCTGTTTGAGCGAGTGAAGCAGCAGCGATGTCTTCCCGCTCCCGAGAAAGCCGCTGTACAAATAGACATCTATCATCGAGACTGTTCCTTTCCTTGAAAGAAAGCGTCCGATCTCCAGGGATCAGACGCTTTCCAGCTCATTATTTTGCGATTTTCTTCTCAACTGTCTCTTTTGCCTTCAGCAGCTGAGGATCGTCGTTTTCC
The DNA here is from genome assembly GCF_030406775.1 of Sporosarcina trichiuri. NCBI lineage: Bacteria > Bacillati > Bacillota > Bacilli > Caryophanales > Caryophanaceae > Sporosarcina > Sporosarcina trichiuri. Next base: position 832,569 of record NZ_CP129119.1, on the reverse strand, counting down.
ACTTTCTCTTTCAGTTTGTTCATCAGGCCGATTGTCGTATCACCCGTCAGCACGCCTGTTTCCTCAAGCTGCAGGTCAGCCTGCAGCTTCTTGACGGCCGCTTCGGTCTTTTCGTCGAACAGGCCGTTGATCTCACCGGGATCGTAGCCGACCGCTTTCAGCATTTCCTTGGCTGGTTCTGTATTCGGAGAGACCTCCCCTGCCTTCAGTTCTTCTGAAGGATCGAGGAACGGCAGCATGGCGTAAGTTGGATAGTCGACCTTCACATCCGGCTCGATCCCTTTCTTGTGGATCCAGTTGCCATCAGGTGTCAGCCATTTCGCTGTCGTGATCTTCAAGTTGGAACCATCTCTCATATCGGTCGGTGACTGGACAGTCCCTTTCCCGAATGATTTCGTTCCGACGAGCGGAATGCCTGCCGATTCCTTCAGGGCGCCAGCAAGGATCTCGGAAGCGGATGCACTGCCATCGTCGATGACGAGAGCAACCGGCACGTTGACCTTACGGCCGCCGGAAGCAGGGTACAGGACTGCCTTCTTGCCCCGTTCCTGTGTCTGGACCAGCGTCTTGCCTTCCTCCACGAAGAGGTCGGAAATTTTCAGCGCTCCGTCAAGTACGCCGCCCGGATTTTGGCGGACATCAAGAACAAGCCCTTTCATGCCTTTGGCTTCCATTTCATCAAGGGCTTTCAGCAGCTCATCATACGTATGCTCGGAGAACGTCGTCATACGGATGTGTGCAATTCCGCCGTCGAGCATTTCCGCATAGACGGTTTCGATCGGAATATCATCACGAGTCACTTTCACATCGAACGGCTCCGCCTTGTCACCGCGTTTGACGGTGAGCGTGACAGTCGTCCCTTTTTCCCCGCGGATCAGCATGACAGCTTCCGAAGAAGACATACCCTGGATGCTTTTTCCGTCAACCGCCGTGATGAGGTCGTTCGGCAGCAATCCTTCTTTTTCAGCCGGGGAGTTCTTGATAGGTGAGACGATTTTGATGTAGCCATCCGCTTCCTGGATTTCTGCACCGATCCCCTGGAAACTCGATGAGATGTTTTCCATCAGATGCTCGGTCTCCTCTTTGTTGAGGTAATCCGAATACGGATCATCCAAAGAATCGACCATCCCGTTGATGGCGCCGTCCAGAACTTTATTGTCGTCGATATTTTCGTAGTAGTTCTTCTTGATTTCGTCATATGCGTCATACAATTTCTGGAATTCAGCCCTGTCCGTTTTCTGCGGACTGACCACTTCCACCACTTTGTCCTCACCGAATGTCAGCGCGAAAAAAGTGATTCCCGCTGTCAGGATGACCAGCGTGAAAATCAGCATGACGAAAGAAAACGGCTTGATCTTAAAGTAGCGGTTCGCAGAAGGCGTACGCTCTGGTTCCGGCGAGCGGCTCGGCTCCCGCTGTTCGTTTTCGTCCATTTGGGATCCCACTTTCTTCGTTGAATTGCCAATACCGTCGAAAAAGGGCCGCTGATTTGCATGCGGCCCTTTTATCTATTACTCCTGGATCGCAGCTTCCAGAGCAACTTCGATCATTTCGTTGAAGGTCGTCTGACGTTCTTCGGATGAAGTTGCCTCGCCTGTCAGGATGTGATCGCTCACTGTCAGGATGGACAGTGCTTCACAGCCGTGTTTCGCAGCGAGTGTGTAAAGTGCGGCAGTTTCCATTTCGACAGCCAGCACACCATACGAAGCAAGTTTTTCGTGCTCTGCGTGTTCATTGTAGAAAAAGTCTTCTGTGAAGACGTTACCGACCTGGAGGTGGAGTCCCTTTCCTTTACCTGCATGATAAGCTTTCAGCAGCAGGTCGAAGTTAGCCGTCGGCGCATAGTCGACACCGTTGAAAAACGTACGGTTGATGGGCGAATTGGTCGTAGCGCTTTGCGCCAGGATGACATCGCGGACTTTGACGTCCTTCTGGATCGCACCGCAAGTACCGACGCGGATAAGTTTCTTCACACCGAATTCCTGCATCAGCTCTGTCGTATAGATGGAAATTGACGGAACACCCATGCCTGTCCCCTGTACGGAAATACGCTTGCCTTTGTATGTTCCCGTGAACCCGAACATGTTGCGGACTTCGTTGTATTGGACAACATCTTCCAAGAATGTTTCAGCGATGTACTTCGCACGGAGGGGATCTCCGGGAAGCAGGATCGTATCGGCGACATCGCCCTTTTTAGCGTTGATATGTATACTCATTTGTCCAAGCACCTCTTCTTTCTATTTCTTAACACATCATACAATTAAACCGTTTACTTTGCAACGGTATGCCGAGCTCTTACAAATACCGCTCCTCATACTGACGATACAAGTCATCGAAAATAACAGAGGGCATTTCGGAATCCGCTTTCTCTTCGATATAACGCGATAATGCGTCGAAAGAACGCTCACTCTTCGGAAAACTGTGATCGTTGAACATCCTTTCGGCGAATACCGCATTCAGGTCATCTTTTCCGCCGCCGCGGAATGAGAGGACAAATTGATAAAAAGAGCGGTCCATACGCGGACCCCCTTCCGTTCTTATTTGAATTGGGATTTATAGTCCCCGAGCCCTTCTTCGTCGAATTTATCGACAGGGACAAAACGCAGGGCTGCAGAGTTGATGCAATACCGGGTGCCGGCTTCTCCGGGTCCATCCGGAAATACGTGACCGAGGTGGGAATCCGCCGTCTTGCTGCGCACTTCCGTCCTCCGCATGCCGTGGGACGCATCGAAATGCTCGGTCACTTCCTCTTTCTCGATCGGTTTCGTGAAGCTCGGCCAGCCGCAGCCTGCGTCATATTTGTCTTTCGAACTGAACAGGGGCTCTCCTGACACGACATCGACATAGATGCCGTCTTCATAGTGGCTGTCGTATTCGTTCTGGAACGGCGGCTCTGTGCCCTGTTCCTGTGTGACGTGATATTGCAAATCTGTCAAACGGTTTTTCAGATCTTCTTTCATGGCTGCTCACTCCAATTCTCTGATTTGAATCGTTCGCGACCGGATCCGACGGAATACCGCTTGTAATGACCCGGGTTTTTCTTATAGTAATCCTGATGCCCTTCTTCTGCCAAATAAAACGGTTTGGCCGGCAGGATATCTGTAGCGATCGGTTCGCTGAATTTTTTCGATTCCTCAAGTTCCCGTTTGGACTGTTCAGCTTGTTCATGCTGTTCAGGCGTATGATAATAGATGGCCGTCTTGTACGATTCCCCGCGGTCAAAAAACTGTCCGCCGCTGTCTGTCGGGTCGATCTGCCGCCAAAAGATGTCCAGCAATTCCCTGTACGATATCACTTCATCGTCAAATTCTATCTGCACGGCCTCCCGGTGGCCCGTCGTTTCCGAACAGACCATCTGATAGGTGGGGTTCGGCACGTCACCGCCAGTATAGCCCGAAACAACGGATTCGACGCCGTCATACTTATGGAACGGTTTCACCATGCACCAGAAACAGCCGCCTGCAAATGTCGCTACTTGTTTCATCGTCTGCACTCCTTATCTTTTCAGAATTGACACATCGAGAACAATCTCATCCTTCTCCAGGTTGAACGATTTTGCACGGACGGATACCCCTTTGGCGACCGGAACTTTCGACAAGTCGATGAAAATCTCTTCCTCCTTCGGCCGGACGATCATCCAGGAAGGCAGCTTGATTGAATCCCGCAGGACCTTCAAAACAGCGGATGGCTGGATGTTCAGCTGTCCGAGTTCCATGGAGGATTGCTTCAGTATGAGGTTTCCATCCTCTCTGACGATCGGATCGAAGTGCATGACGACTGGCAGCCGGAACGAAAATACCGTCAGCTCCGAATAAAGGATCACATCATCCTTCACTTTCATCTGCACGGGCAGCTTTTCACCTTTCATCGCGTCACGGATATATGTATTCGCGATGCCCTCGAAGTCTTTCTTTGTCGTGCGAACCGTCAGGTGGTTCGCTTCTCCTTCACCGATCACTTCCGCAGCTGGCAGCTCCTGCGATTCACCGGCTGAACCGATCAGGAACAGCACCCCGGCAAATCCCGCAGCCACAACGCCGGATAATGTGAAGAAGGCTATTTTCCATCCATTCAAGCAATCATCTCCTACCTGTCCTTTTCCCCCTGGACGCGTACTTGCAAACCCCAATCATGCAGGACGCTCACATAGCGATCTTCCATCAATGCATAGCCTGTCGCATTCGGATGAAAGAAATCTGTATGATAGACGAGGTTCGCATTCTCTTCGAACAGATCCGCAACCGGGATGAAACAGCTGTTTCCATCCAGTTCGATCCGTGCCTGGATCGCTTCGTTCCAGTCCTCGATAATGTCTTCGAACTCTTTGACCTCATCAGTGATCAGCAGCATCGGATTGTACAGACCTGACATGATGATCGGCGCATCCGGATTCAGAGCACGGATCGTGCCGAAGATTTCATCGAGCCGTTTCGAATAGCCATCGAGTTCCGTATAGAACGGCTTCTTCTTCAGTTTGAACAAGTTGGCTTTCAGCACTTTCATCAAGTCGTTGCCGCCGATTGTCATGAAGATGACGTCCGCATCCCCGACTGAATCTTGGATCGCTTTCTCATCCAGCTGTTTCAGAAGCTGATCGCTGCGGCGGCCCCTTTTCGCCAGGTTCTCTGTTTCCACATACGTGATACCTTCCCATTCGGTCAGGTCTGAAGCGACCCGCTCGAAATAACCGCCTCTTTTCATCTCATCTCCGACACCTTGCGTCAGGGAATCGCCCAACCCGACAACATGCAGCGATTTCGGCAGGAAATCTGTCGGTATGTCCCACTCTGTAAATTCGACATCACGTCTTTCCGTAAAAGGCTCTGCGTTATTTCTGAACACCTGATCACACCCCGTAATCACCAATGAGAAGGCGAGAAAAATGACTAGCGCGCTTCTTCTCATTCTCCTTTTCCCCATTTCCTAAAAATTATGCGAGCAGCTATGCATACAGCGTTTCCTGCTCAGTCCGTGTAGTACATGAACCCGATTGCTCCGGCTCCGGTGTGGGTGCTGACGACAGGCGATGTGAAAGAGAACCGGATATCCGTGAAGCCGCTCTCTTCGATAAGACGTTTCAGCGGTTCGGCCATCGCCAATCCGTTGGCGTGGGAGATCCCGATACCTTTCACGAGTTTACCGGCCGTGTCCTCTTTGAAGGACGCGAAGAGCTGCGCAGCAACCTGCTTATGGCTCCGCGCCTTGCCGATCGGTGTATAGACACCATCCTGCAGCGAAGCGATCGGTTTGATGTTCAATAAGGAGCCGATGATCCCTTTGCCTTTTCCGATCCGGCCGCCTTTCACGAGATTGTCGAGCTTATCGACGACGACATACAGCATCGTCTTCATCCGGATGTCCTCCAGGCTGGCAGTGATTTCAACCATCGACTTTCCCTGCTGCGCCATCTTTGCCGCTTCGATCACTTGGAACGCCAGACCATGGGATATATATCGGGAGTCCACGACTGTCACGGGGGCTGCAGTCATTTCGGCTGCGGCTTCAGCTGACTTCACTGTACCGCTCATGCCGCCTGTCATATGGATCGACAGGATTTCGCTGCCGTCCGAGCCAAGTTCGTCGTAGATCTCCGCAAAAGTTCCGGAGGACGGCTGGGAACTCTTCGGGAGCGATTCGGCCTTTGCCATTTTCTCAAGAAATTCCTCAGGTCCGAGGTTCACCCAGTCTGTGTAGATTTCACCGTCAATATGGATGGATAACGGGACGATACGGATCCCGTATTCCTCGATTTCCTGCTGGGTCAAGTCTGCGGTGGAATCTGTCACAACTTTAATCTGTGTCATTGTCAATCTCTCCTCTATCAGTGGAAACAAGTTTTCTATTTCAGTATAATAAGCAAAAAAGGAGGCTTTCTGCCATTGGCGACTGCATTTGACTATAAGAACGGCCGTGAAGAACTTTGGAATGCGCTCACCCATGGTCTCGGCGTCCTGCTGAGTATACCGGCTCTCGTTCTGCTTATTCTGAAAGGCATCCGCCAGGAAAGTACGCTGGCCCTTGTCAGTTATACCGTTTTTGGGATTTCCATGCTGTTTCTCTATTTGATGAGCACACTTTTGCACAGTATGCCGGAACGCCATAAACGGCTGTTTGCGATTCTCGACCATTCTGCGATCTACCTTCTGATCGCCGGGACGTACACGCCATTTGTCCTTGTCGGAATCGGCGGCGGCTTGGGCTGGACCTTGTTCTGCATCGTCTGGGGTCTGACATTGTTCGGTACGGTATTCAAGATTTTCTTCATCCACCGTTTTGAAATTGTTTCTCTCTTGCTGTATATCATTATGGGCTGGCTGATCATCGTTGGACTTAAGCCATTATATGCGAGCCTGTCAGGCCCTGGCATCTCGCTGCTCGTAGCAGGCGGTATTCTGTACACTGCCGGCGCTTTCGTGTATGCCTGGCGTAAACTCCCCTACAATCACGCTATTTGGCATCTGTTCGTACTGGCGGGCAGTGCTTCCATGTATTTCAGTGTAATACTCTATTTATGAAGCGGTGTTTGTAAGTATGTTTGTAAAGAAAGGAGACTGATTCTTCGCGGATATCGCGAGTTACGAATCGGTCTCCTTTTTCGTCCGCACGGCTGACAGGCAGCTCAGGCAGCGGTTTCCCGTTCATAGATGCAATAGACGTATTCAATGCCGTCTTCCGTACGGTGGGCATCCGATTCAGAAATCAGTTTCCAGCCGGTTGAATACTCCGGGAAGTACGTATCCCCTTCGTATGAATGACGGATCACTGTTACATACAGACGGTCTGCGATCGGCATCGCCATTTCGAAGATTTCCGCCCCGCCTATGATCATCACCTCATCGGCATAGTTTTCTGCACGGACAATCGCCTCGTCCAGAGTCTGGACGGCCACCGCCCCTTCAGCATGATACCCGGCGTTCCGTGTGAGGATGAGGTTCAGCCGGCCTTTCAGCGGGCGTCCGATCGATTCGAACGTCCTGCGTCCCATGATGATCCCTTTCCCCATCGTCTTCTCTTTGAAATATTTCAGTTCTTCAGGGATATGCCATGGCATGGCGTTGTCAGCACCGATGACCCTGTTCTCGTCATGTGCAACCAGCAATGAAATCATAAAGTATCCTCCTGTTCAGACAGCGACGGGCGCTGAAATTTTCGGATGCGGATCATAGTTTTCAATGGAGATGTCCGCGGTTGTCAACTCGAAGATCGAGCGGCCTGCCAGATTGACTCGCAGATCAGGCAGTTTGCGCGGTTTCCGCGTCAGCTGTTCGTTCACTTGGCTGATATGGTTGGAATAGATATGTGCGTCCCCGAGTGTGTGGATGAACTCACCGGGTTCAAGCCCGGTCTCCAGTGCAATCAGGTGGACGAGCAAGGCGTAGGAGGCGATATTGAACGGCACACCGATGAAAATATCGGCACTCCGCTGGTACAGCTGGCAGGACAGTTTTCCGTCCGCCACATAGAACTGGAACAGGACGTGGCAAGGCGGCAAAGCCATGTCATCGAGTTCCGACGGGTTCCACGCTGTGACAATATGCCTGCGGGAATCAGGATTCGCTTTCAGACCTTCGATCAGCTGCCTGATCTGATCGACAGGTTCGCGTCCTGCTGCTCCTCCGAAACTGCGCCATTGTTTTCCGTAGACAGGGCCCAGATCACCGAAGCGTCCGGCAAAGCTCTCATCTATCAGAAGACGTTCTTTAAATGATGCCATCTCGTTTTCGTACGCTTCCCGGAATGTTTCATCCGCTGGTGCACGTCTGCCGAAATCTGTCATATCCGGGCCGGTGTACTCATCGCTTTCGATCCATTGGGCGAAAGCCCATTCATCCCAGATCGGATTCCGTTCTTCGACGAGCGTCCGGACATTCGTATCCCCTTTCAGGAACCAGAGCAGTTCCGAGACAATCAGACGGAATGCGGTCTTTTTCGTCGTCATCAACGGAAAACCCTGTTGAAGATCATAGCGCATCTGATAGCCGAAGACACTGAGCGTTCCTGTACCGGTACGGTCCTCTTTCTTGACCCCGGTCTCCAGTACATGACGGCAAAGATCCAAGTATTGCTTCATAACCCAACCTCCTGTTACTCAATAGCTTAACTATAACAAATCAAGCACTCAAATTACGAGCGAGAGAAATAAAAACCGCCGGCAGCTGTCAGGACAGCCACTTCGGCGGTGTGTTCTTCGACCAGTAGACTTCCCCGATCGTATGATGTGTTTCGTAGTCGTCAGCTGCGACATGATAGTGGAAATTGAAGAAATACCCGTCTTGCGGGCGTTTCTCCGTCCGGACGTGGAACAGGAGCAGGTTCTTATCGGTTTCGGCATCTTTTATGTTGAATATCTTTTCAGCATGTCCGCCGGATGGCCGCTCTGAAATCGCCAATTTCCGGTCCATCTGGAACTGTTCGCCGAATGTGTCCCGGATAACGCGCTCCATTTCAGGGAAGATCACCGTATCAAACTCGTCGCCGATCGCAGGTCCGATCTTCGTTCCGAATTTTGTGTACGCCAGCTTGCGCGCACCGCTGATCAGCTCGTCTTCCGAGGCAGCAGGGAGCGGATCGCGTTCAAACGTGGTCTCAAAACTGACAGAATAGGCACTTCCGCTTTCCGGAAGACCCGGTTGTTTGATGTTTTCCTTTTCATGCAGTGAATCCCAGATCTCATGACTCGGCGAAATAACGCCCAATGTTACGAACGCAACAGAAATGATCATCAGCTGCTGCAGCCATTTTTTCATCATCCATCACCTGCGCATTTCATAAAATATCGGTTTGCTTTCTGAACAGTACGAAAAATATTCGAAAAGGTTCCTTCTTTTGTAGTTTCATTGTACAATAAGTGACAGGGAACTGGTATGTTTTTTTAAGGAGGTTGCTCAGATGGATGTTCAACTGATTGCCGGTATCGGCATGCTTGTCTTTGTTCTATACTTAAGTTCACTCAATTTCACGCACTGATTGCTTAAAACGCCCGCAGATCCAGTTACTGGACCTGCGGGCGTTTCATGTTTCCATGCAGCCGAAATGAAATTTTGTATTCGGCCGGCGGATCCGTGTGAAGCCGAATGTCTCGAATGCCCGATCGCCGAAATGAGCTTTCAGAACGACCCGTTTGGCGGCGACCCGCCTGGCCTCTGCTATCCACTCGTCCGTCAATCCTCCATGCAATCCCGTGTCACGGAGCGGTGCGAAACTGGCGGATTCTTCGATTGATGTCGAAAACATCGGATCCAGATAGACGACATCAAACGAATCCGTTTCCATACTGCGCAATATTTCTACAGCCGTTCCCTGCTTCACCTGGATGCGTCGCATCGCTGCTTTCAATTCAGGGAAAGCGGGATCGTATTGCTGCAGTCCCTTGGCGGTGATGAAAGCGACCACTGGATCGGCTTCAATTCCGACAATTTTGCCTGAATGTCCTGCCGCGGACGAGGCAAGAATACAGTCCGTCGCAAGTCCGAGTGTGCAGTCGAGGAACCGGTCCCCTGCAGAAAGTGCACAGGCGGCCAGGAAAGGATCCTCTTCTCCCCTCAGTACCCGTTTCAGCCGGAACATCGCCGTGTCCGGATGAAAGAAGAACGGTGAACCCGAAGTTTCCCGGCGGTAGAATGAAAACCCATCCTTGCCGGCGATGAGGGCATCCGCCTTGTGATCAGCCATCAAGTTCTGCACCGACCGCTTCCTCCGTTCCTCGCACGGACAGCCGAGACGTTCGGCGGCTTCCCGGGCAAGCTGTTCGGAGAGCGAGTCCGGCCGGCTGGCTGTCGAAACGATCAGCTTCCGGTTCAAGAGGCAGACACTTGGTTCAGGGCTCCTGTCAGGTGCTCTTGTACTTGTTCCATCTCGAATCCTTCGATCTGCTCCCGCGGGATGAAATAGGCAAGCTCACCATCTTTCAGGACAGCGATGGAAGGGGAACTCGGCAGGACATCTGAAAAATAGGAACGCATGGCGGCTGTCGCTTCCTTATCCTGACCGGCGAACACCGTATAGAGCTGATCCGGTTTCCGGTCGGCCTGTCCAATCGCTTCACGGACAGCCGGACGGGCAAGGCCCGCCGCACAGCCGCAAACGGAATTCACGACGACGAGCGCTGTTCCCTTTTGGTTTCGCATCGCCTCTGCAACATCCTCTTCCGTTGTCAATTCCGTGAAGCCGGCAGCCGTCAGTTCGCTGCGCATCGGCTGGACAATCCCCTTCATGTATTCTTCATAGGCATTCATATCCCATATCCCCTTCCGGTTCATCATTTTTTGTCTTGCATCTGCTGTCCATTCTACATGGAAACGGGCGGAATGAAAACGAAGTGCTTTCAAGGCACCTGTGGTAAACTGTCAGCAGAGAACTAGGCAAGGAGATGTTTTGGGATGGACCTCAAAATGAAACAGCTGAATCAATACTATTATGACAAATTCACGGCTCGCGCATTCGATGAAAAAGATGTCCTCGGCTTCTTTGCAAGTGAGGTGCCTGATCATCCTGTATTGGCGGAAATACGCCGGCTCGTGTTGACGAGAGAGATTGGTAACGGGCCGGCTGAAGTGTACTTCCGGCACGCAGCCGAAGTGATCAGCCGGCTCGGTAAAGGCGGCCCGAAAGAGAAAATCGACCTCCTGTACACCTTCAAGGATATACGGAATGCACTCAACCAACATTTCACACAGGCCGGACGGGAAAAGCTGAGCATTGCCGCGGTCAGCGATTTCCTGCTCTGCCTTATATCGCTCCTGCAGCATATCCCGCTCGGTCGGGTGACCGGCAGACGTTCGTCGGGTTTCCTTTGTTTCGCGGCTTCCAAGAAGGAGCTGCTGCTGATGGGAAATTTAAAAACGACTGTCAACGGGCGTTCCGTTCCGGTCACGTTCCCGGTGCTCACGGTGAAGAACGACTACGAAAAAGTGGAGCCGCGCGACAGCGCCGACACCCCGTATCTTTTCGAATCGGCAGCTGCGGAAATCATCACCCAGGAAGGACGGCTCTTCGTCAGCTTTCCTGAGCTGACTGGACAATCGTGAAAAAACAGCCCTTCTCCAATACGGGAGAGGGCTGTTTTTCCGTGTCAGTTCCTGTCTGGCGTGTCGGTCGGCATCCGGGACCTCCAGACACTCTGTCTAGTCAGCAGGATAGTCGTTGATAGTCCGAAGACAGGAACTCCGCTTGCCGGATCACTTTCAATCGGACTCAAAAAGCAAAGCAGGATTCCTTAGCAAACAGATTCAGTTGGAGCTTCCGCGGACCTCCGTCATCTGCTTCCAGATCGATCCTTTGGCATCTTCCCCTTCTTCAATCCGCTCGATAGCCATACGGACCTGCAGCTTCACTTCGAATTCCGGATCGTCCTCTGCTGCATGCAGGGCAGGAAGGGCCTTTTCGGTGCCTGTTTCGTACAGGAACATGGCCGCACGCCAGCGGACAAGTTTGTTTCTGTCCTGCAGCAGGTCGATCGCAGCGTCTTCGAATTCCGTGAATCCGAGATCGCTCATGCAGTCGCCCGCTGTCCTTCTGACGGCCCAGCTTTTGTCGTGCAGCGCTTTTTCGATGTACGGAACGACGTCCGGAGACTCGATCATGCCGAGATAAACGGCCGCCAGCCGGCGGATCGACATCTTTTCGTCTTCCAGCGCACGGCTGAGCAGCGGCAGATCAGCGGTCGACGGATCCGCCATCTGATCGAGCAGACGGAACCGCGTTTCCCATTCGTCCGTTCCGAACTGTTTGAGTGTGACCGGCTGTCGTTTGGAAGACACAGTTTCGCCGCCTTCCAGTGTGCTGCGGACAATCGAGTCCAGGCGTTCCTGCGGATAAGCGGCCTCGATTTCCTTGACGACGGTTTCGCCGATCTCCTCCTTGCTGCCATATCGTATTCCGTAATCGGCCCATTTGCGGAGCAGGATGTAATTTTCGACTTCCGCGCTGTGGACTTTCTCCATCGCTTCAGTGAAGCGGCTGCCGAGAGCGAACCGTTCTTCGTTTTCACTGTCGAACACTTTCACCTGAAGCGGGATTTCCTTATACGTCTGGACATGTACATACACTTCACCATAGTGCTCCGCAGCCTCTTCAGTTGCTTCCGGTTCACCGGATTCCTCATCCGCAAACACATTCCGCACGTCAGCCAGGATCGTTTCCCACGGGACATTCCCCGCCCGTTCCAGCGCCATGAAGTCCATGACATGATAGATGCCTTTCACGCCGTTGATAGCGAGCAGCCGGTTCACCGGTTCAGGGGCTGATCCGGCATCCTCCTTTTTATAGTTGTGGCTTTCGAGCCCCGGTAATTCCGTGTCGAGCACAAGTTTCATGGAATTTGGGCTCGGTGTCGGTTCGATTGACAGGATATTCATCCGTCCGTACCTCCTTTTAATTCTTCATGATTTCTTCCAGTTCACTCCACCGTTCAATCAGAGTTTCATAACGGTCATTCGCTGTATTCAATTTCTCCGTAATGGAAGATAGTTTTTCATAGTCGGCACCGCATGTCACCATTTCGGCTTCCAGCGAGGCAATCAGCTGTTCCGTTTCGTCGATATCAGCTTCGATCGTTTCCCACTCGCGCTTTTCTTTGTAGGTCGGCTTCTTTTTCGGGACACTTTCCTGACGCGGCGCCTGCGGTTCGGCAGCAGGCTGTACTGTCTGTGCTTTTGCAGATTCATGCGTCTTTACGGACTGGAGATAATCCGTATAGGTCATGAGGACCGTTTCGATACCACCGCTGCCGTCGAGCACCCACAGCCTGGAAGACGTCCGGTCCAGGAAGAACCGGTCATGGGAAATCGTCATGACGACACCCGGAAACGTATCGATGAATGATTCAAGGACGGATAAGGTTTCGAGATCCAGATCATTCGTCGGCTCATCCAGCAGCAGGACGTTCGGCTGCTCCATGAGCAGTTTCAGCAAATAGAGCCGTTTGCGTTCGCCGCCGGACAATTTGCCGATCGGCGTTCCGTGTACAGAGGCGGGGAACAGAAAACGTTCCAGCATCTGTGAAGCCGAGATGCGGTTGCCTTCACTGTCTTCGATGTCATTCGATGTCTCGCGGACGTATTCGATGATCCGCTGATCCGGCTTCATCTCAGGCAGGTGCTGCCGGAAGAATGCGATCCGGACAGTCGACCCTCTGTCGATCTCTCCCTCATCCGGCTGGAGTACGCCGGCGAACAGATTGAGCAGTGTCGTTTTCCCGACGCCGTTCGGTCCGACGATCGCAATCCGGTCGCCGGACTGCAGCAATGCAGAGAAATCCTGTATGACAGGCCGTCCGCTGAACGATTTGGAGATGCTGTCCGCTTCGAGCACTTTCTTGCCGAGCCGGGATGTCTTCAGCGCAACATCCAGTTCATCCTTCTGCGTTCCGCCCTTCACCTGCTGTTCGAGTTCCTCGAAGCGTCCGATACGTGCTTTCTGTTTCGTCGAACGTGCTTTGGCACCTCTCCGTATCCATTTCAGTTCGGATCGGTATCGGTTCTTCAGCTTGTCTTCCGTTGCTGCACTCATCTCTTCCCGCAAAGCTTTCGCTTCGATGAAGTCGCCGTAATTCCCTCTATGCGTATAGAGTGTCTTGTCCGCGAGTTCGTAGATTGACGTGGCGACAGCGTCAAGGAAATACCGGTCATGGGTGACGAACAGGACCGCTCCCGATACGGTGGTGAGGTAATCCTGCAGCCATGTGATCGACGAAACATCCAGGTGGTTCGTCGGTTCGTCGAGCAGCAGCAGGTCGGCAGGCTCGATCAGCGTCTTCGCGAGCATGACGCGTTTCTGCTGGCCGCCGGACAATTCCCCCATCCGCTTATCGAATGTATCGATTCCGAGTTTGGTCAGTATGGTCCTCGCCTGTGTATTGACATCCCATGCATTCTGGTGGTCCATCTCAAGCTGCAGCGCTGCAAACCTGTCCTGCAGTTCCTGTGATTCAGGCTGGTCTGTCAGCGAACGCAGTGCGTGTTCGTAATTCAAGTTGAGCTGGATGACCGGTGCTGTGCTCTGGAAGACCGCCTCCATGACCGTCAGGCCGGGATCGCTTTCAGGTTCTTGCGGCAGATAGGCGATCCGGTACTGGTTCGGATGGTCGAACGTCGCGGTATCTGCATCTTCAGTGCCTGCGATGATGGAAAGCAGCGTCGACTTCCCTGTCCCATTTATGCCGACCAGTCCGGCCTTCTCACCGGAACCGATTGTAAACTGCACGTCCCGGAACAGCGTCTTGTCCCCTACCGTTTTTGTAAGTTTTTCTATGATCAGATGATTCATGCGTCCACTTCCATTCTGTAACCTGCTACTTGTATAATACCTCATTTGCGGCATGATTTGTAGGAATAGAGGGTATTGGAAGCTGGATGAGCAGAGAGGGAGGGAATTAGGGATTTTTCAATCAGAAGTCTTAAAAAGTTATAGGAGGATAACTATATCTATGTATTCATTCTTTCCAAATAGACTTAAAACTCAATGAAATCAGCATTATAAGACTTAATGGATTTTCGAATAAATTATTTTCAGACTACCATGGATAGTGGTACTATATTCTTCATAGTCAAAAGGAGGATTTAGAATGTCACAGCTGTCTAAAGAGGAGATTGTTGAAAGCGTCCCGCAAAAAGGCTTTTTCGGTCATCCTAAAGGATTGTTCTCGTTATTCTTCACGGAGTTTTGGGAGCGCTTTTCTTACTATGGAATGCGTGCGATCCTTGTTTTCTATATGTACTACGAAGTCTCGGAAGGCGGTCTCGGCCTCGACAAGGGAACCGCACTCGCCATCGTTTCGCTGTATGGCTCACTCGTCTACATGTCGGGGATCATCGGCGGCTGGCTCGCGGACCGCGTGCTCGGAACGTCGCGTTCTGTCTTCATAGGCGGAATTTTCATAATGCTCGGCCACATTGTGTTGTCCTTCCCGGGCAATCTCGGTATGCTGTTCTTCTCCATGGCGCTCATCGTCATCGGTACAGGACTGCTGAAGCCGAATGTGTCCAGTATGGTCGGCGATATCTATCCGGTCGGTGATAACCGCCAGGATGCCGGCTTCAGTATCTTCTACATGGGGATCAACCTCGGGAGCTTCATCGCCCCGCTGACTGCCGGAACACTCGGTACGGAGTATAACTTCCATCTCGGTTTCGGACTTGCTGCAGTCGGTATGTTCTTCGGACTTGTCATGTTTGTCATGACGAAGAAAAAGAACCTCGGACTTGCCGGAACTTATGTTGCAAACCCGCTGACGCCTGCAGAGAAGAAGAAAACGTCTATAATTGTCGGAATTGCGGTGATTGTGTTGGCGATTATCGTCGCTGTCGCCATCCCGACCGGCTACCTTACGCTGGATTCGTTCATCGCATTCGTAGGGATTCTCGGATTCCTCATCCCGGCGGCTTACTTCTTCGTCATGTACCGCAGCCCCAAAACGAATGCTGATGAGAAGTCTCGTGTGCTCGCGTACATTCCGCTGTTCTTGACTGCGGTCATGTTCTGGTCGATCGCCGAGCAGGGCTCCACGATCCTTGCATTGTATGCGGATACGCGGACCAATCTGGACTTCCTCGGAATCCATCTGTCACCTGCCTGGTTCCAGTCACTGAACCCGCTGTTCATCATCATCTTCGCACCTGTATTTGCATGGCTCTGGGTGAAACTCGGCGATCGGCAGCCGTCGATCCCGCATAAGTTCTCACTCGGACTGCTGTTTGCAGGTATTTCGTTCATCGTCATCCTGCTTCCTGGCGTCATGGGCGGCACGGATGCATTGGTAAGCCCGATCTGGCTTGCTTTGAGCATCTTTACGCTTGTACTCGGTGAATTGTGCATTTCGCCGGTCGGCCTTTCAGCTACGACGAAGCTTGCGCCTTCCGCATTCACTGCACAGACGATGAGCCTCTGGTTCCTGTCGAACGCAGCAGCACAGGCACTGAACGCACAGCTCGTGAAATTGTATTCAGCAGATACCGAGACGTTGTACTTCGGGATCATCGGCGGTGTCGCCATCGTCCTCTCGATCATCGTATTCTTCGTATCGCCGATCATTTCGCGTTATATGAAAGGTGTCCATTAATCACAACAAAAACGGTTCCCGGACAGGGAGCCGTTTTTTTGTTCGGGGATGAACGCGACCCGCGCTGCATACGATAATTATCCGGATAATTGCTGAGCGGAGGTGTGCGGGTGGTGTGGATACTGATATTGCTGCTGATCTTCGTTCTCGCGGGGCCATTCGTGTTTCCCTTCGCGGAACGGTATTTGGAGTTCTATCTCTTCTGGCTCGGCCTGGCTGCGGTTCTCGTGTCAGGTGTGTGGAGTGCGGAATTGCTGAAGACCTCGCTGGAAGAGCCGATAGCGATCACTCTGGCAGTGCTTGCAGCGGGAGTATTGTTCCGGCTCGGCAGTACGCCCTTCGGCCGGGCTATTCTTCTGGCTGAGCGGGTCATACCCTCCAGGCTCTTCACCGCGATGATCGTCTTCGGTCTCGGATTGGCCGCAAGCGTCATCACCGCAATCATCGCAGCCGTCCTCCTCGTCGCGATAGTCGGCATTCTCGGCTACGGCCGCCGCTCGCAGGTCCGTCTCGTTATCCTGTCGTGCTACTCGATCGGTCTGGGTGCTGTTCTGACACCGCTCGGCGAACCGCTGTCGACGATCGCCACGAGCCGCCTCGGGGAGAGTTTCTTTTACCTGTCAGGACTTCTCGGCAAGGATGTCCTGATTTCGCTCCTTATTATCGCAGCCGTTGCTGCCGCAGCTGTCGAGCCGCCTGTCCGTAAGGCATGCGGACAATCTACTGAGAAGGAATCATGGCATGCGATCTTTTTCCGCGGTTTCAATGTTTATGTATTCATCGTGGCGCTCGGCTTCCTCGGCGCGGGTTTCGCACCGCTTCTCGGGCAGCTGCTTGACGGCAGGAGCCCGGCGTTCCTCTATTGGGCCAACACGATTTCCGCGGTGCTCGATAACGCGACGCTCGCTTCGATCGAACTGAGTTCTTCAATGGATGCAAGCGTGGTCCGCGCTATCCTGATGGGGCTCATCATCAGCGGCGGGATGCTGATACCGGGGAATATCCCGAATATCATCGCGGCCGGGAAACTGTCGATCACGAGTAAGGAATGGGCACGGTTCGGTCTTCCCTTCGGTCTGCTCGGCATGCTTCTCTATTTCTTGGTCGCTGTCCGATGAAAAAAGCTGTTCTGCGGTCAGTTTCCTCTGACAGTCAGAACAGCTTCTTTTGTTATTCAACTTTTCTTATTTGCCTTTTTTCGTAAGACGTCCGAGTGCGAATGCGCCGGCCGCCAGACCGATCATCGTATTCGTCTTCTTGTTGAAGACCTGCTTGACGATCAGGTTCATGTTTTGCGGGCGCTCTGCCAGACGGCGCATGAAGTATCCGTACCAGTCCTGGCCGAACGGTACATATGTCGTGAAGTTGTACCCTTCCTTCGCAAGCTCCAGCTGCATATCCTTACGGAAGCCGTACAGCATCTGGAATTCGAATTTCTCGTTCGGGATATTGTTCTCCTTCACGAACTGCTTGACGTGGTTGATGACATGATGGTCGTGTGTTGCGATCGATGTGAACTTGCCGTTCAGCAGGTGCCATTCGATCAATCGGACGAAGTTTTCATCGATATCCGCTTTGTCCTGGTACGCGACGGCAGGTGATTCCTTATATGCGCCTTTGACGATCCGCAGACGGAAATCCTTATGCTCTTTCATGTAGTCTTCCGCTTCGAAGAAGTACGCCTGGATGACTGTGCCGATGTTCTTGTACTCTTTCGACAGGTCATCGAGAAGGTCGAATGACGGCTTCAGACGGCCATAGTCTTCCATATCGAAGTTGACGAAGATATCATACTCGTTCGCTTTTTTGACGATTTCACGCAAGTTGTCCTCACAGAAGTCCTTATCGATATCCAGCCCGAGCTGAGAAGGCTTGAGTGAGATGTGTGCATCCACCCCGTTCTCATGGATGGCTTCGATGACACTCAGGATCTGTTCTTTCGCGTCTGTCGCTTCCTCGCGGTTATGCACGAACTCGCCTAGATTGTCGACGGTGCATGAAATACCGTGGGCATTCAGTTCACGGATGCTCTCGATCGTTTCAGGGATGTTGGTTCCGGCTACGACGTTTTGGGCACCCAGTTTCAGGCCGTATTTTTTTGCTGCGCTGTTCAGCATCTGGTTTTGAGAAAGGCCGATAAAAAAGTCTTTTAGCATGTCGATAACTCCTCAGAACTAAAATTTTTCACTACTTCATTATATCATATATCGCGCAAAACAGCTCTGTTCTGATTTTACAATCTACTGAGAAAACGGGCTTTCAGAAAATGCGGGTCAGCTGACAGTCCCGCTGTCTCCGTCTTCTGCCAAACGGAATTTGCGGATGCTTGCTTCAAGCTCTTCCGCAAGCCGCTTCATGTCGTCCGACTGGCCAGCTACCTCCGTGATGGTCGCAGACGTTTCTTCTCCGGATGCTGAAATGTTGGCTGTCATCTCTTCGATGGAATGGATGGCGTCCGCCAGCTGGCGGATATGCTGCTCGGCTTCCTCTGAGAGCCGTGATTCCTTGATAAGGTTTTCGGAGATGGCCTCCACTTCCTTCACAGTCTCTTCGACCGCAGCGGAGATGCCGCCAAGTGTGTCTGCGGTCTTGCGGACAGTATCCGAACCACTTTCTATAAGTTCCCCGCTTTCCTCCGAGGATCTCACTACTTTTGAAATACTTGAAGAAATACCCTGGATGAGCGCGCCGACCTGCTGGACGTCTTCGTTCGACTGCTCGGCCAGAAGCCTCACTTCTTCGGCGACTACGGCAAACCCTTTGCCGTGTTCTCCCGCCCGTGCCGCTTCAATGGAGGCATTCAAGGCGAGGAGGTTCGTCTGCGCGGCGATATCGGAAATCGATTCCGTAATCAGCTGGATCTTCTTCGCAGACCCGATCAGGCCTTCGATCGCAGTCTGGGAACTCAATGCAGACTGCCGGATTTTCTGCATATCGTCATTCAGCAGTACTGCCCGCTGTCTTCCTTCCTCGGAGAGGAGTTTCGTGTTATTGGAAATGGCCGCTGCGTTTCCAGCGCGCCTGTCCGCCTGGCGCAGTCCTTCTGCCAGATCCTTCATAAGCTGTGCGGCCTGTTCCGCACTTGCGCCACCGTCGGCTGTGGAGCTTGCCGCTTCGTTGATGTTTTCCGAAACCATGTGGGCAGCCCCTTCCATTTCCTTCAACGAATCGGATGTTCTGGAAGTGCTCATCGTCAACTTCGAGGCTGTCGATCCGACAGTGCCGATCATGGTCCGCAAGTTGGCGGAAAGCGTATTGAGCGTCTTTGCCAAGTCGCCGACTTCATCCTGACTTTCAACAGGGAC
Organism: Sporosarcina trichiuri; assembly: GCF_030406775.1. NCBI lineage: Bacteria > Bacillati > Bacillota > Bacilli > Caryophanales > Caryophanaceae > Sporosarcina > Sporosarcina trichiuri. Next base: position 813,207 of record NZ_CP129119.1, on the reverse strand, counting down.
ATCGCTGAGGCTCAGGTTCCCATCGGCTATCTGTCTGGAGTGCTCGATAAGCGAAGAGATCGGTTTCGTCTTCTTGCGGAGAAGGAACAGTGTCAGCAGAGCCGCCAGCAGCAAAGGCACGATGCTGATCAGAATACCGTTCCGCACTACGTCCCAGGTCCGTGATGAAACGATCGATGCGTCAAAATCAATGACGCTGACTGCGATCACTTCTTTTGAAGGGTCATGATCCTTGAAGATCGGTGCATATCCTGAGAGGCGTTTCATGTCTGCATAGTTGTAAGCCTTTGAGTAGGTTGGATGTTTCATCTCTTTCAGCATTTCAATCGCTTCCCTGTCAATATGGAAGTCATCACCCGGTGCGAATCCTTTCGCTTTCAGGTTATCGTCCAGCGCTACGATCGTTCCGTCCAATGTCAATATGTACTGAGTTTCAAAAATACTCTTGTGCTCAATTGTCCAATTCAACTGTTTCCCGATTTCGTCCTGGACATCCGAATCCCCGCCCAGCGCTTTTTCCATATCATCTGGCAGGATAAGCCCCGTCGTGATATTTGCACAGCCGTATGCTTCGATTCCCGCCGCATCGAACAATTTATCGTACGCTGTTTTGTATGTAGCGACAGATGTGATGGCAAGCATGACGACAAGGATGCCGATAATCAGACTGCCCAGCTGGAATGTTAAAGATCTTGTCAACTTCATGAGTCCTGATACCTCTTTCGATAAAATTATATATGACTTTATTCCTTGGTAAGTATACCGCTTGCCTGACGATAAAACTATACCTTTATACCTTTTCCACATAACGTTCACGAGACGGCCTTTCTAGTATCGGCTGTTCTGCAAAATTAGTAAGGGTTCAAATTATATTCTTTTTGTCCGAATAGTGTATGATACTGTAGATATCATTTTATTCGACATAAATTATTTACTGTAAGCCCCTTGCTTACAATGGAGGTTTCCAAATGACGGAGCAGAATATTTTTGAATTACTTCACACAATCGAGAAAGTGACCTATCAGATGGTCGTCCAGTGGCAGCAGCGGTCTGATAATGATCTGGGGATTTCGCATATACTCGTCCTGCAGGAACTGCTGAATGAAGGGGAAAGCCGGCCATCCGATATCGCGAAAAAATTGAATTTCACGCCTGCCTCTCTGACGCACCTGTCTACGAAACTGACAAAACAAGGGCTCGTCGTCCGCCGCCAGGCTGAAAACGATAAACGGACCAAATATTTGTCGATCACCGATGAGGGCAAATCTATCGTTGAAAAAGCATATAACGACGGCATCGAGGTTCGGCGTGAATTGTTTTCCCATATCTCGGCAGACGAACAACAGGCATTGCTCGATATTTATAAAAAACTGGATGATGCACTGAAAGAGGCGAAAGAATGACAGGTTTCAGGGAGGGATTGACCGATGTATGCCATTATTGCGAATCCGGCGGCAGGTCGCGGTAAAGCTGCGAACCTGTTCCAGAAGGTACATGACGGCCTGACAGCAGCCCGGATTCCATGCACAGCCCTGCTCAGTGATTCACCTGATGCAGCCGGCTCATTCATCACCGGCCTGCATGATCAGGCACCTGTATCGATGATCATTGTGATCGGCGGTGACGGGACAGCAAGCTCTGTTTTACAGCTTGCCGTCAGGCTTGACATTCCCCTCGCCATCCTGCCCGCAGGCTCGGGCAATGATTCCGCACGGACATTCGGACTGACTGCTGATCCCGGCCAATTCCTGTCCAGCATCCTTGTCCCGTCGATCCGGCGTGTCGATCTGCTGAATGTGAACGGCAGACTCGGTCTCACCATTGCAGCAGCCGGTGCCGATGCGGAAATCGGCAGACGTGCCAACCAATCCGCCTATAAGCCTGTGCTGAACCGGTTCGGTCTCGGTTCCCTCGCCTATCTGATCGCGGCTCTCGAGACACTGATTGAATTCAGACCTTTCTCAGCACGGCTTACAGTCGGCGATGACATCCATGACTGGCAAAGCGTCTGGCTTATCGCAGCAGGCAATACGCCGACATACGGCGGCGGCCTCCGCGTCTGCCCGTCAGCAGATCCGCTAGACGGTTCGATGGCCATCACGGCGGCCCACTCTGCCCGGAGACTGACCGTCCTCTTCCTGCTGCTGCCGAAGCTGCTGCTCGGAAAGCCGATCAGAAGCCGGGCTGTCACCTATGCGAATGGTCCGGAAGCCGTCCTGACTGCCGATCAGGACATCCTGTTCTTGATTGACGGGGAACCACAGGAGAATTCGGTGTTCCGTCTGAAGGTGGAGCCGGATGCCCTTCAGCTCGTCGACACGCGGCAGTTTTTGTGATTTTATAAAGAAAACGCTTACATATATTTTTTATGCCAAATTTTCTAACTATTTCGTTTAAAGCGTTGTCACTCTGCTTCCTGCATGGTAGTATTGAAAAATGCCAGTTGCCCAGGAGGTCTTCACTTTGACGAACATACAGGAAGCAGCGAAAAAACAGTTAGCTATCGAAGATATTCTGATTGCGAATCAGGTGCTGAAAGACGTTGTCGTCCATACACCGCTCCAGAAGAATGAGCGGCTGTCGAATGAATATGGATGCACCGTCTACATCAAGCGGGAAGATCTGCAGTCGGTCCGCTCGTTCAAACTGCGCGGTGCGTATTATAAAATCAAATGCATCGAAGAGGAGGCACGGCAGAAAGGTGTCGTCTGCGCAAGTGCCGGCAATCATGCACAGGGCGTCGCGTATGCATGTGCGGAACTCGGAATCGATGCCAAGATCTTCATGCCGCTTCCTACACCGAAACAGAAAGTCGATCAAGTGGAAATGTTCGGCAGAGGGACTGTCGATATCGTGCTGACAGGCGATACGTTCGATGATTCGTTCGAAGAGGCGAGCCGATGCACGTCGGAGGAAGGGCGGATCTTCATCCATCCGTTCGACGACTTCGATATCATGGCGGGCCAGGCGACCGTAGCAGTCGAAATCATGAATGACATCGGAGAGCCGCTCGATTATGTGTTCGCAAGCATCGGCGGGGGCGGCCTCATGTCCGGTATGAGTACATATATTAAAAACCTCTCGCCGCAAACCCGGATGATCGGCGTCGAGCCTGCAGGAGCGGCGAGTATGCGTGCATCGTTCGAGAATGGTTCGCGTACTTCCCTGCCCGATATCGATAAGTTCGTCGATGGAGCTGCGGTGAAGTGTCCCGGCCAGAAGACATTCGATGTCTGTTTCGAACTGGTCGATGAGGTCCTTGCCGTTCCTGAAGGGAAAGTCTGCACGGCGATCCTCGACCTGTACAACAAGCATGCCATCATTGCGGAACCTGCGGGCGCCCTGCCCGTGGCAGCGCTCGATGCGTATAAAGAACAGATCAGAGGTAAATCTGTCGTCCTTGTGATCAGCGGAGGGAACAACGATATCGGCCGTATGCAAGAAATCAAGGAAAAATCGCTGATCCATCAGGGCCTGCTCCATTATTTCATCGTCAACTTCCCGCAGCGTTCAGGCGCACTCCGTCAGTTCCTGGATAATGTGCTTGGACCGAACGATGATATCACGACGTTCGAATATACTAAGAAGAACAACAAAGAGAACGGGCCGGCATTGGTCGGTATCGAATTGAAAGACCCGGCAGACCACGGCGGCCTGGTCGGCCGTATGGAGGAAAACGGATTTCCGTTCACTGAAGTGAAGCATGACAGCATGCTCTTCGATCTCCTGATCTGAACAGCAAAAAGCAGGTACAGCGATGGCGGATGTACCTGCTTTTTGCTGTTTTCATATGCCTGCAGAAATATATTTCACTTCGACGAATTCCTCGATACCCTGGCGTCCGCCTTCGCGTCCAAGACCGCTCTGCTTGAACCCGCCGAATGGTGCCTGCGGCGTGGAAGGTGATCCGTCGTTCAGCCCAACGATCCCGTACTCGAGCTGCTCGCTCATCCGGATACCGCGGCTCATATTCTCCGTGAACAGATATGCGGCGAGCCCGAAGATCGTATCGTTCGCTCTCCGGATGGCTTCTTCTTCCGTCTTGAACGGAGCGATCGGCACAACCGGCCCGAACGTCTCTTCATGCATGCAGATCATATCATCGGTCACTCCTGTCAGGACAGTGGGCTGGTAGATGAGCCCTTCTTCCAGGTTGCCGCCAACGGCTGCTTCTGCGCCTTTGTCCAGTGCATCCTCCACATGGCGTTCGACTTTCTCGAGTCCTTTCCGGTCGACGAGCGGTCCGATCTTCGTTTCTTCTTCCAATCCGCTGCCCGTCTTCAGCTGTCTGACCTTTTCGCTGATCTTCCTCGTGAATTCATCTGCAATCGATTCCTGTACGTAGACGCGGTTCGCACAGATGCACGTCTGGCCAGCATTGCGGAATTTCGTAGCAATGACGCCGTCCACCGCTTTGTCGAGATCACAGTCATCCATCACGATGGCAGGCGCCAGCCCTCCGAGTTCCAGAGAAATCTTCTTCACAGTATCCGATGCTTTCTTCATGAGTTCCCGGCCGACTTCCGTAGAACCGGTGAACGTGATCTTCTTCACCCGTCCGTCTTCGAGCCAGGCGTCCGAGATTGCGCCTGAGTCCCCTGTCACAACGTTGACGACGCCTTCCGGGATACCGGCTTCGAGTGCAAGCCGGCCGAGTTTCACGGCAGTGAGGGGGGTCAGACGGGACGGTTTGATGACGACCGTGCAGCCGACAGCGAGTGCAGGCGCGACTTTCCGGGTGATCATCGCCGCCGGGAAATTCCACGGCGTGATGGCTGCGACGACGCCGACCGGCTGTTTCGTGACAAACAGCCGCTTCCCTGGTTTTGAAGCGGGGATCGTCTCACCGTATACGCGTTTCGCTTCTTCCGCATACCAGGCGTTGAAGCCGTTTGCATACTCCATCTCACCGCGCGCTTCCGTGATCGGCTTGCCCTGTTCCTCGGTCATCGTGCGGGCGAGGTCTTCCTTGTCCCGCTCGATCAGATCATGCCATTTCATGATGAGCCCGCTCCGCTCGTAGGCTGTGAGTGCAGCCCATGCGGGGAACGCACCATGTGCGGCATCCACTGCCCGTTTCGCTTCATCCGCCCCGCCGTCCGGCACAGTGGCAATCGTTTCCTGTGTATATGGGTTGACGATGCCGATCGTACCCAGCTGTTCGCCGTAATCCTGCTTCCCAATAATCATTTCATATTTTTCCATAACTGTTCCTCCTAGTGAACGATTTGGTTTTGCTTAAAATGTGTGGATTTTGTCATGCCGAAGGGTCAGACAGGAGCCGCTCCCCTTTTTATGATAAAATGAAGGACAGCAGGCTGTTCCAGCTGTCTGTTCAAATATTCGACATTGAGAGGCGACGTATAAATGGAAACTCCAGTTAAATTGACGACTCTGACAAAAAAAGGCGGCTGCGGCTGCAAAATCGGTCCCGCAGACCTGGCTGATGTTCTCCGGAATCTGCCGCAGGCGGAACCGGATCCGAACCTGCTCGTCGGTCTCGACACGAGCGATGATGCCGGTGTGTATAAAGTATCCGATGACCTCGCGATTGTCCAGACGCTCGACTTCTTCACACCGATCGTCGATGATCCGTACGACTTCGGTCAGATCGCAGCGGCCAATGCGATCAGTGACGTTTACGCGATGGGCGGCACGCCGATCACAGCCCTTAATATAGTAGCATTCCCTATCGCGGCACTCGACAAAACCATTTTGACGGAAATCCTCCGCGGAGCGGGCGACAAGCTGAAGGAAGCGGGTGTCACACTCGTGGGCGGCCACTCGATCGATGACCAGGAACCGAAGTTCGGACTGGCCGTGACAGGAACGGTGCATCCTGATCATGTACGCGCGAATGCAGGCGCAAAACCGGGGGATGTCCTCCTGCTGACAAAACCGATCGGCGTGGGGATCTACACGACTTCCCTGAAACACGGCAAGCTGTCCGGCGGAGAGGTCCGTGACGTGACCTCCGTTATGACGACACTGAACAAGACGGCCGCTGAAACGATGAAGCCATTCAGCGTCCACGCAGTCACGGACGTCACCGGTTTCGGACTGCTCGGACATACATCCGAAATGGCGAAAGGCAGCAACGCCGGCATCATCATCCATGCTGACGAGGTGCCGGTCCTCCCGCGTGCGAAGGAACTGGCGCAGGACGGCCATGTGCCGGGCGGAACGAAGAACAACTTTGCCCATCTGGAAGGTGCGGTCTCGTTCGATCCGCGGCTCGATCAGATCGATCAATGGGTATTGTGTGACGCGGTAACGTCGGGCGGTCTACTGATTGCAGTATCGGCGGATGATGCCGATCAACTGCTGTCCTCCCTCCAGGAAAACGGAGTGGCAGCGAAACGGATCGGTGAAGTGACGTCTGAACATCCAGGACATATTACAGTCCGATAAGAAGGTGCAGCTATGTTTCGTGATATTAGTTTAAAAGATCTGATGGAACTCCATGCAAGTGGTGCGCACACGCTCATCGATGTCAGATCGCCGAAGGAGTATGCCGAATCGAGCATTCCCGGCAGTCTGAACATCCCCGTCTTCAATGACGAAGAGCGGGCGGAAGTCGGAACGATCTATAAACAGGTCGGACAGGCGGAAGCGAAAAAGAGGGGCCTTGAAATCTTCTCGGCCAAACTTCCGCAGTTCATCGCCGATTTCCAGGCGATCGGGACACCGATGACCGTATTCTGCTGGCGCGGCGGGATGCGCAGCAAAACCGCGGCCACCGTGCTGGACCTGATGGGCGTGCATGCGAACCGGCTGATCGGCGGCATCCGTACGTACCGTCAGTGGGTCGTCGAGCAGCTGGATCTGATGGACTATCGGCCGGAATTGCTTGTGCTGAACGGCTATACGGGATCCGGCAAGACGGTCATCCTGCATAAGCTTGCAGATGCAGGCGAGGCGGTCGTGGACCTGGAAGGGCTCGCCGGACACCGCGGCTCGATCTTCGGCCAGATCGGCCTGCAGGCGAAGAACCAGAAGAATTTCGAGTCGCTCCTGCTCCATGAGCTGAAACGGACTGCAGAAGAACCGCTTGTCTTCATCGAAGGCGAAAGCAAGCGGATCGGCAAAGTGACGATGCCCACTTTCCTGTTCGAGAAGAAGGAACTGAGCCGTCATCTGATCATCCGGCTGCCGATCGAGGAACGGGTGCGTCTCACGCTCGCCGATTATAAGCCATGGGAGCAGCCGGACGAGTTCCTGATCGCGTTCGAGCAGATCAAGCGGCGCATCCATGTGCCGGTTGCAAAGGAGATCGGGACGGCCCTCCATGGCGGAGACTATGAGACCGCCACTCTGCTGTTGCTCGAGCATTATTACGACCCGCGCTATCGGCATTCGACCGGAAAGGTGGATGATGATCTGAAGACGATCATCGAAGCGGATACCGTGGAGGATGCATTCGAGCAGGTATTGGCCTGGAAAAAGGAATATATGAAGCGCATATGAAAAGCATGGCCGGAGGAATGACTCCGGCCATGCTTTTTTGTACTGGACCATACAGTCGGGCGGCAGCGAGCAGCTGGCCGGCTGTATGTCTTGCTGGATTTTCAGTTGTTATACGGGTTTATGAGCGGGATTGAAGATTTATGATCACTTTTCATGATTTATGAGCGAAAGTACGCATTTATGATCACTTTCCCGGGTTTATGATCACTTTCCGCGATTTATGAGTACAATCGCAGATTTATGATCACTTCGCCAGGTTCATGAACAGATCAGATGCCTTGCCGCCGCAGATTCCCGCTTACTTGCTGTCGTTCACCCGCTGAAGCGGTATGTCGGCGGTGATGTCGTTCAGCACCCAGCTGGCGGCGACCAGACCGGCGACGGATGGACAGTAGGCATTCGATGCGGGCGGCATTTTGGCTTTGCGGATCGCGGCGTCCGGCTTGCCGACTGTTCCGACGACATCTTCGCGCACGATGATCGGACTTTCATCGGAAAACACGACCGGCACACCTTTTGTGATACCCGCTTTCCGCAGTCGGGTGCGGATGACCTTTGCGATCGGATCGGTGTGCGTCTTTGAAATATCGGCGATCTGGAAACGCGTCGGATCGATCTTGTTTGCGGCCCCCATGCTTGAAATGATCTTGACGCCGCGCTCGAGGCACTGCTCGATCAGATGGATCTTGTAGCTGATCGTGTCAGAGGCATCGATCACGTAGTCCGGCTTCTCTGCGAAAAAGCGGTCTGCCGTCTCTTCTGTGTAGAACATATGGAGCGGTACGACTTCACAGTCCGCATTGATGTCTTTGATGCGCTCCTGCATGACTTCCACTTTCAGCTTGCCCACTGTTGACAGGTAGGCGACGAGCTGCCGGTTGATGTTGGTGATATCGACGTCATCCTTGTCCACAAGGATGATCTTACCGATGCCGCTCCGGGCGCATGCTTCTGCGGCGAACGAGCCGACACCTCCGACGCCGAGAATGGCGACTGTCGTATCCGCCATCCGGCCGATCCCTTCTTTGCCGATGGATAGTTCGTTTCGTGAAAACTGGTTTAACATGAGCCAACAACCTTTCTCTTTCAAAATAAAAACCTCTCAGCAGGATTGCTAAGAGGTGGACTGTCTGAAGTGGAACAAATCCCGAATGTGCCGTCTTTGTAATATCGTTTTGAACCCGCACGGTGCAGGTGGGTGCCCGGTCTTCTCACTTCTGAGGTCCCATGACAGGCATGTCATCATGAGAAGAACCTGGGCTCCCGACGATTAAAGTGTTCGGTCAAAACTGTCTGGCAAATAACGAACACCTCAGGATTTGTTAATACATGTATCATAGCATATGCTTGTAAGCGTTTCAATCATTTGCACACGAAATTCTTGATTGAAATCAGAAAAGTGCTAATTTCCTATTTTCGTTCTGGGGCTAATTGAATATGCAATTCCGTGAGCTGCGCCGGGTCCACAGTATCCGGAGCTTCTGTCAACAGGTCCGTTGCGCTCGCTGTTTTCGGGAACGCAATCGTATCACGCAAGTTCGTTGAACCGGTCAGCAGCATGACGAGACGGTCAAGACCGAAGGCGATGCCGCCGTGCGGAGGTGTGCCGTATTCGAACGCGTCCAGCAGGAATCCGAACTGCTCGCGCGCTTCCTCCTGGGTAAATCCGAGTGCTTTGAACATCTTCTCCTGCACGTCACGTTCGTAGATGCGCAGTGATCCGCCGCCAAGTTCATAGCCATTGAGCACCAAGTCATAGGCGAGCGCCTTCACTGTCTCTGGACTCTCCTCGAGTTCTTTGACGTCAGCAGGCATTGTGAACGGATGATGTGCTGCGTAGAACCGGCCGTCTTCCTCGTCGTACTCGAACAGCGGCCAGTCGGTGACCCACAGGAAGTTGTAGAGCGACTCGTCGATCAGACCGCGTTCTTTCCCGAATTTCATGCGCAGCGCGCCGAGCGTATCAGCAACGACCGATTTTTTATCGGCGGCAAACAACAGCAGGTCGCCAGGCTCCGCAGCAGCTGCAGTCTGCAGCGCTTCCGCTGTGTCCCCTTCGAAGAACTTCGCAATCGGTCCTTTGAGTCCGTCTGCTTCCACCTTCAGCCATGCCAGGCCTTTCGCTCCGTAGACGGCAGCAAATTCACCGAAGCCATCGATATCTTTCCGGGAGTAATCGGCAGCCGCCCCTTTGACGTTGATCAGCTTCACTTGGCCGCCGGACTCAAGTGCACCGGTGAACACTTTGAATGCTGTATCTTTCACGATTTCCGATACATCGGTCAGCTCCATGCCGAAACGTGTGTCCGGTTTGTCAGATCCGTAGCGAGCCATTGCATCCGCATACGTCATCCGTTTGAATGGTGCGTCGATTGCAATCCCTTTGACGTCCTTCATCACTTTTTGCATCATACGCTCATTCAGTTCGATGATCTCTTCGATCGACATGAAACTCATTTCCATATCGACTTGTGTGAATTCCGGCTGGCGGTCCGCACGCAGATCCTCGTCCCGGAAGCAGCGGGCAATCTGGAAATACCGGTCGAAGCCGGATACCATGAGCATCTGCTTGAATAGCTGCGGCGACTGCGGCAATGCGTAGAATTCGCCTTCATGGACACGGCTCGGCACTAGGTAGTCACGAGCGCCTTCCGGGGTCGACTTCGTCAGGATCGGCGTCTCAACTTCGAGGAACCCTTCATTGTCGAGGAAATTACGGATTGTCTTCGTAATGTCGGACCGCATCTTGAATGTACGGGCTAGCTGGGGACGGCGCAAGTCGAGATAGCGGTATTTCAAGCGGAGTTCTTCGCTGACGTCCGTATCGTCCTCAATCAGGAATGGCGGATTTTTCGCTTCGTTGATGATTTCAATCTGTTCCGCGTGTACTTCGATGCCGCCTGTTTTCAGGTTCTTGTTTTTTGTCCGCTCGTCGCGTTCGACGACATTTCCAGTCACCGAAATGACGAATTCACTGCGCAGCCGCTCAGCCGTCTCAAGTGCCTGGCCGGAAATCGCCGGATTGAAGACCGCCTGGACAATTCCTGTCCGGTCCCGCAAATCGACGAAGATCAGGCCGCCGAGGTCACGCCGCTTCTGCACCCAGCCTTTCAGTGTCACCTGCTCCCCGATATTCTGTTCGTTCAATTCCCCACAATACTGTGTCCGTTGCATCATTACCACTGCCTCTCTTAGTTCCCTGCTGCCAGGATGTTTTTCACTAGTTCATCGGCGGAAACCGATTGCTGCGTGCCTTCCGCCATGTTTTTCAGCTGTACGATATTCCGTTCGACTTCCTCTTCACCGATCACCGCCACCCATTTCGCCCGGAGACGGTCCGCTGACTTCATCTGCGCTTTCATCTTGCGGTCCATATAATCCATATCCGCCCGGATGCCCGCTGCCCGAAGTGTCTGCAGCACCTCAAATGCCCGGTCTTTCGCCGCTTCGCCGAGCGAGACGACGTAGATATCGAGCGCATCGTCGTTTTCAAGCTCAGCGGATTCCGCTTCCAGCGCAAGCAGGAGACGTTCGATGCTCATGCCAAATCCGATACCGGGTGCGGAAGGTCCGCCGATCTCTTCCGCCAGCCCATTGTAGCGGCCGCCGCCGCATAATGTCGTGATGGCGCCAAACCCTTCGGCGGCACTCATGATTTCGAAAGCTGTATGATTATAGTAATCAAGTCCGCGGACGAGGTTCGGATCCAGCTCGAAACTGATTCCTGCCGCCGTCAGCAGCTGCTGCAGCTTGTCGAAATATGCACGGGATTCATCGTTCAGATAATCCGTCAGCGACGGCGCAGTCTTCATGAGCGGATGCTCGCGGTCCACTTTGCAGTCGAGGATGCGGAGCGGATTTTTTTCCAGACGGCTCTGGCAGTCCGCACAGAATTCACTGATCGATGGTTTGAAGTGTTCGACGAGTGCATCCCGGTGCGCTGCGCGGGATACCTGATCACCGAGCGAGTTCAGCACAAGCTTGATGTCCTTCAGGCCTGCCCGTTTGTATACATCGAGTGCAAGCGCGATGACTTCCGCATCGATTGCAGGGTCGGCACTGCCGATCGCTTCCGTGCCGAATTGGACGAATTGGCGGTAGCGCCCCGCCTGCTGGCGTTCGTACCGGAACATCGGCTCGATGTAGTATAGTTTGACCGGCTGGTCGGGCCAGCCGAACATTTTGTTTTCAACGAACGAACGGACGACTGGTGCTGTCCCTTCCGGCCGCAGTGTCATGGAGCGGTCGCCCCGGTCTTTGAATGTATACATTTCTTTCGTCACGATGTCCGTCGTATCGCCGACCGTCCGCTGGAACAGTTCGGTCTGTTCGAACATCGGTGTGCGGATTTCCTCATAGCGGTACAGGTCGCATACTTCATGGATCATCCGTTCGAGCTTCTGCCATTTCCACGATTCGGACGGCAGGATGTCTTGTGTTCCTCTTGGCACTTTGAACTTCATCGGTAAACCCCTCTCCTGATCATGCGGGTCATTTCGCGGAATGCAAAAAAGCCCCCATCCCCTGCGTCTGCAAGGGACGAGAGCTTATATGTAAGCTTCCGCGGTTCCACCCAAATTGATGTCATCTGACACCCACTCGTATCCGGATAACGGCCGGTTCCGTCCCTGCCTACTAAGCGGTGTCCGCGTTTCAGCCTGGCGTCTCGCTGGTGTTTTTCTCCAAGGTTGCCTGAGGGGGATTTCAGCCTGGGTCCGCCCTTCTCTGTTCAGCCAGTTGCTTGAATACTTTCCAAGTCATCGACAATGTTCACTGCATGCAGTTATCAATAATAGTACCATCTGTCGCCAAGGTGTCAACCTTTTTCATTTGGTATGGTTTTTTCCCGTCCGTTCTTTTACAATATGGACAAAGGAGTGTGGAAACATGCCGAAACTTGCAAAAACAGCACTCGCTGCGGGGTTCTTCCTGCTGGCTGTGCTGCTGGGCGGCGGCTTCATCACAGCTGCTGCTGACGGTGCTGCAGAGACTGTCACAGTCGATTCCCCGACACTGAACATCCGGTCGGGTCCGGGGCTCACCTACTCGGTGACAGGCCGGCTGTCGGACGGGCAAACCGTTGATGTCATCGGGCATTCCGGCGACTGGCTCAAAATATCCGGAGATGGCGAAACCGGCTGGATTGCAGCATGGCTTACAAAGAAAGGGAATGCCTCCGAAACTGCAGGCAAAACGGTCGTATCCCGTGTCGATTCCCTGAACATCCGCTCCGGTCCTTCGACCAATTCCGCGGTCATCGGCAAACTCCGTTCCGGAGAACCTGCCGATCTGCTCGGCTACGACGGGGAGTGGGCTTCCATTTCAGCTGATGGTACAGACGGCTGGGTGCATACGACATACATAACGGAAGTGCCTTCATCCTCAGGTGTCACCGAGGAAAACGCCGACAATGCAAAAGCAGTCAAGGCGGATACGTTCACCGTGGCGGTCGATAAGCTGAATGTAAGGAAAAAAGCGACACAATCTTCGAAACGTGTCGGCACCATACAGAAAGACGAATCGTTTCCAGTTGAACGCATTGAGGGGAACTGGGTGAAAATCGCGCTGTCCGGCAAAACGTCTGGCTGGGTCTACGCATTTCACGGAGACCTGTCAGGACATCCCGAACAGCAGTCACTCGGCGGGAGCGCAGCCGTATCGGTCGTCACGAACGGGACGAACATCCGTCAGTCCCCTTCGACCGCGTCTGACGTGGTCCTGAGAGCAGATGCCGGAGACGTGTTCCGCGTGAAAGGCGAAGTAGACGGCTGGTATGAGATCATCCTGGAAAACGGCGGGACGGCATTCGTGGCTGACTGGGTCGTCAACCGGACTGGTGAATCATCAGATGCCTCTTTCGCACCCACGAAGAAGGCACGGGAAAAAGGGACACTGAAAGGGCTTACGATTGCAATCGATCCGGGACACGGCGGCAATGACCGCGGCACGACCGGCACGCGCGGAACGGACGAAAAGGACCTGACACTTCTGACTGCAGAGCTTTTGGCAGGCAAATTGAAGGACGCCGGCGCGACAGTCGTCATGACGAGGGATTCCGATACATACGTTTCGCTGAGAAAACGGACGGACATCGGCCATCAGGAGAATGCGGACGCATTTGTCAGTCTCCACTATGATGCCAATCCGGACCGGTCGATTTCCGGATTCACAACGTACTATACACAGCCTGCGCAAAAGGCATTCGCCGATGCGCTGAATGAAGGGCTCGCCGGTACGGTCGACCTCGGGAACCGCGGCACGCAATCCGCCAACTTCCTCGTCCTGCGGGAAAACCGGCTGCCGGCAGTCCTGATCGAACTCGGATTCCTGTCCAATTCGTCGGAAGAGCGTATGCTGACGAGCGGCTATTTCAGGGAGCAGGCATCGCAGGGAATCTATAAAGGGCTTCTCGATTATTTCGATGCCCAATAAAAAATCCGCAGGAGCCGGTTGCTCCTGCGGATTTTTCACTTGGATTCGATGATCAGGGTCACCGGTCCGTCATTGACGAGCGACACATCCATCATCGCCCCGAACCGGCCGGTTTCAACCCGAAGCCCGAGTGCACGAAGCTGCTCATTGAAATGATCGTAGAGCGGCTCTGCATGCTCCGGACGGGCCGCTTCGATGAAACTCGGACGTCTGCCTTTCCGGCTGTCCCCGTACAGGGTGAACTGGGAAATCGACAGGATCTGTCCCCCAGTTTCATCGATCGACCGGTTCATCTTGCCGTCTCCGTCTTCGAACAGGCGGAGTCCGGCGATTTTCTTTGCTGCATAGTCGGCGTCTTGTTCCGTATCCTCGTGGGTCAGGCCGACGAGCAGGACATAGCCATGCTCGATCGCACCGATGACTTCATCATCCACGGTGACAGATGCCTGTTTGGACCGCTGCAGGACGACTTTCATAGAAAACTGATCCCTCTTTCGTCAATTGATCACCCGCTGAACGGAGTAGATGTCCCGTACTTGCTTGATTTTATCGACAATCCGCTGCAAATGCTGCAGGTCGGTGATTTTGATGGACATGCTGATATGTGCGATCTTGACGCGGTCCGCCTTGCCGGAGACGGCGATGATCGGTGTTTTCGTATCCACGACGGCCATCATCACTTCGTTCAGCAGTCCCTGCCGGTCGTACCCTGTGATTTCGATATCGACCTGGAACTCCTTCTTCTGGCTGTCCATCGGGGCAACCGCCCACGCAACGTCGATCAGACGGTCGTCACGGCTGTCCGTATGGATATTCGGACAGTCCACCCGGTGGACGGAAACCCCCCGCCCTTTAGTGATGAACCCGACGATTTCATCGCCCGGTACAGGGTTGCAGCATTTCGACAGACGGATCAGCAGATTATCCAGATCCTTCACGATCACGCCGGATTCCGTCATGACCGGTGCAGGCGGATTCTTCAGATCGGCGACAATCTTATCGATCGCTTCCTTCTTCTCACGCTCTTTACGGATCTTGTCGGTCATCCGGTTGACGACCTGCTGGGCCGTGATGCCCCCCGAACCGATCGCCGCGTACATGTCCTCTTCCGACGTGAAGCTGAATTTGTCGATGACCCGCCGGATGCTTTCCGGCGTCACGACATCCTTCATCGTATATTCCTGCAGCTTGACTTCTTTTTCAAGCAGTTCCCTGCCTTTGAAGACGTTATCCTCGCGCAGCTGCTTTTTGAAATACTGGCGGATTTTGTTCCGTGCCTGCGACGTGTTCGCAATCTTCAGCCAGTCCCGGCTCGGTCCGAATGACTGCTTGGATGTGAGCACCTCCACGATGTCGCCGGTGAACAATTCGGTTTCGAGCGGCACCATTTTGCCGTTCACTTTGGCGCCGATCGTCCGGTTGCCGACTTCGGAATGGACCCGGTAGGCAAAGTCTATCGGGACAGAGCCTTTCGGGAGTTCAATGACATCCCCGTCCGGCGTGAATACATAGACCATGTCAGAAAACAGGTCGAATTTCAGCGATTCCATGAATTCCTCGGCATTCGAGGATTCGTTCTGCATTTCGAGGATTTCCCGGAACCACGTCAATTTCGAGTCGATCGTATCAGGGTGGTCCGCTGTAGTCCCCTCTTTGTAGGCCCAGTGTGCAGCGACACCGAATTCGGCGATCTTATGCATCTCTTCGGTGCGGATCTGGACTTCCAGCGGATCGCCGGCAGGACCGACGACCGTCGTATGCAGCGACTGGTACAGGTTCTGCTTCGGCATCGCGATATAATCCTTGAAGCGGCCGGGCATCGGTTTCCACAGCGTATGGATGATTCCGAGCACAGCGTAGCAGTCTTTGATGCTGCTGACGACAATCCGGACCGCGAGCAGGTCATAGATCTCATTGAACTCTTTCTTCTGCAGGATCATTTTCCGGTAGATGGAATAGAGGTGCTTCGGACGCCCGGACAGCTCCGCGTGAATATCCATCTTGCTGATTTCCGCGTCAATCTGCTCCATGACATTCGACAGGTAGTTTTCCCGTTCGACACGTTTTTGCTTCATGAGGTTCACTATGCGGTAATATTGCTGAGGATTTAAGTAGCGGAGGGCAATATCTTCCAGCTCCCACTTGATTGCAGAAATACCGAGCCGGTGTGCGAGCGGCGCAAAGATTTCCAGTGTTTCCGCAGAAATACGCCGCTGTTTCTCTTCACGGACATACTTAAGGGTCCTCATATTGTGCAGGCGGTCTGCGAGTTTGATCAGGATGACGCGGATATCCTGCGCCATGGCGATGAACATCTTCCGGTGGTTCTCTGCCTGTTTTTCTTCATTGGATTTGAACTTAAGTTTCTCAAGCTTCGTGACACCGTCGACAAGCATGGCGACTTCCTCGCCGAAATCACGGACGATGTCTTCCCGGCCGATTTCCGTGTCTTCTACGACATCATGCAAGAAGCCGGCCGCGACAGTCGACGGATCCATCTGCAGTTCTGCAAGTATGCCGGCGACCTGGACCGGATGGAGAATGTAAGGTTCTCCGGAACTTCTATATTGCCCTTCATGTGCGCGCTTTGCCGCTTCATAGGCTTTTTTGACGAACGCGACATGCTCACCGTTCATATATTTGCTGACGAGCGCGAAAATATCGTGTTCTGTCAGGTCTTGTGCGACAGCCATTCTCCCACCCCTTTCGGCCATTATCGAAAAAAGAATCATATCTCTATTGTATGGTGAAAACAGAAGTTTTGTAAAGAAATGAATTTGTCCAAAAAATATGTATGTGACAGAAACTTGACGACTTGCGGCCTACCAAAAATCCCCCCGCTGCGGGCAGCGGAGGAATCCGGTCAGTATGTCATCAGTGCACGAATGTTATAGTTATCCAGCTTTCTGCGGCCATCCAAATAGGAAAGCTCAATCAGGAACGCGCAGCCTGCGACAACACCGCCCAGTTTTTCAACAAGTTCAACTGTGGCGCCTACAGTTCCGCCGGTTGCCAGCAGATCGTCGACGATCAGCACCCGCTGTCCGGGCTTAATGGCATCTTTATGAATTGTCAGCTGATCGACACCGTACTCGAGATCATAGTCGACAGCAATCGTTTCGCGCGGCAGTTTGCCCGGCTTCCGGACAGGGGCAAACCCGATTTCGAGCGCATACGCGACCGGGCAGCCGATGATGAATCCGCGTGCTTCCGGGCCGACGATGAGCTCGGCGCCGACTTCTTTGGCATATTCGACAATCTGATCCGTCGCATATTTATAGGCTTCGCCGTTATCCATGATGGTCGTAATATCTTTGAAGCTGATTCCTTCTTTCGGATAGTCCGGCACTACTGTTACATACTGTTTCAAGTCCATACTGTTTCCTCCTCGACGGCCTGCACTTGCTGCACCTGTTGGAACCATTGTTTCAGTTCATGGTAAGGGGCGTAAAGAAGCCGTTCTTCCATTTCGATCTGCTGCTGCCGTTCCTTGTAGGCTGGCGCTTCTGCAAGGTCACGTTTGCCTGCTGCCGGTTCGGCGATGACAGCACCATTCTCTATCTTAACAAATCCAAGTTCAAAAAACACTTTCGACATGAAATAAATCGTTTCGATTTTCCAACCTTTGTGCTTCGCGAGCTGCCCACCCTGGTTGCGGATATCAAAAGTCCCCCGTTTTTTAAGGAACGTGAAATACCAGCCGAACTCCTGCCGGCTCGGAATCCCGTCGAAATACCGTGATTCCGGTGCATAGAAATGCGCGTAGATCCTGCCCGGACTGAACAGGGTCATCAGCTGTTCGAGCTGCCGCTGCTGGTCCGGTATGTCGAGCAGGACCAGACTTTCGACAGCCGCGTCTCCCGTGCAGTCTTCCGCCATACGAATATCGACATCGGGGAGGAACGGCGCGAAATACGATTTTGTATTCGGCTGGAACGCGACATACAGAACTTTCTCTTTCGGGATTGTACCGACCCAGCGCTGCGGATCCCGGATACCCCGCAAATCGAATACCTGACGCTCCTCGGAACGTATGTCTTCAATGAGAATCTGCGGTTTTTTGAAGTTATTCCATTCATTGACCTGCAGGTCGCCGATAACATTGAGCGACATGCCGTGGGTCATTTCATCCGCAAGCGGGCCCTGGCTGAAACCGATGGCGTCGAGCTTGTGCCCGCCGTCCTCCAGTTCGAGTTTCAGATGGTTTTTCGCTGCGCCGATCTTCCGTATGGAAGCGACCGATGTGTTCTCGATCATATAGACCGGTTTCGGGAACGACATGCCGAACGGACGCAGTTGTTCCAGTGATTCGAGGACACCGACTTCGATCTCGCCGATCGTCAGCGGCACATCGATCGAGACCGTAGCGGTCAGCTGCTCGTCTGTCAGCACGTCCGCTGCCTGCCGGTTCAGCTGGTTGCGGAGCGTATCGACATCCTCCAGTTTCAGTGTCATGCCCGCCGCCATTTGATGGCCGCCGAAATGAGGAAGGATGTCCCGGTTCTTTGCAAGTTCCTGGTACATGTCAAAACCTTCGACACTGCGGGCGGATCCTTTTGCTGTCCCCGCTTCGGGATCGATCGACAGGATGATCGACGGCCGGTGGAACTTCTCTGTGATCCGGGAAGAGACGATCCCGATGACCCCTGGATTCCACCCTTCTTTGGCCAGGACGAATACATGGGGGATATCGTTTCCATACTCGGCTTCGACCATGGCGAGCGCTTCCTGTGTGATGCCGTTGACGAGCGCCTGCCGTTCTTTGTTCAGCCGATCGAGTTCCGCGGCGATCCCCGCAGCGACAGTTGGCTCGTCCGCTTTCAGCAGATCGACCGCTGCATCCGCATCACCGAGCCGGCCTGGAGCGTTCAGCCGGGGGCCGACCATGAAGCCGAGCGTTTCTTCGGTGAACTGCCTTAGTTCCGTGCCGCCTGCTTTGGCAAGTGCCTGGATGCCCGGGCGGCTGGACATGCGGAGTCGCCGGATGCCTTCTTTGACGAAGTACCGGTTTTCATCCAGCAGCGGCACAAGATCAGCGACAGTGCCGATGGCTGCGAATTCCAGCAAGTCGAGCGGCGCTTCACCGAGCAGCGCGGTGGCCAGTTTGAAGGCGACACCGACCCCTGCGAGTTCGCCGAACGGATAGTGGCCGTCCGGATGCCGCGGATGGATGACCGCGTCCGCTTCCGGCAGAGTCTCGCCGATTTCGTGGTGGTCCGTGATAATCAGATCGAGCCCGATCGACTTGGCGTAGGCCGCCTGCTCGATACCGGATACTCCATTATCGACAGTGATGATGAGCGATGCACCAAGGTCGGCGATTTCCTGGAACAATCCGCTGTTCGGCCCGTAGCCATGGGAGAACCGGTTCGGGATGACGAATGAAACATCCGCGCCGAGCCGCTCGAGCGCCGTCGTCAGGACGGATACACTTGTCACGCCGTCCGCATCGTAGTCGCCATAGACGACGATGTGCTCACCGTCAGCAATCGCCTGTTTAATGCGCGCAACCGCCTTATCCATGTCATGCAGCAGGAACGGATCGTGCAGCACACCGGCATCTGCCGACAGGAATTCTTTCACTTCAGCGGGATTCGTGAATCCCCGTGACACCAGGATTTTCGCATGCATGGACGGAATCTTCAGCTCGTCCATCAACGTTTCCACCGCAGTTCCATCAGGTCTATGTATTTTCCATTGTTTGTTTGAACGTATCACTGTGCAGTCACTTCCTCTTCCGCAATTATACAGGGGTTTGCCGATTTCCGAAAGGATTGCGACGGAAAAGGAAAGGATTCTCCTCGCAACCGGCGGAGGAGTCACGGAAAAGCGATCGAAAAAGGGACGAGTGCTCATTAACCGGGTGAACCGCTCATTAATCTCTGAAAGTGATCATAACTCCTCGATTCTGCTCATAAATCACCGAAAGTGATCATAAAACCTGAAAAGTGATCATAAACTCGCAATTCCGCTCATAAACCATGCGAAAGCGCTCATAACTTCACAAATACAAGGCCGCCCCGGCCCCATGCCCGCGGTACAGCATCAGACACATACTCCCCTGAGACGCGTGAAAAGGCAGCAAGTCAAGAGCTGGCTTGCCGGCTTCGCTCCGCTCCGCATTTTTCTTCAGCTGCAGACTGGCGGGAATATGCGCCTTTCACAGGCTCATAATTGGAAGAGACATTGCTGCGTACTGGATGATCCAGCTGACAGAATCCCCATACTCCGCTGACCGGCTGCTGTACGAGCCTATAAAAACACCGCCAGCATGGATAACAAGTATCCATACTGGCGGTGCTGTTCTTCATTGTTTTGCGTCATACTCATCGGTCATGATTTCATTCGCAAGCTCCGGTGACTTCTGCAGCATGGCGATCTCGTTCTGCTGGTCGGCGATGATGCCTTCCTTTTCGGTGATCTGCCGCTGCAGTACTTTCAATTCGCGACGTGTGCGGACTGTCCGGAACACGGCGAAGAGTCCGCTCACGAGGGCGCCGAGCAGCGCAGACCCTAGTATCACGAGCACGAGCGGCCAATGTGCTTCGCCGAAGACATAATCGACGGGGACTTTCCCGACGTTGAATACTGCAAATACGGCAATTATGATAGCGGCCAATAATCCGACGATCAGCATCCATTGCGACTTCATCCGTTCAACTCCTTTTGTACTGGCCTGGCCCGCCGCATTGTGGCGGGACGGCATAGAAAAACAGGTATACCTGAGTATACCTGTTCAGAAAGCTCTTGAAACAAATCAGACGACCGGTTCGTCGGATCCCCATTGTTTCTTCTCTTTGACTGTTTTCAGCTTGCCTGTTTTCTTGATCTGCCGCTTTTTCATATCGTACCAAAGCTGTGCGGAGATGTAGATTGACGAATACGTACCGGCGATGAGACCGATCAGCAGCGCAATCGAGAATGGCCGGATCGACGGTGCACCGAGTGCGAGCAGGGCAACGACGACGATCAGCACGGTCAGCACAGTGTTGACCGAACGGCCGAGTGTCTGACGGAGTGATTTGTTGATGATATCCGCCAGTTCTTTCTCGTTGTCAAGATGACCGATCTTGTGCATGTTCTCCCTGATCCGGTCGAACGTGACGATCGTATCGTTGATGGAATACCCGACGATCGTCAGGACTGCAGCGATGAAAGTAATATCCACCTCGAGACGCAGGATGCTGAAGATCGCGATCATGAAGAACGCATCGTGCAGCAGACCCAGAATAGAAGCGACACCCATTCGCCATTCAAAGCGGAATGCGACATAGATGATAATGCCGAGCGCTGCGATGGCGAGGGCTTTGATAGCGTTTTTCACGAGTTCCTTCCCGATTGTCGGTGATACGGTCGACACGTTCGGCTCTGCGCCGTATTTCTCGGCGACTTGCGCTTTCAGGCTGTTGATTTCCTCTTGGCTGAAGTCTTCTTTGTACCGGGCGACCCCGATATTGTTCTTGTCACCAGAAATGACAATATCATCGCTCGGATGTCCGATGTCTTCCAAGTAAGTGCTGACTTCCTGTTTCGTGATTGCATGATCCGCCAAAATCTCAGCACGCGTACCGCTCGAGAAGTCGATCCCGAGGTTCAGCTTGAAAATGCCGAGAATGATTGCACCGGCAATCAGCAGGACGATGGACAATGTGTAGAAACGCTTGCGTGTATGGACGAAGTCGAAACGGTCGAATTTCGTCGTCAGATCGAGCGTGTCCATATGTTCGCCCGCCGGATGGACCCGTTTCTTCGAGACACCGAACCAGCTGGTCTTCCCGTCGAACAGGCCGCTTTGGACGAGCAGGCCGAGCAGCAGCCGCGCCCCCCATACTGCTGTGATGAAGCTGACTGCGATACTGATGATGAGCATCGTCGCGAATCCTTTGACCGAGCTTGTCCCGAAGATGAACAGGACGACAGCGGCCAGGAGTGTCGTGACGTTGGCGTCAAGGATTGCCGTGAAAGACTCCTTCGCACCTTTGGTAAACGCCGTCTTGATGGAGTTTCCAATCCTCAGTTCCTCTTTGATGCGCTCATAGGTGATGATATTCGCATCGACGGCCATACCGACTCCGAGCAGCAGGGCTGCGATACCCGGCAGTGTCAGCACCCCGTTGATGGCCGTAAAGACGACCATGATCAGGTAGACGTAGACCGAAAGTGTGATGACTGCGACCAGTCCGGGCAGCCGGTAATAGAACAGCATGAACAGGAAGATCGCGGAAATACCGACGATACCTGCTGTGACAGTCTGTTTAAGTGCCTGTTCCCCGAATTGTGCTCCGACGGAAGTCGAGTACATCTCTTCCAGATGGACCGGAAGTGCTCCGGCGTTCAGAATACCGGCAAGATCTTTCGTCTCTTCGACGGTGAAGCTGCCGGAGATTTCAACATTCGAGGAATTGATGGTCTGACGGACGGACGGTGCAGATATGAACCGCGGGTCCGGTTTTTTCATCTCTTCCTTATAGGAATCTTTTCCTTCTTCAAAATCGAGCCAGATGACCATGACGTTCTCCGGTGCTTTGGCTGCGACTTCCGATGTGACTTCCGCAAACTTGGAAGGGTCTTTCATTTCCAATGTGACGACCGGGTTGCCGTTCTCGCCGAAGTTCGCTTTCGCTTTGCCGGCTTTCAGGTCGTTCCCGTCGAGAAGCAGTTTGTCATCCGCATCCCGGAATGTCAGGTTGGCCTGTGTGGACAGCAGTTCCCGTGCCTTCTGCTGGTCTTCGACGCCGGCAAGCTGGACACGGATCCGGTTGTTCGATTCGATCTGGATGCTCGGCTCACTGACACCAAGTACGTCGATCCGGTTGCGGAGCGCTTTCGCTGTGTCCGCGACAACGTCTTCCGTGATTTTCTGGTTGTGATCCCCAGTCTTCAGCGGCTGGACCTCGTACAGGACTTCGAATCCGCCCTGCAGGTCGAGACCGAGTTTTACATTGTTCAATATCGGATTCGCCGTTCCGCCGATCGTTGCTGCAAAAATGACGATCAGCAACAGGAAGGCGACGATCCGTCCTCTTTTCTTCATGATCCGTTTTCCCCCTCTATCCGTGAAGCGGTCGTGCTTTGGTATGTACGTAAGAAACATCAACAAAACAATTATGAGACAGTGCCCGCGCCGTGTCAAATCTAAATGGAAGTTTACTAGTTCTGTTTGTCCTTTCTGGGAGCCAGCAGCAGCTGCAGTTCCTCGCTGTTCAGGTCGGAGAACCAGTCGGATGAACGCTGCTCCTCGATCTGCGTGTAGGTCATATATTCCGCCGGTGTCAATTCCATGACGCCGTTGATGATCTCGTGGGTGCGCATTTCCCCGATAATCCGCTTGCGCCATTTCTTCTGCACGCAGTACTTCCAGATATCCGCATCGGT
Source organism: Sporosarcina trichiuri (assembly GCF_030406775.1). Lineage (NCBI taxonomy): Bacteria > Bacillati > Bacillota > Bacilli > Caryophanales > Caryophanaceae > Sporosarcina > Sporosarcina trichiuri. Next base: position 789,933 of record NZ_CP129119.1, on the reverse strand, counting down.
CACCGTTCTGTAGCCGTAGAAATGGAATTCTTCCCGTTTGCTCTCCACTGCAGGACGGACGTGGTTGAATAAGTCTTCGTATTTGATCTCCACTCGCAGTCATCCCTTCTTCTAGCGAAGTTGTAAATACAGTATGTACCGCATACAAGTAGTGTATATGAATTGGCTCGACTTGAGAAGGAGATGTTTTCAATGTCCTCATTTATCCGCGGAACGGTGATCTTGACCTTCGCCGTTTTTATGACGAAATTGCTCGGTTTTGTATACCGCATCCAGTTCATGCGGGTGGCCGGCGAAGAGGCGGTCGGTGTCTATATGACTGCTTACCCGGCGTTCATCTTCTTCCTGTCTCTTGTACAGCTGGGGATCCCGATCGCCATTGCAAAGGTGATCGCCGAGCTGACGGCAAAAGGGCAATCCGCCCGCTTTGCACAAGTGATGCGATCTTCCGTGCTTCTAACAATCATCACCGGACTTATCTTCCTGCCGCTGTCCATCTTGTTTGTCCCGTTCCTGTCGAATACCCTCCTTGGCAATCCGGCGGCATCCGTTACGTTATTTGTAGGCATCGCCATCGTGCCGATCGCGGCGGTCGGCGGAATCATCCGCGGTTATTTCCAGGGGATTGCCAGGCTGGAAGAGACAGCCTGGAGTCAGGTGATCGAGCAGATCGTCCGCATCGGGCTCATCACCTGGATGCTGCCGTACTTCCTGACTGACGGCAGTATTGCCCTGAATGCTGCATATGCGATGGGCATCACTCTTCTTGCAGAAGCCGTGTCGGTCCTCTATTTGTGGATCAAGTTCAAGAAACAGCAAAAAAAGACTGCATCCCTGCAGTCGAAAGACGGACTGTATCCGGTGAACCCTTTGCTTGCGGTCGCCCTGCCTTCTTCAGGCAGCCGGTTGTTCGGCAGTTTCACCTGGTTCCTCGAGCCGATCATCTTCATCCGTGCGCTCGCTGTGTCCGGTCTGACGGCGGCAGCCGCAACATCACTGTACGGAGTCATCTCCGGCGTGCTCATCCCGCTGCTGCTGTTCCCGCAGTTCATACCATATGCGCTGTCCGTCGTACTCGTACCCGCGGTGAGCGGTGCGTCGGCGGCTGGAAATATCAAGAAACTGCAGGAGCGCATCCACTTGTCTCTGCGGTTATCGGCTCTGACCGGTGCATTTGCAGCAGCTGTCTTCTTCGTTCATGGCAAGGAGATGGCCGAGACGCTGTTCCACGTCAAACAGGGGGCCTCGTATATGGTGGTGCTTGCGCCGATCTTCTTCTTTTATTACATTCAGAGCCCTCTGTTCTCGATTTTGCAGGCGACAGATGAAGCGAAAGCCGCGATGATGAATTCCGTGTATGGCGGGATTGCCAAGCTTCTCGTCATGTTTGTCCTGGCGTCCCAGCCCGGACTCCAGGAGACCGGTGCCATCGTGGCGATCGGTTTCGGCGTCCTCATCACGTCCTTCCTGCATATCGCAACGCTGCGCAGGAACCGGAAGACCGCCACCGGCTTCACGATGTTCGTCCTGCCGTATGCATCGTTCATCATCACAGCAGTGCTGCGTCCGATCTTCATCCCGACCGGCGGGTACGGCCTGATCGCGGATTGCAGCATCACTGCCCTGTTCCTGGCGGTCGTCCTGTTCTTCACCGGACAGATCCGCGGGGAGGACTTCAGGCATTTCCGGAAACTTGCCGTGCGTCAGAGGTAATCTTTCTTCAGCTGGACTCTGAAATCATTCCCTTCCAGGGCACAGTAGAACACTTGCGCGGGATCGGTGATTCCTTTCTGTTTCAGTTCATCAAGCAGCCAGTCCTCGCTTTTCTCATAGATGCCGAGGTGCTGGCGGTCGATGTCCCCGTCCAATATGAGCGGCAGGACAGGTTTGGTCTCACCTTTTTTGAATACGGAAAGGTTTCCGGACGGTTCCAAATACGCATAGTCGACTTCGTACACCGAGCCGATCTGCTGTTCACGCAGCTGCTGGAACAGGTCATCCAGGTTGTAGCGCTGCTTCCGCATCTCCTCTTCCTGGATGACCCCATCCCGGATCAAGACAGACGGATCCCCATCGACCACGTCCCGGAACTTTTTGTTTTTCAAAGAGATATAGGAAGACCCGAATTGAATCAGCAGTAAGACGAGCATAGGCAGAATGGAATTGATGAGTTTTTCCTCTGGGGAATCCAGTGCAAAGGCAGCGACCTCCGCGATAATGACGAAAACGACTATATCGATGACACTCAGCTCTCCGACTTCCCGCTTCCCCATCAGCCGCAAAACCAGAACGATAAGCGCATATAAAAAGACGGTACGTAACGCAATAATCAGCAAATCAGGCATACAGGGTCCCTCCTCCTTGCCTTTCAGTCTGCCCCGACCCGCGCCCGTTTAAACAGAGAATAGAAAAAGCTGTCCACCCGGGATTATGAGCCCGGGCGGACAGCTTCATTTTTTCGGTTATCAGATAGCTGGTGTACTTTCCGTCACACGGCCGACAGCCTGCCGGTCGAACTGAAGGACTGTACCATCTGCCATCTTCAAAAACACGGATGTTTCGTCGACTGCATCGATTGTCCCATGCAAGCCGCCGATCGTCACGACACGGTCGCCGCGTTTCAGATTGGTCTGCATTTCTTTTGTCTGCTTCTGGCGTTTTTGCGCCGGACGGATCAGCAAGAACCACATGATGGCGATCATTGCGATGAACGGCAGCAAGTTTACTAACGTTGCACTCATCTAAATTCCCCCCCTACCCTGACTAGTATACAAGAATTAAAAGTTTTTTGCATTTGGTTTGTTGAAACCGTACTGCTCGAAAAACTCTTCCCTGAAATCGCCGAGCCGGTCTTGCCGGATCGCTTCCCGCACTTCCTCCATCAAGTGGAGTAAAAAGTACAGGTTATGATAAGACGCCAGCCGGAGGCCGAAAGTTTCATTGGCCCGGATCAGGTGCCGGATATAGGCCCGGCTGTAATTTTTGCACGCATAGCAGCCGCAGTTTTCGTCGAGAGGACCGAAATCATGTTCATATTTCGCGTTTTTGATGACGACACGGCCGTGGCTCGTCATCAGCGTGCCGTTACGGGCGATCCGTGTCGGCAGGACACAGTCGAACATGTCGACGCCGCGGATCGCGCCGTCGATGAGTGAATCCGGTGAGCCGACGCCCATGAGGTAGCGGGGCTTGTTCTCCGGCAGCAGAGGCGTCGTGAATTCGAGGACCCGGTTCATGACGTCTTTCGGCTCACCGACGGACAGCCCGCCGATTGCATAGCCCGGGAAGTCGAGTGACACGAGATCTTTCGCACTCTGTCTGCGCAGGTCTTCGAATTCGCCGCCTTGGACGATACCGAACAGGCCTTGGTCTTCCGGCCGCTGATGGGCATTCAGGCAGCGTTCCGCCCAGCGCGACGTCCGTTCGACGGACGCTTTCATGTAGTCATGTGTGGCAGGGTACGGCGGACATTCGTCGAACGCCATCATGATATCCGAGCCGAGCGCATTCTGGATTTCCATCGCCTTTTCCGGGCTCAGGAACAGTTTGCTGCCGTTCAGGTGGTGGCGGAAATGGACGCCCTCCTCTTCGATCTTGCGGAAGTCGCTCAAGGAGAACACCTGGAAGCCGCCGGAATCTGTCAGGATCGGCCGGTCCCAGTTCATGAACTTATGCAGTCCGCCTGCTTCCCGGATGATGTCATGGCCGGGCCGCAGCCAGAGGTGGTACGTGTTGCTCAGGATGATGCCTGCACCGATTTCCTTCAGTTCTTCAGGCGACAGCGTCTTGACTGTGGCCATCGTCCCGACCGGCATGAACGCCGGGGTCTCGAACGAGCCGTGCGGGGTGTGGACGATCCCGAGGCGCGCACCCGTCTGTTTGCATGTTTTGATATGTTCGTATGTGACTGCTGGCATTAGTGGTTCCCCTTTCGTGCAGGGCGGATGAACATCGCATCTCCGAAACTGAAGAAACGGTATTTCTCATCGACCGCCTGCTTATAGGCCTGCAAGATGTATTCCCGGGAAGCGAGCGCGGAGACGAGCATGACGAGCGTCGACTTCGGCAGGTGGAAGTTCGTGATCAGCCCATCGACCGCCTTAAACTCATACCCCGGGTAGATGAAAATCGATGTCCAGCCGGAGCCGGCCACGATCTTCCCGTCGTGTTCACTCGCAATCGTTTCGAGCGTCCGAGTCGATGTCGTGCCGACGGAGATCACACGGCCGCCGCGTTCTTTCGCCCGGTTGATGGCCGCAGCGGTCTCCTCGGTCACCTGATAGTACTCCGCGTGCATTTCATGGTCTTCGATCGAATCGACGCTGACAGGACGGAATGTACCCAGACCGACATGCAGTGTGATGAATTCGACATCGACCCCTTTTGCGCGCAGTTCATCGAGCAGTTCCTCCGTGAAATGGAGACCTGCCGTCGGCGCTGCTGCTGAGCCGCGTTCTTTGGCGAATACTGTCTGATAACGCGACTGGTCCTCAAGCGTTTCGGTGATGTACGGAGGAAGCGGCATTTTGCCGAGAGCATCCAGCAGTTCGTAGAAGATGCCTTCGTACGAAAACTTGAACGTGCGTCCACCATGGTCGGCGACAGCCGTGCACTCCGCTGTCAGACGGCCGTCACCGAACGTGATGACCGTACCGGGCTTGACCCGTTTCGCCGGTTTGACGAGCGTCTCCCATTCATTGTCACCGATTTCCTTGAGCAGCAGCACTTCAATCGAAGCACCAGTTTCTTCCTTAACACCGATCAGTCGGGCTGGCAGCACTTTCGTGTCATTCAGCACGAGGACATCCCCTGCCTCCAGTTCATCGATAATGGCGCGGAATTGTGTATGCCGGACCTCCCCGCTTTCGCTGTCGAGCACAAGCAGCCGGCTGGCCGTCCGATCGGCGAGCGGTGTCTGCGCAATCAGTTCCTGGGGCAGGTCGAAGTCAAAGTCATTAACATCCATTGCTATAATCTCCTAACTCATTCAAATCTATGTGCGGAATCACCGTTCCAGCCAAACAAGATGCTGGCAGTCCGGTTTCATCCGGCTTGGTTAATTCAGCTCAGGCACCGGAAGGCCGAAGTGTTCATAGGCGGATGGAGTGGCAATCCGCCCGCGCGGGGTCCGCTGCAGGAAACCTATCTGCAGCAGATACGGCTCGTAGACATCCTCGAGTGTCACGGATTCCTCACCGATACTCGCAGCGAGCGTCTCAAGGCCTACCGGACCGCCGCGGAACCGTTCGATCATCCCTTTCAGCAGCTTATGATCGATATGATCAAGGCCATGGGAGTCGACTTGGAGCATTTCCAGCGCCTCCTGTGCAATTCCGAGAGAAATTGTACCATTCCCGCGCACTTCAGCATAGTCACGCACTCTGCGGAGCAGCCGGTTTGCAATACGCGGAGTCCCCCGTGATCTCCGGGCGATCTCGACTGCAGCCTGATCGTCGATCTTGACGTCGAACACGCCGGCGCTGCGGATGACAATCTCGCGCAGCGGCTCGATTTCATAGTATTCGAGCCGCAGCGGTACGCCGAACCGGTCGCGTAGCGGTGCCGACAGCGAGCCTGCCCGTGTCGTTGCGCCGACCAGTGTGAATGGCGGCAGGTCGAGGCGGATCGATTTCGCGGAAGGCCCTTTGCCCACGACGATATCGAGGGAGAAATCCTCCATCGCCGGGTACAGCACTTCCTCGATCGCCCGGTTAAGCCTATGGATTTCATCGATGAACAGCACATCCCCCGGTTCGAGCGATGATACGACAGCCGCGAGGTCGCCTGGCCGTTCGATGGCAGGACCGCTCGTCATCCGCACATTGACGCCCATCTCGTTCGCGATGACCGATGCGAGCGTCGTCTTCCCGAGTCCCGGCGGTCCGTAGAGCAGTACGTGATCGAGACTTTCGCTTCGCCGTCTCGCCGCCTCGATGAAGATCGACAGATTGTCCTTCACCTTGTCCTGTCCGATATAGTGAGCGAGCATCTGCGGGCGAAGCGACTGCTCGAAGCCCTCATCGAAATCGGACAATTCACTTGACAGTACGCGTGAATCCACGGCACTCCCTCCTTTTCTTATCTATGCCCGCGCAGGTCACTGCTGTTTCAGCAGCAGCTGCAGTGCACGTTTCATGTAGTCTTCCGTTGTCATGTCCTCCTGTTCGAGCACTTTCTTCACTTTCGCCGTTTCCCGCGCCGAGTAGCCGAGCGCCTCAAGTGCAAGCATCGCTTCAGCAAGTGAGTCGTTCTCAGCAAGCGCAAAGAGCGAATCACCGTCTTCCGGCATGTCCACTTCCGTAAACAGATCGGCAAGCTTCCCTTTCAGGTCGAGGATCATCTGGCGGGCCGTCTTCTTGCCGACACCCGGGAACTGGACGAGGAATTTCTCGTCTTCCTGCTCGATCGCCGAGATGACCTGCGACGGGATGCCGCTTGCGAGAATGGCGAGCGCCCCCTTCGGTCCGATACCGGAGACTGTGATCAGCTTCCGGAACAGTTCCCGCTGTTCGAGCGACAGGAAGCCCATCAGCAGTTCCGCATCCTCCCGAACGTGATGGTGGATGAACACCTGCTGGACGCTCTCCGTCAGATGGAATGCATATGGATTCGGCGTGTAAACCTGGAATCCGATACCGTTCGCTTCTATTGTGATATACTCGGGTGTCACTCTTGTGATGATCCCTTTTATGTAATCATACAATGCTGCTTACCTCCTAGAGTCTTATCATCCAGTATACCACAGACAGACGAAAGCACAGCAAAGTTGGCATTGAAAAAAGAACTGTCCGCTGCCGCGTTTGGCGGCGGCCGACAGTTCTCATGTCCTGTCTTGTTTCCTCTGCAGCTGACTGTCCGAAAAGCGGCACAGCCCCGGCCAGGCGTGCAGTCCCTGTTTCGTGAATTGCACGAGATGGTTCCGGATGCGGTGCCGCCCGGGATCCGGCAGTCCGGCAAAATACAGCCACTCCCGCATGACTTCGTTCGGATACTGCAGCATGATGAGCGCTTCTTCACTCAGCTCCTGCAGACGGGGCAGCTCCCGGAACAGCTGCTCCCCGTCATACGCCATATGAGGCAGGACCCGGTGCAGCCAGAGGGCGATTTCGGCAGATGCCGAACCGACAGCCGCAAGGTCGAAGTCGATCAGGTAGACCGTTCCATCGTCTGCTGCGAGCAGATTATGATGGACGACATCCCCATGCAGGATTGTCGGCACTTCTTCCTTTTCACTGACACCCTCCAGCCTCAGCAGCGCCTCTTCTGCATACAGGCAGATATCGCTGAATGCCGAGGTGCCGATATGGCCTGCAATCAGTTCTTCCTGCTGTCTAAACCGTTCCAGCCGCCTCACCCACTTGCGATGCAGATTGAACCGGGGCAGGTAAGTGACGGAATTCCAGTCGATAACCTCACGGGTCGCATGAAGCGCATTGAGCGACCGGAGGGATGCCCTCCGGTCGGTGATGCTCGCGTAATCCACAGGCCGTGTGCCGGACAGCCAAGGCTGGATGATGAGATGGTCGGTCCCTTTGTCGGTCAGCGGAGCGATATATGGGAACCCGACAGCCTGCAGCTGATTGTGCAGTTTCCTCACTTTCCCGGCCCCTTTGCTGTCCTTATACCGTTTGACCGCGAACGACTGGCCTTCTTCCTCAAGGCGCCAGACGTGCGGTTTCACTTCAAAGAATAAGGTTTCCCGTTTTTCCTTCACTTAACAATTATCCATCGGATCCGTTTGTTCCTGGCCGTATCCCGGCATTTCCGGATATTGGGCACCCGGCATCATGGACGGCATAGGCGCCATGTACGGTACCATGCCGTAATAAGGATACGGAGACATCTGGGAGCCGCATGACGTACACAAGTGCATATAGTTCGGATGCTGCGATGCCTGGATACCCGGCATCGGATAGTTCGGCTGCTGATACACCGGCTGCTGGAACTGCGGCTGCTGGTAAGGCGGCTGATGCGGGATCGGCTGCGGAACGTATCCGTTTTCAGGCGGGCAATAGGCTGGCGGTGTCAGATCGAAGCCGGATGACTCATGGGCAGGCGGACGGTGGTAACTGGATTCGCAGTGATCCGTTTCACAATCGGATGGCGACATGCCGGGGAACTGGCCCGGTTTGATCGGTGATTCGTCAGGCGGACAGTCATTCATGTCCGGGGATTCCGGCAGCGGGCTCATGTGAGGCGGCCCCTGCATATCCTGCGGCAGCATCGGCGGAGTCATCGGCGCCGGCTGGACAGGCGGACTCATCGGCGGGACCGGCATCTCCTGTGCAGGCGGCAGATGCTGATGGCCATACGGGTAACAGTCCGCATCATAGATCGGCATCCAGCCGCACGGTATACCGATATACATCGGCTGCATCATCGGCGGATGCGGATGCGGAACAGGTGCAGGCATCTGCTTTTCACAGACGGGCTTTTCCGCTTCAGGCGGCTTCGGCATCGGAGACGGTTTCACTTCCGGCATCGGTTTGATTTCCGGTTTCGGTTTCGGCTTCGGGACCGGCTTCACTTCCGATTTCGGCTGAGGCTTCGGCACGGGTTTCACTTCCGGCTGTGGCTTCGGGGCCGGCTTCACCTCTGGTTTCGGCTGCGGCTTCGGAGCTGGTTTCAGTTCCGGTTGCGGCTGCGGTTTCGTCACAGGCGGCACAGGCGGTGTCTGTGGTTTCGCCGGCTTCTCCATGTGCGGTATCTTCTCTTTCGGCGGCTGGCCGCTGTGAGGTTTGGAATGGGGTTTCGTCCCTTTTCCGCCCTCTGGCAGAAAAATTTTCATGCCCGGCACTATGTAGTCCGGGTTCGCGAGATGGGCATTCACCTTTTTCAATTCCTCAAATGAAATTCCGTATTGACGTGCAATCTTCCAAAGCGTGTCACCTTTTACAACAATATGGACATTCACTCTGTAAAGTCCCCCTTCCATCGACTCATCATATGAACGGGCGCTCCGGCATGTGACCGATTCACCGGAGTGCGCCTTCTCATTCATCTATACGAGCCTGCGGAAGGAAATAGACCTGCGAAGACGAAAAAGCCCGCCGATCAGGAATCGGCAGGCAGCAAGTCGTCATATGTATGGTAGGAACCGAACGATGTCACGTCGCAATGGAGTGCTTTCAATTCTTCAAGCGCACCTTTCATCATCGGTTCCCCCTCGGACGCCAGCACATCGACAATGAAGAAATAATTGCCGAGACCTGTTTTCAGCGGCCTCGATTCGATCTTGCTCAAGTTCAGTTTCCGCCAGGCGAAGACGGACAGGATCTGATGCAGCATCCCCGGCTGGTCGTCCTGCGGCAGCTTCACCATAAGAGTCGTTTTCAGCAGTCCCGGGTTTTCCATCTCCAGCGTTTCCTTGCGGAGCGACAGGACAACGAACCGTGTATGGTTGAAATGGAAATCATGGATCGAGGTTTCCGCCATCTCGAGCCCGTATGTTTCCGCGGCAAGCTGGTTGCCGATCGCCGCGATCGGAAGTTCGGGATGTTCGGATACATACTTTGCGGCCGCTGCGGTCGATGACGTCTGGATGAGCGGCACTCTCCGGTAATGATACTGCAGATACTTATGGCACTGCGCCAGTGCATGCGGATGTGAATGGATGGAGTCGAGTCTGTCCGTTCCGTCCGCCTGTTCCGGATGCACCATCAGATGCTGCCGGATCGGCGTTGACAGTTCGGCGTTGATGTACAATTCACTGCCGTGAAACAAATAATCGATCGTCAGCGGCACCGACCCTTCGAGTGCATTCTCAAGCGGCACGACGGCGTAGGCGACATGCCCCTCCGCCACCGCTTCGATACAGTCCGGAATCGACGGATACGGCACAAGACCGCCCTGCCCGAAAAAACCGCGCGCTGCGATATGGGTGAAAGACGCTTCAGGCCCCAAATATGCGACCGTCGGCTGTGCGGTTTTCCTATTCATCATCAGGTCTCCTCTCAAAGCGCGCCAGAACTGACCAGATGGACGGAATCGACGAAACTCGGTGCGTTCAGTTTGTGGATGAACGTCTCCACCGAGACCGTCATTTCCGTGACGTTCAGCGACAGTGTAATATTGGCTCTTCCCTGTACGGGGATCGTCTGGTGGATCGTCAACACGTTGCAATGGACGGACGAGATGGTCTCCAATAGGACTGCGAGCGATCCTTTCAGATCCTCCAGCTGGATGAACACCGTCAGCACCCGTTCGCGCGCAATCTCCTCGAACGGATAGACGGCGTCCTTATATTTGTAATACGCGCTTCTCGACAGGCCGACCTGCGCAGTCGCCTGCTGGATCGTCGACACGTCACCCGCAGCGAGCAGCCGCTTCGCTTCCAGCATCTTCTGCATGGACTCCGTCAGAACATCTTCGCGCACCAGATAGAACTGGTCCTCTCCCAGCTGCTTCATCGTTCATCCCCCTGCGGCCTTGAATACGGCCGTCTTACTCGATAAATTCAAATTCAAAGTCAAGCAGGCGCACGATATCCCCATTCTGTGCACCGCGTTCGCGGAGCGCGTCATCGACTCCCATTCCGCGCATCTGGCGCCCGAACTTGCGGACCGACTGATCGAAGTTGAAATCGGTCATCTTGAACATGCGCTCGATCGCGTATCCAGAAAGGACATAGGCACCGTCGTCATCGCGTGTGATTTTGAAGTCCGGTGTTTCCGGTTCGTATTTGTACAGGACGGAGTGTTCTTCTTCGTCCTCTGCGGTTTCATGAAGCGGGAAATCAGGCGTCACTTCAAGCAGGTCCGCGATTGCATAGAGCAATTCCTCCAGACCGTTCCTCGTCAGAGCGGAGATCGGGAAGATCTTGTGATCCGTTTTGCCGAGCTGCTCTTTGAACAGTTCCAGATTGTCCGCAGCATCCGGCATGTCCATCTTGTTCGCAACGATGATCTGCGGCCGCTCCGTCAGTCTCAGGTTATACTGTTCGAGCTCTGCGTTGATGGTTTCAAAGTCCTCGAATGGATCGCGTCCTTCCAGACCCGACATATCGATGACGTGGACGATGACCCGTGTCCGCTCGATGTGCCGCAGGAACTGGTGACCGAGCCCGACACCTTCATGGGCGCCTTCGATCAGCCCCGGCAGGTCCGCCATGACAAACGTCCGGTGGTCATCCGTCTCGACGAGTCCGAGGTTCGGGACGAGCGTCGTGAAATGGTAGTCGCCGATCTTCGGCTTGGCAGACGAAATGACGGACAGCAATGTGGATTTTCCGACACTCGGGAAGCCGACGAGTCCGACGTCCGCCAGCACTTTCAGCTCCAGGCTGATTTCGCGCTCGACGCCCGGTTCACCTTTCTCCGACAGTTCTGGAGCCGTGTTCTGAGGAGTCACGAAACGGCTGTTGCCGCGCCCGCCGCGTCCTCCGCGGGCGATGACCGCCCGCTGTCCGTCCTCGACGAGATCGGCGATGATCTCACCTGTTTCGACATCGGTGACGACCGTGCCGGGCGGTACTTTGACGACCATGTCCTCACCCTGGCGTCCATGCTGGTTCTTGTTCGCGCCATGCTGGCCGCGCGGCGCCTTGAAATGGCGCTGATACCGGAAGTCCATGAGCGTGCGCAGGCCTTCGTCCACGACGAATGTAACGTCGCCGCCTTTTCCTCCATCTCCCCCGGCAGGACCGCCGAAGGCAATATACTTCTCGCGGCGGAAAGCGACAATTCCATCGCCGCCGTCGCCGCCTTTTACATACACTTTTACGTGATCGACAAACATGTCAGTTCCTCCTAATGTCCACGGATCGTGAACGTCCAATACTCATTGCTTTTATAGACCTCTGCAGTCCAGTGTTCCCGCTCCTCCGATGTCCATTCGTGCGGTATCGGCTGCACGGGCAGCGTCAGTGTCACTTTCCAGTCCGCATCCTCTGCGGATACCATGATCTCCACGCTGTTATCCGTAAACGGATCCGCATGCTCTTCCAGCTGGCGGAACAGGGCGTCCAGAAACTCCGTGACATCCCGGTCATCGGCCTGCCGCGGTGCGGCCGCCGGAGATGTCTGCGCAACCAGTTCGGCCGCGAACGCCTTGAAATGCCAGCCGAACGTAAGCAACCACGTCTCGAGCGCCGGCAGTCCGAGCCCGGCGACCCGCGATGCCTGCTGCATCCGTTCCGTCGACGCGAGCAGCTGGTCCCGCGCTTCCGGCACACGGCCGAGATCCATCTGCATCAGGATGAGCTGCAGCTCATTCAAAAAGTCGTGCCGCGCATACTGAAGCGCCTGCCGTACTGTCAGTTCCGATTCGTTCATTCCTGTCACCGCCTGCCGTTTCGTTCCTTACAGTATAGCACTATCCGGGCAGGCCGCGTCAATCGGTTTCGCCGGCTGCAGATGCACCCGGTTTTGCAATGAAATTTCTTAGCGCTGTCTACGCCCGCGGCAGTCTGCCGGTTCCGGGAGTCCGTGCTGCCGCGCAGGAAAGGGCTTGAGCAATTATGGGCTGATTCGGGAACGGCCGGCTGTGTTCTCGTATAGCGGTCTCTCTTAGGTCATGAGAAGGGTTTTTTGGCGTTCGGGCTGTTGGGGCAGGCTTTATTGCATGAAGTGACCGGTTTTTCGGGGCTTCGTGTAAATAGAGGCCGCCTAATTGCATGAAGGACTGGAATTTCTTCAGCTTCGTGCAATTAGAAGCGTTCTTATTGCATGAACGATCAGTTTTTCTCGGCTTCGTGCAAATAAAGCATTTCTTACTTCGACTCACCCGCATATCCCGCACGCGAACCGCAGCTAGAAGCGCCCTTGCCAAAACTTGACCGGACACCCGGCGCCCGATAATCCCAATCAACCAAAAAAGGACTGCACGCAATGCTGTGTGCAGTCCTTTCTGGATTCAATTCTTATGCTTCCTGCACTGCAGGATACACACTTACTTTTTTCTTGTCGCGGCCGAAACGCTCGAAGCGTACGACGCCGTCAACTTTTGCGAAAAGAGTATCATCGCCTCCGCGGCCTACGTTTTCACCTGGGTGAATTTTCGTTCCGCGCTGGCGGTAGAGGATCGATCCGCCAGAAACGAATTGTCCATCGGCACGCTTTGCGCCAAGACGTTTCGATTCGGAGTCACGGCCGTTCTTTGTAGAACCTACCCCTTTTTTCGATGCGAAAAACTGAAGATCCAAACGTAACATATGTTCCACCTCCTGCTTACTGATAGGATACTTGTATGAATTGCCCGTAATCTTGTTCAATCGTCTCCATGGAAACAATCATCGCCCGCATGATCACCTGCTGGTCATGGTCATCTCCCGTTTCCGGAAGAACGACTTTCAGATAGCCGCCTTGGTCACCCTGTTCGATGACCGGAGTGATACCTGTCAGTGCGATCAGTGCATTGACTGCGCCGAATGACACAGCGGATGCCGCTGCACACACTAAGTCTTTCCCATGTTCCGCATAATCAGCATGTCCGCTCATCTCAAATGAGGTGATGCGGCCGGACGGCTGTTTCTCGATTCTCAGCTGAATCATCGCGGCTTATAGGTTGATGCCTTCGATGACAACTTTCGTGTATGGCTGACGATGACCTTGTTTGCGGCTGTAGTTTTTCTTTGGCTTGTATTTGAAGACAGTGATTTTCTTGCCTTTGCCCTGTTTCACGATTTTCGCTGATACAGTTGCGCCTTCCACGAATGGAGCGCCGACTTTCACGTCATCTCCGCCTACAAAAAGAACTTTGTCAAATGTGATCGCCTCGTCAGCGTCTCCCACTAATTTCTCGATGAAGATTTCCTGACCCTGCTCCACTTTGATCTGCTTTCCGCCGGTTTCAATAATTGCGTACATACTTGCACCTCCTCGAATTGTCTTAGACTCGCCTTAACGGGTGATCCATGTGGATGCTTGTACCCGGTTCAGAGCGGTTGCAGCACGGGTGCGCTACAAACATAACAGTAGAATAATATCACAGCCCGGCATATCATGTCAACCGGTTTCTTTTCAGCTGATCATAGATCCTCCGGTATCGCCTGTAGCGGAACGCGCCGATGTTCTGCAGACCGAGGAAGACGGCGAGAGCAATGAGCAGCGCGGTTTCCGGCAGGCCGGTGAACAGCAGGGCGATGCCGACGGCAAGGAAGCCGATCGAGAACAGCAGGAACGCCGTATGGTCGAAATAGCGGCTCGTCTCACTCTCGAACAGCACGAGCAGCGCCTGTCCGCCGTCGAGCGGCAGGATCGGCATGAGGTTGACGAGCAGGATGACGAGCTGGACGCGGATCACGTCATCAGCCCCCGGGAACGGGATGGCACAGGCAGCGGCCAGGACAGCAGCTGTTGCGCCCGGACCGCCGAGCGCCAGAAGGAGACGCGACCGCTTCGGATACGTGTCCCTGTCCGGCACGACCAGTTCCCCGCCGTACGGATAGATCGTCACGGACCGGATACGCATACCCGAGAATAGCGCCGCCGCAATATGGCCCGCTTCATGGAGCAGCAGGGACAGGAACACGATCACATATGCAGCAAGACCGTCCATGACGGCGAGGAAGACGAATAGCGGAAGCAGGACCGGGTGCAGCCGGAATCTCACTCCGCCACTTCCTCGAAAAATGCAGGCAGGACGGTCGGGTCAAGCACGAGTCCATCCCGCTTCACTTTCAAATACATCGCGCCTTCTTCCATCATGCCGAGCGTGTCCCCCCTTTCGACCGCCGTGTATGGCAATTTCGCGAACGATCCGACGAAACCGTATGTCACTTCATCTCCATTGTCGTACTGCACAGTGAGCGTCTTGCCCGACTGTCTCGTGAAACCGGTGAAGACGACGAGCCCGCTTCCCCTCGCCGCGATCGGCAGCGGTTCCGCATACGACAGGATGACCCCCGATTTGTAGGGCTGCATCGATTCATAAGCCGCGAACGGATCGACGGGCACCGCTTCCCCGCTCACCTGGATCATGCCGTTCGATTCAGGTTCGAGTTTTGACGCCACCCATTTTTTCATCGCAACGAAATCCTGGCCCGTCGACAGATACTGGGTGACCGGGCGGGTGACGGTGCCGTTCTTCTCCAATTGGGACACCCCGAGCACACCTGCCGTGAACACCAGAGCCGCCAGCCATCTCTTCCTAGCTTTCAAGCGCACTCCTCCTTTTTGCCAGTATATGAGGAGGGCCGCCCGAATAGTCGGGAACCTGGCGGACGGATGCTGCCTGTCATCGTTTCCGGGGAAATAAAACGCCCCCATGCCGCGCAGGCACAGGGGGAAGTATACTTATTTTTTAAACAAAGATTTCAGTTTGCCGAAGAATCCGGGTTTTCCGGTGTCGATGGACATGAGCGGCACCGACTCACCGAGGATCCGGCGTGCGATATTCCGGTAGCCGAGCGCTGCCGGATTGTTCGGATCCATGACGACGGGTTCGCCTCTGTTCGACGATGAGATGACGTTTTCATCATCGAGCACGATGCCGAGCAGGTCGATCGACAGGTGTGTCGTGATATCGTTGACGTCCAGCATGTCGTCCTGGTTCATCAGCGACCGCCGGATCCGGTTGATGATCAGCTTCGGGGGCTCGATGTCTTCCTGTTCGAGGAGGCCGATGATCCGGTCCGCATCACGGACGGCCGAAATCTCGGGGGTCGTCACGACGATCGCCCGGTCCGCGCCGGCAACCGCGTTTTTGTATCCCTGCTCGATGCCGGCAGGGCAGTCGATCAGGATGTAATCATAATCGCGCTTCAGTTCGGTGATCAGATCTTTCATCTGCTCCGGTGTGACGGCGTTCTTGTCGGTCGTCTGGGCGGCAGGCAGCAGGAACAGCCGGTCGTCGAACCGCTTGTCCTTGACGAGCGCCTGCTGGATCCGGCAGCGTCCTTCGATCACGTCGACCAGATCATAGATGATCCGGTTCTCAAGACCGAGGATGACGTCCAGGTTCCGCAAGCCGATATCCGTATCGACCAGACAGACTTTCTTTCCCTGAAGGGCCAATGCAGTGCCCAGGTTCGCAGACGAAGTGGTTTTCCCGACTCCGCCTTTCCCAGATGTTATTACGATTGCTTCTCCCACATTAGCTCCCCCCTTTGAATGTAGACAGATTCGGACGCAGCAGTCTCAAGTCCTGCAGACGGTCGATGGCGATGAACCCATTCGAATGCAGGTAGGCGCATTCCATTTCAGGCGACTCGGACAGAATCGCCAGTTCATCGGTCATCGTCTCCATCTGGTCCGCGATGATAAGATGGGTCGCTTCCAGCCAGGAAGCGGCGATCACCGCTTCCCGGTTGCCGGTGCAGCCGGCGTGCGCCTTCCCTTTCAGGCGTCCTAATATATAAATGCTTCCTGCTGCCGAGACGAAACCGTTCGGATTGACATCGCCGATGACGACCAGGTCGCCTTCCGCCCGGACTTCCTGCCCGGAACGGACGATGCCGATGTACGTCTCCGACTGCTGTTCCCGCACACGCTGGTTGCACTCTTCCATCGTGATGACATCACTTTGAATCTTTGAAACCCGCAATTGTCCGGCAGACTGCACCGTCTGGATGATCTCCTTCATCGCTTTGTCGCTGCAGTACCGGTGGCCGGTATGGATCTTCACCTCGACGGCACCTTCCAGTCCCGGATCCTGCGTCTTGCGGCCGAGTTCCTCCAGAAGATCCGTATACGCGCATTGATCGTCCAGCCGCAGGACCAGTCCGTCCTTCGTCCCTTTTATCGTTACCAGTTGTTGTTTCGGCAATTGCCTCACCCGCCCCTATCGCGTAAATTACATACCGATCTGCTTCTCTATGACTCGTTTGTACAGCCAGGTATGGAACACCCAGCCGAACAACAGGATGAAGACCGAATTCGCAATGACGGTCGGCACGAGCCTCGTTGTCAGAAAGGCTTCGAAGCCGATCGACGTCAGCGCAATGAGACTTGCGAACAGATAGGACATCATCTCGAGCAGGATGATCATGCCGAGGGACAGGGCCATCACCGAAAAGATGGAGCGGTGGACCTGCCGGATGAGCACTGCCGCCAAGTAACAAATGAGCGGATAGAGAAATGCATATATCCCAATAATATCAATGTGGTACATGTCATACAAGAGGCCGAAGACCAAACCGTAAATTATCGACTTCCGCCGGCCATAGTAGCAGGCAAGGAAGACGAGGAAGACGGTCAGGAACCGGGGGACGAGCGTATAGCGCACATCCCCGAGCTCGATCGGCGAAAACAGGCTGAAGACCGGCTCCACGAAAAACAAAACGACCGCAAGCAGAGGGATGAGGAATCGGGTCATGATCCTTCCTCCCCCTCCGCTGCAGACGCTTTCGCCGAGTCGGTCCCCTGTGCTGTTTCAGACTGCCGTTTTGCGACCATCACATGATCGAGCATCGAAAATTCAGCAGCCGGACGGACATACGCCAGCTTCGTGAGCCCGTAATCGTCGGTCGACACTTCGGTCACTTCCCCGATCAGCAGTCCCTTAGGAAAGATTCCGCCGAGACCGGAGGACATCACTTTCTGTCCAACTTTGACCTCGAAATTCGAATCGATCCGTTTCATGATCAATTCGCCGCGTTCATGGTCGAACCCTTCCATCAGGCCGAAAATATCTTTCTTGCCGGGAATCATCGCGGAGACCCGGAAGTTCTGGTTCTCCGTCGACAGCAGTTCGACAGTCGAGGTGAATGCTGTGACGAGGACGACTTTTCCGACGAGGCCGCTCGATGTCATGACTGCCATGTTCAGCTGGACGCCGTGTTTCTCACCTTTGTCGATGATGATCTTCTCTTCCCATTGGTCGGGATTGCGTGAAATGACGGTCGCCTGGACCGGATCGTAGGCGCGCAGATCGTCCTGTTTGCCGACAATCTTGCGCAGCCGCTCATTCTCCTCTTTCACATCCGCAAGCTCGACTTCGTTGGATGCATACTCGGTCAGACGCGCTTTCAGCGTCCGGTTTTCTTCATATGTATTCAGAATTCCATCGATATCATCGAAAAAGCCGGTGATGGCATGCGCCGGTTTTGAAAACAGCGATTGTCCAAAACCGACCACGTCTTTCACCATTTTTTCGGGGAGGCTGGCACTCTGCCGGTCTTTCATGGAGAAGGCAATCAATGCCACCAGGACAATCACGCCCACGAGCAGTAAAATAAGTCGTTTGTTCGAAAAAAATCGCGGCATTGCCGAGTTCCTCCCTTACTTATTTCGCCTGCATCTTCTTGATGACGTCGAAATTCTCGAGTGCTTTGCCTGTCCCGATCGCGACACAATCAAGCGGATCCTCGGCGATGAACACCGGCATATTCGTTTCGTCGGAGATGACCTTGTCCAGGTTGCGCAGCAGTGCACCGCCGCCTGTCAGGACGATTCCGCGTTCCATGACATCCGCCGACAGCTCAGGAGGTGTCGTCTCAAGCGTCTTCTTCACCCCGTCCACGATCTGGAGCAGTGATTCGCGAAGCGCTTCGACGATTTCATCCTGTGAGATCTCAAGAGTCTTCGGCAGGCCTGTCAGAAGGTCACGTCCGCGGATCTCCATCTTCTCGGCCGTTTCGACAGCGCTCGCCGAACCGATCTCGATCTTGATGGCTTCCGCAGTGCGTTCCCCGATCGTCAAGTTGTACGTCTTGCGTATGTAGCTGATGATCGCTGCGTCCATCGTATCCCCGCCGACACGGATCGACTCGCTCGTGACGATGCCGCCGAGTGAAATGACCGCAACTTCAGTCGTACCGCCGCCGATATCGACGACCATGCTGCCTGTCGGTTCCCAGACAGGAAGGTTCGCACCGATCGCTGCCGCAAATGGCTCTTCGATCGTATACGCGTCTTTTGCGCCTGCCTGGCGGGCTGCATCGATGACCGCACGCTGCTCGACGGAAGTGATGCCGTACGGCACGCAGATCATCACGTTCGGCTTCTTCCAAGCGCCGCCTGATGCCTTTGTCGCTTCTTTCATGTAATGCTCGATCATCGCTGTCGTAATGTCGAAGTCCGCGATGACGCCGTCTTTCATCGGACGTGTCGCCACGATCGAACCCGGCGTCCGGCCGATCATATTTTTCGCAGCGCTTCCGACTGCGACAATTTCATTTGTCATCGTATTTTTCGCAACTACGGATGGTTCCCGCAGAACAATGCCTTTTCCTTTGATGAAAACCAACGTATTGGCGGTGCCGAGGTCAATCCCGACATCTCTCGCTCCTAGTCCAAACAAATTCGTTCTTCCTTTCTGCAGTACCGTTTTATGAGGCTTGATAAAAGCATACACCATAGTATAACGGAAAGGCGAACAAATTCACAGTGTCACATGTATCCTTTCTCTTTCAGGGAAATATAGCGGTGATCGCCGATGATGATATGGTCAAGAAGATCGATGCCCATCAGCTCACCCGCTTCCGTCAGCCGCTTCGTCACCTCGATATCCTCCGGTGACGGCGTCGCGTTACCGGAAGGATGGTTATGTGCGACGACGAGCGACGCAGCCGACCGTTTCACCGCCTCGCGGAAGATCTCCCGCGGATGGACGATGGACGAGTTCAGGCTGCCGATGAAGATCGTCTGCTTATGCAGCACTTCGTTCTTGACATTCAGGAACAGGACGACGAAATGCTCCTGGTTCAGTTTCGACATATCCGTCATCAGATACGCAGCGGCATCTTCAGGCGACTTGATCGCATAGCGGCTTTCGTGCGGCATGGAATAGATCCGCTTGCCGAGTTCCGCGGCAGCCATGATCTGCACGGCTTTTGCGTCCCCGATCCCTTTGACGGCAGTCAATTCCTCGATCGTCACATCCCGCAGATCCTGGATGCGGTCGAATTCCGACAGCAGCTTGTTCGCCAGCACGAGCACCGATTCGGTCCGTGAGCCTGTCCTGAGCAGGATCGCGACAAGTTCCTGGTTCGACAGGCTTGCCGCCCCCTGGCGCGTCATCCGCTCCCGCGGCCGGTCCGCGAAATGGATGTCGCGGATCATGAGGGAATCCTTATACTCCGCCGTCATGGGAGCGCCTCCTTCTGCACCCGGATGAGTCCCCTGCTGCGGAGTACACTCGCGAGTTCAGCGATCGGCAGGCCGACGACATTGTCGTAATCGCCGCGGATCGATTCGACGAACAGGCCGCCCGCCGTCTGGATGCCGTAGCCGCCCGCTTTGTCGAGCGGATCCCCGGATGCTGCGTAGGCTCCGATAAGGTCTTCATCGAGGTCACGGAATGTGACGGCCGTGACAGCTGAGAAACGTACGATCTCTTCGTCCCGCATGATCGTCACGCCGGTTATGACACTGTGAGTCCGTCCCGACAGCTCGTTCAGGAACCGCTCCGCCTCGGCAGCGGATCCCGGCTTCGGGTACACCTTCCCGTCCAGCGCGACCACCGTATCGGCACCGATGATAACGGTTCCCGGATGGTCTTTTACAAGCGCAGACGCTTTTAGGGACGACAGCCGCTCTGCATAAGTTTCCGGAGTTTCGGACGTTTCGATCGGCGGTTCCTCCGCTCCGCTCGGCATGACGGTGAACGGGATGCCGAGCCGTGCGAGCAGTTCCTTCCTCCGCGGCGAGGATGATGCGAGGATGATCGTTTCATTCGTTTCAAACAACATAGGGTAACGCCTCCTTTGCCTCATCATACGACACAGGGGAGAAGAAGAAAATTGTCTCGGAATCCGGATAATGGCGTTTTGGCATGGTTTTGAGCGTCAAAACTGAAGTTTGACACAATCGCCGCTCTCCGCAAAATGGGCGATCACATGCATGCGGATGATGTTAAGATCGCCGGTGAACGCCGTGATGGCGGCCAATTTCTCGGCAAGCGGATCCTTTTTCCCGCCTTCCGCCGACTGTTTCCGCACATTCACCAAATCTTGGATTTCGGAAACTTTTCCCGCTTTCAGGACCGCCTGGACAAGCTCACCTCCCCCGCCTGTGCAGGCGAGCGGCGTGACGGAGAGCGACTTGCGGAATGCCCCTTCACTGCCTGCCGGATCCGCGTCCTGTTCAGTCGGACCGAGCGCACTCCAGACGAAGTACTGGCTGTCCGAACGGACGACCGCTGCGGCCGGCACCTGGCTGTCGGCTATGAAGGCCGCTGCAGATCCCTTCGACGAGAACACCCCGTGCTGGCGTGCATACATCGCAACAGGTGCACCGAGTGCCGGCACTTCCCCCGCTTTGGCCTCCAATTTCGGATCGGCCGCCGCCGGACCGTTTGCCGGTACATTCGGTTCTGGTGTCGCGGCAGCATCCGGCGCATCCGTCTTCATGAGAATGAAGCCGACGACCGCAACGGCGATGATGCCGAGCAGCACCCCTTGTCCGAGCGCGAGCATGATCGTCAGTTTCGAATACTTTTTTTTGAAATTCATCGCAATCCCCCCTCGTTCCATCGTAGCAGGGCGGACGCAAAAAAGAACAAGACTCCTGTCGTCTTGTTCTGAAGAATTGTTCGACTCAAGCTAACAGCGAAAGATACCATCCGACAAGCGCATCCCCTGCAAAATAGCAGATGACGGCGGCGACAGCGATCGACGGACCGAACGGCACCGGCGTCTTCCGTCCCTGTCCCGTCCTCCTGAGATGGATGATACCGACAATCGAACCGATCAGCGCTGCGAGGAACAGTGTGAGCAGCGTGAGTTCCGTGCCGAGCACGAGACCGAGCACGAAGAACAGCTTGATGTCGCCGCCCCCCATGCCGCCTTTCGACACGACGGCGATCAGGAACAGCACGCCGAAGCCGATCAATGCACCGAGCAGGCTGTCCCACCAAGGGCTCAGCGGACTGACAAGACGGAGGACTGCAAGCACGATCCCCGCCGGCAGCAGCACTTTATTCGGAATAAGCATATATGCGATATCGGACACCGTGATGATGACGAGCATCGACAGGAAAACGAGTGCAACGGTGAGTTCCGCCGTGAAACCGAAATGCAGGAACGCCCACGCAAACAGCAGGCCGGTCACGAACTCCATGAACGGATAGATCGGATTGATCCTCGTGCCGCATCCCCGGCATCTGCCGCGCAGGAACACGAACGACAGTACAGGGACGAGATCCGGCAGTGTCAGCCGGCGGTCGCATACGGTGCAATGCGACGGCGGGGTGACAACCGACTCCTTTTTCGGGACGCGTAAGCCGACCACGTTATAGAACGAGCCGAACACCGTCCCGTAGATGAAGAACAAGACTGCCCAGACAATCGTCATTCGGCGTCCTCCTCATCCTGGCGGGCGGTCGGATCGTCCTTGCCGGCCGGGTCAGGT
Organism: Sporosarcina trichiuri; assembly: GCF_030406775.1. Classification (NCBI taxonomy): domain Bacteria; kingdom Bacillati; phylum Bacillota; class Bacilli; order Caryophanales; family Caryophanaceae; genus Sporosarcina; species Sporosarcina trichiuri. The sequence goes on along the minus strand of NZ_CP129119.1, from coordinate 767,704 downwards.
GCATCAAGTTTCGGCGTCTCGCTGAACAGTTCCGTGAGATCCGGGCGGTAGAACGCCTGGAACGACAGGGTCAATTCGAGCGGCACCGTCTCCTCTTCGACTTCCCGCTGCTCCTCAGGCGGCGTCAGCTCGATCGACTGGACAATGAAGATGCGCTCCATTTTTTCGATTTCGCGGATGAACCGGTCGACCTGACTGTAATCAGAAGCCGTCAGCTCGACGTCGACCGTCATCACCTGGATGGCCGTCTCGGGAGAAGGCTCCGGGGCGTCCACGGTCTCGGAAGACTCCGCTGCAGGGTCCGTCAGTTCCGTCCCTGCCTCCCCTTTTATGAACTGCACGTCCCGGATGTCCGCACGTGACTTCACTTCCGCCTTCTCCAGCTGGACGAGGAGCTGTTCCTCGAGCGGCAGCACAGGCACTTTCTGCTGGAGAGGCCGCGAATTGGACGAGACCTCTTCCGGCTGGGCCGCGACTTGACGCTGCAGTTCGAACAGGACCTCGCGCTGGTCGGCGAGTGAGCTGACCGCCTGTTCATTGGCCTCCCGTGCCGGCGCATATAGCTGATACCAGCTGTACGCTGCCAGCAGCAGGAAAAAGATGATCGACAGGATGAGGACGGCGAGGTCCTTCTGCCGTTTAGTCAGACTCCGCATCGGATCCCTCCTGTTCCGTATCGGCCGGCGGTTCAGCGTCCGGCACTGTTCCATCCGCTGCCGGGTCATCGGTTTCAGGCGGTGCATCGGTCGCAGGCGGCGTTTCTTCCGGCACGGCAGGCGCTGCTCCGTCGAGCGTCCCGCGCGGATCGTTGAAGAAAATCGTATAGGTGGCGATATACCGCGGCAGGAAGCGGCGGATGACGGCTGTGCCGCCGTCCGTTGTATCGGCCGTATCCTCGATTTCCTCGGTTTCGACCGATTCAAGGGACGCGGTCTGAATCGCTTCGGACGCCTGGATGCGCGTCAGGTAGTACGCCGCTTCGGTTTTATCGTCAAACTGCACTTCGACCGTCGCCTGGTGGGGCGCGGCGAACGCGAACGACCGGAAAAATCCGCGCCGCGGCAGCTGGGCGGTCAGGTCCTCAAGCAGCGGAGCGGTCTCATAGCGGTAATTTTCCGCCCACTCGACGCTTGCCGCCAGTTCATCATGCGCCTGAGCGCTGTCCGAACGGTTCAGACGGCCGGACAATTCCGCCTGGGTCGCCTGAAGGTGGATCAGCTGATCGTCAAGGCGTTCCGTGTCGGCGGTCAGACTCCGGGCAAGGAGAAAAAACACGAGCCAGACAAGAAGAGCCGCGCCGATGACGCCCAGCGCGGCAACCAGGAAACCGGAACGTTCCCTCTCCTTTTCCGGCAGTAAGTTAATGTCGACTAGCATGGGACACCTCTTTCAGTGCAAGTCCGATCGTCCGGTTGAACGATGACGGCACCGCCCCGCCGGATGCAAACAGCAGCGGTTCGGGCAGCAGCGGACTCGCCGCAACATGGAGCCGGCCGGACGCAAGCGCCAGCAGGTCATCGAGATCGGCATAGAGGCCGTTGACAAGCACATGGGTGATCGTCGCAGTGCCATTCCACATATTGTAGCGGTAGAAATTGACGAGTTTCTCGAGTTCCTGCACGATCGCCTGGGGCGACAGCAGCGAACTCGACGCCGGAAGGTCCGGCGATGCTACATTGATATCTGCGGCACTTTCAAGATCGACCGGCCGCATGAACAGCGGGTAATGTTCGTGGAAGATCGACACGACGAGCTTGCCGGCGGTCAGATCTGCGAGCATCACGTGCTCGTCCCCCGTGAACTGATGCTGCCGGTGGGCGAGCCGGTAGAGGGCGAGCGGTGCGATGTCCGCGACGAGCGGATCGAACTTCGCGGACGCGAATGCCTCCTCGTAGCCATGCAGCACGCTTTCCTTCGAGGCGATCAAGATCGCTTCGTTGGATGTGGTATTCGGCAAATACGGCACCACGTCAAAAACCGGATCATCGAACGGCAAATAGATCGATGACCCGATTTCTATGAAAAAGTGCCCCTTCAGTTCATCATCCAGCACGTCCTCCGGATACGGCACTTTCCGGATCATCACATATGTATCGGGCGCGAGGAACTGGACACCGCGTTTGGCAATGCCCCACTCCTTCGCCAGCCCGTCAAGCACGGACACCAGCCCTGCAGGATCCACGACCCGGCCGTCATGCACGATATTCGGCGCAAGCGGCACGTCGACCGCTTCTTCGACGACCAGGTCCTCCCCCGCCTTCAGCTTCACATAGCGGACCGCGTCTTCTTCAATTGTCATCGAGACCGGCCGCTTCGGGCGGGTGAATGGGATTTGCATGGGTTGGCTCCTTACTTGCTTGGTTTACTGGTTGTTCCGATTTTAATTACATCAGTTTTCTCACTCAAGTCTTTCTTGGTAGCATCAGTAGCTGAGACAGTCTTCTTACCCGCCTCACCTGAAAAAGTAATAGTTAATGAGTTATCGTCTTTCTTGTTTACAGTTGCAGAAGTTAGCGAACTTTCTTGTAAATACTCTGGCTCTAACTTATAGCCGCCTTCTGTACTAGCAGTCTTTAAAGATACAGTTGTCTTATCAGGATGTTCAGCGAAGAATAGATTAGCTGCTTCTATTGCATTTGTGGCATCAGCTAAAACTGCTTTTTCACGGGAGTTTTGTATGATATTCCCAATCGACGGCACAGCAATCGCTGCGATAATACCCAAAATGACAATGACTGCGAGCAATTCGACGAGGGTCAGGCCCTTTTCGTTCTTGATTTTCTTCTGAAGAAACTCCTTCATGTGTTCTCCTCCTTAGTGTACTTGCTTTTGTTCTTATTGTCAGTATATCAAAAGTTCCAGAGAAGTCTATCTATTACTCTATGGAATTTCTAAAAAACTTGCTGATCGGTGATTCCAATAGTCTATAAGTTATCGATTTGATTAAATAGATCGAACATCGGCAGCAGAATTGCAAGTACAATAGTCCCGACTAATCCAGCAAGCAGGACGATCATGATCGGTTCGATGAGCGCTTTCAGCCGTTCCGTCGAGGCATCCACTTCGCTTTCGTAGAAATCGGCGACTTTCGCGAGCATCGAATCGAGCGAACCAGTCTGTTCGCCGATCGCAATCATATGCGGGATGAGCGGCGGGAATGCCCAGTGGCCTTCCATCGGCTCGGTGAGCGAACCGCCGCGTTCGAGCGATTCGCGCGAGCGGACGAGCACTTTCTTCACGACTTCGTTGCTGACGACGCGTTCCGTCATCGCAAGCGACTGCAGGATCGGCACGGAACTTGAGAACAGCGAGCTGAGCGTGCGCGTCAGTGTGGCGAGCACAGATTTCTTGGCAATGTCGCCGAACACAGGAAGCCGCAGCAGCAACGTATCGGTCATCATCCGGCCTTTCGGATTGGAACGAAGCAGATAGAAGCCGACGCCGACTGCCGCAACCGCCATGACGATGACATACCAGTAGGACAGTGCGAAGTCACTCGATGTCATGACGAAGCGCGTCAGCAGCGGCAGTTCCCCGCCGACACTGGCGAACAGGTCGACGAACATCGGCACGACGAAAGTCAGGAGGAAGATGACAACCCCGACCGCGACGATGCCGACGACGACCGGGTAGGACAACGCTGACATGACTTTCTGGCGAGTCTTGTACGCTTTCTCGTAATGGACAGCGAGACGGTCGAGCGAGTCGTCGAGTGTACCCGACAGCTCCCCGGCTTTGATCATGTTGATGACGAGCGGCTCGAACGCTTTCGGATGCTTTGCGAAAGAATCGGACAGTGCGCCACCGGTCCGCAAGTCTTCATTCACTTCCGTCAGGATCTTCTTGAACTGCTTGCCTTCCACCTGGAGGGAGAGGATGCGGATCGCCTCGACGATCGTCACCCCTGCCCGCAGCAGTGTCGAGAACTGCCTTAGGAACATTATGAAATGCTGGCGCTTGACCGGCTTGCCGAGATGGATCTCCTTCGTCAGCGTCGTCTCCGCCTGTTCGGTCAGGTTCTTCACCCGGATGCCGTCCCGTTTCAGCTTGAGGGCGGCATCCCGTTTGTTATCCGCGATGATGGTGCCCGTGCGGACGGATCGGGCATCCCGCCCTTCGTACTTGAAACGCGCCATGATCAGGACTCCTCCTGCAAGTATGGCTCAGCTGTGTCGTACGAAATGAGTCCCTTATCGAGCAGTTCTTTCACCGATGTATTCATCATATGCATGCCCGCCGCCCGGTTTGTCTGGATGACGTTCGGGATTTGATGGACTTTTTCGGAGCGGATCAAGTTCGCGACCGCCGGATTGTTGATCATCAGCTCGGTGGCTGCCCTGCGCCCCTGCCGGTCGGATGTCGGCAGGAGCCGCTGCGACAGGACAGCCGTCAGGACACCCGCCAGCTGGACGCGGATCTGCGCCTGCTGGCCGTGCGGGAACACGTCGATGATCCGGTCGATCGTCGATGCGGCGCTCCATGTGTGGAGCGTCGCAAGCACCAGGTGCCCCGTTTCCGCCGCAGTGATTGCGGTCGAAATCGTCTCGAGATCGCGCATTTCCCCGACGAGGATCACATCCGGATCCTGCCGGAGGGCCGCCCGAAGCCCGTCCGCGAATGTTGCGGCATCGAAGCCGACTTCCCGCTGGTCGATGATGCTCGCTGCGTGGCTGTGCATGTATTCGATCGGATCTTCAAGTGTCAGAATATGCTTGCGGGATGTCTGGTTCAAGTAGTCGATCATTGACGCAAGGGTCGTCGATTTCCCGGAACCCGTCGGACCGGTCACGAGGATGAGCCCCTGTTTCGTCTCAGCGAGCGTTTTCAGGATGCCCGGCATGTGCAGCGACTCGATCGTCGGAATGTCCGTCGGGATCGTCCGGAACGCGAGTGAAGTCACGCCCCGCTGCTGGAACGCATTCACCCGGAAGCGCGCGACCCCGGGCACGTCATACGAGTAATCGACCTGTCCATGCTCACGGAATTCAGGGAACAGCTTATCCGGCACCGTCGCCTGCACAGCACCCTTCGTATACTGTTCATCGATCGGCTCGGTTCCATAGCGTTTCAGGTCGCCGTTGATCCGGAAGACGGGCGGCGATCCGATTGTCAGGTGGATATCTGATGCATGCAGTTCCACTGCTTTTGCCAGAACGTCATTGATCTGGTCTTTCATCATATGGATTCCCCCTTACTCCGGCAAGGCGACGCGGAGCACTTCTTCCGTCGTCGTCATGCCCTGTTTCACTTTTTCCAGTCCGTCGTCAACGAGGAATACGGTGCCGCTGTCGACGGCCGCATCCCGCATCTTTGCAGGTGTCGCATGGCTGTTGATCAAGTCCCGCATGGCGTCGTCGATGATCAATACCTCATGGATCGCGACCCGGCCGCGGTAGCCCGTCATGTTACAGGCCGCGCAGCCCGGTCCGCGGTTCACCTGGTCGATCGTCATGCCGCGTTTAGCGAAAATCTCTTTTTCACGCTCAGTCGCCGGCATCTTGCGCCCGCAGTCCCGGCACACTTTCCGGATAAGCCGCTGTGCAACGACCGCGTTCAGCGACGCTGTCACGAGGAACGGCTCGACACCCATATCGAGCAATCGCGTGATGGATGCAACGGAATCGTTCGTATGGATGGTGCTGAGGACAAGGTGCCCGGTGAGTGACGCGCGGATGGCGATTTCCACTGTATCGCGGTCCCGGATCTCACCGACCATGACGATATCGGGGTCCTGCCGGAGGATCGAACGGAGGCCGGTCGCAAACGTCAGGCCGACGTTCTGATTCACCTGGATTTGATTGACGCCGGACAGCTGGTACTCGACCGGGTCCTCGACGGTGATGATGTTCACTTCTTCGGCATTCAGTTTGTTGAGCGCCGCGTACAGCGTCGACGATTTCCCGGATCCCGTCGGCCCGGAGATGAGCACGATGCCATTCGGGCGCGTGATTTCATTCAGGAACCGGTCGAGATTGAGAGGGCTGAACCCGAGTTTCTTCAAGTCGCTGAGGGAGCTGCTCAAGTCCAGGATCCGCATGACGATCTTTTCACCTAATATGGTCGGCAGGGTGGACACTCGCAGATCGATCGGCCGGAAATCGATCGTCGTCTTGATGCGCCCGTCCTGCGGCAGCCGCTGTTCGGTGATGTCGAGGTTTGCGAGGATTTTGATGCGTGCCGTCAGCATTCCCTGCATATGCTTCGGCAGCACCCGCTCCGTCTTCAGCATCCCGTCGAGACGGAACCGGATGAGCAGTTCGTTCTCCTGGGGATCGAGGTGGATGTCACTCGCCTTCTGCGTGACCGCGGACACCATGAGCTGGTTGACGAGACGGACGACCGGCGAATCGAGGTCCGTCAGTTCCTGCTGCTGCTGGGTCGCCGTCTCTTCCGGCTGGTCGATGAAGATGTCCTCGAACGATTCATTATCATAATACTTGGAAATCGTCCGCAGAATATCGTCTTTCGAGGCGATCGCCGTCTCGATATGGAATCCTGTTGACAGGCGAAGATCCTCGACGGTCAGGTAGTCCATCGGGTCGCTCATCGCGACAAACAGCCGGTCGCCGTCCGTCTTCAGCGGCACGAGCAGGTTGCGCTTTGCGAACTCCTTCGGCACGATGTTGAACAATTTCGGATCAAACGGATAGCGGAACAGGTTGATGTGCGGAATCCCGAGCTGGAATTCAAGCACTTCGATCAGCTGCTGCTCTGTGATGAACCCGCGGGAAAGCAGCGCATCACCAAGACGCTGATCCCGCGGTTTCTCGGCAAGCGCCGTGTCAAGCTGTGTAGTGGTGATCAAACCCGACTCGACGAGCAGATCGCCGAGCCGTTTACGGGGTGCTGCCATGGGTAGTTTCCTCCAGACGTACGTTCACTTGTTAGGGTGTCACTTGATGAGGTTTCCGCCTTTGTCGTAAATATGGCCGTCGCCTTGCGGTTTCGCAGAAGGCTTGCCATTGATGCTTCCGACTTGGTCATCTGGATTGCCGGAAGACGGCTTCCTATTTCCTGGGCTGCCGGAGTTCCCATCGTTGTTACCATCGGTGCCCGGTTTGCCGGGCTCATTATTTTGCGTATTATCAGTGCCCGATCCGTCAGATGAATTCCCATCTGGCGACGAATCGTTGGGACTGGATGAGCCGCCGTCCGCCGAGGAGCCCGGCGTTCCTGTATCGGTTCCACCCGAATCAGGTGTCTCCGTCTCAGGACGCGCAAGCGCATGCTCCTCGACACGGGAGACCGGAGGGTAGAAGTCTTCGGACACCGGCTCCACGGTCAGGAGTCCGCCATCTTCCAGGATTTTGCGCTGGACGATCACTTCGGAGCCGTCACGGCCTTCCGTCAGCAGATCGACGCGGCCAGCCGCCAGGTCTTTATTATAATGAACGGTCGTCTTCGGCTCGTACTTGTTCGTTTCAGCGACATACGGTTCGTATGCATAACGGAGCGGGAGACCGGCATATTCGACATGCAGTGCACCGCCGCTCCAATTCGAGCGGATTGCGTAAGAAGTCTGGTTCGGATTGGTCAGCACGAAGTCGAGCCCGAGCTGACGGTCGATCGCCGCTTCGAATCCCGGCTTGACTCCGTCGAGAAGTTCCGTCCGGATCGTCCGTTCCTCCACCCAGAAATTTGTACGAAGGGCGGCTTCATACAAAGCCGAAGCGAGAATGGTCATCTTGTCATCGGAAAGCAGGCCCGTTTCCGTTTCCTCGATGAAAGCTAGCAGCGAGAATGGCTCTTTCGGCTCAAGCTGCACACCATCGAGCGCGTCGAGCACATCCAGCATCTGTTGGGAGAACCCGTCTGTCGGCACGTCTGCAGACGCAACCGTGACGGCAGGCTGTGTGGTTTCCAAATACTCCGTCAGCTGGACGGACTGCGGCATGATGCCGGATGATAATTTATCGCTGATCCCCTGTGCAATCGAAGCCACTTCCGAATCGCTGAACTGCAGCATCGGCAGTTCCTGGGCAAGCAGCGCACGGAGGCCGTCTTCACTGACTGAGGCCACGAGCGGGTTCTCCGCTTCCGTTTGTGCCCGGTCCACTGTTGCAGATGAATCATAGGTGACGAGTTCCGCAGGCAGCGGAATCTTTGCATCTTGGTAGACGAGGTCCGCCTGCAGGTTGTCCTGCATACCAAGCAGATCGGACGTCAGCTTGATCTCTGCGTCGCGGCTCGTCCGGTTCGACAGATCGAACGGCCCGGCATATGTATGAGCGCCGAACCGCTTGCCGAACAAAAATTGATCCGCCGCAAACGAACCGGTGGAAGCAATACCGAACAGCAACAGTGACACGCCAGCGATACTGATGAAATAATTGATGATCCTTCGATTGCCCACGAACCGAACCTCCATTCAACAAACTGAACTTAATGACTTTCCTGCCGTTTCGCCAGCAGCACCGCTGTCGCGAACGACAGACCGATAATAACGAGCAGCGCGTAACAGATGGACATCGTCTGCGCGACGAGCATCGCGAGGAATGCGGTGGATGTTGCTAGCAGGACGATCCAAAGGGTAATCAGCGGCAGTCGGTTGATCCGTATCAAATAATAGATAAGCCCTGCGGAGAGCAGTGCAGCTGCCAATAGTAACAGATATGGAATCATAGGTACCTCCGGGATTATTATTAATACTCAACATCAAGTGAAGGTGATGGCCACTTGATGCCGCTTTCTGCAGGAGGGGCAGCGGTCACAGGACACTTCGTTGAAAAATCGGCGTCTGACAGCATTGGATACGGCTGCTCGGAGTCCCGCCTTCATAGTAGGCAAACGCCCCTTTATAGTAAATATAGCTGGATGACGAGATTTCGGGCTTGTTATCGATTTGAAGCGAGCCGGCGACACACACCTTCGATTTGTCTTTGACCTCCAGTTTGTTTCCGCTGCTGTGGAGGGCTCCGCCGATATATAAGTAGGAATCCTCGATTTCTGTGTTTCCCCGAAGCGCAGCACTTCCTCGGACAATCATTTTCGAGTCTTCCAGTTCGAATTCCTTCCCAGCGATTAATTCGCCTGCCACCTCGACAGTGGAGTCTTCGATTTCAATGTCTTCATCAGCTTTCAGATAACCGCCTATCTTCACAGTGGAGTCTTCAATTTCAAGCTCTTTTTTAGCATATAAATTGGAGCCTATGTTTACGATAGAGTCTTCGGTTTCAATATCTTTATCGGACGTGACGGAACCTTTTACATAGAAGTGGGAATCTTCGATGTCGATGTCTTTTGTGACACTCACAGACCCTTCAGAAGTGACAATAGAGTCTTCGATTTCAAGTTCGTTGCCGCCAACCGTCATACTGCCTTTGAAATAGACCTTGGAATCTTCAATGTCCAGCTTCTGTCTATTCAGAGTTGAAAACTCATACGGAAAGTAAACGGTCGAATCGTCGATTTCACTGATCCTGCTGGGTGTCACAGTTGATTTGCATTTTTTGTTTTCAATTTTCGTCTTGTCTGCGCACGCTGCAATGGTACTGTCTCCTGGGTATACCCAGTCCCCTCCGCCGCTGCCTGTGACACTTGAATCTGCTGGATCAAATGAAGGAACACGGAACTGCTGCTCGAACGTCAGGTATCTTATCGTGCCGTCCGATGTCTTCTCTCCTATCACACCGCCAGCCACCTTGATGGTAACGCCATCCGTCTGCAGCGAAATCTCTGGCAGCTTATCGGGGTTCACTTTGAAACTGTACTGGTTGTCAATAGATACCGACGCATTGTTGATCCGTTTTTCGTTAACACCCTTCAGTGCTAGTTCCAGGAGTCGTGCGCCTTCTTGCCGGGCAGCTGTATAATCAGCTTCGTTTGGCTGTCGCTTTCTACCATTCGGAGTTGTAAGTCTGTTCTCGAGGAATGTCTTTACTTGCGTTTCAATTACATCCTTCTTGTCGTAGTACTGGTTGGCGAAAAGGTTTTAACATAATCGACACCAGTTTCAGCAGCGACATAAGTCAGCTGGTTTCTGTAAGTGATTTGTTCCTGCTTAGCATTACTGATACTGGCTCGCATGAAAACAGCACCAAGGATTGAAATCAGGACAACGAGAAACAGGACAAGCAGCAGCGCGTATCCTTCTTCGTTTTTCGTCCGTTTCACCTGTCACCCTCCTTCACTCTGTTTTATATCGAGTTATAGACGTTGTTACATCCACTGCCAGATTTCTATTTTCCGGATCCTGAACAGTCAGGGTGAAATTATCGACGTTATTCTTTTTTGGTACATACTCAGATTTCACTGCTGAGCTGCTGTACCGGTAACTATTGCCGAGCACCAATTTAAAGGAATCCTGTCCTTCACAATTGGAGATGGATACTTCAGAGGACTCTACTGTCAGTCTGTAACAGGTTCTCGTCCGGTGTTCTTGCTGCAGCCGGGTGATAATCAGGTTGGCGTCCTGCTGCAGCTGAAGTTTAGTAGTTTCTACTGCGCTATGCCGTACACTTATATTAATGGCTGTCCAGATAATCCCAGTCACCAGCGATATCAGAACAAGGACAGCTAGCAATTCAACGAGGGTTACGCCGGATTCATCCTTATGAGTTTTCAGCATGCTCACCTCTACTTGACTTGTATATAGCCGAATGAACGGCTGCTCAATTTTCCTTTATCGTTCACTTCTATTGTGATTTTGTGCAATCTGGTCATGCCGGGTTTCAGCTCCTGGCCGAGGGGCGGTCCTTCATCCGGCAGCTTTTTTATTAATATCGTTGCATTCGGATTTTTCGGCTCAGTCTCTTTCCACCAGTCTCACTGAGCTGTAAATCTCGAAGGAGCAAGTGTTTTCTCTTTCCACTTTTCTTCCCGGTACTCTTCCAAAATGACCCGCGCCTCATTCATCGTCTCGAGCTTCGCTTCCGTGCGGCTGTTGAACAATGTCATTTGCGGGAAGATGGTCATGAAAGCAACAAACACGATGCCCAGGATGACGAGCGATGCAAGATTTCCACTAAGGTAAGTCCTGCTTCATGGTTTTTCTGGCTTTTCGCTGTCATGACATCACCCCGTTTCGGTCCTTTTTCCTATCTACAGCATACCGGACTGGGGATGCAAGTTCAATATAGGGATACTACAAATCTACAACAAAAACAGAGACTGCCGAAGCAATCTCTATTTCTGTCATTCGTTAAATACCGATCGGTTTTGAACGGTCAGCTTCATAGATTCCGACACGGTTGCGACCTGCCTGCTTGCCGCCGATGTACAGCGCCCGGTCGGCATTCCGCAGCAGGCTCGATTCGGAATCCGTATCTTCCGGAATAGAGGAGACGCCGAGACTCACGGTCAGGCGGATTCCAATCCGTTTCCGCTCCTTCGACAGGTCCGGCTGGATGGTGAACAGCGTCTCCTCCACTTCCCTGCGGATCCGTTCCGCGAGATCAGCAGCCCCGTCTTTCGTCATGTCGGGGAGCAGGAGCACAAACTCTTCTCCGCCATACCGGGCGAGCGTCCGGTCATTTGTTTCGTATTTTCGGAGAATGTCCGCAAACGTGACCAATATGTCGTTGCCGCTCTGGTGGCCGTACGTATCGTTGATGGATTTGAAATGGTCGATATCCATGATGATGGCCGACAAATCACTGAGCTCCCCGGACCGGATCCTATCCATCTCGCGGGTCATCTGCTTTGTCAGATACCTGAAGTTGTTCAGCTTGGTAAGACCGCAGCGTTCGCTGACGGCGAGCGTCTTTTCATAATGATACGCTTTGACAATCGACGTTTCGAAATAGCCTGTGAGCAGCTCGGCCATCCGCTTGTCGAGATCCTCAAAAAAGTTCTTCCGGAATGACGTCAATATCAGGAAGCCTTCTGTCGTTCCGTTGCGGATGACTGGAGCAATCAGAAGGCTCTGCACGGAATTACTGAACGAGAACTGGGTCAGTTTCCTGATTTCCTTGGCAGTCGGATGGATTACCGCTTTTTCTGCATTCATCAGATGATACGAATCCGGGTCGCAAGTGAAGAAATGGGAATTCTCTGCAATCTCTCCCGCTTCCGAGCAAGTGAGCAGCTTTAGTTCTTTCTGTTTCGTGACATCCAGCAGATACAGCTGGTCATAATTCACGACGTGTTTGATCTTCTCGATGAACTTTTCAATCACTTCATCCGTCAGCAGGCTGTCCGTCAGTTCATGGCCCATTTCAACGGCCGACGACAGTTTCTCCTGAAACTCCCCTGAAAAAGCGAACCGTTTGATGATCAGCAGAATGATCAGGAATGGAGCTCCCAACAGCAGGAGAGAATAGTTTCCAAGCTGATCTGCAAGCAGGCTGTAGGCGACAGCTAACGGGATGAATACCAAAGACGTGGCTAAATCCCATATAGTGAGTTTCCATTCGTTCTCCGTCGATTCACCTTCCAATTTCGTCATGCAGAAGATGATCAGTGAATTGATGAGTGAATAGGAGATTGCATAGATGATTGCGGCAAAGGTGAATGACCATAGAGTCGGCTCCGCGGTACTGCCGCCTGCGAGATAGAACATCCCTGCACTGAAGATCGACACCAGCGTGAACATGAGAGAGTTGGTCGAAAACCGGTATAGCGGCGGCAGACTTGACTTACTCAGAAATTGCAGTGTCAGTAACGCAATCTGCATGAATATCATCTCTGCAAAAAGGCCGTACTGGAAAAACACGACAAATATAATCCACCGTTCAACTGGAACGCTGTTCGAAAACACTTTGAAGGACATACTCAGCGCAACAAGCATCATGACGAAATTGGCAGACAGGAAACCGTAATTCACCGTTTCGAAAGGAAACCGGTCATACACCAGCCAAACGGCGACAGGAACAACGAGCAGCCACAGAGCAAATGCTGTAAACTGCCTCTTCGGATAATCTAGCACTTTACACACTCCATTCTGCAGTTCCTCACTTCACGTATACCCCCACCCGATTGCGTCCCGACTGCTTCGCTCCGATGTAGAGGGCGCGGTCTGCGTTTCGCAGGAGCACCATGGCTTCGTCGGTGTCCTCAGGCGAGGCTGCCACTCCTAAGCTGGATGTGAGGGTGATCGTTTCCTCCAGCAGCCCCTTATCCAGATGGCTCTGTATAGTCATTTGCGTTTTCTCGATTAACTGCCGAAGCATTTCAGCAAACGCTGCAGCTTTTTCTTTCGAGTATCCCGGGAGGATATAAACGAATTCCTCACCGCCATACCGTGCTGCCGTGCCGCCTGACGGACATTGTTCTTTCAGGAGTCTGCTGAGCTGCTGCAGGACACGATTGCCATTTTCATGGCCATATGTGTCATTGACCGCTTTGAAGTGGTCGATATCCAGCATGACGAGAGCGACCTGATCAATACTGCCCCGCTTTAGGGCGGCTATCTCACTCTCCAGTTGGCGTTCCAGATACCGGTAGTTATAGAGACCGGTGAGGGCACACATATCGCTCTCCTGTTCCGCTTCCTCGATATACTTCGCCTTCTCGGCAGCTACGACAAAATAGGAGCTCAATAAGTCCAGTACATTCAGATGAAATTCTTTGAAGCTGTTGCGTTTACTGCTGCCGAGCACGACTCCGCCGACCACCTTCTGATGCCGGATCAATGGGATGCACATGAGGCTTTCCAAGTTTTCCGGCACGACCGTGACAGTCTGGCGGATCCACTGTTCACGGCGCGTAAACAATTCACTCGTTTCACCTGACAGCAGCCTCCCGGCTATCCCCTGCCCAGCCGCTAAACGGACAGTCGGCGGTGTCTGTTTTTTTCCATCCGCATAGAAATACCTCGGTTCCAGCCATCCTTCGTAAGCGTCGTATAAGTAAATATAATCTGCGGAAAACAGACTGGATGCTTTCGTCAGATACTCTTCGTTAATCTCATTGCCTCTGGTCATGGCAGCGAGCTGCTGCCCGATTTTACCGGCCGCCTGGATAAAGCCTGTCAAGTCCTCCCGCTGTCCGTTGACACGCAGTAAGTAAGTCATCAGGAAAAACGGTATACCGATCAGCACATACCCGATGGCACCATAGAACACCAGCATGTAGTAAAGTGAAACAGCGAGCGGCACAACAAGAAGCAGTCTGAAATAATGGAACAGCGTCTCTCTCATCGTGTTGCGTCGCATCCGTCTCGTCAGCGTCCCGTACAGCTTGAAAATCGCATCATACAGCACGGAATAGACAACCTGATACGCAATCACGCCTGTGACAAGCGAACCGAACGCCAGGCTGCCGACTTCCGCACCAGCGAGCGCAAAGGCGGCAGCGGACAGGAATGACAGCAGGAAGTACGCAAGCGAGTTGTACAGCAGCCGGTATAGCACATCGCCTGTATGAGCTTTTGAGAGGACTGCAGTGATGACGATCAGCTGCGTGACGAGTACTTCTGCAGTCAGGCCATACAAGAGGAAGACAGGAAGCGTGAACCAGACGAACAGGACGATCGATTTCCCGTTATAGATGATGGGAAAATATATACTAAAAAATCCGAAAATAGCAGACAGACCGAGCCACAGCCAGTTCACATCAGGCAGTGGGTGTGCTGTCAAAAGGTATACAGTGCCGGCCGGGACAATCAGTGTCCAGAGCAGCAGCAAAATCAGAAACGGCCGGCCTGTCAGCTTCATTCATTTCACTCCTTCGTCGGTCAGAAATGCCCATTGAGTACTGTCTATAGTTCCATACTCAGTATATGAGACTTTAGACTGTTTAGCAAGTACAAAGACCCTGAGACTATTTTCTTTCGGCCTGGGTTCTCTCTTAGTAGTATAGAAGCATCCAAATGATCTGTCACCTGTTTATTTCCAAACTGGCACATTTCATACAATGTGCCGGCAGGAGCTGCACCGGGTTCATCAAAATCGACGAATGTGAACGACGCGGCGACCGGAATGAGCTCCGCAAGAACGGCTTCTATATCCTTGTTCGCCATCATGCCAATGACAAAATCGACGGTTTCGCCGGGAAACTGCTGCTCGATCGTCTCCCGAAGGCGTTTTGCGGCCGCCGGGTTGTGGGCGCCGTCAAAAAAGACGCCAGGCGCCGCTTCCTCGAACCGGAATGACAGCTGCGCTTCTCCGATGCCTGTCCGGACCGCTTCTTCCTCTATATCAGGATATGCAAGATGCACCGCCTCGATTGCCATTGCTGCGTTAACCGCCTGATGAGGGCCTTTCAGCTTCCTGTTTAGCCGGTCAATCGTGCGGATCCCGCAGAACCGGTCACCTTCCATGCTGAAGTCGTTGCCGTACCGATAGAGCGGACTATCCCCTTCTGCTGCAATCTTTTCCGCTTCCGCCATGGCTTCTCGCGGCAGGTCCCCGACGACTGCCGGGATGCCGGATCTGAAGATGCCCGCTTTGTGCCAGGCAATCGACTCAAGTGTGTCTCCGAGGAACTCGGTATGCTCTTTCGCAATCGATGTGATGACCGTGACGGCGGGATTCAGCACATTCGTACTGTCATACCTGCCGCCGAGTCCGCATTCGACGAGGAGGATGTCGGGTTTCGCCTCTGCAAATGTGACGAATGCTGCCGCCGTCAGCAGTTCGAAGTCGGTCAGGCAGCCGTCGAGTCCTGCTTCGCTGATCAAGCGGAAACTGTCCTTCAGCTGTGCAGGGGTTGCATTCCGGCCGTTCACGCGGATTTGGTCGTGGATGTCGATCATCGCCGGTGAGGTGAAGACGCCGGTCGTCACGCCCGCCGTCTGCAGAATGGACTCCATGAACGCGACCGTCGATCCTTTGCCGTTCGTGCCGGCGACATGGATTGCCCGCAGCTGGTCCTGCGGATTGCCGAGCGCCTGCATGGCATGACGGATCGCTTCGAGACCCGGTTTGATCGTGCTGCTGCTCGTCAGGCCAGCATGTTCTATGTACACATCCAATTTCGGTATCATGCTTTTTCCCCGCCTTATGCTAGAATTGAATGAATTCGATAAGTTCTACTGTATACCAAAGTATAGCACGGGGAGAAGGGTTCATTTTGAAAAAATGCTGGATTATTTATAATGGCAGTCTCGTCAGCGAAAAGTTCAGGGATCAGGCGGAACTCATCGCCGGGGCGGCGGAGCGAGCAGGCGTCTATGCGCGGATCCTGAAAAACTATGAAGTGCTCATGGATGTGACCCAGCCGCTTGATGATTTGCCGGATTTCGTCGTCTTCCTGGATAAAGATATCGTGCTAGCGACCTATTTGAAATCGCTCGGCATTCCGGTGTATAACGACCCGGAAGTGATCGAACGGTGCGACAATAAGACGAAGCAGGCGGTTGCCCTTGCGCGCGACGGCATACCGATGCCACGGACGATTCTGGCGCCGAAAGTGTATCCTAAGTTCACGATTTCTGGCAGCGGATTTTACGAGCGGGTACTGGGTGAGCTGGGTCTCCCAATGATCATCAAAGAAGCCCGGGGCTCGTTCGGCATGAATGTTTATTTGATCGAAACTGAAGAAGCGTTTTACGAGAAGGTTGATGAACTTCGCGGAATCGATTATCTGTTCCAGGAATTCGTCGCGTCGAGCCGTGGCCGCGACATCCGGGTGAACGTCATCGGCGATCGGGTTGCCGCTGCGATGGCGCGTTCCTCGGAAACCGATTTCCGGGCGAATATTACAAACGGCGGGACTGCCGCTGTCGTAGAACTCACGGCTGAACAGGAATCCGTCGCTCTCCGGGCTGCCCGGTCGGTCGGTGCGGACTTTGCCGGTGTCGATCTGCTGTACGATCCGGACGGGCAGCCGCTCGTCTGCGAAGTCAACGGTGCGGCCCATATCCGTAATCTCTACAATGTTACGGGCATCAACGTCGCTGACGATATGATCGCCTGGATACTGGAGGAACTATCATGACGGGATGGCTAATCTACAGCCGCGAAGAAGCGGAGCGGAATGCGTGGTTCATAGGGCAGCTGATCGCGGCAGCTCAAAACTGCAGGCTGGATCTTGAACTGAAGATCGAGGAAGAATTGCAGCCGGATGACGCTCAGCCGGATTTTGCGTTGTACCGCGGCCGTGACTTTGACATCAGCCGCGGCCTGGAAGACGCCGGCGTCCGCGTGTTCAACCGTACCGAAGTGAACCGGATCGCGAATGATAAACTCGCGGCATCACAGCTCGCGATGATGCTCGGCGTTCCGGCGATTCCAACGGCTAAAGTGAGAGCTGTGGACGAGATCCGGTCGTTCCCGGCTGTCGTCAAGACGGCCGATGGGCATGGCGGCAGTGATGTGTTTTTGCTGGAGGATGAGAAGTCGGCTGCGGAATTGTTTGCGGAACGGCCCACGGAGCAGTGGATTGTCCAGCCATTCATCGATCACACGCCGTCCGACGTCCGGCTCTATATGCTCGGAGTTGTCTGTATCGGTGCAGTGAAGCGGACAGGCGCCGGGTCGTTCAAGTCGAATGTCGCACTCGGCGGCACAGCGGAGCCGTTCAGCCCGCCGGCCGCGCTCACTGCCTTCGCGGAACGGATTGCCAAGGCGCTGAAAAGCGATTATGTCGGTATCGACTTTATCCAGGATCAGGATGGGATCTGGCTGTTCAATGAACTTGAAGATCCTGTTGGCGCGCGGTCGCTGTATGCAGCAGGCGACCTGGATGTTGCGGAGGAATTGATGAAGTACATTTCTGATAAGCTGGACGATCCGTTTGCGGGATAGCTGCCTGTTTACGGAAGATAGGAAAAGCGAAGTGCCTGATTTGTGGCGCTTCGCTTTTTTATGCCGGGATGGCTGCTGATGCGGAGCATTGCCCGCTTGCGTTATGAGCGGTTTCTCCTGTTTTATGATCACTTTTCGGGATTTATGATCACTTTGGTGAGTTTATGAGCGGAATTCTGTGTTTATGATCACATTCTTCGTTTTATGATCATTTTTCAAGATTTATGATCATTTTCGGCCGGTTTATGAGCGTTACGGCCGCCTCCGCCCCCATGGAAAAAAGGCTCCGCAGCTGCGGAGCCTCCCTTAGTTAAATCTCTTTCAGTTCCTCGATCCGGCGCTGGACGGCGGCGTGTTTTTCGAGGTAATCCTTCTCTTTCGCACGCTCTTCGTCGACGACGGCCTGCGGTGCTTTCGAAACGAAGCGTTCGTTGGACAGTTTGCCCTGGACGCGCTTCACTTCGCCGGTCCATTTGCCGAGTTCTTTCGTCAGACGTGCGATCTCCTCGTCGATATCGAGCAGCCCTTCAAGTGGCATGAACAGTTCCGCGCCTGTCACGACGGCGGACATCGATTTACCTGGCGCCTGGACGTCCAAACCGATTTTGAGGGATTCCGGATTGCAGAACTTCTCCAGATACGCCTGGTTCTCATCCAGCACGGCAGCTGTCGCCTCATCTTTCGCAGCGATGTAGAGAGGCACCTGGCGGCTCATCGGTGTGTTCACTTCCGCGCGGATGTTGCGGACCGCTTTGATGATATCCGTCAGCAGTTTCATGTCATCCGAGCGTTTTTCATCCGAGTAGGCAGCATTCACTGTCGGCCATGGTGCCACCGTGATCGACTCGCCGCTGTGCGGCAGGTTCTGCCAGATCTCTTCGGTGATGAACGGCATGAGCGGGTGCAGCAGACGCATCGTGTTGTCGAGGACATAGGCGAGCACGGAGCGCGTCATCTTCTTCGCGTCCTCGTCTTCCCCATACAATGGCAGCTTCGCCATTTCGATATACCAGTCGCACACGTCATCCCAGATGAAGTTGTAGAGCGCACGGCCGACTTCGCCGAATTCATACCGGTCGGACAGCTTGGTGACGGAATCGATTGTTTCGTTCAGGCGCGTCAGGATCCAGTCATCCGCGACAGATCGCTTGCCGGACAGGTCGATTTCCTCGTATGTCATGCCTTCCATGTTCATGAGCGCGAAACGGGAGGCGTTCCAGATCTTGTTCGCGAAATTCCAGATCGCTTCGACTTTTTCCGTCGAATAGCGCAGGTCCTGCCCCGGTGATGACCCTGTCGCCAGGAAGTAGCGGAGCGCATCGGCACCGTACTGGTCGATGACGTCCATCGGATCGACCCCGTTGCCGAGCGACTTCGACATTTTGCGGCCGTCTTCTGCACGCACCAGTCCGTGGATCAGCACATCATTGAACGGACGCTGATCGGTGAATTCGAGCGCCTGGAAGATCATCCGGGACACCCAGAAGAAGATGATGTCATATCCTGTAACGAGAGCGTCCGTCGGATAATACCG
The DNA here is from genome assembly GCF_030406775.1 of Sporosarcina trichiuri. Taxonomy (NCBI): domain Bacteria; kingdom Bacillati; phylum Bacillota; class Bacilli; order Caryophanales; family Caryophanaceae; genus Sporosarcina; species Sporosarcina trichiuri. The sequence goes on along the minus strand of NZ_CP129119.1, from coordinate 748,543 downwards.
TTTGAATTCAGGGTCTTCCGTATCCGGCCAGCCCATCGTCGAGAATGGCCAGAGTGCGGATGAGAACCACGTATCGAGCACGTCATTCTCCTGATGCCAGTTCTCGATGTCCGCCGGCGCTTCCTCACCGACATACACTTCGCCAGTTTCGTTATGATACCAGGCCGGAATGCGGTGGCCCCACCAGAGCTGGCGGGAGATGCACCAGTCGTGGACGTTCTCCATCCATGTCAGATACGTCTTCTCGAACCGCTCGGGAACGAAGTTGACTTTGCCGTCCGTCTTCTGCAGTTCGATCGCCTGTTCTGCCAGCGGCTGCATCTTGACGAACCATTGTGTCGACAAGTATGGCTCGACGACTGCGCCGCTCCGCTCCGAGTGGCCGACGGAATGGTTGTGCTCTTCGATTTTGAACAGGACATCCATCTCCTGCAGGTCCTTGACGATCGCTTTCCGGCATTCGAAACGGTCCATGCCTTCGTATTTGCCGGCCATGCTGTTCATCGAGCCGTCTTCGTTCATGACGAGGACACGCGGAAGGTCATGGCGGTTGCCGATCTCAAAGTCGTTCGGGTCGTGTGCCGGCGTGATCTTGACTGCACCGCTTCCGAAGTCCATTTCCACGTAATCATCCGCAACGATCGGGATTTCACGGCCGACAATCGGCAGTTTGACCGTCTTGCCGATCAGGTGCTGGTAGCGTTCATCATCCGGATGGACGGCGACCGCCGTATCCCCGAGCATCGTCTCCGGGCGGGTCGTCGCGATTTCGATACTTCCGGTTCCATCTGTGAGCGGGTAGCGCATATGATAGAAGGCACCCGCTACATCTTTATGGATGACTTCGATATCGGACAGCGCTGTTTTTGTTGCGGGATCCCAGTTGATGATGTACTCGCCGCGGTAGATCAGCCCTTTGTCATAGAGCTTTACGAACACTTCCCGGACTGCACGCGACAGGCCTTCATCGAGTGTGAACCGTTCGCGGGAATAATCGAGCGCGAGACCGAGTTTCGCCCACTGCTCCCGGATATGGCCGGCATATTCCTCTTTCCATTCCCATGTCTTCTCGAGGAATTTCTCGCGGCCGAGGTCATAGCGGTTCTGGCCGTCCGCACGGAGCTTCTCCTCCACCTTCGCCTGTGTCGCAATACCCGCATGGTCCATGCCGGGCAGCCAAAGAGCATCGTAGCCCTGCATCCGTTTCATGCGGATCAGGATATCCTGCAGCGTTGTATCCCACGCATGGCCGAGGTGAAGCTTGCCTGTCACGTTTGGCGGCGGGATGACAATTGTATACGGCTCCTTGCCGCTCTCCGGCTGGGCTTTGAAGTACCCGCCTTCCAGCCACCATTCATAGCGGTCTTTCTCGATCGTCTGCGGATCGTACTTCGTCGGCATTTCTGTCTGCTGTTTGTCCGTCATAACGGTTCCTCCTCATATGTCCTTATGGATGTGTCAGTGATCGCCGGGCATCTGCCCGGCGTGCAGCTGTATCGCGGATGAAACACAAAAAACCCCTTCGTCTGTAAAGGACGAAGGAGTCAGTTCGCGGTACCACCTTTATTCGCATGCGTGCCTAAAAACACGATGCCTCGAAAAACATAACGGCTTCTAACCGGTTTCCGCTAGTGACGACTGTGTTCACGAAAACTGCTGACGGGTGACGTTCAGTCAGGCTGCACTGGGTCCTCGCACCATTCCCGGACCCTCTCTGAAAAATGCCAGCCGGCTTACTTTCCCGCTCACTGCATCCCTATGCTGTTTCCATCAGTGTACCGGAAACGTGCCGGACCCGTCAAGCCTGCAACGAAAGGATGGTGTCATGAGAAGAGGATACAACCCATACTTGCTGCCGCCCTGGCTCCGGAAAACGAGATTCTACTGCAAGATGATCATCATCCCGATTTCCGTCTTCCAGCTCATCCGGCTGCTGATCATCCCGACGACCGGTGATTTCCTGCTCTTCTGCGTACTGTGCGGCTGCGCGTTCCTATTCCACCGCAACATTATTTAGCACATACGGCGTGACAGACACGTCATCGTCCAGGTCCTGGATGAACGCCAGCATTTCGTGATGCCCGCTGTCTTCAGTCACTGTCATCGCAATCGCCACGCTCGAACTGTCACTGTCCAGATCCGCTTCCGCGGAATCAGCTGCTGCTGCAGCGGAAGTCACTTCAGCTGCCTGCTCATCCGCTGCAGTTGCAGTATTTGACTCTGCCGCGCTGACGATCTGCTCAGCCGCCTCGACAGCTGCCGTTTCCGCAGCCACTGCAGGAACGGCCTCTTCCCTGGCGGATGCTTGTACGGTCCACATGACCAGCAGCTCGCCGCTGTCCGTAGCGGATGCCGACGCATCGACCACTGTCGCTGTCACACCGACACCGTCAGCTGCCGGCAGATCGACTTGCAGCGGAACAGCGTACTCGAAATAGCCTTTCGCGCCTTCCAGCTCCACGTCATCGATGAGGATTGCGTCCTCCGCTGTATTTTCTGCATCGGCCACGCCTTCTCCAAACGTCACATTCGCCGCAATATGGTAGATGCCCGACAGCCGGACGGCATCTTCCGTCTGCTTATCATCATAGCCTGCGGTCACTTTCACACTGTCCGCCTCTGTCACCCTGCCTGCTGATGCGGGGAATTGGAATGTTTCGGATAATGTCCATTCGATCGGTTTCATCTCTCAGCCGCCTCCTTTATTCTCATGCATTGTATGCGGGGACGGCCGGAGACAGAACAAAAAGCCTTACCGGCACGATGATGTCCGATAAGGCTTTTTAAATTATTTCTTCAGTTTGCTGAAGACGGTATGGAACGCCTTCACCGTTTCTGCAATATGCTCTTCGGTATGCGCTGCAGACAGGAACATGCCTTCGAACTGGGACGGCGGCAGGAAGATCCCCTCGTCCGCCATCATGCGGTAGTATTCCGCGAACAGCTTGAGATCGGATGTCTTCGCCGATTCATAATCGACGACATCCTCGTTCGTGAAGAAGAAGCCGATCATCGATCCTGCCCGGTTGACCGTATGCGGAATGTTGTTCGCTTGCGCCGCTTCGCGGAACCCTTTCTCCAGCTGGTCGCCGAGTTTCATGAAGTGATCGTATGACGCAGGCGTCAGGCGCTTCAGTGTCTCGATCCCTGCAGTCATCGCGAGCGGGTTGCCTGAAAGTGTCCCTGCCTGGTAGACCGTGCCCGCCGGTGCGATGTGTTCCATGATCTCCCGTTTGCCGCCGTACGCGCCGACCGGCAGTCCGCCGCCGATCACCTTACCGAGGCATGTCAGATCCGGAGTGACCCCGAAATGACCCTGTGCACAGTTGTAGCCGACGCGGAACCCGGTCATCACTTCGTCGAAGATGAGCAGTGTGCCGTTCTCTTCCGTCATCTTGCGGAGCTCTGTCAGGAAACTGTCCTTTGGCGGGACAACACCCATATTGCCGGCAACCGGTTCAACGATGACAGCTGCCAGATCGTCACCGTATTCCTTGAAGGCGAGTTTCAGGCTCTCCAGATCGTTGTATGGCACTGTAATCGTATTCTTCGCAACGCCTTCCGGGACGCCCGGGCTGTCCGGCAGGCCTAGTGTCGCAACGCCGGATCCCGCTTTGATGAGAAGGGAATCTCCGTGACCGTGGTAGCACCCTTCGAATTTCAAAATCAGGTTGCGCTTCGTATAGCCTCGGGCAAGACGCAGGACACTCATCGTCGCTTCCGTACCAGATGAAACCATCCGGACCATCTCGATTGACGGCACCCGCTCGATGACGAGTTCAGCAAGCTCGTTTTCAAGCAGTGTCGGCGCACCGAAACTGGACCCTTTCACCGCTGCGTCCTGAAGTGCTTTCACGACGCCTTCCTCGGCGTGTCCAAGAATGAGCGGTCCCCATGACAGGACGTAATCGATGTATTCGTTGCCGTCGATATCCTTGATGATCGCACCTTTGCCGCTCTCCATGAAGATAGGGTCCATATTGACCGATTTGAAGGCGCGGACCGGGGAATTCACTCCGCCCGGCATGAGATCGACCGCTTCTTTGAATGCCTGCTTCGATTTTGTATAGTCTCTCATTTCGTCTCCTCCAGCCAGCGCGCCGCATCTTTCGCATGATAGGTCATGATCAGATCTGCACCCGCGCGTTTCATACTTGTCAGTGTCTCCAGAACAATCCGCTGCTCATCGACCCAGCCGTTCAGCGCGGCTGCTTTCACCATTGCATACTCCCCGCTGACGTTATAGGCGACAAGCGGCAGCAATGTGTTGTTTTTCACATCACGCATGATATCCAAGTAGGATAATGCCGGTTTGACGATGAGGAAATCTGCGCCTTCTGCAACATCGGATTCCGCTTCACGGAGCGCTTCCATCCGGTTGGCCGGGTCCATCTGATACGCTTTCCGATCACCGAATTGCGGTGTCGAATCCGCAGCATCGCGGAACGGACCGTAATAGGCAGAGGCATATTTCACTGCGTAGCTCATGATCGGCGTCTCTTCGAAGCCTGCTTGGTCCAGGCCGTGACGGATGGCAGTGACGAATCCATCCATCATGTTGGACGGTGCAATGATATCCGCACCGGCTTTCGCCTGGGACACAGCCGTTTTCACCAGAAGTTCGAGGGACGGATCGTTCAGGACCCGGTCCCCTTCGATCACGCCGCAATGTCCATGATCGGTATACTCACACAAACATGTGTCTGCGATCACCATCAGATGCGGGTGGCGGTCCTTCGCAAGGCGGATCGCTTCCTGGATGATGCCTTGATCATGATACGCCCCGCTGCCGACAGCGTCTTTTTCAGTCACGACACCGAAAAAGATGACAGATGGAATTCCGAGCGCGACCGCCTCATCGAGCTCCTCGCCGAGACGATCCATCGAGTGCTGATAGACACCCGGCATGGACGGAACCTCCTGCTTGATATCCTCCCCTTCGATCACGAAGATCGGATAGATGAAGTCGGATGCATCCAGCTGTGTTTCGCGCACCATGGCGCGCATCCCCGCAGAGCTGCGCAGACGGCGGTGCCGTTTGAAGTTCAATTGTGTCATCAGTCAGTTCCTTCCTTTCGACTCGGCGAGTGCCCGCACGAGTTCCGGTAATGTATAGACGGACGGCATGACGCCGGCATGCGCGCCGGCTTCCATCAGTGCCCGTTCCGTAATATGCCCGATTGCACCGATTGTAAAGCCCGTCCAGCCGATCTGCGGCGCCAGGTATTCTCCGAACACCGAAACTGCGGACGGACTGGCGAACAGGATCGACAGCGGCAAGTCTTGTCGTGCCAGATCCACAATCCTTTTGATGGAAGCCGTTTCAGGGACTGTGTCGTATACTGTCCATTCATCGACAGACAGGGAGAGTTCGGTTGAGATGAGCGATCCTGCCAGGTTCCCCTTCAGGAACAGCGCACGGAGTGCTCTGCCGGCAGGGTTGAACTGCTTGACGAATACATCGGCGCTGAACACATCGGGGATGAAATCCACGCCGAAGCCGAGCTCACGCAGGGCAGCCGCGGTTTTCTCGCCGACGGCTGCGACATGCACGGGAAACGACTCCGCGTCCATGCCGGAACGTCCAAGCTTCCTTTTGAATGCAGCTACTGCGCTCTGGCTCGTGAAGATGAGCCAATCGTACGCCTGCGCCTGCAGCAGCCGGGCATGATCATCATCGCGCTGCCTATCGGTTGTCCGGATGAGCGGCAGGGAGACCGGCTCCCCGCCGAGCTGCCGGACGAGCTCGTACGGCTCCTCTGATTTTTTCGTACTTGTGAAGATGACGGTCTCACCGCAGAGCGGCTGCTTACTGGACATCCATTTCGGCCTTCACTTTCTCGATGACTTCCGCTGCCCCTTCTTTCCGGAGTGTATCCGCCACGATTTCACCTGCTTCCACGGGTGTGTCTGCCAGCGCGGTGTGACGGTAGACAACGGACGCATCCGGCGCTGCGATGAAACCTGTCATCTCAATGCCTTCTTCTTTCACACGGGCAAAGCCGCCGATCGGCACTTGGCACGATCCGTCCATTTCCCGCAAAAACGTCCGTTCCGCTTCCACTTCTCGGAAAGTCTGCTCATCGTTCAGCTTTGCCAATTCCGCAAGCAATTCTGCGTCGTCCGACCGGCATTCAATCGACAGGGCACCTTGCCCGACTGCGGGAATGCAGTCTTCCAGGTTCATATATTCAGTGACGATATCTTCGCTCCAGCCCATCCGCTTCAGGCCGGCTGCCGCAAGCAGGATGGCGTCGTATTCCCCGCTCTGCATCTTTTTTAGGCGGGTGTCGATATTGCCGCGGATCCATTTGATGTCGAGATCGGGACGCAGCAGCAGCAGCTGGGAACTTCTCCGGAGACTTGACGTTCCGACAACAGCACCTTTCGGCAGGTCCTTGAACGCTACATTGCCATTCGAGATGAACGCATCGCGCGGATCCACACGTTTCGGGATACAGCCGACAATCAGTCCTTCCGGCAGGACAGACGGCATGTCCTTCATGCTATGTACCGCAAAGTCGATTTCCTTGTCGAACAGCGCCTGCTGGATCTCCTTGACGAAGAGCCCTTTCCCGCCGACTTTCGACAGCATGACGTCGACGATCTGGTCACCCTTCGTCACGATCTCTTTCACTTCGAATTCGAACGGCACACCTGCCGCCTTCAGCTGATCGATGAACCAGTTCGTCTGGGTCAATGCGAGCTTGCTTCTTCTCGAACCTACAATAATTTTTCTCAAAGTCCTCTTCCTTTCCGGTTGTATGGATTCCCGGCCAGTTGCGTTCACAGCCAGAAGTGGAATTGCGATAGTCTGCTTCCTAAAAAGAAATTGATGATGATCAGCACGAATGCGATCACGTTCGCCCAGGCGAAATCCGCCGCCTGCAGTTTCCCGCGCCGATTCAGCATTAGCAGCGAACTGTAGACGATCAGCAGCAGAAACGACCCGACAATCTTGAAGTCGAAGATCGTCCAGTCGTCAAGAGCCGTATAGGCCCACTGGATGCCGAGGATCAGGCTCACGAGCAGCATAGGGATTCCCGTATAGATCGCCGATTTCGTACCGGTCAGCGCATGCTGGAGCGAAGGAAGGCGGCTGAACTGTGCCGACCATTTCTTTTTCTTCAGCAAATTATATACGAGCAGGTACAGAATCGCGAATACGAACGCCATCGCGAATGCGGCATAGGACAAAATCGCGAACGTGATATGGATGAACAGCAGTTCGGAAATGAGCGGCTCCCCGACTCCGCTCCCGGCCGGTCCGGCAGGTGCGAAAATATGGAAAGTCATGAAACTGAACCCGATCACATTCAAAAAGAATCCCGCATAGCTTGAGCTGTACCGGAGCTGGATGCCGAGCGACAGGGCGATCAGGATCCAGGTGAAGAAATAGACTCCGTCGGTGAGTGACAGAACCGGCAGCTGCCTGGTCAGGATGATCGTCCGCAGCAGGAACCCCGTCTGCATGAAGAATACGGCAGCGGTCAGCCAGAAAGCCGCCCGCTGTGCATGCGGTTCTTTTTTCAGGAAATCGATGAAGTAGAAAACCAGGCTGACGGCATACAGCACAAGCATAGCTTCCTGTAGCCGCGCCATCGTCATTTCAACCATAGGCCAATCTCTGCCTTTCTGTTAAAAAAGCCATTTCCGCATCAGCCGGCAAAGAAGCGGGATGGGAAATGACTTGGACAAACCTTGTCAATATGTCATATCAGGCTGCAGCCCGGCCGTTTGGGAAGCACCGGCTCCCTGTTCCGCTTTTTGCTGTTGTGCCTGCAATTCTTTTTCACGCTGCACCTCTTCTGCAATGCCGAAAATCGACTGGAACAGCTCGAGCTTCTCTGCCGCTTTCGGATCGGAAGCGAACTCCTTCGCCTGCAGGATCGGTTCTTTCAATAACTGATTGATGATCGATTTCGTATGCTTGTTCAGCACTTTCTTTTCGCGGTCCGTCAGATCAGGCATCTTGTTCTCGATGCTCGCCATCGTCTCCGATTGGATGGACAGCGCCTTTTTACGCAGAGCTGTGATGACCGGAACGACACCGAGTGTGACGAGCCATTCCTTGAAGAGCACGACTTCACCGCGGATCATCGTCATGATTTCATCCGCCGCCCGTTTCCGTTCTGCGAGATTCGCTTCCACGATCCCCTGCATGTCATCGATATCGTACAGGAACATGTTCGGAAGCTCGCCGATGCGCGGATCCATGTCGCGCGGCACCGCGATATCCACGAGGAACAGCGGTCGCCCTTTACGCAGCCGCTCGACGAACTGCATCAGTTCCAGATCGATGATGTAGTCTTTCGACCCTGTACTGCTGATGAGGATATCGACATCCAGCAGCGTGCACTGCAGTTCCTGGAGCGGTTTGGCGGCCCCATCAAATTTGCCGGCCAAGTCCTCCGCTTTGGAAAGTGTCCGGTTCAGCACAGTGATTTTGCCCACACCGCTTCCCTGCAGGTTTTTGATAGTCAGCTCGCCCATTTCACCCGCGCCGACAATAGCGATATGTTTGTTCTTCAGCGAACCAAAGATCTTCTTGCCGAGTTCGACGGCCGCATATGAAACGGACACGGCATTCTCGCCGATCGCTGTTTCGGCATGGGCCCGTTTTGCGACAGTGATCGCCTGTTTGAACAGTTCGTTGAAGATCGTGCCGGTCGTACCGATTTCCTGCGCTTTCAGGAAACTTGTACGGACCTGGCCGAGGATCTGTGTCTCACCGAGAACCATCGAATCGATACCCGACGTCACAGCCATCAAGTGTTCGACAGCTTCGTCCTCTTCTTTGATGATGAGATGCTGGCTGAAACTTTCGACCGGCAGGCGGAACCATTCCGCCAGAAAGTTTTTGACATAATAACGACCTGTATGCAGCTGATCCACGACGGCGTAGATCTCTGTCCGGTTACAGGTCGAAACGATGATATTTTCAAGTATGCTTTTTGTCGATTGGAGAGTTTTCATGGCGTGCGGCAAATCAGCTTCATTGAACGAAAGCTTTTCTCTGATTTCTACCGGCGCTGTCCTGTGATTGACTCCGATTGCGAGCAGTTTCACTACGGATTCACACCTTTCGCGTCTATTTCCTGTTCCTAAGTATAACACAGCATGCGTACAGTTCATGGACGATTTATGAACAACATATGACGTCTGACCGGAGCGCATTCTCTTTATAATCATTATAAAGTATTTGCCGCCCGCTTTCCAATGGTCTGTTTCTGGACGCATCACCATATTATGCCCGGCCGAAAAAGCTGTTCCAGTCACAACGGCCGGAACAGCCTATGCAGACGCCGGATGGAGATTCCGGCAGTTACATCCTGCTTTCGATTTCCGTCCATACTTCTTCGACACCGATCCCCTTTTCAGAGGAGAAGACGAACAGCGGGTCGTCGCCGAGCATGTTGAGAGTCTGGCGGACGATTTTCTTGTGCTTGTCCCACTTGCCCCGCGGAATCTTATCGGCTTTTGTCGCGATGACGATTGTCGGAATGTTGTAATGGACGAAGAAATTGTACATATTGACATCATCTTTCGACGGTGCATGGCGGATGTCGACAATCTGGATCGCTGCCCGCAAGTGTTCGCGGCCGGTCAGGTACCGCTCGATCATGCCGCCCCATTTCTCTTTCTCCGTTTTCGATACGCGTGCATAGCCGTAGCCCGGCACATCCACGAAGAACAGCTGCTCTTCAATTTTGTAGAAATTCAGGGTCTGTGTCTTGCCGGGTTTCGATGACGTCCGGGCGATGTTCTTCCGGCCCAGCATCTTGTTGATGAACGAAGACTTGCCGACGTTCGACCGTCCGGCGAGCGCAAATTCCGGGAAACCGTCCTCCGGATATTGTTCCGGACGGACGGCGCTCATCACCATTTCAACGTTGTGTACTTTCATAGCTCCGTTCCTCCAATGCAGCGGCGAGCACCTGCTCAGCATCGTCTGCCAGTTTGAATGTAAGATCGTTCCGTATTTCAGCGGGGACCTCATCGATATCCCGCTCGTTCTCCTTCGGCAGGACGATGACACGGAGACCCGCCCTATGCGCACTCAGTGTCTTCTCCTTCAGGCCGCCGATCGGCAGCACCCGGCCGCGCAATGTGATCTCGCCCGTCATGCCGACTTCTTTACGGATCGGCCGGTCGGTGAGCGCGGAGACAAGCGCTGTGGCGATGGTGACGCCTGCGGATGGACCGTCCTTCGGCACGGCTCCCTGAGGCACGTGGATATGGATGTCGTTCGTTTCGTAGAACTTCGGATCGATGCCGAGACTTTCGGCTTTCGATCGCACATAGGACAGCGCCGTCTGGGCGGATTCCTTCATAACGTCTCCGAGCTTGCCTGTCAGGATCAGTTTGCCTTTTCCAGGCGACAGTGATACTTCAATCTGCAGCGTATCACCGCCGACCGATGTATAGGCAAGTCCGGTTGCAACGCCGACCTGATTCGTCTCCTCGGCCTGTCCGTGGCTGAACTTCCGTTTCCCCAGGTAGGCCGGAAGGGTCTTTGCACTCACTGTGACGCTTTTTTTCTTGCCGCCCGCAATGAGACGCGCCGCTTTCCGGCAGACACTTGCGATTTCCCGCTGCAGCGAACGGACCCCGGCCTCACGCGTATAGAACCGCACGATATCGAGGATTGCCGGCTGCTGAAACTTCACTTGCGACTTTGTCAGCCCATGCTCCTTCAGCTGTTTCGGAATGAGATGGTTCGCTGCGATCGCCTGCTTTTCAAGCTCGGTATAACCGGCGATCGAGATGATTTCCATCCGGTCGCGCAGCGGTCCCGGAATCGCACTCAGATCATTGGCGGTTGCAATGAACAAAACTTTCGAGAGATCATACGGCTCTTCTATGTAATGGTCACTGAATGTGCTGTTCTGTTCAGGGTCCAGCACTTCAAGCATAGCGGAGGACGGATCCCCCCTGAAGTCGTTCGACATCTTGTCGATTTCATCGAGCAGGAAGACCGGATTGACGGTGCCTGCTTTCTTCATCCCCTGGATAATACGGCCCGGCATCGCACCGACGTACGTCCGGCGGTGTCCCCGGATTTCGGATTCGTCACGGACGCCGCCGAGGGAGACCCTGACGAACTTCCGGTCGAGCGATTCCGCAATCGACTTGGCGAGGGATGTCTTCCCAACACCAGGCGGTCCTTCGATGCAGAGGATCGGCCCCCGGAGCGACTTTGTCAGCTGCCGGACGGACAGGAATTCGAGAATGCGTTCCTTCACCGTATCGAGCCCTTCGTGATCCCGTTCCAGAATCTGCTCGGAGCGGCTGATATCCAGCTGATCTTTCGTTGCATACGACCAGGGAAGTGCAACGAGCCAGTCGAGATACGACCGGATGATCCCGCTTTCCGCGGCAGCCGACGGAATCTTTTCATAGCGGTCCAATTCACGCTCCGCAATTTTCCGGACGTCTTCCGGCATGCCGGCGTCTTCGATCTGCTCGCGCAGCGACTCGACCTCAAGCCCTTTGCCGTCCTTGTCGCCGAGTTCGGTCTGGATCGCTTTCATCTGCTCGCGCAGGTAGAACTCTTTCTGCGTGCGCTCCATCGCCTCACGGACCCGTTCGTTGATCTTCTGCTCGAGGTCCATGACTTCCTGCTCATTGAAGAGCCGGCCGATCAGCCATTCGAGTCGTTCGTTGACATTGCGTGTTTCCAGGATGTCCTGTTTTGCACGGATTTTCAGCGGCAGGTAGGATGCAATCGAATCTGCTAGCCGACCGGGTTCCTGGATGCCTGATACGGCATTATACGCATCTTCGTTGATACGCTTCGACACTTCCGTATATTTTTTGAAGTAAGCAAGCAGCGTCCTCATGAGCGCTTCGGTCTCCGGATCGACTTCAGTGGAATCCGGGAAACCATTGACGGAAACGACAGGATAGAGGTCCGCCTCTTCATAGTCCATCCATTCCGCGCGCTCGACACCTTCGAGCAGAACACGGTAGACGCCGTTCGGCAGCTGCGTCATCGATTTAACGAGCGCAAGCGTTCCGAGATGATACAGGTCTTCGGGTTCCGGGTTCTCTTCGTTCATGTCAATCTGGGTTGCCAGGAAGATGAGGTTGTCGTTGGCGAGCGCATGCTCGATTGCGAAGACGGAGCGTTCACGGCCCACGTCGATATGTAAAGTCATTGTCGGGTAAATCAGTATGCCTCTCAATGGTAGAAGAGGGATTGTATGTCGTACTGCCATTTAGAAACGTCACCTCCATAAGTAACTATATCGATTCGTATGTATGACGGCAATAACTAGAATTAGGAAAAAAGCTGACTCATTCAGCACATTTGCGCTTTTTACAAGTCAGCTTCCCAATCTGTTTACGCTGTATGTTGTTCGTTATCAAGCTTCATTTCCGAACCGTCTTCGCGATAGAGGATCGGCGACCCTTTCCCAAGAACGGAATCTTTTGTGATGAGACACTCTTTCACTTCTTCAAGTGACGGCAGCTCATACATGACGTCAAGCATGATGTTTTCGATGATGGACCGCAGACCGCGGGCGCCTGTCTTCCGCTCGATCGCTTCGCGGGCGATTTCGATCAGTGCGTCGTCTTCGAAACGAAGTTCCACGTCATCGAGGCTCAGCATCTTCTGATACTGCTTGACGATTGCGTTCTTCGGCTGCGTGAGGATCTGATACAGTGTATCTTCGCTCAGCTGCTCAAGTGTCGCGATCACCGGCAGACGCCCGATGAATTCCGGAATCAGACCGTATTGCTGGAGATCTTCCGGAATCATGCGGGACAGAAGTGAACGTTCTTCTTCTGCAGCATTTGGATCGGAACCGAAGCCGATGACTTTCTGACCGACACGGCGTTTGATGATCTCTTCGATGCCGTCGAACGCACCACCGACGATGAACAGGATGTTCGTCGTATCGATCTGGATGAATTCCTGATGCGGATGCTTCCGGCCTCCCTGCGGCGGAACGCTTGCAACAGTGCCTTCCAGAATCTTCAGGAGGGCCTGCTGGACGCCTTCACCAGATACATCGCGGGTGATCGATGCGTTTTCGCCTTTACGGGCGACCTTATCGATTTCATCGATATAGATGATCCCTTTTTCAGCACGGTCGATATCGAAATCAGCCGACTGGATCAGCTTGAGCAGGATATTCTCGACGTCTTCGCCGACATAGCCGGCTTCTGTCAGCGATGTTGCGTCTGCAATCGCAAACGGCACATCCAGAATGCGTGCCAATGTCTGAGCGAGAAGCGTCTTACCGCTTCCTGTCGGCCCGATCAGCACGATGTTCGACTTCGCGAGTTCGACATCGTCGACTTTACTGCCGGAATTGACACGCTTGTAGTGGTTGTAAACGGCAACGGACAGCGATTTCTTCGCACGGTCCTGCCCGATAATATACTCATCCAGGATGGACTGGATCTCTTTCGGTTTCGGTACGTCCTTGAACTCGAAGCCTTCTTCCAGACCGACTTCTTCCTCGACGATCTCAGCGCAGAGTTCCACGCATTCGTCACATATATAAACCCCTTGTCCTGCGACCAGTTTGCGGACTTGGTCCTGCGTCTTGCCACAGAACGAACAGCTCAAATTGTCTTTTTCATCATTGAATTTGAACAAATTGCTCACCCCTATTCAGTGAAATCTTACAAGATTCCATCTGGTTTATCAAATGATTTGACCTCTTGCAGTATGTACACAGGATTTCTTTTATGATGCCATGGAATCAGGACTGCACAGCAGGCAGGCGGCGGCAGAGTCCCGCAATGCAGGCATCCATCGGGCATGTACAATGTGCTGCCACCGCTGGAACGGCTGTTTTGCTCATAAAATCAGGAAAGTGATCATAAAACGATAAATGTGATCATAAATCGCGGAATGTGATCATAAAACCTGTTGAGTGATCATAAAACACAAATAGTGATCATAAATCCCTGAAAGTGATCATTAATCCCAAAAAGTGATCATACCTTCAAAAACCCGACGGACAACCCGCCATTCCGCAGGCCCTGTACCTGCAGTCTTCCCTAAGCCAAGCATCCTATCCCGATGATATAGAAAAGCAAGGTACGGATTGCTGCGTACCTTGCCTAGAGTACAACTATTATTCAGCGTCTGTGATCTTTGCGTTGTCAACAAGCAGCTGGACTGTCTTGTTGAAGCGCAGGTCGTTCTCAAGCATGCTTGTGCCGCCGAGAGCTGTTTTGATCTGCTCGATATCCATGTTGAACTGCTTGGACATCTTGTCGAGCTCTTCGTTGATCTCCTCTTCGGAGATTTCGACGTTCTCTTCTTTGCCGATCGCTTCCAGAGTGAGTGATACGCGTACACGGTTGATCGCGTCGTCGTGCATCTGGCTGCGCAGAGCGTCTTCATCCTGACCGGAGAACTGGTAGTAGAGATCCAGGTTCATGCCCTGCATCTGCAGGCGCTGACCGAATTCCTCAAGCATACGGTCTGTTTCTGCATTCACCATTTCTTCAGGCACTTCGAATTCCGCGTTGCGGGCTGCCGCTTCCACGAGGTCATCGCGAAGCGCTGTTTCTGCTGCCGACTGCTTTTCGGTTTCAAGGTTTTCGCGGATCTTCTTGCGGAGCTCGTCCACTGTTTCCACGTCTTCGTCCATTTCTTTTGCAAGCTCATCGTCGAGTTCAGGCACTTCTTTCGCCTTCACTTCGTTGACTTTCACTTTGAACACTGCCGGCTTACCAGCAAGTTCTGCTGCGTGGTATTCTTCAGGGAATGTCAATTCGACATCTTTTTCGTCGCCTGTCTTCAAGCCGACGAGCTGCTCTTCGAAGCCCGGGATGAACGATCCGGAACCTACGACAAGGTCATAGTTCTCGGCTTTTCCGCCTTCGAACGCTTCACCTTCCGAGTATCCGTCGAAGTTGATGTTGGCCGTATCGCCGTCTTCGATTGCGCCGTCTTCTTTGACGACCATCTCAGCCATGGACTCACGGCGTGTTTCCAGCTCAGTATCGATTTCTTCGTCTGTCACTTTAGTCTCCTGGCGTGTTGCTTCCAGGCCTTTGTACTCGCCGAGTTTCACTTCAGGCTTCAGAGGGACGATTGCAGTGAATACGACCGGCTCGCCCTTTTCGAGTTTCTCGATGTCGATTTCAGGGGAAGCGATCGGCTCAAGACCTTCTTCGCGGACAGCTGCATCGTATGCTTCAGGAAGCACGATGTCGATTGCATCGTTGTAGAGTGCTTCTTCCCCGTACATTTTGTTGAACATCTTGCGCGGCATTTTCCCTTTACGGAATCCAGGTGCGTTCACTTGCTTGACGACCTTCTTGAATGCCTGATCAAGCGCCGTGTTGAAACGCTCTGCTGTTACTTCGAACGTCAATTTCCCTTTGTTACCTTCTTGCTTTTCCCATTTAACTGTCATTATTCATACCTCCGAATCATTAGTGACGACTATATTCCGACCTGTTATATACGCCATTGACAACTTTCTCAGTATATCACAGTCTCTTTATCTTTCAACAAATTTCATTCCGAGGCCTGTCCTGTATCCTGATCGACATCCAGGATCAGCCGGTGGAGTGCTGTCTGCGGATACTGCGCACCTTCGAAAAGGAAGGAGGCATAGCTTGCGTATGCATCTGCCACCCGATCGGCGGACGCCCCCCATCCGACGGGATAGCTGACGATGGCGAACTTCCGGACGGCCTCTTCGATCAGCTGCAGACGTGTCGGATCCTTATCCAGCAGACGGCCGAGCAGGCGGAGCACTTCCACCGTAACGGCATCCTCACCCGGGAGCGGAATTTCTGCCGGAATAACACTCACCCCACGGCTGAATTTCACGACGACAACCGTCTCCTGCCAGCCCAATTTTCGGAGCAGCACGAGTGCAAAGGTCCTCATCATGTCAGGTACGGCTGTGCTGCCTGCAATCTCGCTGAGGAGCGGTCCGGCATTCTCCGGCACGTGTGCCTCCAGCTTTGTGAGAAACTGTTGCTGAACAGGCCCTGTCATCTGGAGAAAATCTTGCAGGGACGGCAGCCCGTCTTCCAATTCTGCCGGTTCCTCACTGAATCTCCTGGCAAGACGCCCATTCAGTTCCTGCAGATAGATGAACTTCTGCTGAAGATCCGGCGGCACCACGTCTTCTTCCAGCAGCGCGCTGATGATCTCCTCGACTTCATCATAGTCCTGCAGCTGGATACAGATGGCGAGATACAGCTCCATCGCTTCGAAATAATCCGCCAGATCGCTGTGGATCCATTGGGCGCCATATGGTTTTGCCCTCTCGAACTCTTTTGTTTCATAAAGAGCGGCCGCCAGCAGGCCCGGCAGCTCGGGCGCATCCGGTACAATATCAAGAAGCTGTTCGCAAAAGCGGACAGCTTCCTGAAAGTTTTCGGCCTGCAATGCATCCTCCGCCTGGCTGAGCAGCCGCTCCATGGTGCCGGGAAAGATGATCATATTGCCTTTTGTATGAAGTTTTTTCCGCTTCCGTTTCACGTCCGTCACCTGCTTTCAGAGTTACTATACCACAGCTGGCGGATCCGATGCACCTGTGCGGAAACACCCGTCAATCTTTTGGCGGGATGAGGATTTTTTCGACTTCCACCCCTTCATAACTGAGCCGGTTTTCAATCGGCTGCATGAATTTGAAAACGAGCCTGTCGACTTTCATCTCAAGCGGGGTTCCGTCATCGAATGTGAACGTGAGCGTGGAATCGCCGTCCTTGCTCGGAACGGAGCGGAACACGGCATCTTCGACATCCCCCCATTTGTATTCGTTTGCGCTGAAGGACAGCAGCGGACGGTACTCGAATCCGTTATCGGTCAGCATAATATAATGGAGGCTGCCGAGATAGAAGAAGAATGCCGACAGGACGACGAGCCCTCCGCCTATGTACCAAGACTTCCTGACAAGACTCATCGCATAGAGGACAAAACAGGCGGCAATCAGCAGTGCGAATGCTGCTGCGTACAACCCGTAAACGCCTTTCTGAGTGAAGACGAACCAGCTCCCCGCCCGGAAATGGAGCGAGTTGGCGACAAAATTCGGCAGCAGGAAGACCATGAATGGTCCGAGTATGATAAGTCCGACGCCGATCACCATGAAGATATGTTTCTTTTCCGTATGAATGCTAATCCACTTCCCTTACTGTAACGTACGTATCAGCTGAACAGCATGCGGTGTGTCGTCTCCGCTTCCGAATCGTCAAACTCAAACCCATTGCGGCGGTAGAACGCGTCCGCTTTGGATGACTCCGTCTTGACCGTCAGTTCATGGAACGCTCCCTTCGCATTACGGATGATTTCCTGCAGCAGCAGCGATCCTGCGCCGTTCCGCCGTTCGCTTTCTTTCACATAGAATCGCTGAAGCCTGCCTGTTTCAGGGTCTCCGCCCGGCACCGGGAACCGGTTGACGCCGCCGACTGCGATGACTTCCCCATCCTCATTGCGGACAGCGTACAGTGCTTCGCCCGGCTCGGAAAACGTATTGACGCTATCTCTATATTCCTCGACGAGCCTGGTCAGGAACCGGTAGCCTTCCGATTCGCTTTCCGCCACCAGCGCATCGATCTCCAAAGCATTCAGATCGTTCACCCGCTCAACAGTATACGTCATGTTGTCCTCCCCTTTTCTGCAAGGTTGATAACTCACTGGTACCATTCGCCATACAGAAGAAAACTCCTGCTTGTTTTTTGAAAATAATGAAAAAGTCCAATAAACCGGTCAGGCGTTGGCGGCGGCGCGGTTGAGCGACTCTGCAGACGAGGCGACTTCAGTCGTCGAATGCTGGTTCTCCTCCACCGTGACCGACACTTCATCCATCTGCCGGCGGACATGGTCGGCGATCGCATTGCTCTTGTCGATCGAGCCGACTACATGCCGGAATGAGGATGTAGTCGATTCGGAAGCAGCCGCACCCGCCCGCACCGCATCGCTGACGGACTCGAGATGGCCAAGCACCTGCTTCGTATGCTGGTTCGACAGGCTGATCAGTTTGCGGATTTCCGTCACCGATGTCTTCGTCTGCTCGGCCAGCTTCCGGACTTCCTGGGAGACGACCGCGAATCCTTTCCCATGCTCCCCGGCACGGGATGCTTCAATCGCCGAGTTCAGCGACAGCAGATTCGTCTGCTCGGCGATATCCTGGACAATTCCGATCACCGCAGCGATTTGGCCATTCGAGTCACTGAACTGTCCGATGCTTTCCGTCATGCGTCCCGTGTACCGCTTTCGGTTTTTTGTTCCGTCAGTAATTCGGTTTCCTTCTATACTATTCAGTATGGGGAAAGTATATCCTTTGCCTGTCATACCTTCCATAAACGATCGTCCAATTCTGAACTCTCGGCAGGCGGCTGTCCGCATAAAAAGCTGCATGGATCCGTTCGCTTCAAACGGTTCCATGCAGGACGGTCATTCGGACTCCGGCTCATCCATTTGCCTGCGGACAGCTTTGACCTCTCCGGGATCGATCGGATGCCGATAACTCTGCTGCTCACGTACTCCTGAGCCGATATGCACTTCCCGGACACCGGTCTCCCGGATGAAGTTCTCCAGACCATCAGCTTCAAGGCCGCTGCCTGCAAGAATTATCAGGTCGGTCCCTTCTGTCTGTTCCGTCAATTCCCGGATACGGCGGGCACCGAGCAATGCGGTCGGCTGCCCGCCTGAGGTCAGGATGCGTTGGACTTGCGGATAGCCGGCAAGTACAGCGGCCGCGCGCAGCTGATCTGGAACCTCATCGAACGCCCGATGGAATGTGACGCTGAGACCGCCAGCTTCTGTGAGACATCGTTCCAACGAATCTGTGTCGATACATCCATCATCCGTGAGCATGCCGATGACAATGCCGGCAGCATCGGATTCCCGGATAAAGTGAATATCACGCAGCATCACGTCCAGGTCGTCTTCGGTATAGCAGAACGAATGGCTGTGCGGCCGGACGATGACATGGACCGGTATGGACACTGCCTGGACGACCGCTTCGATCAGTCCGCGGCTCGGTGTCAGACCGCCTTCAGACAGGGCGGCGCACAATTCCAGCCGATCCGCTCCCGCCGCTTCCGCTGTCCGTGCATCTTCGACACTCGATGCGATGATTTCCAATTTCATTAGACTCCCTCATTTCCAATGAGAATCATAGCGTACTCGTACTGTGGAAAGCGAGGAAATGGAGACTGCAACTGGATAACGACCATCTCGGACAGCGCCCCGTTCTTTAATACTCACAGAATCCTCCTATTACAAACGTCCTTCCTCAGGAATGGTGAAGGCCAGGATGAAGTAGATGAGCAAGCTGCCGGGGATGACAAAGAACAGCAGCCGGACCCCGAATGGAGAGATTCCCAAATAATGCGCAATTCCTCCGGCGACACCGGAGAGCACTTTATCCTCCGTACTTCTCCGCAGCTTCTGCGGCATAAAACAACCCTCCTCTTCCTTCAAGCAGATAAGCGGGTGAACCTCACCACAACGGCTCATCCTCGCTGCTCAGCTTGATGCGCCAGATCACGAACGGGATGAACAGCAGGCTCAGCCAGCCGAGCGTCAGCAGCCGCTGGGTGTCCGAGGAAATGTACTGGCGTTTCCCGCAGCTAGGACAAGCCCTCCCTTGCTTCAAGAACCCCAGCTTCCAAATATCCTTCGCACGCCACTGGACGCCGCAATTTGAACACCGCACCATGGAACCGCCTCCTTTCCTATCATAGATCCACGTTCTTCATCTAGTGCCGCTCTTCTCCTGCCCCCCATCCAACCGCTTCCTCATCCGGACAGACTGCAGCAGATGGCCGTCAAAGTCCTCGTCAAACACTTCCTCAATCCGAAAGCCTTTCGCTGAATAGAACTGAAGGCCGATGTCATTCTTCTTTTCCACAATCACTTCCAGCACTTCCAGTCCCGGCAGCATGCCGATGCCCCGTTCGAGTAAGGCAGTCCCTGTGCCCGTTCCCTGCTTCTCCGGCAGCAGGTAGATCGCCGAAAGTTCAGCGGTCCCTCCCTCATTGACCGGCGTGAAATTCGCAAACCCGGCAATGCGGCCCTCTTCTTCCGCTACGAGCATGACGGATCGATCCATACGGCGCACCAGCATGTCGCTGTTATACGCCGCTGCGAGGAACCGGTCCTGCCCGTCCCGCGGTATGATCCCTTCATAAGTTGCATCCCAGCTTCCCGCAGCTGCGGCCTGGACGCCTTCGATATCTTTCTGTTCCATCGAACGTATGATTGCTGCCAATGGATAACCCCCTTTCTTTTCCCTTTGTTAGTTCAGGTCTACACATATACCGTCTGCCCACGACCGCAGACCAGTACCTTTTCAGACAATTCTATCCAACAACCGCGCAAACCGCAATGGGAATTTCCATATTGCATGAATTCTCTGCAAAACCGGAAGGAAATTACATAAGGCATGGTATACTCCTTATAAATACGGGTAAAGAGATGGTTGTTACGCTCTGCAGTTTTATTCAGAAAGGTGCTGTGCCTATTGTCAACGCAAAAACGTGTACTCGTCATCGGCGGCGGACTCGGCGGAATCTCCGCTGCAATTTCGCTTGCCCAAAGCGGCTACGATGTGTCGCTCTATGAAAAGAACCGCCATCTCGGCGGCAAGCTGAACCGGCTGGAGAAAGACGGTTTCGGATTCGACCTCGGGCCTTCGATTTTGACAATGCCGAAAGTGTTCGAGCGGCTGTTCACTGGCAGCGGAAAGCGGATGAGTGACTACATTCCGACCATCCGGCTGAATCACCAGTGGCGGTCGTTCTTCCCCGGCGGGAATGTGATCGACCTGTACGAAAATCTGCACGATATGGAAACGAGAAATCCGCATTTATCCAAGAAGGACATGCGGCAGTTCAGAAAACTGCTGGACTATTCGAAGAACCTCTATGAAACGATCGAGAAAGGGTACTTCAACAAAGGACTCGATACGACGCGTGAGGTCGGTGAATTCCACGGCGTGCTGAGCACGTTCAAAAATTTCGACCTGTTTTCGACTGTTCACGAAGCGATCGGAAAGCGGATCAGCAACGACCAGTTCGCGGATATGCTTTCCTACTATAGTAAATATGTCGGCTCCTCTCCCTATGACGCGCCAGCTCTTCTCAATATGATGATCTACATGCAGCAGCACGAAGGCGCCTGGTATGTGCCGGGCGGCATGGACCGCATCGCGCAGGGGCTGACGAAACTGGGACAAGAGATCGGCGTGAAGTTCCATACCGGACAGGCGGTCATCCGTCTCGACCGGCAGGACGGCAGGATCACGGGCGCAGTCCTGGAAGATCGGACAAAATTGACCGCGGATTATTACGTCGCCAACATGGAAGTCATCCCGCTGTATGAGCGGCTCCTGCAGGAAGATGAAAACTATGTGGCCAAGCTCAAGAAAAAATTCGAGCCGGCAAGCTCCGGAATGATCATGCACCTTGGCGTGAAAAAGAAATACCCGCAGCTCGCCCATCATAATTTCTTCTTTGCGAAGGACCAGAAAAAGCAGATGAACAAGATCTTCCATGAGCGCAAGCTGCCGGATGATCCGGTCATCTACCTGGTGAACACCAACAAGACCGATCCATCCCAGGCACCAGAAGGCCATGAAAACATCAAAGTCCTTCCGCATATTCCGTTCATCCAGGATGAGCCGTTCACACGGGAGGATTATGATCAATTCACAGACCGCGTCTTCACGAAGCTCGAGCGAATGGGACTGACCGATCTCCGGAAGAACATCGTCACCTCGGACATCTGGACGCCGGAAGATATCCGGCAGACGTACTGGACAGACCGCGGCGCCATCTATGGAACCGTGTCGGATAAGAAGATGAACAAAGGGTTCAAGCACCCGAAACAGAGCGAGCTGTACGATAACCTGTACTTTGCGGGCGGCACGGTCAATCCGGGCGGCGGCATGCCGATGGTGACGCTGAGCGGCCAGCAGGTCCGTGACAAGATCGTCGAACGGGACAACAGACGCCGCTGATTTCCGGGAAAGCGAGGAGAGATCGATTGGGCAAAAAGATAATTGTCATCGGGGCCGGTGCTGCCGGCCTCGCAAGTGCCATCCGGCTGCAGCATGCCGGATACGACGTGGAAATCCATGAAAAGGAAGCGACACCCGGCGGGAAGATGAACCGCATCGAACTGGACGGCTACCAGTTCGATCTCGGACCGAGCATCATCATGATGCCGGACGTCTACCGGGATGTGTTCCGTGTGTGCGGCAGAAATCCCGACGACTACATACCGATGCAGCCGCTCGATCCGATGTACCAGGTGCATTTCACGGACGAGCCGAACCGGCCTGTCGACGTATCGGGCGACCTCGTGAAGTGGATGAAGACCCTCGAAACATACGGACCCGGCGACGCGGCAGGGTTCCTGCAGTATTTGAGTGATATCTACAAAGGGTTCCAGGTTGCCTGGGACAGTATCATCCAGCGGCCCTTCCGCCGGAAACGCGACTTCTACAATCTGACGATGCTGAAGAAAGGCATGAACATGAAAGCCGGCGGCAGTGCGCACAAATTCATCGGCAATTACGTGGAGAGCGAAAAGCTCAAACAGATCATCAGCTTCCAGACCCTCTACATCGGGATCTCCCCGCTGCAGAGCCCATCGTTCTATACCATGATCCCCGCCATTCAGTTCCTGTATGGCGTCTGGTTCATGCAGGGCGGCATGCATACGATGGCACTCGCGATGGAGCGGCTGTTCAAGGAACTGGGCGGTGTCATCCAGTACAACTCGCCCGTCGATGAAATTTTGATTGAGCGTCAGCAGGCGGTCGGCGTACGGACCGGCGGACAGGCAATCCCGGCCGATTACGTCGTCTGCAATGCCGACTTCCCATACGCCATGAAGGAACTCGTACAGAACCAGCCGGCGAAAGGGAAATACACCGACCGCAAAATCGACAGCATGAAATACTCCTGTTCGTGCTTTGTCATGTACCTCGGCATGGACAGGAAGTATGACGGGGTGGACCATATCCACCATTTCGTGTTCGATGCGGACCTCGAGAAGAACATGAATGATATTTTCGAAGGGAACAAATTGGAGAAGGCCTCATTCTATGTATATATCGCGTCGAAGATGGATCCCTCCCTCGCCCCTGACGGCAAGGATGGGCTTTATGTCATGATGCCTGTTTCAAACAGTGCCGCAGCGGACTATGAATGGGATGATGAAACGATCGCCGGATATCGCGCCTACCTGCTCGATACATTGAAAACGATCGATGGCTTCGAGGACGTCGACCAGCAGATTGTGGCGGAGCGGCACTTCACGCCGCTCGACTTCGAGTCGAAATTCAATGCATTCAACGGCGCAGCATTCGGCCTGCTGCCGACCATGCTGCAGAGCAGCCAGATGCGGCCGCAGAGCAAAGCGCCGGCGTGTGAGAACCTGTATTTCAACGGCAGCAGCACCCATCCCGGCGCCGGTGTGCCGATCGTCCTGCTGTCCGCAAAAATCTGCGCGCAGGAGCTGATTTCGGATGACCAGGGCATCCTATTCGGGTATTGAGGGCATGTCCGTTCATCTGTTACCTGACAAAGACAAGGAGGCGGTGACATGATGGTTCTGGATACTGTCAATCTGATCTTGGGGGTTCTCGCCCTTATCGCCGGCTTCCTGATGTTCCGGTCGCTGCCGGTCCCTTCCTCCGCACGGCGGGAGGACGTTCAGCTGCCAACGGTTTCGATCATCGTGCCGGCGCGGAATGAAGAACAGCGGATCCAGCCGCTGCTGCGCTCCCTGCAGCAGCAGACGTTCCGGTCGTACCAACTGCTCGTCATCGACGACGATTCTTCCGACAATACAGCCGCGGTCGCCGAGCAGTATGGTGCAACTGTAATTCGGAACAGCCCGGCTGCCGCGGGTGCAGGAAAGTCGGCGGCGTGCTGGCGCGGAGCCGGACAGGCAGCTGGCGAGTGGCTGCTGTTCCTGGACGCGGATACGGCGTTCGAACGTGACACAGGGCTGTCCGATCTACTCGGGAGCTACGCTGGAAAAGGCGCTTCCGGGATTCTATCCGTTCAGCCGTACCATACCGTCCGCCATTTGTACGAAAGTCTGTCGGCGGTCTTCAACATCATTGTCGTCGCCGGCATGAACCTGTTCACTGCCTGGCCGGAGCGGTTCCGGACGGCCGGTTCATTCGGCCCGTGCATCCTCTGCAGCCGGGGTGACTACTTCCAGGCAGGCGGACATGAGAAAATTGAAGGTGCGATCATGGATGACCTGGCTTTGGGCGAGGCGTTTCTTGAAGAAGGTCTTCCCGTAGCCTGTATAGGCGGCAAAGGGACGATATCATTCCGCATGTACCCGGAAGGCTTTAAAAGCATGGTGGACGGCTGGTGCAAGAGCTTTGCGATCGGCTCCCAGTCGACACATCCGTTCGTGATGGCGCTTGTCATCCTCTGGATTGCCGGCAGTTTCATCAGCGCCGGGGAACTCCTGTCGGCAGCCTTCACAGGCGGCGGTGTCCGGCTCCTGCTGAGCGGGCTCCTGTACGCGGCATTCGCCCTGCAGACCGCTCTTTTCGCCCGCCGTGTCGGCAATTTCCACTGGCTGTTTTTCGTTTTCTATCCGATCCTGTTCCTCTTTTTCGCCGCGGTGTTCCTCTATTCGCTGTTCCGCGTCCATATCCTCAAATCCGTCGAGTGGCGCGGCCGCAAGATCGATGTATAGGAAAAGCCCGCCGGACAGTGTACTGCTGCTGTCCGGCGGGCTTTTCGGTTTACTGATCCAATCCGGCGACCGCTTCTTCGATTTGCCGGGCTGCTTTTTCGACAACCGACCGGGAGCACGCCAGGTTCATGCGGACGAACCCTTCGCCGCCCGGCCCGAACGCCTTGCCCTGGTTCAGTGCGACATGCGCCTCCGTCAAGAAAAAGCTCTCGAGTTCTTCCGGTGACATGCCGAGCTCCCGGCAGTCGATCCATGCCAGGTATGTCGCTTCGAGCGGCAGGACTTTCAGTGCCGGGACGTGTTCTTTGAAGTAGCCGGTGATGAATTCGACGTTACCCTTCACATAGTCCAGTACATCCGCGAGCCAGTCCCCGCCTTCCGTATAGGCGGCTTCCGTCGCGACCGGGCCGAACGAATTCGGCATACCGATCGAATTACGGGCGGTCTCCTTTTCGAATGCCGCACGCAGTCCGGCGTTCGGAATAATGATATTCGATGTCTGCAGACCGGCCAGGTTGAACGTCTTGCTGGGTGCCGTGCACGTGATGCTGCTGTCTGCAAATTCATCAGAAATGGATGCGAACGGGACGTGGCTGCCCTGCTCGAAGACGAGGTCCGAATGGATTTCATCAGAAATTACGAGGATGCCATGTTCCAGGCAGATTTCGCCGAGAGTCTGCAGGTCTTCCTTCGTCCAGACAGTGCCGCCCGGGTTATGCGGGTTGCACAGCATGAGCAGTTTTACGGAGCCGTCGATCTTCGCACGCAAGTCGTCGAAGTCCATGGAATATCGGCCGTCCTGCTCCTTCAGGGGATTGAAGACGACCTCCCTGCCATTATTCTCGGTCGTGCTCATGAACGGATAATAGACGGGCGGCTGCACAATCACTTTGTCACCAGGTTCTGTGAAGGCCTGCACGGCAAGACTCAAGGCCGTCACGACACCCGGACTGTGGCAGATCCACTCGCGTTCGACTGTCCAGTTGTGACGCGTTTTCATCCAGGAGATGATCGAATTATAATACCCGTCATCGCGTGTCGTGTAGCCGAAGATTCCGTGCGCCGCCTTCGCCTCGACCGCTTTCGAGACGGCTTCCGGCACTTTGAAGTCCATATCCGCCACCCAGAGCGGCAGCAGGTCCTTCGCGCCGAACAGCGCCTCGGCCCCGTCCCATTTCACACTCGATGTCTTCATGCGGTCAATGACCGTATCGAAATCATGTTTCATTCTAATACTCCCCTTTCCGCTGTGACTGCGTTCGCTGTTCTCTTCTTCCTTATCGTATCGTGAACGTGGAATCGTGTACAAAAAACTGCCTGATGCGCTGGATGAATTCCCTACGTTCCATTACCTTCTGCCACCCTTTTTAGTACAATGGTTACAGAGTGTTAGGTAAATCTGAACAATCAGGATAGAGGAGCGATTCCCATGAAGCGGAAGTTCATAGTACTGACGGCCGTCCTGCTGATCGCCATGCTGGCCGGCTGTGCAAAAAAAGAATCGCCGGCAGACCGTCTGGCCGCGTATACGAAATTCTGGAACGATGAAAAGTTCACGGACATGTATACGGATTATTTGAGCAGCGGGACGAAAAAGACGTTCGATCAGAATGAATTCGCAGAGCGTCAGGAGAAACTGATTGAAGACCTGTCGATCGACGACCTGGAAGTGACCTACAAGAAACCGAAGGAAGACGCGGAGTGGGACGAAGAACAGCCTGCCGTCTTCCCCATCCATATCAAAATGGACACCGCGGCCGGTCCTGTCGAGTTCGACAAGGATCTGACGTTCATCTACGAGGAACAGGACGAAGAGAAACACTGGTATGCCGACTGGGACCCGTCGTTCATCTTCCCCGGGCTGACTGCGACGGATACCGTCCAGATCCAGACGACGAAAGCGGTGCGCGGCAAGATCTTCGACCGGAACGGCAAGCCGATCGCGATGAACGGAATCGGCTATGAAGCGGGCATCGTGCCCGGCAAGTTCACCGATGCCGGCAAGAAAGCGGACGTTGCAAAACTGCTGAATACGACCGTCGAATTCATCGACAAGCAGCTGAACCAGTCATGGGTGCAGCCTGATTATTTCGTGCCGATCGGCAAAGTTGCGAAAACCGATGAAGCGCTGCTCGCCAAGCTGATCGAGATCCCGGGGATGACCTACCAGGAAACCGCGATGCGCGAATATCCTTACGGCGCATCACTCGCCCATCTGTCCGGTTACATCGGCCCGATCACCGCCGAACTGCTTGAGAAACACAAGGACGCCGGCTATACCGAGACCGACCTGATCGGGCGGCAGGGTCTGGAGCGCATCTTGGAGGACCGGCTTCGCGGCGAGAACGGCGTCGGCATCTATATGAAGGGACCGGAAGCAGGCAGTACTCCGGAAAAGATCGCCGTGAAAGAGGCGGTCGACGGTGAGGACATTACATTGACGATCGACGCCGACCTGCAGAAGAAGACGTATGACGCGATGCGCGGGGAAACCGGTACAGCGGCAGCGGTCGATCCGCTCACCGGCGAGACACTCGTGCTGACGAGCTCTCCGAGTTTCGATCCGGCGGAATTCATGCTCGGCATCAGCGGCGAACGCTACAAAACATTGTCCGAAGATCCGAAACAGCCGCTGTTCAACCGATTTGCGGCCGCTTATGCACCCGGTTCATCCATCAAGCCGATCACTGCGGCGGTCGGTCTCGAAGCGGGCACACTGAAACCGGACGCCGGTATCATGATCAGCGGGAAGACGTGGCAGAAGGACAGTTCCTGGGGATCCTACCGCGTGTCCCGCTTCCATCCCGAAGCCCCGAACCCGATGGATCTGAACAAAGCGCTCATCTACTCGGACAATATCTATTTTGCCCAGCAGGCGCTTGCGATGGGCAAAGAGAAATTCATCAGCGGACTGAAACGTTTCGGGTTCGGCGAAGAGATTCCGTTTGCCCTCAACTTGACACCGTCTCAGATTTCAAATGACGGAACGCTCGCATCGGAGGGACAGCTGGCGGATACATCGTTCGGGCAGGGCCAGATGCTGACGAACATCCTGCATCTTGCCGTCATGTACGAACCAATCATCACGAACGGGCTCATGTATAAGCCAACGCTGTATAAGGATGACGCCACACAGCAAGTATGGCAGAAGGATCTGCTCACCAAGCCGAATGCAGATGAGCTGAAGACCGATCTGCGGAATGTCGTGCTGGATGGGTTCGCGCAGAAAGCGAATCTGCCGGATATTCCGGTCGCCGGTAAAACCGGCACAGCCGAGCTGAAGAAAGCGGCCGGCGAGAGCGGCCAGGATACCGGATTCTTCGTCAGCTATAACGCCGACCACCCGAATTTCATCCTCGCCATGATGATCGAGCACGTCGAAGACAACAACGGCAGCGGCTACGTCGCAGAACTTGCGGCCGATGTCTACAAAGCGTATTACAAGAAATGAAAAACCAGCACAGCCTGCCGGGAAACCGGAGGCTGTGCTGGTTTTTTCAGGTTGATTGGCGGGAAGTGATCATAAATCAGGGAAAATGATCATATATCCGCTAATTTGATCATAAAACGCAGAAAGTGATCATAAACGCCAGATCGCGCTCATAAACCCGGATAAGTGATCATAAAACCATAAAAGTGATCATAACCCTCCCCGCTGCGCTCATAACTTCACAAATCGACGCTCAGACGCCTTCAATGCGGGTCAGTTCCCTCCTGTCTATGCCGACGGTAATCATATTTTTCACTCCGGACGTCCAGCTCGACGCCATTGATCCGCACGTTCGTCTCTCCTGACCACTCCACCTCGGCTTCTACTCCGTCAGCCCAGTAAATGATTGTCTGCTTGCCCGTACGAGCTGCCGTCACTTCTCCGGACAAGGTATACGGGACGGTCGCGCCTCCGTTGTTCCGGTAGACTGTCAGTGTGTATTCTCCATCGGGCGACCGGCTCGAGAGCAATCTCTCTTCGGTCGGCAGATGCTGCATGTCAATGAATAACCAATAAAAAGCAAATCCCGCAAGGACCGTGAGAACTGTAAAATAACCGATCACAACTGTCATGACAGGATGGCATTTCATCCACTTGCCCATGCGCAGACCCCTTTCTCCTAGCTGTCTGTTTATCCCATATAACGCTCGCTGCTGCGGAAGGTTGCCGATCCCTCAGCCAATACATGAATTGCCCGAACTTTTCTTCTATATTATATTAGAGGGATCAATCGGTTCTTGCACTTTTATAATAAAGAGGGGGGTCACTCATGTACACGCTCTACTGCCGCACCTTCCAGTCCGTCTACCGGCTTGTGGCAAAGGCCCTGCCCTGGCGGCAGCCGCTGCTCCTCGAAGGCGAAAACAGCGTGTTGGAACTGCCGGCACTTCTCTACTGCCATTCTGTCCGCCGCGTCCTCGTTGTGACGGACAGCACCCTGCCGAAACTCGGGCTGCTCGATGGCCTGCTGGATGAACTGCAGACTGCAGATATTCAGTCAGTCATGTATGACAAAACCGTGCCGAACCCGACGATCGATAATGTGGAAGAGGCGCTTGCGCTCTATCATTCTGAACGCTGCGACGGCATCATTGCGTTTGGCGGCGGTTCGGCGATCGACTGCGCGAAAGGTGTCGCTGCCCGGGTGGCCCGCCCGGATCGGACGCTGCCTCAGCTGAAAGGCCAGCTGAAAGTCCGGAAAGAAACACCCCCGCTCGCCGCCATTCCGACTACCGCCGGCACGGGGAGCGAGGCGACCATCGTGTCGGTCGTCTCGGACAGCCGGACGCACGAAAAGTATGCCATCAACGATCCTGTCCTGACACCGCGATTCGCTGTGCTCGATCCGCTGCTCACTGTCAATCTGCCGAAACTGATCACGTCGACGACCGGTATGGATGCGCTTACACATGCTGTCGAGGCATATATCGGCGGCAGCACCACACCTGCCACACGCGCTTGGAGTCTGGAAGCGGCCCGGCTCATCTTCGTTCACCTGCCGGCCGCTTACTCCGACGGGCATGATAACCAAGCCCGGAAAAACATGCAGCGCGCGGCTTACCTGGCCGGCCGGGCGTTCACCCGTTCGTATGTCGGCTATATCCATGCGATCGCCCACACGCTCGGCGGTTTCTATAATGTGCCGCACGGTTTCGCGAATGCCGTCATCATGCCGTACGTCCTCGACTATTACGGGGAGTCTGTCCATAAGCCGCTCGCGGAACTGGCGCTCGCTGCCGGTCTTGGTGACAACCGGCTCTCCGACGCGGGAAACAGTTTGGCGTTCATTCGGGCAGTCAGGCAGCTGAATGTGGACATGGGCATTCCCGATACTATCAGCGGCATCCGGGAAGAGGACATCCCGCTCATGATCGACCGCGCGCTCGCCGAAGCGAATCCCCTGTATCCTGTCCCGCGGATTCTCGGCCGCACGGACCTGCGCAGTCTGTATGATACGATCCGTGATTAATCAAACCCATTAAAAAATCCCCGTCATGCCTAAACTAGCCGGCACAGCGGGGATTTTTCATATTCAGTCCATGAGATCCGCAATGATCTCGAACGAACGCAGCCGGTCCTCCTGATAATAGACCGGGGAGCTGAGGATGAACTCGTCCGCTTTCGTCTGGTTCAGGAACGCTTCCAGTTCACGTTTCACAGTTTCCGGTCCGCCGACAATCGTTGCGGGCGACTCGAGCATTGCGGCAGCGGAAGCCTGTTCCGCCGGCGTCCAGACAACTTCCGGATTCTCGAGCGGCGGCTTGAACTGTGTCGGTTTGCCGCGACCGAGACTGAGGAACTGCTGCTGGAGGGAGGTCGCCAAGTACATCGCTTTTTCATCCGTGTCAGCGGCGACAATGCTTACGCCGAGCATCGCATACGGCGCATCCAGATGCCTCGACGGCTTGAAGTTCTGATGATACAGCTGAAGCGCCTGCATGACATACGCCGGTGCAAAGTGACTCGCGAACGAAAACGGCAGGCCGATCTGGGCAGCAAGCTGCGCACTGAAGCCTGACGAGCCGAGCAGCCAGATCGGAATGTCCTGTCCTTCGCCCGGGAACGCGCGGACACGCGCATTCGGCTCCGGATCGAAGTAGGATCGCAGTTCCGCGACCTGCTGCGGGAAATCCTCTCCGCTGCTGTGGAGCGTCCGGCGCAGTGCATAAGCGGTCGCCTGGTCGCTCCCCGGCGCGCGCCCGAGCCCGAGGTCGATCCGGCCCGGATACAGCGCATCGAGTGTGCCGAATTGCTCCGCAATGACGAGCGGCGCGTGGTTCGGCAGCATGACGCCGCCCGAACCGATCCGCATCCGCTCCGTTTTGCCGGCGATATGGCCGATCAGGACGCTTGTTGCGGAACTGCCGACACCCGGCATATTATGGTGCTCCGCGAGCCAGTACCGGTTGTAACCGAGCTTCTCCACATGCTGCGCAAGTTCCGCACTGTTCTTGAATGTCTCCGACGGACTGCCGCCTTCGCGGATCGGGGCAAGGTCGAGCACGGACAGCGGGATGCCGTTGAATTTCCTGGATGATGACGTCATAGAAACCACTCCTCATCGCTTGTTCCATCAGATGTGAAACAAACTTACTTTAGGTAACCTAACGTCAATTTACTATACTTCAGATGGAGAATCAACTCATCGGTTTCAACAGGCACCCTCCGTTATCGGACAGCCCCGTCATGCAGGACCAGCCAGCGAGTTCGCTGTTAAGATCTCCACAAACCGGTCACCGGCCATTTCAGTCGTCGCAGTCCCGCCGAGATCCGACGTGAGGTTCGCCGGCTCTGCCAGAATCTCTTGGATCGCATCGAGAATCCGCTTGCCCCACGTCTCTTCCCCGAAGAAATCCATCATCTGGCTGACGGACCAGATCGCCGCGAGCGGATTGGCGATTCCTTTTCCGGCGATGTTCGGCGCTGACCCGTGCACCGGTTCGAACATCGATGGGAATTCCCGCGTCGGGTTGATGTTCGCACCCGCCGCGAGTCCCATTCCCCCAGCGATCGCCGCGCCGATGTCCGTCAGAATATCTCCGAACAGATTGGACGTGACAACAATCTCGAAACGTTCCGGTTCCGTGACAAAGTAGAGGCTTGCCGCATCGACCAAATAAGAATACGTCTGTATATCGGGATACTCCCTGCCGACCTCTTCGAAGACTTCATCCCAGAACACCATGGAATAATTCAACGCGTTCGCCTTGCTGACGCTCGTCAATGTGCGGCCCGACCGTCTGGCTTCGTCATACGCATAGCGGATGATCCGCTCCGTCCCTTTTCGGGAGAAAACGCCTGTCTGGAGGACGACTTCTTCAGGTCTGCCCTTGAACAGACGGTCGCCCGCCCCCGCGTATTCCCCTTCACTGTTCTCCCGGATCACCAGGAAATCGATATCCTCCGCATTCTTCCCTTTCAGCGGGGTGAGTTCCGGATTCAGCAGCGTGACCGGCCGGAGGTTCACATACTGATCGAACTCTTTCCGGATGGTCAGCAGCAGATCCCTCAGCGAGATATGGTCCGGCACGCCCGGATAACCGACCGCCCCGAGGTAAATGGCGTCGAATCCCTTCAATTGCTCCATGCCATCTGCCGCCATCATTCTGCCGTGCTCCAGGTAATACTCACAGCCCCACGGAAATTCCGTGAATGAAAACGAAATCGACGGATCCAGCTGCTCGATGGTCTTTAACACTTTCATCCCTTCCGCCACCACTTCCGGTCCGATCCCGTCGCCCGGAATGACAGCGATGCTGATTGTTTTCATGACACCCTCCTGCGCGCCTGTCACGGCGCAAGTTTTTCTGCGTTCGCAATGACGGAAAGCACTTCGCCGCGAATTGCTTTGACCAGGTTTTCCGCGATGATGACAGACGTCTCCCTCGCCGCTTCCAGACTGATGCCGCCAATATGGGGAGTCATCGTGATCCCTTCCGTGCTGAAAAACGGATGGTCCGGAGCGGGTGGTTCCGCTGCATAGACATCGACGGCCGCTCTCAGCAGTTTTCCACCCTCAAGGGCTTCACAGAGATCTGTCTCATTGAGCACTCCGCCGCGTGCCGTATTGACGAGCACAGCAGTCGGTTTCATCCGCTCGAAATACTTCCCGTCGATCAGCCCGCGTGTCTGATCGGTCAGCGGAATGTGGAGACTGACCGCATCACTTTCAGTGAAGACCTCTACCATGGAAGTCGTCAGCCCGATACCGAGGGAGTCCGCCAGTGCCTGCCGCTCCTCGGTGATCGACCGCACACCGGCGAGCACTTCCATGCCGAATCCATTACGTGCCATCGCCGCCACCTGCTGGGCGATCGACCCGAACCCGATCAGGCCGAGTGTTTTGCCCCGCAGCTCCATCGTATACCGCCCATCCCTGCTGGAGAAATTGCCGTCTTTCATCTCCATATGGAACCCACTTATATCTTTCATGGCGGCCAGCAGCAGGGCCATCGTATGCTCCGCGGTCGCCAGGCTGTTCAATTTCGGGGCATGCAGCACTTTGATGCCTTTTTCGGTGGCATACGCGACATCGATATTATCGAGCCCGATACCCGCGCCGGAAATCGCCTTGACGGTTTTACACGCATCCAGGATGGTCGGGGTGATGCGGGCAGGAGCCCGCAGAATGATGCCGTCCACCGGATGCTGCTGCACATAATCGGCGATCGCCTGCTCGTCGAACGTCTCAAACCGCTTCACGGACGCCAGCTGGTTCAGTTTTTCTTCACCATCCGGGTGGTACATCGGGTAAATCTGAACGATATGCAGAGACACTGGACAACCCCTTTCATGCTAATCAACCTAAGCCCAGGGAACTCCCTGTTGGATAAAATCCCAGTCCGACCGTCCCGCTGCAGCTTCACTGCAAGTTTTCGACGATCGTCGTAATTCCCTGACCGCCGCCGATACAGAGTGTCACGAGGCCGTATTTCGATTTCCTGCGTTTCATCTCATAGATCAATTTCGTCATCAGGATGGCGCCCGTCGCCCCGATCGGATGGCCGAGCGCGATCGCTCCGCCATTGACGTTCACCTTTTCCATGTCCATGCGGGTCCCTTCAATGACCGCGAGTGACTGCGCGGCAAATGCTTCGTTCAGCTCAATCAGATCGATATCATCGATGGTCAGCCCGGCTTGCGCCAGCGCCTTCTCGGTGGACGTGACCGGACCGATCCCCATCACGACCGGTGACACGCCGCTCACCGCCTGGGCGATGATCTTCGCTTTCGGCTGGACGCCGTACGCTTTCAATTTCTCTTCCGACATCATCAGGACGGCGGCGGCTCCGTCATTCCTTCCGCTCGCATTGCCCGGCGTCACCGTCCCGCCGTCCTTGAAGACAGCCCGCAGTCTGGCCAGCTGGTCCATTGTCGACTTCCTCGGATGTTCATCCGTCTCAAATAGGAAACTGCTTTTCCTGCTTTTCACTTCTAATGGAACGATTTCCTCCTTGAACCGTCCCTCGAGGATCGCACGTTCCGCTTTCAGCTGGCTGCTCAGCGCAAACTCGTCCTGCTTTCGGCGCGAGATCGAATACCGGTCCGCCAGATTTTCCGCCGTCATGCCCATCGTCAGCTCCCCGTATACTTCAGCAGGCTGGGAGCATGGCTGGCTCTCCGTATTCGGGTCCAGCAGCAGCCCGTTCCCCGCCGACAGCCCATACCGTGCATGGCGGATGTAATACGGCGCGGTGCTCATGCTCTCCGCTCCGCCCGCGATGACGACGTCCGACAGACCGAGCCGGATCTGCTG
This sequence comes from Sporosarcina trichiuri, assembly GCF_030406775.1. NCBI lineage: Bacteria > Bacillati > Bacillota > Bacilli > Caryophanales > Caryophanaceae > Sporosarcina > Sporosarcina trichiuri. Next base: position 714,130 of record NZ_CP129119.1, on the reverse strand, counting down.
GTCGGCATTATGGATGGCCTGGAGTCCTGACCCGCATTGCCGGTGGACGGTATACCCCGGCACCGTCACCGGCAAATCGGCTCGCAATGCAGCGAGCCGGGCCAGATTCGATGTGTCTGCACTCTGTTTCGCCTGTCCGAGGATAACTTCGTCCACCGCAATCGCCGGATCGGTCCGTTCCATCACTTCCCGGATCACCTTTTCGGCAAGGTGATCGACCGGGACATCTTTCAGTGAACCGCCCATCCGACCGACCGCCGTCCGCACCGCCTCGACAATATAGCTATTCCCCAATCCGTCACAGCCCCTTTTGCGCATAATCGCGTTTCAATTCGCCTGCGATGATATTGCGCTGGATTTCCGATGTGCCTTCATAGATCTTCGTGATCCGGGCATCCCGGTAATACCGTTCAATCGGGTAGTCCTTCATATAGCCGATGCCTCCATGGATCTGCAGCGCAAGATCGGCGACATTGTTATACACTTCCGATGCGAACAGCTTTGCAATCGCCGCTTCCTTGACGACACGCTGTTTCTGATCGGTCATCCACGCCACGCGGTATGTCATCGAACGCAGCACTTCGATCTGCATGCTGATGTCGGCGAGCATATGCTGGACCGCCTGCATGTCGATGATCTTCTGCCCGAATTGCTCCCGCTCATGCGCATAGTCGAGCGAGTGCTCAAGCAGCCGCACACAGGAGCCTAAGTTCCGCGCAGCGAGCCCCGCCCGGCCGTTCGCAAGGATTTTGAGGGCATTGATGTAACCGGATCCCTCTTTCCCGAGGACATTCTCTTCTGGCACCTCCATGTTGTCGAAGAACAGCTCCGCGGAGTGGGAGCCCCGCAGCCCCATTTTGCGCTCCACGGTACCGAGCGTGAATCCGGGCGTATCCTTGTCGACGATGAACGACGTGATCCCCCGCGCGCCCTGCGAGCTGTCCGTCACGGCCATCACTGTGAACACATGGGCATCCACCGCATTCGTAATATAATGCTTCGAGCCGTTCAGGACGTAGCGGTCTCCCTTCTTCACAGCGGTCGTCTTCAGGTTCGCCGCATTCGACCCGGCACTCGGCTCGGTCAGTGCGAACGAGCCGATCCATTCCCCAGTCGCCATCTTCGGAAGGAATTTCTCTTTCTGTGCATCAGTTCCGAGGTCGACAATACCGACCGTCCCGATCCCTGTATGGGCGCCGATCAGCGTGGTGAAGCCGTTGTGCGTTTTCCCGAGCTCTTCGTAGATGGCACACTTGCCGACCATGTCGAGACCGAGCCCCCCGTATTGCTCCGGGATGCCGAGGCTGAACAGCCCCATCTCCTTCGACATCGCAACGATCCGATCAGGAATGCGGTCATTCTCCTCGATTTCCATCGCAACAGGCTCCACCTGCTCCCGGACGAACTTCCGGACGCTCTCCTGTAAGAAAAGGACGTCTTCGCTAAACTTGAAATCCATGTCCACTCTCCTCTTATCCGTTGATGAAATTCGCAGGCCGCTTTTCCAGGAACGCCAATGTCCCTTCCTGTTTGTCTTCCGTTCCGAAGGCGACCGCCTGGGATAATTTTTCGAGCCACATTGCTGTTCCGGCGTCGATATCGTACCCCTTATGGACTGCGGATTTCGCAAGCAGCACAGCGACAGGTCCTTTCTTAAGTACAGCATCCGTAATCTGTGCAAGGGTCACGGAGAGCGTTTCCTCATCCGCCAGATACGTGACCAGCCCGATCCGTTCTGCTTCTTTGCCTCCGACGAGACGTCCGGTCAGGATCATGTCGAGCGCGTATCCTTTTCCGACGATCCGTGAAAGACGCTGTGTCCCTCCGGCGCCCGGGATGATTCCGAGATTGAGTTCAGGCAGGCCGAGCACCGCGTTCTCTGTCGCAACCCGGATATCACACGCTAGCGCCAATTCACACCCGCCGCCGAGGGCATAGCCGGCAATCACCGAGACCGTCACTTTGGAGCAATTTTCAATTTTACAGTACAGCCCCTGCATGCCCGGCACGAGAGCTTCCAGCGCCTGCCGTTCGTGGAGCTGCCGGATATCCGCTCCGGAAGCGAACGATTTGCCGCCCGCCCCCTGCACCACAACGACACGGACTTCTGCATCCGCTTCCGCTTCCGTGAATGCCTGATCGATCTCCTGCAGCATTTGCGCATCCAGTGCATTCCGCCGTTCCGGCCGGTTCAGCGTCAGCCACAGAATCCCCTGTTCTTTCTCAACCGTCACCGCCGTATATCCAATGATGGCGATCCCTCCTTACTCATACTCGTAGAACCCTTTCCCGCTCTTCTTTCCAAGACGGCCGGCTTTCACATAGTTGACGAGCAGCAGGCACGGACGATATTTTTCACCAAGCGTCTTATGCAAGTACTCCATATTGCGCAATCTCGTATCGAGACCGACCAGATCCGCAAGTTCGAGCGGGCCCATCGGATGATTCAGGCCGAGTTTCATCGCCTTGTCGATATCTGCTGCGGACGCCACCCCTTCCATCAGGAGATTCATCGCCTCATTGCCGATCAGACAGTTCATCCGGGAGGTGACGAAGCCCGGAAACTCGTTCACTTCAACCGCCTCTTTCTTCAGCGCCGTGGCGATTTCACGGATAAAAGCGACCGTTTCATCCGAAGTCTCCAATCCTTTCACCACTTCGATCAGTTTCATCTTATGGACAGGGTTGAAGAAGTGCATGGCGACAACTTTGTCCGGCCGGCATGTGTAGGCGCCGATCTCTGTCGGACTCATCGTCGACGTGTTGGTCGCAAGCACCGTTTCCGGTTTGCAGACGGCGTCCAGCTGCCGGAAGACAGCGATCTTCAGCTCGATGTTCTCAAGGACCGCTTCGATGACCAAGTCCGCCTTTTCAGCGGCGGCCGGCAGATCCGTCTCATAGACCAGATTCCGCTTGGCAGTTTCATAGGCTTCCTGCTCAAGAAAGCCCGCATGGAAACTCGAGTCCATCAGGTTCTCGATCTCTTCCCTGGCTCTGGACAAAATCTCCTCATTCAGATCATTCAGGGTGACCCGGAAACCGGACACCGCACACGCATAGGCGATCCCTTTCCCCATCACACCCGAACCAATCACTGTGACCTCCCTCAATTTCCCGCCTCCTCATTCGTCATTCGCTTGCCCCTCCGTTGCCGTGGGGACCAATCTTGAACTCAGCTCCCGTCAGCCGCCGCAGTTCCTCCATCGTAATGCCAGACAGGATCTCGACAAGCTGCATCCTGCCCTCTCCGAATGCAAAGACGGCGTGTTCCGTGACCACGAGATCCGCCTTGCGTATCCCGCTCGTCGGGAAGGCCAGTTCTTTGACCAGTTTCGGCTCGCCGCTTTTGCTGGAATGACGGGTCGCGACGATGATGGATCGGGCGCCGGCGACGAGATCCATCGCACCCCCGACACCGAGGATCGTCTCGCCCGGCACCGCCCAGTTGGCGATTTCGCCTGTCTGATCGACCTGCAGCGCCCCGAGGACCGCCACATCGATATGACCGCCGCGGATCATCGCAAACGAATTCGAACTGTCGAACAGCGAAGCACCGGTTTCCATCGTGATCGGCGCCTTGCTCGCGCTGATCAGGTCCATGTTGACTTCTTCCGGCGGCGGGGTCGGCCCCATCCCGAGCAGTCCGTTTTCCGACTGCAGCACCAATTTCTTGTCTTCGAGATAATCAGGGATCAGCGTCGGGATCCCGACACCGAGATTGACGACCTGTCCCTGTTTCAATTCCCGGACGATCCGTTTGGCGATCGTGATCCGTTCAGTCCCGTTCAACGAAGACACCGTCCTTTTTTACATATTTGTTCAGGACGATGAAGTCTACATATACATGCGGTGTCACAATCTCAGTCGGCAGCAGCTCTCCCGTTTCGACGATTTCATCCACCTCCGCAATGACGATCCTGCCTGCCGTCGCCATGACCGGATTGAAATTCCGTCCCGTATGGTCGTACGTCAAATTGCCAAGCCCGTCCGCTTTGTGGGCTTTTATGAGCGAAACATCCCCCTTGATGGCTTGTTCGAACAGATACCGTTCGCCGCTGATCACCCGCTCCTCTTTCCCTTCGGCAAGCTTTGTCCCGACAGCCGTCTTCGTATAGAACCCGCCGATCCCCGCGCCTCCGCAGCGGACCGCTTCCGCGAGCGTCCCCTGAGGAATGAGCTCGATCTCCAGATCGCCGTCGGACCATGCCCGTACCGCATCCCGGTTCGTCGTGAAGTACGAGCCGACCGCTTTCTTCAGCAGCTTCTCTTTTTTCAGCAGAAGGCCAAGCCCTTTGCCCGGTTCTCCCAGATTGTTGCTGATGACCGTCAAGTCCTGCAGCGAAGATGCCGCCACCGTATCGATGAGCGTGAGCGGCGTGCCCGACATGCCGAACCCGCCGACGAGAACCGTGTCTCCGTTATTCATGAAATTCAAAAACTCTTTCGCCTGCACCAGTTTGTCCAACCGGCCACTCCTTTCCTGACTGCTCACACGCTCATTTCGCAAACGTCAAAAACTGCCGGGTCCGTTCCTCCTGCGGGTTATCGAAGATTTCCGCCGGTGTCCCCTGCTCGACAATCAGGCCGCCGTCCATGAAGATCACGCGATCCGCCACATCCCTTGCGAATTTCATCTCATGGGTCACGATGATCATCGTCATCCCTTCCTCTGCCAGCTGTTTGATGACCTGCAGCACTTCCCGCACAAGCTCGGGATCGAGCGCGGATGTCGGTTCATCATAGAGCATGACGGTCGGGTTCAGCGACAGCGCCCGGGCGATGGCGACACGCTGCTGCTGGCCGCCCGACAACTGGGAGGGGTAGTGATCCGCCCGGGCGGCGAGCCCCACCTTCGCAAGCAGCGCTTCTGCATGCTCCTTCGCTTCCTGAGGCGGTGTCCGTCTGATCGTCAGCGGACCTTCCATGACGTTTTCGACTGCCGTCTTATTCGGAAACAGATTGAACGACTGGAAGACGAACCCTGTTTTCTTCCGCAACTCCCTGATTTCCCTCTTCTGACTGCGGTCCAGCCTGCCGCTGATCCGGATCGTATGAGGACCGATCGTAATATCGCCTGCATCCGGCTGTTCCAGATTCGTCAGGCAGCGGAGGAACGTCGACTTGCCCGATCCGCTCGGCCCCATGATGACGACCACCTCGCTCTTGTTCACAGAGAGATCGATCCCCCGCAGGACCGGACTGCTGCCGAAAGCTTTCTTCAGATTGTTCACCTGTACGATATGCAATGTCCCATCTCCCCTTCCTGCAGCGATTGCCGGTGTCTCACCGGACTAAATGTTTTGAGGTCTGTTTTTCATAACGGTCCAGCAGCATTGTGAAGAACGTGATGAGGACCCAATAGATCGCAGCGGCCATCAGATAGATCGTGAGCGGCTCGAACGTCTTTGCGATCAGCAGGCTCGACATCTGCAGCAGTTCCGTCACAGTGATGACGGAGACGAGCGATGTATCCTTGATGAGGACGATGAACGAGTTGGACAGCGTCGGGATGGCAATCCTGAGACTCTGTGGCAATATGATGCGCCGCATCGCCTGGGCGTAGGTCATCCCCATGGAAATCGCCGCTTCCATCTGCCCTCTGTCCACCGCGAGGATCGAAGCCCGGAATGACTCGGACAGATACGCACCTGCATTCAGGCTGAGTGCTAGGATCCCGGACGTTATCGGATCCATGGATATGCCGATCTGCGGAAGTCCATAATAGATGACGAAGATCTGGACGAGAAGGGGAGTTCCCCGGATGACCGATATATACACGCTGGCGGCCTGGTAAAGCACCTTCACCTTGACAATCCGGAGCAGTGCTGTCAGAAAGCCGATGACGAGGGCGATAAGTACCGAAATACAGCTCAAGAACAGTGTCATCCCAGTCGCTTTCAGCAGTGAAGGCAGTGAATCTATTACGATCATGGCGTCCATCGTTCCACTCCTTTCCGGTTTCATTGACAAAGCAGCCGGAGGTGTCCGTCTTTACCGCTGACTGCCTGTCTGCTTAGACGGATTGCTGATAATCGATTGTGATGCCTAGGTTCTTCAATTCATCCAGGAACGGGTCGAATCGGTCCCTTACGGCGATCGACTCGATCGGCATGACCCCTTTTTCCGGAATCCTGTTTTCCGCGAGCCACTTCGCGGCAATGACCGCCGGAAGTGCTGTCGTTTTCGCCATCGAAGTGATGCCGCGCTGGTGGTCATAATTATCGACCAGCTCCCATTTGTGGGTGGTCTGCCGGCCGTCTTTCATCCCAAACACTTCCACCCGGACGACTGTGACATCTTCGTTCGACTCACCGACCATCTGGGGGGCCAAAATCTGCTCGGAGACTTTCCGCGGAGTGGTCTGTATTCCTTCCACTTCGATCGGCCGGTCTTCCAGGAACCCGAGCTCAGCCAGCACTTTCATCTTCGACCAGTGCCCCGGATAGCGGACGGTCTTTTCCGTCAGATTCTTCACTTTCCCAAGCAGTGTATAGGCCGTGCTGTGAGCATCCGTGATAACCGCTTCACAGGCGCCGACGGGGTAAGGGAATGTTATGGACTCAAGTTCCGACAGGGCGGGGAATTCGACGATTCGGTCATTCCGGATCGCCGCTGCCGGTTTTGTGTAGAGTCCGAGTACGCTCTCGAGACGGAAGACGACCTGGTACCATAGCGGGGGAAGCGGCATTCTCGGGATCCCTCCGCAGATCATGACTGCATGATCTGCGCTGTCAAGCAGTTCGATACCCTGAGCCGCCAGGAAGTTCGTGATGCCCGGCGCCACCCCGCAGCCGGGGACGATCGTAACGCCGGCTTCCCGCGCCTCGCTGTCCAGCTCCAGCTTTTCTTGGAACAGCGAACCGACCAGGTCCACCAGATGGCAGCGAGACGCGATTGCGGCTCGTACGGCAGTCAGGCTGAGTGAATGCGGGAGGCAGCCGACCGCTACATCCGCATCTTCCAGGATGTCGACCAGATCGCCGACCGATGACAGAGATGCCGTCCGACCGATGACCTTGGGATTGTCCGCTTTTTCCAAACACCGGTCGACCATGTGCTGACTGCCATCCACCGCTGTCACGGTTGTGATGGCACTGAATTTCGCGAGTTCCCTGACGACTGTCGTCCCGATCCTACCGGTGCCTAATACCACTGCATGCATATAATTCTCCCCCTTCATCGTTCCAGGATTTGTTCAACACCGGAGCGGCACACTGCTGCAGTCACGCCGCTTTTTCCGGCTGTCAGAATTCGGACGGATCCGCACCGAACCATTTCTTGTAGATTTCTTTATAGGTTCCGTCTTCTTTCATCTCTGTCAGCGCAGCATTCACGTTTTTCACAAACTCTTCGTTCCCTTTGTTGACGGCCATCCCGATGCTGTCTTTGTTCAGGATGTCACTTGTGATCTTGATCGGAAGATTGTTTTCCTTGATGTTGTAATTCATGAGCAGCTGGTCGTTGATGATGACATCCAGCCGTTTGTTCGTCAGATCCTGGATGTAATCGCTTACCGCCTTATACAGTTTGACATCCGCACCGTCCACACTGTTCGCCACTTCCTCGAATGTCGTCCCTCCGCCGACGCCGACTTTCTTCCCTTTGATGTCCGCAAGTTCGGTAATATCGTTCGTGTCTTCCCGGGTGATCAGTACGGAGCCGGTCACAACGTACGGGTCCGTAAAGTCAACGCTTTTTTTCCGTTCCTCCGTCACAGTCATCTGGCCGATGATGATGTCGAATTTGTCCGCTTTCAGGCCGCCGATCAGGCCGTCCCATTTTGTTGCGATGAACTCCGGCTTCACGCCGAGACGCTTCGCGATTTCCATGGAGATGTCGACGTCGAATCCTTGGAATTCGTTTTTCTCATCCATGTAATTGAATGGCGGATACGTTCCTTCAAAGGCGACCCGCATTACTTTGGACTCCTGCACGCGATCCGCCACATTCGCACCCGCCTGAGGTGCCTCTTCGTTTTTCGTATCCGTTCCGCCCGTTTTGTTTTTATTGCCGCAGCCTGCCAGGACTAGTACGAGAGCGAGAAACATGATTGAAATGAGCATGGTTTTTTTCATAAGTATGACCTCCCTGTTTTTATTACAAATACTTCGCACGACAAATTGCTCGTCCATTTCTAGAATGGAGGAACGTTTGCCTGACAGTCGATTGTATGCTGATGGTTTCCGGAACATGCGACGATGGATCCTTCCGCAATCTCTTTTCTGCCGCACTGTCCGTTTGGCCCTTCGCCAGCCGATCGGGGTATCGGTCAGCGGGAAACGGCCGGGACGGCGGTCGCCGTCACAGCCGGATGTGTTCTTTTATCCGCTCGATCGCATCCAGCAGCCGCTCGGTCGGGACGGACAGCGAAATCCGGAAATATCCTTCGCCGGACTCACCGAATGCGCTGCCCGGTGTTACGATGACACCGGTTTTCTCCAAAACGGACGTGACGAATCCAGCCGACGTGAAGCCTTCCGGCACACGGGCCCAGATGAAAAAGCTGCCGCGCGGCTTGTCGGCTTTGATTCCGATCGCGGCAAGGCCTTCGAGGACGGCGGCCATCCGCTCTTCGTAGATCCGGTTATGGGCGGCGATACAGCTCTGGTCGCTGTTCAATGCGAACGCGGCCGCTAGTTGGATCGGTGTGAACTGTCCTGTATCCGTGTTGCTTTTCAGGACTCTCAGCGCACGGAGGATCTTTTTGTTTCCGACGGCATACCCGATGCGCATCCCGGTCATATTGTACGTTTTGGAGAACGAGCCGAATTCCACCGCAACTTCCTTGGCGTCTGCTGCCTGCAGGATGCTCGGTGCCCGGTAGTCTCCGAATGTCACCATGTTGTAGGCGGAGTCATGCGCGATCGGGATCTGATGCGTCTTCGCGAATGCAACTGCTCTGTCAAAAAAATCCGGTTCCACGGTAGCGGCGGTCGGGTTGCCGGGATAGTTCAAGAACATGAGCTTGGCCTCGCTGAGCACTTCAGGCGGAATCACCTCGAAATCCGGCTCGAAGTTATTTTCCTGCAGCAGCGGCATCGGATACGGCGTGCCGTTTGCAAGCAGCGTCGCCATCCTGTAGACGGGATAGCTCGGATCGGGAATCAGGACCGTATCGCCCGGGTCGATCAGGGCCGGCACCAGGTGGGCGATCCCTTCTTTGGAGCCGATCAGCGCCAGCACCTCAGTTTCGGGGTCCAGATCAACACCGAACTGACGCTTGTAGAAATCAGCGACGGCCTGGCGGAATTCCAGGCAGCCTATGAAACTCGGATACTTGAGATTCGCCGGCTTGAGCAGTTCGTCCGCGAGCCTGCCGACAATGTGCGGCGGTGTCGGCAGATCCGGGTCGCCGATCCCCAAATCGATGACGTCGACTCCTTTATTGAGCAGCGCCGCTTTTTTCTGATTGATCTCCGCAAATAGATACGGGGGGATCTGTCCCACCCGGATAGATGCGTACCTCATACAGCCACCTTCCTTTTACTGGTAGTCATGAATCACCGGTTCTTCAGCCAATGTATGAGGAGGCAGTCCGTAATAGTAATGGTATTCGGCCGGATTCCACGTCTGCCGTTTTCAAGTACGCTGTGGAATACTGATTGGGACAACAAAAAACCCACTGTCCTCTCTGGAACGAGGGAAAAGGAGGGAGCGCCGGCAGTCTGTTCGTTTGATAGGCCATGCGGTTTTTCCGTTCAACTTGTTCTGTCAGGCAAACACTTGGCCGCCGTTGACATGGAGCACCTGCCCGGTGACGAACCGGGAATCATCGGACGCCAGATAGACGAAGGTCGGAGCGACTTCGAACGGCTGTGCCTGCCGATCCATGGGATTTCCTGCGAGCACGACCTGGTCCGCCGAAAAACTCGACGGGATGAGCGGCGTCCAGATGCGGCCGGGGGCGATCGCATTGACACGGATCCCCTTTTTGATGACGTTCCTGGCAAGCGCCCGTGTCATTCCGACGATCGCCCCTTTCGTCGCCGTGTAGTCCATCAGTTCTTCATGGCCTTCAAAGGCGACGACAGACGCAGTATTGATGATGGAACTGCCGGCCTGAAGATGCGGCAGTGCCGCGCGTGTCGTATAAAAGTGCGAATAGACGTTGACTTTGAACGTTTCATCGAACTGCTCGTCGCTGATATCGGTCAGGTCCGTCTGTTGGAACTGGATACCGACATGATTGCAGAGTATATCGAGCGCGCCGAATGTTTCAATGGTCTGGTCGACAATGCGGCGGCATTGTTCCTTATCCCGCAGATCCCCCGGCAGCAGGAGACAGCGCTGTCCGAGCTGTTCAATACGGTCCCTGGTGCGTCCGGCGTCCTGATGTTCATCCAGATAGGCGATCGCAACGTCCGCCCCTTCCTTTGCGAATGAGATGGCTGCCGCGGCACCCATCCCGCTGTCCCCGCCAGTGATGAGCGCTGTTTTGCCGATTAGTTTCCCGCTGCCCGTGCAGTTCGGATTCTCGATGATCGGCCTCGGCACCATGAGATCTTCCCGCCCGGGCTGGCGGTACTGCCGCTGTTCCGGGACCGTGACCGCCACTTCTTCGTATTTCGTGATCTTCCCGTAATTCTTCTGAAGCGGATACGCCTTACGTTCAGACTCCCCGTGTGTCATAACGTCATCGTCCTTTCTGGTCTGCCTGGAATCAGGCTATCGTATGCGCGGGAACGATTGGTTAGACATCACACAACGAACAGGTCGGGAATACAGTATACGGACACATGACAGGAGGTGGCTGCCGCCATGGACTACTTCGTTTCGCGCAAAGTGCGCTGTCTGCTCATCCCGTATTCCGAGGAGAAATCCGTAATCGTGTACGGCCCCGGTTTTTTACAAGTGGAAGTCCCGCAGATCGGAATCCGGCCCCCTTATTATGCACATCCCGTCTATGACTCGTACTTGCCTGTCCTGTAGACCATGCGGGGTGTGAATCTGGCTACTATGGCTGCGGACAAAACCAGTTGGCCAATACGGCAAAAAGGCAGGCATCCGCTAAAGGAGCCTGTCTTTCTTGTTTGTATAGGAAGGTGTCTGACCGCAGCCGCCGGCATATCCAGCCGGGGACTGCTGCCGATTGGCCGGGTGGAGGATCAGCGGTCTGCCGATGAACCCGGCACGTCGAATAGTCCCTTCGCCTCGACAATTCGTTCGACGCCCTGTTCACAGACGCCATACCCGCGCCAGGAACACGTCTCACAGATGACAGCAATGTCGGATGGCCGGATCTGGAGCCGCACCCGCCGCTCCACTTCGCGCCACGGCAGCACATCGCTCGGTGTAAGCCCGAGCCGTTTCACAATATCCTGATCACGGGAATAAATCCCCTTGTCCTCGCAGTGATACGGCTGGTCATCAGGAAATTTCGCGCACAGGTGATCCGGTCCCTTGATCACCTGGATGAGCGTGTCCGGTTTTGTCCGCAACGTAGTATGGACAGCTGTCATATTGGCCACATATTCCGGCGAGTACCCCATCCCCCGGTAGCCGAGCAGGCAGAGAATGTGATGGCCGCGCAGTTTGATCATTGAATCACCTTCTTCAGCGTTTTGATAGGTTTCTATCAGTGTAGCAGATTGGCGGCCAATATGGCCGGGACATCTAGCAATTAAGGGGACCTTATCTTCCTGAAGGCACCGATTTCCCCCGGCTTCAGGCAGTTTAGACCGCCTTATATTCCTGAAGACACCGATTTCCCCCGGCTTCAGGCAATTAAGATCGCCTTATCTTCCTGAAGGCACCCACTTCCCTGGGCTTCACGCAATTAAGACCGTCTTATCTTCCTGAAGGCACCCACGTCCCCGGGCTTCACGCAATTAAGACCGTCTTATCTTCCTGAAGGCATCGACTTCCCTGAGCTTCACGCAATTAAGACCGCCTTATCTTCACGAAGACACCGTGTTCCCCCGCTTCGCGCAATTAAGACCGCCTTATCTTCACGAAGACACCAAGTCCCCCTTGCTTCGGGCAATCAAATGTTCAAAAAAGGGCTGAGCAATCTGGCGGGGCTCGCGAAATCGCCAGGATCCTCAATCATCCTGGTCACGGTCGTTTCACTGATCGCCTGCTGGATCAACTGGGGCTTCGGCCTGGTGATCGGCGCCTTGTTCGCTAAGGAAATCGCGAAGAAAGTGACGACGGTCGACTACCGGCTTCTCATCGCGAGCGCCTATTCAGGCTTCATCGTCTGGCATGGCGGGCTCGGCGGTTCCATCCCGCTGTCCATCGCGACGAAAGATCATCCGTATGAGGATCTGATGGGCATTGTGCCGACATCCGAAACGATTTTCTCGACGTACAACCTGATCATCGTGGGTGTGATCTTCCTTACACTGCCGATCCTGAACCGCTTCATGATGCCGAAAAAAGAAGATACTGTTTCTGTGGACCCGGCTCTTCTGGAGGATGAGATCATTGCGGAACCGCCTGCTGAACGGACGCCCGCTTCGCGTCTGGAAGACAGCTGGATCCTGTCGATGCTCATCGGTCTGCTCGGTGTCGTATATCTCGTGCATCACTTCGCGGTCAGCGGGTTCGATCTCAATCTGAACATCGTCAACCTGATTTTCTTCATACTTGGAATCATCTTCCACGGGACGCCGCGGCAGTTCCTCGCTGCGGTCGCCAATGCGGTCAAAACAGCCGGCGGCATCATCATCCAGTTCCCGTTCTATGCCGGAATCATGGGCATGATGGTCGATTCGGGGCTCGCCGGCGTGATCTCCCAGGGATTCGTCAACATTTCCACCGCCGCGACGTTCCCGCTCTTCACATTCTATGCAGCGGGCATCGTCAATTTCTTCGTCCCATCCGGCGGCGGCCAGTGGGCAGTCCAGGCACCGATCATGCTGGACGCGGCCCAATCACTCGGCGTCAGCTATTCGAAGACCGCAATAGCCGTCGCCTGGGGAGACGCCTGGACCAACATGATCCAGCCGTTCTGGGCACTGCCCGCCCTCGCAATTGCCGGCCTGCGCGCCAAGGACATCATGGGCTACTGCGTCTTCGTCCTCGTGCTGAGCGGGATTGTCGTCAGCCTTGGCCTCTATTTCTTCTGAATAAAACCCGCTTCCATACGCGATGGAAGCGGGTTTTTCTATGCTTGTTTATTCATTGTATAGCGACATTTTGGGAATGCACTGCAGCCAATAAAATCACCATATTTCCCCTTCCTGAGAATAAGCGGGTGATTGCAGCGCGGACAGCTGTCCTGGGAAAGAGCTTCTGGACTTTCTTCTACAACAGGAATCACGGTCTCGCCTACTTTTCTTTTTGAAAGCACGCTTTCCTTCTGTTTCTGCTTCACTCCACGCAAATGCAGCTTTTTCACACGCTTCCGTTCAGCTGCATCCAGGGACGCAAGAGACTTTAAATTCCTGCATATATTCCCGACCTCATCCTCCGCAAGCAGTCTTGGCCGTTCTTTCAATAGGTACTTCCTCAGTGCGCCAAGAGTCAGAACTTCTGATGTCTCAAATGGCTGCTCCATTTTTAGAACAGCGTCACCTGTAAATACAATGACCGACTCTGCCGGCAGATTCACTTTGTTCAAATGATGTTTTAATGACTGTATATGTCCGTAGTTTTGACGGATCGGATTGTAAAACCGATTTTTGTTTTTGTAGATAACCTGTGTCCAATACTTTTGCGTTTCTGACCCGAATATCCACCCGCTGTAGTTTTTTGTTTCCAGCACAACGATCCCATAAACCGATACGATCAGGTGGTCAACCTGGGTATAACCGCCATTATCGTCCGGTATGTAGAGATCCGAGAAAATATGGTATTCATCCCCAAGCTTCCTGAGGCGCCGGTTTACCAGCCATTCACCGAATGCCCCTCGGATTGCAGGCCGTTTCGCTTGATAAATAAAGCTAAGAAGTACTAAAAATATAATGACGTAAACAATCGGCTGTTTTTCCAAACCATCGAAAGCAAGCAGAAATTCCCGCATAAAGACCCCTCCTGTCGTCTTTCTTCATTGTAGACTATTTCCTGTACTTGTCTATTTTTCTTTTAAATGTTCATCCGTAAAAAAGTAGTTTGCCAGGCACACCACCTGCACGAAGTCATTTACGCCTGTAAGAACTCCTTATCTTCTTGAAAACACCGATTTAACCGGCCTTCAGCCAATTAAGTATGCCTTTTCTTCTGGATGACACCGATTTCCCCGAGCTTCGTACAATTAAAAGCATCTTATCTTCCTGAAGCCAACTGAGTCACCGCGCTTCACGCAATTAAGCGCATCTTATCTGTCTGAAGTCAGCCATTTCTCTGGTCTTCGTGCAATTAAGACCACCTTATCTTCCTGAAGCCAACGATTTAACCGGCCTTCAAGCAATTAAGAGCCTCTTATCTGCCTGAAGGCAGCCATTTCACCAGGCTTCATGCAATTAAGAGCTCCTTATCTTCCTGAAGGCACCGATTTAACCGGCCTTCACGCAATTAAGACCGCCTTATCTTCCTGAAGGCACCGATTTAACCGGCCTTCACGCAATTAAGACCGCCTTATCTTCCTGAAGGCACCCACTTTCCCGGGCTTCAGGCAATTAAGAGCTCCTTATCTTCCTGAAGGCACTGACTTCCCCGAGCTTCATGCAATTAAGAGCTCCTTATCTTCCTGAAGGCACCCACTTTCCGGGGCTTCACGCAATTAAGACCGTCTTATCTTCCTGAAGGCACCCACTTCCCCGGGCTTCAGGCAATTAAGACCGCCTTATCTTCCTGAAGGCACCCACTTTCCCGGGCTTCAGGCAATTAAGACCGCCTTATCTTCCTGAAGGCACCCACTTTCCGGGGCTTCACGCAATTAAAACCATCTTATCTAACTGAAGGCACCGACTTGCCCAGGCTTCACGCAATTAAGCGCGCCTTCCGCACACGAAGTCATCCCACCAACCACCTTTCATGCAAAAAATAGCCTCCAACTTCCCCACAATATCAAATAAAGGACTTTTCAGACTTTCATCGAAAGTAGTAAGGTAGCTTCAAAGTGAGGAAGGAGTTTGACAGATGATGAAACCACCAATTGCAAAACGTATCCCGCATCCGCATGAGCTGCATGGCGATGTGCGCGAGGATGATTATTACTGGCTGAAGGAAAAAGAGAATCCTGAAGTCATCGAGTATCTCGAAGCAGAAAACCGGTATTATGACGAGGTTATGAAACCGCTCGAGCAGCAAACCGAGGAGATCTACCAGGCGATGGTGGACCGGGTGCCTGAGACGGAAGTCGATGTCCCGGTACAGCGCGGTCCGTATTTCTACTACTCGCGGCAGGACAAAGATAAGCAGTATCCGGTCTATGCGCGCAAGCAGGCAGCGATGCGCAGTCAGCTCGACAGCACGGACGAGGAGATTACGCTCGACCTAAACGAACTCGCCGCAGGGAGTGATTATCTGAGTGTCACCGCTCAGCGTCTCACAGAGGATCAGAAACTGCTGGCCTACCTCGAGAACCGCGACGGCACCGACCGGTATACGGTATTCGTGAAAAACCTGGAGACCGGTGAATTGCTGGCGGACCGCATTCCGGATGTGTTCATCTACGGCAGCCTCGAATGGGATCGGTCCGGCAACTACCTGTTCTACACGACGGTCGACGAACAGCAGCGCCCGTCGAAACTGTGGCGGCACGAGCTTGGCAGCACAGGGGACGATAAACTCCTCTATGAAGAGACCGACGACACGTTCTCACTCTATATCAGCAAGACGCTGAGCAAGCGGTTCATCACCGTTTATTCCGGCTCGAAGACGACGAGTGAAATCCGCCTCATCGATGCCGACGAACCGCTCGCAGAACCGAACCTTGTCGACAGACGCCGTGAAGGCATCGAGTACGATGTCGAAGATGCAGACGGTGACCTGCTGATCATGACGAATGAAAATGCACAGAACTTCCAGCTCCTCCGGGCGCCGATCGACAATCCGGACAGCCGGGAGAACGTCGTGCCGTATGATGAGCACAAATTCCTGCAGGCGGTCTACCCGTTCAAGGATGTACTGCTCGTTGCAGGGCGTGAGCACGGCCTGACGCAGCTCTGGTCCGTCAAAGACGGCGAGCTTGCTCCGCTCACTTGGGATGAGCCCATCTACACGGTCGGCATTCTCGGCGGTCAGAGCCGGGATGCGAACGAAATCCTGCTGAGCTATGAGTCGTTCCTGACACCGGAAACGACGTACGCAATTGATCCGGAGAGTTTGGAAAAGACTGTGATCCAAGTCGCACCTGTGAGCGGCAGCTACGATCCTTCCAAGTTCGTGCAGAAGCAGTTGTTCGCGACAGCTGAAGACGGCGAGAAGATTCCGGTGCTCCTTGTACATCAGAAGGACGCACTTGCGGATGGTCCCGCACCGACACTCCTGTATGCATACGGCTCCTACGGGTCGAACAGCGATCCGCACTTCAGCCCGTACCGGCTGCCGGCACTCGAGATAGGTCTTGTCTTCGCTGTTGCGCAAGTGCGCGGCGGATCGGAAATGGGCCGCAACTGGTATGAGAACGGAAAGATGCAGCACAAACGCAACACGTTCACGGATTTCATCGCAGCGGCGGACTACCTGCTCAATGAAGGGATTTCGACGCGTGACCAGCTCGCTGCGCGCGGCGGCAGCGCCGGCGGACTGCTCGCGGGTGCCGTTGCCAATATGGCCGGCGACCGCTTCAAAGTGATCGTTCCGGAAGTGCCGTTCGTCGATGTGGTCACGACCATGCTCGATACCTCCATCCCCTTGACGACCCTCGAATGGGATGAATGGGGCGACCCGCGCGAACCGGACAGCTATTTCTACATGAAATCCTACAGCCCGTATGACAACGTGGAAGCGAAAGACTATCCGCACCTGTACATCACGACCGGGCTGAACGATCCGCGGGTCGGCTATTTCGAACCGGCCAAGTGGGTGGCGCGCCTCCGAGATCTGAAAACCGACAGCAACACTCTCGTCATGAAGACCAACATGGGCGCCGGCCACTTCGGGGAATCCGGACGGCTGAACCAGCTCAAGGAATCGGCTGCACTCTACTCCTTCATGTTCGATAAGATCGGTGCAAAAGACAGCGTCAAATCATCATAGGATCCATTCGACCAGGCAGGAAGACACCGTTTCTTCCGCCTGGTTTTTCATTGTGCCGACACTTCCTCCAGCAGACCGAGCGCAGCCTCCCACGGCATCTGCCCGAGATCGCCTTCATGCCGTTTACGGACCGCCACTTTCCCTTCTTCCACTTCCCTGTCCCCGACCACAAACGAGAACGGCACCTTCCCCTTCGCCGCTTCCCGCACTTTGTAGCCGAATTTCTCGTCCCGGTCATCGACATCTGCCCGGTATCCCTGTTCGACCAGCCGGCGTTTCAGCTCATACGCGTATTCCAAATGAGGCGCTGCAATCGGCAGGATCCGGATCTGTTCCGGCGCCATCCAGAACGGGAACGCCCCTTCATAATGCTCCAGCAGGATTGCGAGGAACCGTTCGATCGAGCCGAAGATCGCCCGGTGGATGATGATCGGCCGGTGGGGTGCGTTATCCTCGCCAATATACTCGCAGCCGAACTTGCCCGGCATCTGGAAATCGAGCTGGACTGTGCCGCACTGCCAGCTGCGGCCGAGGGAGTCGAGGATATGGAAATCGATCTTCGGCCCATAGAACGCGCCGTCCCCTTCGTTCAGTGTGTACGCCATCCCCCGCTGTCCGAGTACATCTTTCAACGAGTCTTCCGCCCGGTCCCAAAACGCCGGATCTCCCATGAATTCCTCAGGACGCGTCGACAGTTCAACCTCGTACGAAAATCCGAACTTGCTGTACATGTCATCGATCAGATCGAGCACTCCGCTGATTTCGGATACAATCTGGTCCTCACGGACGAACAGATGGGCATCATCCTGCGTGAACGCCCGCTCCCGCAGAAGTCCGTTCAGCGAACCCGACAATTCATGCCGGTGCACGAGCCCAAGTTCCGCATAGCGGACCGGCAGTTCCCGGTAGCTCCGGCGCTTATGGTTGAAGATGAGCATGGCACCGGGACAGTTCATCGGCTTCAGCGCATAGTTCTGGCCGTCCACTTCCGAGAAATACATGTTGTCGTGGTAATGGTCCCAGTGCCCCGAAGTCTCCCACATCTCCTGTTTCATCATGACCGGTGTCCTGATCTCCTCATAACCTGCTTTCCGATGCGCGTCCCGCCAATACGACTCGAGCGCATTCCGGACAATCATGCCGTTCGGCAGATAGAACGGCATGCCCGGCGCCTCCTCCGATGACATGACAAAGTCCAATTCCTGACTGAGCTGACGGTGATTCTTCTTTTCTGCTGCCTGCTGATTCGACATAACAAATCGCCTCCTGATTTTTTTGGAATGAAAAAACCGCACCCGTCCCCTGAAAAGGGACGAATGCGGTCGTGGTGCCACCCTGATTTTCGCAGACGCCGAAAACACGTGCGTCTGCACTTCATTGCGATAACGGTCTCCCGGACAGGGTTTCATGCCGCGGCACGGGCCCCCCTGCCAGCTTCCAGGCGGTAATGCCGTCCGGTCCTTCCAGGGCTTTCAGCCGATGGCCCTGTTCTCTGTCGAAGGTTCCGGTCCGGGATCATGTCCTGTTCCGAGCTGTTCATGTATTCAACTAAAAAAACCGCATCCGTCCCCCAAAAAAGGGACGAATGCGGTCGTGGTGCCACCCAATGTTCCGCACACCGAAATCGGCATGCGCTTCTTCTGATAACGGTCTCCCGGACAGGATTGCATGCCCGCGGGCAGTTCCTCCTGTCAGCTCAAAGGTGGTAGATCCAGCCGTTCCGCTACAGGACTTCCAGCCGATGGTCCTGTTCTCTGGCAGCGGATTGCAGGCGGGATCCATGTCCTTCTCCTGGCCATGCTATTCGATGTGACGTGTTGATACTGGATTATAGAGTGTACGTTAAAACTTGTCAACCCGTTACTTGAAATTAATTCATCAGGGATCCGACACAACCGGCAATCTTAGAATTATTCGGTCATAATATTACTTTTTCATCTACCGTAGTCGCTTTCCGTTTCCTCAGACGCCCTGCCACGAGTACAGCCGAATACAAAATGAGTGCAATACCGCCCGCCTGCCAGAGAGTCAGCCGGTCACCGAGGAAGAGGACGCCCACCAGCACGGCGACAATCGGCTCGATCGTCGCGAGGATTGCCGCTTTCCCTGCTTCCAGATGCTTCAGCCCGCCCGTGTACAGGACATAGGCGGCAGCTGTCGAAACGAGGGCGAGCAGGATAGCCGATATCCAGACGTCACTGTGCAGGAACCGGTCCGGACGGCTGAACAGCCGGCTCGTCAGCAGCATGAACACACTCATGTAGAAGAATGTGTACGTTGTCACGGTCAGTGCGGAATAACGCTTTGTCACAGGCTTCGTGAAGATGCTGTACAGCGCATAGCAGAATCCGGACAGGATGCCGAGCAGCAGCGTGCTCCCCGAGATGCCGAGGGTCCCCGAGGGCAGCAGGCCGACGACGAATGCACATCCGACGATAGCAGCCGCAAGCGCAAGCCCTTTCCGGAGCGTCAGCGGTTCGTTGAAGAAGATCCGCGACAGCACCGTCACGAACAGCGGCCCCGTGTACAGCAGCGTCACCGCCAGGGACAGGCTGGATTGCGAGAACACTTCGAAATAGAAGTAATTGAACAGCGCCAGACTGAACACCCCGGCACATGCGAAAAGGAGCTGATCCTTCAAGCGGGTCCTCAGCTGATTCCGGGAAAAAATAATCATGAAAACGAATAAAAACAGAAAGCTCAAGATTGCCCGGATGGCAGCGACATCCCACGGAGAGAACCCACGCTCATACAGCGGGGCGATGAACAGCCCGATCAGCCCCCAGCATGCCGCTCCTGCCATCGTCATTCCATATACTTTCCAGCCCGGCTGTCCGTTCAATTGGACTCCCCCTTCCCGGCCATGCAATTTCGATACGCGCAGCCGCATAGTCTGTATGCAGCGCCTCTGATGCTAGTATATAATAGAATCCGTTGAAGAGCTCAGAAACTTGCAACAACCATTCTAGTCGTCTACCTGCACATCCATCCAGGAAGTAGATATACGAAAACCGGAGGAACCCTATGGAAAAGAAAACAAAACAGAAATCAGTCGTCGCGGCGCTGCTGATCGCAACGTTCCTCACTGCGATCGAAGGTACGATCGTCAGCACGGCCATGCCGACAATCGTGGAAGACCTGGGCGGCAGCCATCTGTATACATGGGTCATTTCGGTCTATCTGCTCGCACTCGTCATCGCGACGCCGGTGTTCGGCAAGCTCGCCGACCTGTTCGGCAGGAAACCGATGTTCATGATCGGAACAATCATCTTCCTGTCCGGATCGGCACTGTCGGGGCTTTCCTCTTCGATGGAGCAGCTCATCTTGTTCCGTGTCATCCAAGGCATCGGAGCCGGTGCGCTGTCGACAATCCCGTATACGATCATCGGAGACGTCTTCGACTTCAAAATGCGCGCACGGATGCAGGGGCTCATGAGCAGTGTATGGGGAATTTCAGGCATTGTCGGCCCGCTCGCCGGCGGATTCATCGTCGACCGGATCACGTGGCATTGGATCTTCTATCTGAATCTGCCGTTCGGAATCCTGGCGCTCATCTTGCTGTGGACTTCGCTGCATGAGTCGGTCGAAAAGAAGAAACGCACCATCGATTACGCCGGGATCCTGGCATTCGCCGTCACGATGACATCGTTCCTGTTCGCGCTGAATCGCCTGAAGGAGACACGGAGTGCATCCCCGGTCATGATCGGCTTGTTTGCGGCTGCAATCGCGGGGTTCGCCCTCTTCCTCTGGATTCAGAAAAGAGGCCGTGAACCGATGCTGCCGCTGTCGCTGTTCAAGAACAAGTTCATCGCCATCTCGAACAGCGCTGGTTTCCTTCTCGGGTTCATCCTCGTGACGGTCACATTCTATATCCCGCTGTGGGTGCAGGGGGTGACCGGCCTGAACGCGACATTATCCGGAGTCACAATGCTGCCGATGTCGATCACCTGGCCGCTCGCGTCGATGCTTTCTGGCCGCCTGATGGAAAAACGGCCGATCTCGCACATCACCCTGACAGGGATCGGCGTGATCTTCATCGCCTGCACCGGCTTCACACTGTTTACTGAGCAGACGCCGATGCCGCTCATCATGTGTGTCACAGCGATCACCGGCTTCGGCTGCGGTCTGACGTTCACCGCCTTCACGGTCGCCGTGCAGTCGTCGGTCGGCTGGAATCTGCGCGGTGCTGCAATGGGTTCACATAATCTGATGAAAAGTCTCGGTCAGGTCATCGGGATTTCCGTGTCCGGCCTGCTGCTGACGGACCAGCTGAACGGACCGGTCCTGCAGCACAGTCTGCACAGTGTCTTCATCCTGGTGGCAGTGCTTGCCGTCTGCGCATTCGCTGTCACATCCCTGCTGCTGAAAGAGCCTGAAACGTTCTCCCGCGAATGAATCCGGACATGCGAAAAGGCCGGGGGCTGCTGCTCCCCGGCCTTTTGCCGTTCCTTCGTGTTATGCTTTTGTCACAGTGATCTCTTCGTTCTCGACACCGACTGTCACCGCTGCCACGTCGTCTTCTTCCAGCAGAAGATCCGTCAATGGGTCTTCGATTTTATCCTGGATGACACGGCGGAGCGGACGTGCGCCGAACCGTTTGTCATAGCCGAGTGAGACGAGTGCACGTTTCGCTTCGTCCGTAATCGTGATGTCGATGCTGTGCTCCTCGATTGCATCCTGCAGATCGGCGAGCATGAGGTCGGTGATTGCGAGCAGGTTCTCTTCCGACAGTTCGCTGAACGAAACGATCGCATCGAACCGGTTCAGGAACTCGGGTTTGAAGTAGTCGCCAAGCATATCGAGCATCGCGACCGACTCATGTTCAGTCTTATTGAATCCGACGCTTGCTTTCTTCGCTATACCGGTGCCTGCGTTGCTCGTCATGATGATGACCGTATCTTTGAAGCTGACAGTACGTCCGTGTGAATCGGTCAGGCGGCCGTCCTCCATGATCTGCAGGAACATGTTCTGCACATCGGGATGGGCTTTCTCGATTTCATCCAACAGGACGATGCTGTACGGATTGCGGCGGATCTGTTCCGTCAGCTGACCCGCTTCCTCATGACCGACGTATCCAGGAGGCGAACCGATCAGTTTCGACACGGCGTGTTTCTCCATATACTCACTCATATCGAGGCGGATGAAGGCATCCCGTGTACCGAACAATTCGGCCGCCAGCACTTTCGTGATTTCCGTTTTCCCGACACCGGTCGGTCCGACGAACAGGAACGAGCCGATCGGACGGTCTTTCGACTTCAATCCGGCGCGGCTGCGGCGGATGGCTTTCGCGATTTTATCGACCGCTTCGTCCTGACCGATGACCTGCCGGCTCAGGTTTGCGGCAAGGCCTTTCATCTTCGCCTGCTCGGCTGCCTGCAGTTTCGTAACCGGAATACCGGTCTTCTCTTCGACGATCCGTTCGATGTCCGCGACCGTCACAACTGTGGCACTCGTGCCGCCCTGCTCTTGTGCTGCGTCGAGTTTCTGCCGCAGGCTCATTTCCTCCGTGCGCAACTCGGCCGCTTTTTCGTAATCTTCCTGTTCTGCAGCCTGCTCTTTCAGGCGAACAGTTTCCTCAAGACGTGTCCGAAGTGCGTCCGCATCTCCCGCTTCATGGGCAAGATTCAGACGGGCACCGACTTCGTCCATCAGATCGATCGCTTTGTCAGGCAAGTACCGGTCTTGGATATAGCGTTCGGATAACGTGACGAATGCTTTGACAGCATCTTCCGGATAGCTCACTTCGTGGAATCCTTCATAGCGGTCTTTGATGCCGTTGAGGATCTTCACGGTGTCTTCCGCAGACGGTTCCTTGACGATGATCGGCTGGAAGCGCCGTTCCAGTGCTGCGTCCTTCTCGATCTGGCGGTACTCTTTCAGCGTCGTCGCACCGATCAGCTGCATCGTGCCGCGGGCGAGCGCCGGTTTCAGGATGTTGCCGGCATCCATTTTCGATCCTTCCGCTGTGCCCGCTCCGACGAGCAAGTGGATTTCATCCACGAACAGCAGGACGTCATCACGCGATTCCAGCTCGGCGATCAGTTCCTTCATGCGTTCCTCGAACTGGCCGCGGATACCGGTGTTGCTCACGAGTGACGCAACATCGAGCACATATACTTGTTTGTTCAATAGTTTAGCCGGCACGTCGCCTTCATGGATCTTGCGTGCAAGACCTTCAGCGATCGCTGTCTTCCCGACGCCCGGTTCCCCGATGAGGACCGGGTTGTTCTTATTGCGCCGGTTCAATGTTTCGATGACACGCTTCAGTTCCTGATCGCGTCCGATGACCGGGTCGATCTTGCCGTTCCGGGCATCATCCGATAAGTTGTGCGCGAGTTCATCGAGCAGTCCGGGCTGCTGCTGTTCAGGCTCCCGTACTTGCGTATAGGACTGCTTGCCTCCATTTTCCTGGAAGAAGCCGCCGGTATTCGCTGAGAACGACGGCATGCTGCCTGCAGCCATCTGCCCTTTCAGCTGCCGGAAGCAGGACTGGCAAAGATTCATCTGCATCGCCTGCTGGTTCACTTGCAGTCTGAGACTCATAGTGGCTTGGTTTTGTCCGCATTGCTGGCATTTCATATAATGGTTCCTCCTGTCGTGTTGAATATATAGGTATTGTCCATCGACTTTGATTATCTTTGACCTTTAACTTAATTATACTCTGACCTTCTTTGACTTTCAAGGGAAGTGCTCATCACTTTCAAGCGGTTTGAACATTGTCAGAGACCGCACATTTGATCGGCAGCCTTGATGCAAGGTGATGAAGCCATTTTGCCTGACCATCTTTCACCTTTAACTACAGTATACTCTGACCTTCTCTGACTTTCAAACAAGATGCTTTTGCAGAATAAAATGTCTTTTGCGTTCGCGGCACCGCTGTTTTTATAATGAAGGGTACTTCAATTTAATCGGTTTCTATCCGGAAAGGGTTCTGCAATTGTCCATATTCATCCGGCTGCTCCAGATTGCAGCCCTCTATCTGTTTTACCTGCTCGGCAGCTGGCTGCAGGAGTTCCTGCATCTCCCGCTGTCCGGCAGTATCGTCGGCCTGCTGCTCGTCCTGCTCGGACTGTCGACCGGCATTCTGAAACTGCGTTGGATAGAATCCGGCGCCCATACGCTGCTGTCCGTGCTGCCGATCTTCTTCATCCCGGCAACCATAGCTGTCATGAACTACGGTCATTTCTTCTCCGGCAGAGGCAGCCTGCTCATCCCGGTGACTATCCTCAGCACGGTCTGCACGATGGCCGCGGCAAGTTTTGCGAGTATCGCTGCGTCCCGGCGGAAGGGGGAATCGGAATGCAGCTGATCGCGCTCACACTTGGATTCGTCCTGCTGACGGTGGTTGTCTATTTCGCCATGGATGTCGTGTATGTGAAATTCCATAAGCCGTTCCTCGTGCCGATCATCACGACGACCGGAGTCCTGATCATTGTGCTGACCGCTTTCGATATCCCATATGAAACGTATATGATCGGCGGCCAATGGATCGACAAGCTGCTCGGTCCGGCGGTCGTATCTTTGGCGGTTCCGCTGTACAAGCAGCGCGGCCTGCTGAAACGGCACTGGTTCCCGATTGCGGCCGGCGTCCTCGCTGGCAGCGGGACAGGCATGGTGACAGGTGTATTGTTCGCGAAACTCGCCGGTTTCCCAAAGGAGCTCGTCCTGTCCCTCCTGCCCAAATCGATCACGACACCGATTGCCATGCAGATCGCCGGGCAGGTTGGCGGTGTTCCGGCGCTCGCCGCCGTCTTCGTCATCATCGCCGGCATCTCCGGCGTCCTGATCAGCAGCTGGCTGCTGCGCGCACTGGGTCTCGACTCGCCGCTCGGCCGGGGGATCGGCCTCGGCGCCGCGACACATGCGATCGGTACATCGAAGGCGATCGAATACGGCGAACAGGAAGCGTCGCTCAGCTCCGTCGCCATGACGCTGTCCGCGATCCTCGGCTCGCTGCTCGGCCCGGTCGTCGCCTGGCTGTTCTATATGTAATGTCGTGATTGCGCGGGTGAGTCGCAGTTGGAGCGCATCTATCTGCGATTCGCTGCTTGTATTCTGACGGACTGTCTTGTCAGACGTCCTTATTTTCATGGTGCAGCAGATTTTTGGATCGAGTGTCTGTTAGTACATGTTTAATTTCATGATGACCTGGGCTTCCGACTCCTTCGCTCAATTAAACCGCTCTTTTTTGCACGAAGACTCCCGCGTCCAGCTCCTTCGTGCAATTAAGACGCCCTTATTTGCACGAAGACTCCTGCGCCCAGCTCCTTCGTGCAATTAAACTGCCCTTTTTTGCATGAAGACTCCCGAGCCCAGCTCCTTCGTGCAATTAAGACACCCTTATTTGCACGAAGACTCCCGCGCCAAGCTCCTTCGTGCAATTAAGCTGCTTTGATTGCACAAAAACCTGCACGCCCGCCCTGTGCACCCTCCATCCATAAACTTCGCAAATCGAAGTTGTGTGAATTCCGTGAACGCGATAGACTGAGAGAAGACAGATCCAAGGAGGAATTCATGATGACCTATACACCTGACACTGCAAAAACGAAGGAACTGATCCGGCAGCTCGTGTCGATTCCGAGTCCGTCCGGTTACACCGACCAAGTCATTTCATTCGTCGAGGACTATCTGAACGACAGCGGCGCCGAGATGCAGCGCAACCGGAAAGGCGGTCTTATCGTGACACTGCCCGGCGAAGACACGTCACAGCACCGGATGCTGACGGCGCACGTCGACACACTCGGTGCGATGGTAAAGGAAGTGAAAAGCAACGGCCGGCTTCGTCTCGACCTGATCGGCGGCTACCACTTCAACTCGATCGAAGGCGAATACTGCACGATCCACACGTCGTCCGGCAAGACATTCACTGGCACGATCCTGATGCACCAGACATCCGTCCACGTCTACAAGAATGCCGGCTCAGCGGAACGCAACCAGGTCAATATGGAAGTGCGCATCGATGCACACGCGAAAACTGCAGAGGACGTCCGCACACTCGGCATCGAAGTCGGCGATTTCGTCTCACTCGATCCGCGGGTCGAACTGTGTGATAACGGATTCATCAAATCCCGTCATCTTGACGACAAGGCGAGTGTCGCAATCCTGCTGCAGCTGATCGAGCAGCTCCGTGATGAAAAGATTAAACTGCCGTACACGACCCACTTCCTCATTTCCAACAACGAGGAGATCGGCTACGGCGGCAATTCGAACATCCCGCCGGAAACCGTCGAGTACTTGGCGGTCGACATGGGCGCCATGGGCGACGGGCAGTCGACCGACGAGTTCACGGTGTCCATCTGCGTCAAAGATGCGAGCGGCCCGTACCACCTCGGCCTGCGTCAGGCACTCACCCAGCTCGCGAAGCAGCATGACATCCCGTATCAGCTCGACATCTATCCGTATTATGGCTCGGATGCATCGGCCGCCATCAAAGCCGGCCATGATATCATCCACGGCCTGATCGGACCGGGCATCGATTCGTCACATGCGTTCGAGCGCACGCACGAAGACTCCCTGAGATGCACGCTGCAGCTGCTGTACCACTATGTCCAATCGGAAATGCAGCAATAATACGCTTGAAGACAGCCGGTTCTGCCGGCTGTCTTTTAATTTTGCGAAGAAATCACCGCGTGCCAGTCCTATCCTCCGCTGCTGATGAATAAAATCAGCAGTACCACCCAAGTTACGGAGGAACCCCCTGATGAATTCCATTCTGCTGTATGTCTTTCTCGGCGTCTCACTTGCCGCACCGATCGGCCCGGTGAAAACCGTGCTGCTCAACACGGGCATCAAGAACGGATTTTTCCATGCCTGGTTTTTCAGCCTCGGTTCGCTGGCCACGGATATCCTGTACATGGGGATGGTCTATTTCGGCATCGGAAAATTCATCGATTCCCCGCTGCTGCAGATCATCCTATGGTCGTTCGGCTGCTTCGTCCTGCTGTATACCGGCACTGAAAACCTGTTTTCTCTGCGCAAGACGGCCCTGGACGTCAAGGTCGGCAAACGGACCCGCCTGCGGAAATCCATCATTGCCGGATTTTTCATGTCACTGCTCAATCCGCTGACGATCCTATTCTGGCTCGGCATCTACGGCTCCATGCTTGCGAAAACGGCCGGTATTTCGACAGGCATGCAGATCATCCTGAACAGTTTCGCCATCCTTGTCGGAATCATGCTCGTCGATTTCCTCATGTCGTTTTTATCGAACGGTGCCCGCCGCCTGCTGTCTTCCAAGCTGCTGGTATACGTATCCATCGTGTCGTCGTTCTCTATGATCGGCTTTGGTCTTTACTTCGGATTCCAGGCGTTCCGTGCCCTTTTTCTGGGATGAATGACGGAATTCCAGCTGAATTCTGCAGAATACATACAACCAAGACGTCCCGGCGCATAATTTACAATCGTTAGGAAACCATACCTCCATCAAGAGAAATTACACATCGAGGTGCGGCATGAACAAAACAACTAACGAGGTAAGCGTCTGGTGCATCATCAGTCTCGCTTCCATTCCGCTCGTCATGACGCTTGGGAATTCGATGCTCATCCCTGTCCTGCCGATCCTGGAGGACAAAGTGGGGATCACCTCATTCCAGTCGAGCATGATCATCACGAGCTATTCGGTCGCTGCTATTTTTCTGATTCCGATTGCAGGGTATCTCTCGGACCGGTTCGGGCGGAAGATGGTCATTGTGCCCAGTCTGATCCTAGCTCTCATCGGCGGACTGGTCGCCGGATTCGCCTCTTGGAAAATGGATAGCCCGTTCACCGTCATCATCATCGGACGAATCCTCCAAGGGATAGGCGCAGCGGGCGCCATGCCGATCGTCCTGCCGCTCGTCGGCGATCTGTACCAGGACGACGAAGAGAAGACCAGCTCGAGTCTCGGCATCATCGAGACATCCAATACATTCGGCAAAGTGCTGAGTCCGATTCTCGGATCCGTGTTCGCAGCATTCCTATGGTTCCTGCCGTTCTTCTCCATTTCCGCACTCAGCCTACTATCGCTTGTCCTGATCTTCTTCTGCGTCAAAGTGCCGAGGGAAAAAGACGAACCTGTGAAGTTCAAGGAATTCCTCCGCAGCACGAAAAAGGTGTTCAAAGCGGAGGGCCGCTGGCTGTATACCGTCTTCCTGAACGGCGTCCTCGTCATGCTGATCCTGTTCAGCATGCTGTTTTTCCTGTCTGAGAACCTCGAGAAGGTGCATGACATCAAAGGCATCAAGAAGGGATTTGTCCTGGCGATTCCGCTGCTGCTGCTGTGCATCGCATCGTTCGCTTCCGGCAAATGGATCAAAGGCAGCCTGAAAACGATGAAACGGCTGATCATCGCCTGTCTCATCCTTATGTCGGTGAGTGTTGTGTTCGTCGGATTCGTCAGCAAAAAACTGATTTTACTGCTCATCGTGACAAGCCTGGTCGGTATCGCGATCGGTGCCATGCTGCCGGCGCTTGACGCCATGATCACGCACAACATCGACAAGTCGCTGCGGGGAACGGTCTCGTCCTTCTATAGTTCTGCGCGCTTCATCGGCGTCGCGGCCGGGCCGCCCGTCATGTCGCTCATCATGAAGAACATGCTGAACACCGGCTATATCACCGCCGGCATTCTTGGTGCCATCCTGCTGTTCGTCGTCTGGAAGTTCGTCCGGACAGATGAAGAGGAGGAGCCTGCAGCGGAAGCCAAGGCATGACAAACAGGACCCAGGCGGATTGCCGGGTCCTATTCCTATGTAGAGAAAGCAGTGGAGGCGGCTCATTTCGCCTTCAGGCTGTAGACGATCAGGATGACTCCGGCAAACAGGCAGATGATCCGCGTCAGCGAAATCTTTTCTGTCAGTCCGCTCAGCGCAAGCCCCGTCGTCGTAACAAGAATCACCGGACCGACCAGCGCCAGCATACTGTTAATGTAAAACGCTTTCTCCAAATCATTGAACTTGTACATCAAAGCCGCAGCCGTGATCTCGATACTTCCCGATAGCACACGCAGCAGCACCATGAGCAGCAGCGCCCGTTCAATAACAGCAACCACATCCCCGATAAGTTTGTACTCCACTGTATGCAGACAGGCTCCCGAATAGTCGGTGTGCATCTTGAATTGTGTCCGGATGCCGATACATTCAGTGAAGTGTCAGATACCACACGCCAACTGTCCGATACCCCGTACGAAATGTCCGATACTTCCTGCCATGTGTCCGATACACCGCTCCATCTGTCCGATATCTCCTTCCCGGCGACAGGCCATGCCCGTTTCCGCTATACTGGAAGGAAACTGTGCAAAGGAGGTTTCGCTCATGAAACCTAATGAACGCACCGAACAGATCATCCAGAAATACAAAGAGGATGAAACGCTCATGATCCGCCTGTTCGTCCAGTGGTGTGTGAACCACAACCTGGATCCGCAGCACGTCTACCGGACCGCCTACCCGGATCAGCGCAGGAACGCTGCGCTGCAGGAGGCGATCGATTCGGACGAAGGGATGGAGGAACTGCCCATCGACAACGACACGATGCTGGATGTGCTGCAGTTGTTCGGAAATGATGACCTTGCATTTGCCGTGGCCGATGAAATCGCTAAGATGCCGGGAAGCAAGTGAGCGGCGGAACACTCTCGAAGGCCGTCAAGCCCTATATATGGCAGCAAATCCGGGACCCCAAGTTATTGGGTGTCCCGGATTTTTTACAGAGAAACCAGTGTAGTTCAACTTCTAAAGGGAAAACAAACACCAGACCATTACAATAAAGGGGACCTGCTTCATGAACAGACGACTGACTTTCGCAGCAGTGCTGCTGACAGGCACACTGGCCGCATGCTCCGGCCCGGACAACGGGGAACCAGCGGACGGCGACAACCCGGCAGCAGAACAACCTGCAGCAGACCCGGATACTTCCCCAGACAGCACGGACAGCATGGGAGATGAAGACACGACTGCCGACCGCGGCGAATCATCGGACAGCGGCAGTACATCGGATGATCCGGCTGCCTCAGAGGACGACACGCCAGCCAGTGACGGGTCCTCATTCTCAGGCCATGGCACGTCAGATTCAACGGACGGAAACGGCTCAGAAGCATCGGATCAGAACGAGGACAGTTCTGACGATCCGTCTGTCGCAGATGAACAGAAACAGATGGCGATCGATACACTGAACGATCTTGTCGCAGACGGTAAAAAAGGCAAAGTCTATGCGCTGACCGATACGTTCTGCGTCGGTAAGACGACCCAGACCGATGTCTACAACGAAATCGGTCAGCCGGAACGTCAGGATACGTTCGACCGTTACACCGGTTCAATGGGACGTGCATCGTATGATCTCCGATACGATAAAAACGGAGTCCTGGTCGAAGCCCGCTATCTCGGCACGAACGTCGAGCGTCAGACGAACCTCGGAGGTATCACTAGCGAGGACCTTGTCAAACAGCTCGGCCAGCCTGACGAAGAGCGTAGTCTGCCGAAGACGAAGCAGGTCAACTATACGTATGACCTTGGTAGCTACAAGATGCAGTTCATCCTGAACGACAAAGACACGACCGATCATGTCAACCTTCTTCTCAAATGACAAACGCCTGCGGACCGGGACTTTTTCCGGACGCAGGCTTTTTTCACTATCCCCTCAGCGCCAGCTGTTTCCGCCGGGCAAATGTATAATCGCCGGCGTGCACAGTGACTGTCCCTGCCTCCACCCAGGCGACCGTCGTGAACAGCTTCTGCAGGAAATATCGGTCATGGCTGACGGCAACTAGCGTACCGCTGAACTGCGCCAGCGTCTCTTCGAGCACTTCCCGGCTTTCGATATCCAAGTGATTCGTCGGTTCGTCGAGGATGAGCAGATTCAGATCTTCCTGCATGAGTTGCGCAAGGCGCAGACGCATCCTCTCCCCGCCGCTCAAGTCCTTCACCTTCTTGTAGACGTCGTGACCATAGAACAGGAACTGTGCAAGTACATGCCGGGCATCGGCTTCCGTCATGGCAATATCTTCCCGGAACGCTTCGATCAGCCGCTGGTCCCCTTCGGCCGTACCGAACTGCTGGGCGAGATAGCCGGCTTTCACATTTGAACCGAGCCGCACGGTGCCTTCCGAAGGTGCCAGCTCACCGAGCATCAGTTTCAGGAGAGTCGACTTTCCGGACCCATTGTTGCCGACAATCGCCAGACGATCCTGCCAATGGACCGCAAGTGAGCAATCAGCGAGGACGTACGATTCTTCGTCGAATGAATGGCTGAGTGCCTCCATGGAGATCACCTCTTTCCCGCTCCGGTCTGAGGCGTCCAGGTGAAGGCGCATCGCCTTTTCGGCCTTCGGTTTCCGGACGACTTCCATCCGGGTGAGCATCTTCTCCATCGACTTGGCCTTTCGGTACAAGTCCGGATTCGGCGGCGAGGCTTCGTTCGCCCACTGCCGCAGCCGGCGGATCGCTTCTTTGATTTTCTTTATTTTTTTCTGCTGCTCCTGGTACGCGGAAAACTGCTGGGCAAGCCGTGCTTCTCGGTTCAGCAGGAACTGATCGTAATCGCCATGGCTCACCCAGCACTCGCCGTCCTCCAGCTCGATCACTTTTCCGACAACCCGGTTCATGAATTCCCGGTCGTGGGACACGAGGATGACCGTCCCCGAAAAATGCTGCATGTGCTGCTCGAGCCACTCGATTGCGGACAGATCCAGATGGTTTGTCGGTTCGTCGAGCAGCAGGATGTCCGGCTGCTGCAGCAGGATCCGGCCGAGCATCACTTTCGTCTTCTCCCCGCCGCTCAGCGAGTCGAACGGCTGATCAAGAAATCGGGTGATCCCCAATCCATTCGCGATGCTCAGCAGGCGCGACTCCATCTCGTAGCCGCCCTGCTCCATGAAGGATTCCTGCAATTCGCCGTACTGACGGAGAATCCGGTCCGTCACCTCTTCAGCCATCCGGGATTCCAGTTCCTTCATCCGTTTTTCCACTGCAAGCAATCCACTGAAGGCTTTCAGCATGACCTCCTTTACGGTCTGCCCCGGATACGATGGGATCTGATGCAGAAAGCCGACCGTGCTGTCTTTCGCACGGATGATCCGCCCGCTGTCCGGCGTGTCCTCTCCTGCGAGCAGCCGAAGCAGTGTCGTCTTCCCGCAGCCGTTCCGGCCGACAAGTGCCACGTGTTCGCCTGCGTTCACATCCATCGTCAAGTTTTCAAAAATTATTGTGCCGCCAAGTGATTTGGCGATTCCTTCTGCTTTCATATACATAGTAAGTGCCTCCTGAGGAGCGCACTGATTTTCGGCAAACAAAAAAGACCGCCTGATAACAGACCGTCTCTTCGTGAAAAGAATGGCGTCAATCAGCTGCGCTTCGATTTTTTGGTTTTCTAAAAATGGACAGACGTATCCCGTCGGCCAAAAAATCGAACGTAATGACACGTGCAAAATACATGGACGTATCCACCTGTACACCTGTCAGCGCTGCTGTTTGTTCCATACTTCCCACCTCCGTTCCAATTAGTTAATTGTATGCTATCACATACTCCGCTGAATTGCAAGAAAACTCCGAACGGACGGACCTCATACCAAGCCGAATCGGCGTGCCTGTCCGAGCAGCCCTGCATCTTCCAGCGCCCGCACTTCGACCTCCCCGAACAGATCGAAATGGGGAAAGTCCTTTTTATAATCGATCCATTCCGGTTTCAAGCCGTACCGTCTGCCCCACTCTATCAGTTTTTTTACATCCGTACAGCCGGCCTTCGTCACTGTCTTACAGCCCGGGAACCGATCGTCCAGCCAATAGTGAGTCAGAAACGCGATCTTCCCCGCCTGCACATCCGCCTTCCATGTCTTCAGTTCATTCCGATTTATTCCGAATGCCATCAGCTGACGCCCCCGGAAATTCTATGATCTGTCTTCATACTGCTTTCACCTCTGCCGAAAGTATACAAAAATCGCACGGAAAAGGCTTCTGAGGCATCCTGCATGGAAAGTCTGAAACTGACTGTCGTATCTGGATGCCCACCTGCAGGTAAAACCGCCTGTCTGCTCATTACTTATGCGTCATACTTCGACAGCTGCGCTTCCAGCCTTGCGTTCATTTCCTTCACTTCATCCAAGTACTGGCCCATCATCGTCTGCAGGAACAGGATCCCTTCCATGGCTGTTTCAAAGTAGCCGTCTTCCACGATATCGGTCAGCTTCATCCGCTTCTCTTCCTTCTCCCGCAAGTTGATACGAAGGAAGCCGATATGTGAATCATAGACGACGAGTTCATACCGCGCTTCGTCGAATCCGAGGATGGGCCCGCGGCTCGTGTGCCGCTCGATCGTCGGATGCGTGAAGTAGAGCCCTTTCTTATGGTACCACTGGATGAGCGGCATCGCGTCTTCGAGGGAGGTTTCGATCAGTTCCTTCTGGCGGGACTGCAGCTCGGTGAAAGTCGTGGAGTCGATTTCATATTGCTCGAATTGTTCTTCCAGTTGCTCTGTCGTCATACGGCATGCCTCCTGGTTTCTGGGGATTGGATTTTTGCATCGGTCCGCGTCTATGCATGAGTCCCTTTCCAGATTCCCTTTTTATGATAAACTAAGCCTCTAAGGAGGACGTCACTCATGCGGAGCATCCATTTCCACGGCAGCCGGATCGTCAAGACCGGAATCGCCATCTTTCTGACAGGTGTCATCTGTGACTGGTTCGGGTGGCCGCCTGTATTCGCGGTCATCACAGCCATCGTCACGATCGAGCCAACCGTGAGTGATTCCATCAAAAAAGGGATCGTCCGGTTTCCGGCATCCGCCATCGGCTCCGCCTATGCGGTGTTCTTCATCTCCCTGTTCGGTAATTCCCCGATCACCTATACACTCGCTGCAGTGTTCACCATTCTTACCTGCTATAAATTGAAGCTGCATGCCGGATTGCTCGTCGCGACACTGACGTCGGTCGCCATGGTGGAAGTGATCCACAGCAATTATCTGATTGCGTTCTTCATCCGTCTGGGCACGACGACGGTCGGCCTGACCGTATCGACCCTCGTCAACATGATCGTCTTCCGCCCGGATTACCGGCAGGATATTGCGAAGAATATCCAGACAATCGGGGCCCGTGCCGGTTCGATTCTCGAGCACACCTTCCGGACGGTGCTTTTTGATGCCGCTGCAGACCGGAAGGCGGATGGGATCCCGATTCATCAGCTCACACAGGATATCCGCAAAACGGAAGTCCTTCTCCGGTATCAGCGTGACGAATCCAGCCTGCATCCTCTCATCGGCGGCGATAAGGATGAGCTGCTGCTGGCGGAGCGTCAGCTGCTCTACCTGCACAACCTCGATTACCATCTCGGCAACCTTCTGCAGGTCCCGATCCGGTCGCTGGCATGGACGGAAGCCGAGCGGGCTGTCATCATGGACGCTGTTGCAGCACTTGCGGATGATCTGCAGCATGCAGCTGAGTATGACGCAGAGCGCCATAACGCCCAGTTGAAAGCGATCACCGATCTGTTCTGGGAGGACAATGAAGAACTGACGAAGCATAACTATATCCACCCGACAAAGTTTCCGCCGGAACTGATCATCCTTTACGAACTCGTCACAATCTACGACTTGGTGGACCGCTATTATAATCCC
Organism: Sporosarcina trichiuri; assembly: GCF_030406775.1. Taxonomy (NCBI): domain Bacteria; kingdom Bacillati; phylum Bacillota; class Bacilli; order Caryophanales; family Caryophanaceae; genus Sporosarcina; species Sporosarcina trichiuri. The sequence goes on along the minus strand of NZ_CP129119.1, from coordinate 679,468 downwards.
GAATCACCGGCCGGTTCCGTTCAGCCCGGCTGAACAATCTTAAGGAGGCAGTCTTCCCAGGGAAGGCTGCCTTTCATTTTTTTCATTATCAGCTGATTATAATGAAGCCCCCTTACCGATCTTGGAACACCAGCTCGTTCCCTTCTGCTTCCTTCACTGTCCAAGTTTTCTTCTCTGTATCATAGGTGACCGTTTCGACAACCAAAAACGGCTCATCCGTCGCTTCGATCGCCATGCGGAAGACCTGCGATTCGGACAGCGCGGCACCCGCTGGACGATAATCCGGATGGACGGTTACATATTTCGCCTGTCCCTGTGCCGGATACGATTCCGCAAATGGACCTGTCGCATCGACAGTGACACGGCTCCCTGCCGTCAGCCTGTCAGCTTCCGCGAATGCATATGAGACAGCGGCTTCGGTACCGCCTGCGACCAGGAACCCGCCATCTCCCGTATCGAGAACGAATCCGCCCTCTTCTTGCGGCGTTTCCGTTTCCGGATGATCCGGCAGTATGACGGCGGACTGCCCGGGCTCAGGCGCCATGCTGCCTTCCTGCTGGAACAGGATTGGCTTCTCCTGGAATTGTTTCTTGAGTGCGTCGATATCGGTTCGTTTCAGGAAATCGTGCGTGACAGAAATATCACCCGAGATTGTATCCACGGACACTGCGTAGGAGCCGCTTCCCTCATACAATTTCTTTACCGCCGCACTCACCTGATCCTGCAGCGCAATCAGGTCCTGCTGGGTATGCGGACTTCGGTAGAAATGGATCAGTTCCGCGAGCAGTTCGCCCGCATCCACTTTCCTCTGGAGCCGGTCGAGGACCTGCTGCAGACGATCATCAGGCTTTTTCACGCCGATCCAGACGCCGGGAAGTGATGCTCCGTCTGCTTCCAGCTCATAGAACAGGATCCCTTGCCGATCGAACCCTTCCATGCCATACACCGCTTCTACCGCTTCTATGGCAGCTGGCCCTTCGACAATCTGAATTTCCATGTCACGCTCCGCTTCTTCAGTCTGTTCGCCGAAGTACCCTTCTTGAAAATCGGTGTACGCCAAATTATCTTTCACTGCCTGCTGACGTTTTGACGGTTCGGTCCCCTTCTGTTCCAGTTTTGCAATGATATCCCGGCCGTCGGCAGTCTCCAATATCGGCCACTCCTCCCCGTGAGCTGACTTGTTCCCGGCCGGGGGATCGGATGATGCGGTGCCACCGCCTGCGGTCACCAACACAGCAGCGAAAAGTGCAAACGGCCTCCTGCCCATACTGCATTCCTCCCTTTGGAATCATAGACGGGTAAGGCGGAGTAACGTTACAGATGGTGTTGGAAAATTCATATATTCATGCAGGCGGATGAACGGCAGAGCCGCCAATTCCTTGCAATCTCTTGTTCTTTCACCTTGTTTTTCGCTATGATAGCAGTATTGACTTTCGGGGAGCGTGGATAATGGAGACCGTAAAAGAATTCGCTGGAATGGCCGCAGGCACCTTGTTTTTCATCCTGCTGACATGGGCGCTGACCAGCTCTTATTTAGAGGAGTATGACCTGACGTCTGCCAAACCCGCGACAGCGTCGGTCGCTGCGAAGGTCGGGACGAAAAGCCTGCTGCGCCCGCCCGCCTTTTTCGTGAAAATCCGGCAAGACGATGGGAGTCCTTCAGAGGAACTGCACCGGATTTCAAGAAGTCAGATGGAAAAACTGTCCATTGGGGATCCGGTGAGCGGTTATGCGACCGGACCGACCGGCTTCTCGACTATCCGGACCATCGTCTACGACAGCATCTTTTACATGATCGGTATTTTCATATTCGGTTTCATCTCGCTGTGCTGCCTATTTGCGACCATTCTATCTATCCCGGCCATCGATCAGGCCGAACAGCGGTCTTCCCATAAACGGGCTGTGAAAAAGAAACGGGAGCGTCGGAAGAAAAAGAAGAAACCGAAACGGACGAGGAGCGGCTGGGGACTTGCTCTGGGGTGTGTCGCCTTCTTCCTCTTGGTGACACTGCCGTTCCTGTCCAACTTGGTGCATAGTGCCCTGCCAGCCGGCAAGAACAGTGCCGAGGCACTGATCATCAATGAGGATTCCTATGTCACCTACCGCAAGCATGAAGATTCCTCGTATCGGTTCAATATCGTATTCGACGATGAAGACGGAGAGACGATCCTGGCCATCAAGGACGTCACGCCGAACACGTACAGAAATTATTCGATCGGCGACAGCCTGCCAATCGAATACCAGACATCCAATCCGTATAACATCCATGTACGCGGCACAACACTCACCGATATCCAGCAGATGCTGCTCACATGGGAAATGTTCCTGTATGCTGCTCTCTTTGCCGTCAGCGGATTTGTCATTTGGGCCTATGTCAACAGTAGGAAGAACGGGAGAAGGGACAGCCGCAAGGGAGATCGCTTTGCCTCCCGCTGAACTGATTAGCAATAGTCGAGAACATGCCAGTGCTGCTCGTCTGGAGACGGCTGCGGCAAACCTTTAACTCTGCGAACAGCAAGAAACCCACAGGGCCTGTCATCGATAGCCGGACCTGAGATTGGAGATCTGATATGCAAATCACATATGAACCGCTGTCTTCGCTGACATTCGAAGCGGCACACGCACTTTTCAACCGAGCGTTCGAAGGCTATCTCGTGCCGATGCACCTGACCCTCGATGCGTTCATCAGCCGGTTCGGCCAGCACGGCCTGTCCCCGGAAGTATCCATCGCTGCGTTTGACGGCGATGTCCCTGTCGGCATCGTCCTGCAGGGGATCCGGGAGACCGGCGGGAGGGTGATCTCCTGGAACGGAGGCACCGGGATCGTCCCCGAATACCGCGGCCGGAAGCTCGGACAGCCGCTGATGGAAGCGGCGGAAATGCTGCTGACGGATAGGAATGTAGGCGTGGCCACCCTCGAGTCGATTTCCGGCAACGAAGCCGCAATTGCGCTGTATGAACGGTGCGGCTACCGGATCACGGACCGCCTGCAGTTCCTCCAGGCCGACGGGATCCTGATGAACACGCTTCCCGAGCTCGGCGACGCGGAAATCGTCCGCATTCCCGCCGCCCGGCTCGCGGGAAGCTCGCTGTTCCCGGCAGTCGGCCCCCTGCAGACCGATCCATCGGACATTGCGCGCGCGCGCGGCGAAGCGGTCCTGCTGCTGAAAAACGGCAAAGCGGCAGCCGCCTGCCTTGTCCGCAAAGACGGCGTTTTCGGGGAACCGGCAAAAAGCATCACGCTGTATCAGGGAGTGCATCCGGACGGCGAAGACGCACTGCGCCTGCTGCTTCCCCATACGCTGGAATACGATACGGCGGTCATGCGCAAAACGTACAATTTCCCGAATGGTGACGGAGCAGCCGCAGATCGGCTGATCAGAGACGGCTTCGAACGGCAGCCGTTGTCCCAAGTATTCATGGTGAAAGAGCTGTCATGAAAAATTTGTTTCGCAGTAAGTGGGTTGAACGGCTGTTTTTTCTCATCTGCGGTCTGCTGATCCTCTGGCTATTATCCGGCTTCGTCTTCATCCTGTTCCTGGCACTTGACGAACTGTCATAAACGAAAAAGGCTGTTTCCAATAACTGCATGGAATCAGCCTTTTCGTATTCAGCCGGCCGCTTCAGACTGCTTCTTCAGCTTGGCGTGCAGGTCATTCAGACGCGTCATCAGTTCTTCATATTCGTGTACACTGATCTTGCACAGCTCGATCACTTCAGACACACGTTGCATGATCGCCGGCTTTTCGTCGATCGCCTTCTGGTTTAGCTGCACGAACACTTTGCGTTCATCTTCCGAAGACCGCTGTTTGCGCAGCCAGCCTTTGTCCTGCATCCGGGAAACCATCGGCGTCAGCGTGCCGGTGCCGAGACTGACGCGCTCCCCGAGTTCCTTCATCGACTGTCCGTCCCGCTCCCATAATGCAAGCAGGACGACATACTGCGGGTACGTGAGGCCGAACTGTTTCAGCGCCCCTGCGTACAGCCTGCTGAACTCCCCTGCCGTCTCCTGGACCGCAAAGCAGAGTTGCTTGTCGAGCGTGAAAAACTCATCCATCATAATACTTTCTCGATGTCCCCTTTCAGTTTTTCAGGGGAGGTCTGCGGCGCGAACCGATCGACGACCTGTCCGTTCCGGTCGACGAGGAATTTCGTGAAGTTCCATTTGATGCCTTTGGACAGCAGGCCTTTCTGCTCGGCTGTCAGATACTTGAACAGCGGGTCGGCGCTGTCTCCTTTGACGTCTATCTTCGCCATCATCGGGAACGTGACGCCGTAGTTCACTTGGCAGAATTCCGTCGTTTTGTCGATGTCATCGAATTCCTGGTCGTTGAACTGGTCGCATGGGAAGCCGAGGACGGTCAGCCCCTGGTCTTTGTACTCTTCATACACGGACTGCAGCCCGCCGAACTGCGGCGTGAAGCCACACTTGCTCGCCGTGTTCACAATCAGCAGCGGCTTGCCTTCATACTCTTTCAAGGACAGCGGTTCCCCATTCGATTGTGTCACTGTGAAATCATATAGAGATGTCATCCGAATTCCTCCTTATTATATCGTTGCCAATTAAATCGTACACGATTTAATTACACTATACAAACTTATTGCCTGAGTACCCGTTTTCCAGCCAATCCATGCTTTACACCGCAGGTCAGACAGCTTATTATATAAGAGTTCTATTATATAAGGAGTTGTTTATATGGAATTGATTCAATTGGAAAAGGAACTGAAAGCACTGGCGGATGCGAAACGTCTGCTGCTGCTGGCCTGCATGAAAGATCGCGAAGTGTGCGTCTGCGATCTTACCGATGCCCTGCAGATCTCCCAGCCGGCAGTCAGCCAGCATCTGAGGAAATTGAAGGATGCCGGGTTCATCCAGGAACGGCGTGTCGGCACGTGGCGGCATTACAGCATCCGGGAGGACATCTCCCCATTGTTCCGGCAGCTGATCGATGGCCTTGAGAGACCGGATTCCTGTGACTGCGGAGGTACCTCATGCTGTATGTAGCGGCCGCCATCTTCCTCGTCACTCTGATTCTGGTCATCTGGCAGCCGAAGGGGCTCAGTATCGGCTGGCCGGCTGCAGCCGGTGCGGTCGCTGCGCTGCTGGCAGGTGTTGTGGACATGACGGATGTCCAGACGGTCATCGGAATCACCTGGAACGCAACGCTCTCATTCGTTGCGATCATCCTCATTTCCCTGATCCTGGATGAAATCGGCCTGTTCGAGTGGGCCGCGCTCCATATGGCGCGACTCGCGAATGGCCATGGTGTCAAGATGTTCATCCTCGTCAGTCTGCTCGGAGCTGCTGTTGCCGCTTTGTTCGCCAATGACGGGGCTGCCCTGATCCTGACGCCGATCGTGCTGGCCATGGTGCGGCACTTGAAATTCAGTGAAACGATGATCTTCCCGTTCATCATGGCAAGCGGGTTCATCGCCGATACGACGTCGCTGCCGTTCATCGTCAGCAACCTCGTCAATATCGTGTCCGCCGATTTCTTCTCGATCGGGTTCGGGGAGTATGCACTGCGTATGATCATCCCCAACCTTTTCTCACTCATGGCGACGATCACGGTCCTGCTGCTGTATTTCCGCAAGTCGATACCGCGGACATATGATGCGCAGATGCTGAAAGTGCCGCGGGAAGCGATCCGCGACTTGCGGCTGTTCCGGCTTTCCTGGCCGGTGCTCGCCGTGCTCGTGGCAGGCTACTTTCTGAGCGGACCCCTCGGCATTCCGGTATCGTTCATCGCCGGCGGCGTCGCCCTGCTCTTCTTCCTGCTGAGCCGGAGCAGCCCGGCAGTCGACACGGCGGCAGTCGTGAAAGGGGCCCCTTGGACGATTGTCGTCTTTTCGATCGGCATGTATGTTGTCGTCTACGGCCTGGGCAATGCCGGACTGACAGACGCACTTGCAGGACTTATCGAGTGGACAGCCGAGAGAGGATTCTTTGCTGCGACGATCGGGATGGGATTCCTGGCCGCTTTCCTCTCCTCCGTCATGAACAACATGCCGACGGTGATGGTGAACGCACTCGCCATTGCGGAGACCGATACAGCTGGATCGATGCGGGAAGCGCTCGTCTATGCCAACATCATCGGCTCGGATCTCGGCCCGAAAATCACGCCGATCGGTTCCCTTGCCACCCTCGTCTGGCTGCACGTGCTGCAGACGAAAGGCGTCCGTATTTCGTGGGGGACGTACTTCAAGACAGGGATCCTGCTGACTCTGCCGATCCTGTTCGTGACTCTGCTCGCGCTGTATGTCTCCCTGCTTGCATACTGAGCAGCGGGAAATTGTGCCGCAACCAGACGATCATCGAAACTTATATGGAGGTATGTGACTATGGAAAGAAAATTGATCTACTTCATCTGTACAGGCAATGCCTGCCGCAGCCAGATGGCGGAAGGGTATGCAAGGAACATCTTAGGAAATGGATGGGAAGTCCGCTCCGGAGGCATCGAAGCCCACGGCGTGAATGCTGACGCTGTCTCGGTCATGAAGGAAGACGGGATCGACATATCCCGGCAGACGTCCGATGTCATCGACCCGTCCTTGCTGGCCCGCAGCACGCTGGTCGTCACTTTGTGCGATCATGCCGATGCGAACTGCCCAGTCATGCCGCCTGGAGTCCCGAAGGAGCATTGGCCGTTCCCGGATCCTGCAGGCGGCTCCTGGGAAAGGTTCCAGCAAGTCCGGGACGACATCCGGAAGCGGATCGAGCAGTTCCTTGCACAGGGACGGTACTGATCATTTCCCATGCCAAAAAGCCGTGATTGTCCAGCAATCACGGCTTTTCCATGTCAGAAAATCGATCGTCTTGCAATGACCAGGCCGTTCAGGCGAGCAGCACACCGCCGGCTGCACCAAGCACGACGACGATCCAGGGCGGCCACTTCCAGAACACGAGCAGGCTGAACAGCACCGCCGCCAGCGCGAAATCCTCCGGTGCCTCAACCGAGCTTGTCCAGATAGGATGATAGAGGGCTGCGAGCAAAATGCCGACAACGGCCGCATTCACTCCGATGACAGCCCCTTGTATGCCCGGGCGTGCACGGAGACTGTCCCAGAACGGCAATGTCCCGAACAGAAGCAGGAACGCAGGCAGGAAGATGGCGACGGTCGCAAGCAAACCTCCCGGCCAGCCGTCCATCACCGCTCCCAAATACGCAGCAAAGGTGAACAGCGGGCCCGGCACGGCCTGGGCGGCGCCGTAGCCCGCCAGGAAGGACTGTTCCCCGATCCAACCGGCAGGGACGAATTCCTGCTGCAGCAGCGGCAGCACAACATGGCCGCCGCCGAACACGAAGGATCCTGCCCTGTAAAAGCTGTCGAACATCGACACAGCAGCGGAGCCGGTCGCTTCTTTCAATATAGGGAGCAATGCCAGCAGTCCGAAGAACAGGAACAGGCAGACTGCGCCGAACCGCCGGCTGATCGGGAATTTCATAATCGGGGGCCCTGTGTCTTCCCGATTGCGGAATACGAGCAGCCCCGCAGCGGCTGAGACCAGGATGACAGCGATCTGCATATAGGCATTCTGCCAAATGAGCAGCATGGACAGAGCTGCCAGCACAAACGCCTTGCGGGTCAGATCAGGAGCAAGTTTACGGCCCATCTGAAGAACCGCTTGTGCCACAACGGCAACCGCTACGAGTTTCAAACCATGCAGCCACCCCGAGCCCCCAGCATCATAGACGTCCACCAGCAGCGCGAAGAGGATGAGTGTCACGGCAGAAGGAAGCGTGAAGCCGACGAATGCCGCCAGACCGCCCGATATCCCTGCACGCATGACGCCGATGCCGATGCCGACCTGGCTGCTCGCTGGACCCGGCAGGAATTGTGCCAGCGCCACTAAGTCGGCGTATCCTTTTTCATCCATCCATTTTCTTTTTTCGATATACTCGCTGTGGAAATAACCCAAGTGCGCAATCGGACCCCCGAAGGAAGTCAGACCGAGCCGAAGGGATACGAAGAATATTTCCACAAGCCTATGTAAGGTGGATCCATTACCTGTATCTTTCACCGCGTCTCCTTTCCGACAGCACGGAAGCCGGACCGGCTGCATGGGTATACTGCCGGCTCCTTCAACTGTCTGGTACTTACCGTCTCCCCCGATTATAGTCAGCCGGCCCAGCTCGACACAACCGTATCCCCTAAAGTTTACACACTCTTAACAATTGCAAGAAGGCATCCGCAGCACGAAGGAGCGATCGGCACTCCCACAGGCAGCTCTCCTATACTTTGTGTATCCTCTATGCCAGAATGGAAAGTACAGACGACTTTGTAAACTGGTCCACATTCCAACTGAAAGGAGGGCGAAGAGATGTTCCTGACCCTTATGTCCGCCGTTCTGGCAATTGCACTTATCGTGTTCGGTATCCTGTTCATGACCAGCAAGCGGAAAAACAGGACCACATTCATCCTCGGGTTCTTGTATTTGCTGGCCGGACTGATCGGCATTATAGTTGCATTCTCTTTTTATTGGTGAAAGACAAACAGGAACAAGCCGGATGGGACGCATCCGGCTTGTTCCTGTTTGTCTAGGTGAACCTGTATAAAGGAATCTCTTTACGGCTTGAAGATGACCTTGATACTTCCATCCACTTTCCGGTCAAAGATGTCGTATGCTTTTTCCGCTTCGTCCAAACTCATCTTGTGGGTGATGATGTCAGTCGGATCGAATTCCTTATTCTCAATCTTCTTATACAGCTCCGGCATCAGATGGATCACCGGCGCCTGGCCCATTTTGAGCGATACATTGCGCGTAAAGAAATCGCCGAGCGGGAAGTTGTTCGCTTCCGTCGCGTAGACACCCGTCAGCTGCACTGTCCCGAATTTACGGACAGCTTGGGAAGCGGTGACGATCGGGCTGATCGTGCCGAACTGGTTATCGTCATCCGAGCCGAATTTCGTTTTCGGCGGAACGGTTCCGTCCATCCCGACACAGTCGATGACGACGTCTGCTCCGCCTTTCGTCTCTCCATGCAGCAGCTCGCCGATCGTTTCATGCTGTTTGAAATTGAATGTCTCCACGTTATTCGTCTTCTTGGCATGATCCAGCCGATAGTCCATCTGATCGACGGTGATGACCCGCTTGGCGCCTTTCATCCAGGCGAATTTCTGCGCCATGAGCCCGATCGGCCCCGACCCCAGAATGATAACCGTGTCCCCTTCTTTCATGCCGCTGTGCTCGACACTCCAGTAAGCGGTCGGCAGCACGTCGGACAGCAGCAGTACCTGCTCGTCTTCCAGTTCGCTCGACTCCGGTACTTTGAATGATGTGAAATCCGCATACGGAACCCGGAGATATTCCGCCTGGCCGCCGGGGTAGTTGCCGTTCGGCTCTGCGAACCCGAACAGACCGCCCACTTCTCCGTGTGGATTCGAATTGTCGCATTGGCTTTCCATCTGATGGTTACAGAAGAAACACTCGCCGCAGCCGATGTTGAACGGGATGACGACTCGGTCCCCCTTCTTCAGTTTGCTCACTTTGGAACCGACTTCTTCCACGATCCCCATCGGTTCATGACCGACGACATAATCCTTCTCCGGTACGATCCCGCCGTGATACAAATGCAGATCGGACCCGCAGATCCCACTCGCTGTGATCCGTACGATCATATCCGTGTCTTCCTGGATGTCAGGGGTGTTCACATTTTTCGATACCATCGATTTCTCGCCTTGGAATGTTACTGCTTTCATGCTGTCACATCCTTTTCATGGTTTACTTCACTGCATGGTTTGTTTAGCCTGACAACCAATTCGTAAACCTTCTTTTCTCAGAATGCTGACATAGCAGCCGGACGAAACCAAAAAACAGGAGGAATCACACAGTCCAGGTCTGTTCAGTTGGCAATCCAAGATCATTCGTTATGGTTATTTGTTCACACATACAGTGCTTATCGGTAATGATCGAGATACCGGCTTTCCTCGAAAATTCCTTTCGAATTTTCCGAAGTCCACTCATCTGTCGTCATGCCCGGGTGCAATGCCAAATAGGCTTCAATTTGCAGTGAATTTCCGTATCAGCATGTGGTGTCTTCACCGTCACGCCACATATCAACGGTTTTCCGGATAAACCGCTCCAGTTCCGTCTGTTCGATACGTATTGTCTTTCGGATACGGATGCATCCTTTTCCATAGGAATATCCATCCAACAGAGCTTCGGCATTTTCCACCTTATCGATTGTCCCTACATAGAGGCTGACATAGTATTTTTGGGCGTTCAACGCGAAGACATAGTCCGTATCCTTGCCGTAGTTCAGCATTTTGTAGCGGATGACCTCATCAAATTCAGGCGCATACGCCAAAATCATTTGCCGGACCTCCAGCAGTTTCTCTTTCCGCCAGTCGTCTTCAAGGACTTCCAAATATTCGTCTGATGTCTTAGCGTCATACTGCACCATGACAGCTCCTCCTCATTCTGTAGTCCCGAAAAATCTGGTACCAGCTTGAATTTCTATATAGGCCGGCCACCATAATCTGCTCGGTTTCATTCCTTAGTTTCTTAAGACGGAAATAATTCTATGATAGGAGCAAGCAAGATCTAAAACACTTTCTGCCTTGTCATCCCGTTATCCTTCCACCAGCGCTGAATAGTTCACCAGCCGCCCTTCCGTTTCCACCAGCAGGAATCCCCCGCCTTCTTCCACGGTATAGATGATCGACCCGGCAGGCAGTCTGGAAGCTGTTCTTTCCCCGAAGTCGGCCACCTGATCACTTTGCTTCAGAATCTTCCCGACCGCTTCCTTCTTCGTGAAGGATTGTTCTTTCACCCAGTCGACTCCTGACTGGTAGATGAGTCCGTCGAATTGGAAGATATCCGCATCCGGAATTTCCGCCAGCACTTCCTCCGCCGTCGGATGTTCCGTCGTATGCGTCACTGTCTCGATCTTTTCATCGGCACAGCCAGCTAGAAGCAGAAACAGACACGCCAGCAATGGAACGTACCACCGATCGCTCATCTTGTCACTCCCCTTTTTCAAACAGACGGCTGACGGTTGGAAAAAGTTACATCTGCTTACAAGTATACATGGTCTGTATGCTGTAGGAATGAAAAACGGGTGCTATTTCAAGTGGGAATACGACCACTGAAAACAGGTGCCCGGATCATAGACCGGGCACCTGCTTGTCATGTGTCTGCTGTCCTTGCTGTCAGCTAGAGAACGGTTTCCACGTCCTTGATGAGCTGTTCATTCTCTTTCAGGCTCATGCCGTTATACTTCTTCACAATCTCCCCATCCGGATTGACGAGGTAGAAGTAGTAACTGTGAGAACGCTGATTGAGCGCCCCTTCTTCCAGTACCGCTTTGAACGTGTTGACGGAAAGCGTCCGGATCGTCTCGAAATCATACCCTGTCAGAAACGTGAACGTGTCCGTATCCGCTCCATAGTCCGCCGCATACTTCCGGAGAACCTCAGGAGTATCGTTGGCGGGATCGATGCCGAACGAGACGATCTGCGGAGTGAAGCCGTCCGCCTTCAAGGCCTGCTGGATGTCCACCATGTTGGCGGTCGTCCTCGGGCAGACCGTTGTGCAGTGCGTGTAGGAGAAGTACGCGATCCACCAGTCGCCTTTCAGGTCATCGAGCGACAGCGGATTGCCGTCCTGCGTCGTGTACTTGAAATCGGGCAGCTGTTCGGACATGTTGGTCTCGATCTGTTGTCGTCCGCATCCTCCAAGAACCATCAGAACAGCGATCAATGCCACTCCAATCCTCAACTTCATGCAATCACTCCTCTTTGATGGACCAGTAAAGAGTAATTACGCCTTCGCTGTATCTTTCTCCTGCTTCACGAGCTGGCCGCCTTCTTCAAGGAACTTGATCATCCCTTCCGCCGCACGGTACGCCATCGCACCGACCGTCGCTGTCGGATTGGAACTGCTCATATGCGGGAAGGAAGAAGCGCCCACAACGAACAGATTGTCCATATCCCATACTTGTGAATACGTATTCACTGCGGACGTTTCGGGATCGGCTCCCATGATCACTCCGCCGCCAGTATGGTCGGATAAGGACGTCTTGTTGAATTCCGTTTCATCTGTGATGTCAGGAACGGTGATGTGATCTGCGCCCATCTCTTCGAGCAGTTCCTTCGAACGCTGATGCGCATAGCGGACGATATTGCGGTCCTGGTCGTGGAACCGGCTCGTCACACGCAGGAGCGGATCGCCGAAAATGTCCGTGTATGTCGGATCCAGATCGAAGTAGTTGTCCTTCCAAGGCAGTGCGCCGTTCTGCTGCTGGACATCGATCCGGCGGTTCGCGTAGAACAAGGATTTGTCCTTGAACTCAGGGCCCCATGACGGCACGCCGTCCGGAACGAAGTTGTTCGAGATCGGCCGGTCGCCGCGCTGGGAGGTCCGCAGGCAGAAGCCGTGCAGGAAGTCCAGTTTCGTGTGATCCAGCTGCTCGACATTGAAGTCATCCATCGTGACACCGAGCGCACCTGTGCCGGCATACCGGTTGAATTTCTTGTTATCGAAGAAACCGCGGACACGGGTATGGGTCAGGTTCCGCTGGTGGGCGGTCTGGTTCTTCCCGATGACGCCTGTTCCGGTTTTCGGATCATATGGCTTGCCGATCTTCGACAGAAGCATGAGGCGGACATTGGAGAAGACGAATCCGCTCACGACGACCAGGTCTGCCGGCTGGATGAATTCCTCTCCGGTTTCCGTATCGACATATTTGATGGCACTCGCTTTCCCGTTTTCGTGCAGCACCCGTACGGCATACGCATTGTGGCGGAGCTCATAATTACCGGTCTTCTGCGCGGTTGCCAGCACCGTTGCGATCGGGTCGGATTTTGCACCGAAGTCGCATCCGAATGATTCACAGAACGCACAGTAGACGCACGCATTGATCGTTTCCCCGTCCGGGTTCGTATAGGACTCCGACAAGTTGGCTGACGCAATCCGGTGCGGGTGGTAGCCGAGGTTCTTCGCCGCTTCGGTGAAGACGCGGATCACTTCCGTCTCTTTCTGAGGAGGCGTCGGGTAGTCGCTCGAGCGCTGGCCTTCGCGCAGCGGATCGGGCTCCCCGGAAATACCGGCCATCTTTTCGAATTTGTCGTAATACGGTTCCGCTTCGTCGTACGTCAGGCCCCAGTCCTGCAGCGTCATGCCTTCAGGGATCATATCCTTGCCGTATTTCTCGGCGGTCTTGCTCGCCATTTCGAAGTCGGTCGGCAGCCAGCGGTACACCATGCCATTCCAGTGCACCCCTGAGCCGCCTGTGTCCGTTCCGTTGATGGCATTCGTATCATTACTGCGGTTCGGGGAAGCCACTTCATCCATCGTGTTGCGGATAGTCAGTGTCTCCTTGCTGAGATCCTGGAACATGACTTTCCGGCTGTCATAGCGTAATTCGTCTTTCGACCCTATGTAATCTTCCCGTACTTTCTGTTTGCCCCGTTCCAATCCTACGACTTTGTATCCTTTTTTCGTCAGCTCTGCTGCAGCAATCCCGCCGGCCCAACCGGATCCGACGATGACTACATCAGTCTTTGGCAGCTGTTTCGCCATGTTCTCACTCCTCTGTCATTATTTTTGCTGGTAGTCCGTCAGACTGACCTGATCCATTTTGATGAAATCTTTCTCTTCGATGATGTTGGCGTAGGATGCGATAGATCCCGGATACTCTTTCATCTTCCATCCTTCCATGCCGCGGTTGCCGCCATAGAGCGGATCGCTGTACGCCCCTTCGAGTGTGAGGGTGCGGAGCAATGTGAAGAATCCTTTGGAACCGATCCCCTTGATTTTGATTTTGTCCGCTTCCAGGTCCTTCAGGATCTCTGTCTGCTGATCTTCCGATGCTTCGTTGAACGCCGTATCGAACCGCTTCTGGCTCTCCTGGCCCATTGCCCGCAATCCATTGATGAAGATCTCGCCGCGGTTCAGGCTGGAATCCGCCGCAGTTCCGTTACCGTTCTTGAACGGCCCCTGCCGGTAATCACTGACGTTGTTTCCGTACGGCCCGGCCAGCTGCTTGTCGATGAAATACGGAACACCTAATTCAATTGCACCCGGACCATTCTTGTCTTTCGGGTAGATGCGTTCCACAGCCTGTTCCAGGATGACGAAGTCTGCGAACCGCGTGAAGAACATGCGGGCTTCCTCATACCGCTTCTCCTCTTTTTTGCCGTTCCCTGCACTGTTTGCCTGGTCCTTGTTCTTCTTGCCGAATTGGTTCGTGAACAGGCCGCCGAGCAATGCGCCTCCCGCGACCCCTCCGACCGCAATCCCTGAATTTTTCACGAATTGACGGCGACTCGGGTCCTTGATGTTGCTGTCGCCATTCGGCTGTTTCGTCTGATTGTCCGCCATGTGCAATTCCTCCTTCACCTTTTTAGTTGAGCAAAGCCATATTGTTACCTGTGTCATTTACACTGGTCTGCCGGGATAGGCGGACCGTCTCATCGATGACCGTCCAATTCTCCCAGCCTCTTTTTTGCACGTCGAGTGTACCACAATACTTTCAGTGAAAACGTGTTTTCATCAAATTACTTCGGTTTTCTAACTAAACGATTCAAAACACCCAGAGAACTGTCAGATGATATGTAATGAGTTACATTTTGGATTTCCGCTACTTATCTGAAATTTATGCAGGAGATGGAAGTCCTGTGGTTTCCCCAGGTAGCAACCGGACGAAGTGGCGCCGGGCATAAGTAAAACCGCCTCCCGGTCAGCTCGCGCAGCTGACGGAAGACGGTCTTGGGAACTTTCTATTTTAGGACTTCGCCGAAATGGCTCCGCCCACTTTGCTTTCCTTATATTCCTTCGCATACTCGGCAGCTGCTGTGAACAGCACATCCGTCGAGGAGTTAAGAGCCGTCTCACACGAATCCTGGACAACTCCGATGATGAACCCGACTGCGACCACTTGCATCGCGACGTCGTTTGGGACACCGAACAGGCTGCATGCGAGCGGGATCAGAAGCAGTGAACCGCCTGCGACACCTGAAGCGCCGGCAGCTGAAACAGCTGAAACAACGGACAGCAGAAGGGCGGTCAGGAAATCGACCTGGATGCCAAATGTGTGGACTGCAGACAGTGTCAGGACAGAAATCGTCACCGCGGCGCCCGCCATGTTGATGGTCGCACCGAGCGGAATGGAGACAGCATATGTGTCCTCATCCAGACCGAGCTCTTCGCACAATTTCATGTTGACTGGGATGTTGGCCGCTGAACTGCGGGTGAAGAATGCTGTAAGGCCGCTGTCACGCAGCACTTTGAACACGAGCGGATACGGGTTCCGCCGGATGTAGACGTAGACGATGAGCGGATTGACGACCAGGGCGATGAACAGCATGCAGCCGACGAGAACCATCAGCAGTCTGCCGTAATTGTACAGTGCCGAGATGCCCGTTGTCGCAACGGCATCGAATACAAGGCCCATAATACCGATCGGCGCCAGACTGATAATCCACTGGACGACTTTCGTGATCGCTTCAGACACATTGCCGAGGACATCTTTCGTTGTTTGGCTGGCACTCTTCAATGCGAGCCCGAGTACGACCGCCCATAGGAGAATCCCAAGGTAGTTGGCGTTCAGAAGAGCATCAACCGGATTGGAAACGAGGTTCAGAAGCAGTGTCTTCAGGACTTCGACAATCCCTTCCGGCGGCGTCAGCCCTTCCGCTCCAGCTGTCAGTTTCAGCGTAATCGGGAAAATGAAGCTCACACCGACCGCCACCACGCCTGCGAGCAGTGTGCCGATCCCGTAGAGTGTCAGGACCGTCTTCATGTTCGTCTTGGTGCCTTTCTTATGGGCTGCAAGCGCATACATTACGAGGAATAAGACTAACACAGGTGCGACAGCCTTCAGCGCACCGACGAACAACGTCCCGAAGATTGTCACCCACCCTGCTGATTTCGGCAGTGCCAATGCCAGCACCACGCCTAAGATAATACCCGCAATGATACGTTTCACCAAACTGATGCTGTTCCATTTGTTCCAGATCCCCTGCATACCGCCCCCCCTTTTCTGAATAACCTGATAAATGAATACGTGCCGGGATTCTCCCGGGTTGAGATATACATTACCACCGTTTCAAGAATTGGACAATAGTTTTTTTCTTTCAGTTTATTCCAATCATGCAAGCATTATTCAGCATAAGAACGCTCAGGTCCTCACGAGTCAGAGGGTTTACAAGGGGATTCTATATCTTAATGGTTTCGTATGGATAATTATTTGAACAGATGATAAATCAGCCGGTCGCGGTCTTCGAAGAACTGTTTCATGACCGAGTAGTGGGACGTCTCTTCCAAGAGTGCCTCCTCGATCCCCTGCTCGTCGATCTGGTAGATGACCGCGTCGGGATAGGCCATCAGGATCGGCGAGTGCGTCGAAATGATGAATTGCGAGCCATCCTCTGCAAGTTCGTGAATCCGGGCGAGCATGGCGAGCTGCCGGACCGGGGACAGGGCGGCTTCCGGCTCATCCAATATGTACAGGCCATTCCCCTGGAACCGCTCGAGGAAGGCAGCAAAGAACGATTCACCGTGGGATTGTTCATGCAGCGACTTGCCGCCGAACGAATCGATGATGCGCGGTCCGCCGAGCGGTTCTGTATCCAGCTCCTCAATATGGGTGGCGACATTGTAATACGTCTCCGCACGGAAAAAGAACGAATCCCGCGGGCGCCGGACTCCTTTCGTGATCCGCAAGTATTCATCGAGATTGGAATGGGAATCATAGCTTGAAAAATTGAAATTCCGGGTTCCGCCTTCCGGATTGAAGCCGAGATTCGTCGCTGCCCCTTCCAGCAGTGTCGACTTCCCCATGCCGTTCTCACCGATGATGTACGTCACACTGGGGTGGAAGGTCAGTTCCTCCAAATGCTGGAGGAACGGAAGGCTGAGCGGATAGGAGCCGAACGAGCGGATCCGTTCCCGTTTCAGCGACAGGCTTTTGATGTATTGGGTGTCCTTTGTCAGTTTCACTGTGTCTCCCTGCTTTCATTATAGGCGGCTGCCTCTCCGTACAGGCCGTCTCCCCTTTCAGCGGCCGACGGTCCAGCCGCCGTCCACTTTCATCTCTGACCCCTGCATATAGTCGGATTCGTCGGAGGCGAGGAACAGGGCCGCCGCTGCGATCTCTTCCGGTTTGCCTGCGCGGCCCGCCGGAATATCCTTGAGACGGCTGTCGTCGATTCCTTCGGTCATCGGCGTGTCGATGAACCCCGGTGCAATCAGGTTCACTTTGATGCCCTTCTGACCAAAATCGTATGACAGCTGTTTCGTGAAGCCGGCGATCGCATGCTTGCTCGTCACATACGTGCTGCCGCCCGCTCCTGCGACGAATGTCGACTGGGAGCCGATATTGATGATGGTGCCCCTCCCTTTCTTCAGGAAGATCGGCATGATTTCTTTCGTCACAAGGAACGCGCCTTTGACATTCACCGCCATCAGTTTGTCGAACAGCTCTTCATCCGTTTCCGTGACGTCTTTGTATCCATCATGGATGCCAGCGCCGTTATAGAGGATATCGATCGTACCGCATGTGTCCGCAGCCTTTCGGACCGCCCGTTTGACGGAATCGGCGTCCGTCACGTCGAGCTCGGCAAACACCGCCCGGCCGCCTTGGTCCGTAATATCCCGGACGATCCGGTCTCCTGCCTCCCGGTCGCGGCCGGCAACGATGACGTGTGCCCCTTCTTCTGCAAACCGTTTGGATGTCGCTTCCCCGAGTCCTGATGTCCCGCCGATGATCATCGCCACTTTGCCTGTAAGTTTCATTGATATCCTGCCTCCTTGGAATTCGGTTTCTTACTGTACCGGATTCCCTCTGGCAACGGCCTCAAACTACAGGAAGCACCGGCAGGAGGTTTCAGAGTTCCCGGCTTTTTGTCCCTTCCGAAATCCGGATATCCACCCCCCACACTTCCGCACTGTCCGCGTGGGACGGGACGCCGGAGACATCGATGTCCTTCTCGAGGACGACTGTCCGCTGTTCCCTGCCGTCCAGTCTGATCCGGAACGGGCCGTCCTGGTTCAGCAGGGACACGGTCGGCACGTCATCGAGCTGCAGGGTATCCTCTTTGAAATGGATATCGAACGACACCGGCGAATCGCTGTGGTTGTGCAAAGCGACTTCACAGCGGCTCCTCAGCACCGACTCCCCATGCATCGCGAAACTGCACGAGCTTTCATCCCTGTCATACGACACGGCATCGATCCCTTCCGCAAACGCACCCTGATAAAGATTCACCAGCACCCACGGACCGATCAGCACGACAAGGACCGCAATCACACCATACAATCCCTGCCTCTTCTTCACTGATTGTGTCAGCAGAATGACGCCTATGATCATTACCCCCAGAATCAGGACACCTGGGAGCTGAAATCCTCCGGCCAATGTCACAGGCAGACCGACCGTCTGGAACAGCGACTGCGCAACCGTCCACCGGTCCGGAAACTGGATGGCAAGGATGACCGCCAGCAGCAGAACAACAACCGCTGCGGCGAATTTATTTTTATTGTCTATCATATCAGCAATCCCCTTTTCCCTCTGCCGGCTGCCCATTACAGCAGCCGCTTGCGGCGTTTCCGTCTTACGATGAATACGGCCAATGTAACAATGACAGCGAGCACCGCAGCCAAGATTGCATACGCACTCAAAATTATCCCGTTGGGCTGGCTCAATACAGCGGACAGACTGGAATCCTGTTCGACCACTTTCCTGCCCTGTTCCTCGCTATAGTAGCCAGGGATCTGCGGGACGCCTTCCTGCTGATCGAACGACTTCAAGTATTCTGCGATCGCATACCATTCCTTCACTTCCTGCTGACCGTTCATGTAGAGGATGTGATCTTCAAAGTCTTCGATCGGCTCCCCGTCTTTTGTCTTCGGCACGACAGACAGCAGACCAAAGGACTTCTCGTTGACAAACGGCAGCATCTGAACGGAGTACAAACCACCTACGACCCGATAAAGTTTGTCGTCGTCAATCTCCTCTGTCACGCCGTCCCTGTCCTGCAGGCGGATGTCCGTCACTTTGTTGAAGAGCAGCCGGTTGGGATTGAACATGTAACTCAGCCCGGAAATATACAATTGCACGGTGTTCATGATTGGAGTGATCGATGCATCGACTTCCGCGACGGTCTTCAGTTCTTTTCCTGTCAGATAGATGCTGAGCAGCGGATAGCCGGAAATTCCGTCTGGCCCGATGCCGAGCGAATTGGCATTGAAGACATCGGAAACCGTGATATCCCCCTCCCGGAATGTGTTCCGGATGGTTCCGACAGGCACGACGGCTGCTGCGACCGGCTCGTAATCGGTTCCTTCCAACTCTTCAACCATATGGATGAACGAATCGCCGATCAAATTCCCGATCGGCTCTTCCTTCTGCTCCCTCCCCAATTGGGAAAACGGAGTGAAGTCGAACGGCGACGCGGCGAGCACTTCATCGAACTGCATACCGAATGGACTGAGGTACTTTTCCTGGACCAATTTCTTATACGTATCCGTCATTTCAGAGACCTCCGGATCGTCCGGTATCGAATCGTCGACCGGCACCAGTTCATAGTCAGCGAGTTTCCAGCCACCGTCTTGTTTCTTCACCGTGAGGACCCCTAAATTCTCCCCATACTGGCCCGCAGAACCAAGGATTGTCTTGCCGGTAATGATCGGCTTGGACAGCACAGTATGGCTGTGCCCGCTGATGATGACGTCGATGCCGGGGATTTTCTTCGCCAGCAGTTCATCTTCAGAGAGGGCAGGATCTTCCGACGTACCACTATGTGACATCGCGACAATCAGATCGGCCTTCTCCTCTTCCTTCAAGACGGACACCGCCGCCTTCGCCCGTTCGATCGGATCACCGAACGAGACACCGGACATCGGGGCATTGCCGGCCGCTTCGTTCCCCATCAGTCCGAAGAACCCTATGCGTATGCCGTTCCGCTCGATCACCACATGGTCTTCGAGTCCGTATGTATGCACCGTCTCCTGCAAGTCCTGCAGATCGGCTGGCATTTGGCCGTCCTTGGCATCCGGGAACTCCATATTGGAGGCGACGATTTGCGGAAGCGGGTCTCCGCTGTCAAGTGCGGTCCGCAGACTTTCCGCCAGGCCGGCCGCACGGAAATCGAATTCGTGGTTGCCGAGTGTCGTCACGTCATAGCCGAGATGACCGAGCATGCGCAGTCCGGGTGCGTCCGACGTGTAGATCGTCTGGAATAAGGTACCCATCGCAAAATCACCCGCATCGACGAGCAGCGCATCCGGATGCTCCTCGCGCTGCTGCTGGATCGCGCTCGCCAGCCGGGCATACCCGCCGACTGTCCGCTTCCCGTCCGAACCGTCCACTTCAACCGGCAGGAAATTATCATGCAGGTCATGGGTGAACAGGATGGTGACAGTTTCATCAGCGGAAGCTGCTTGTGCGTCCGGTGTTTCAAAGGCGGACACTGAAACAGCCAGCAGGATGCTCAGGAAGACTCTTATTGGTTTCGTCATGGTGACGCATTCACTCCTCTGTGATGCAGTTGGCTGGGATAGGCTGGATTGCTGAAGCGCTGTTTCGGAATCTGCATTCCCCGCCACTCTGATAGCCATGATACGTCTAGTATCTCACAAAAGATTCAGTGATTGTAGACTCCGAAGAAATCTACATAGAAATGAAGGGACGTTAACAACAAATTTAGAAAACCTAAAAACAGGAATATATAACTACCTTTCCGACTACATTCCGGATTGTCGGGAGTCTATCCGCCGTGCTAAAATATATTGAATTTAGAATGAAAGAGGAAGTGTGAAACTCAAAAGAAGTCCGATATTGGCTGTACACTCATTTTGCATGATTGTGTTTGTTTCAAGGAATTCAAACAACTAAAGAGGTGTTCCAAGTTGATAGCGGAAAATAAAGAGCAAACGATATTCAACCATATAGGTAAGAAAATCACCACAGACCGAGAAATCGAAATAGTCGCCAAAGTCGAAGAACCGCTCGTTGTCGTCCTCGGCAACATGCTGAGCGACGAAGAATGCGACGAACTGATCAGGCTTTCGAGCGACAAGCTGAATCGGTCCAAGATCGGCACGACACGCGAAGAAAACGACATCCGGACGAGCAGCAGCATGTTCATCGATGAAACGGACAACCTGGTCATCACCCGGATCGAAAAGCGCATCGAAGCCGTCATGAACATCCCGATCGAGCACGGCGAAGGCCTGCAGATCCTCCGCTACGCCCCCGGCCAGCAGTACAAAGCGCACCATGACTTTTTCTCGGCGAACAGCAAGGTCACGAACAACCGGATCAGCACGCTCGTCATGTACTTGAATGACGTCGAACAGGGCGGCGAAACGTTCTTTCCGCATTTGAAGTTATCCGTCACCCCGCAAAAAGGGATGGCCGTCTACTTCGAGTACTTCTATAACGATCCGGCGCTGAACGACATGACACTGCACGGCGGAGCGCCCGTCGAAATCGGCGAGAAATGGGTCGCGACGCAATGGATGCGGAAACAGCGGGTCCGGTAAACGACCTGATGAACGGAGAAGCCCGCAATGAACATTCCGAATTAACACAATAATAAAATTTAAAAAGCATCTTTGTCATCATAGACGACAAAGATGCTTTTTGCTGTTGAAAAGTCTAGTAAGACGATGTGACATCACGCAAATTTCAGATCATACCAGTCCTTCGCTGCCTTCACTTCCTGCATCGTCAGCTGATGGCCGGCGTGTTCCCAGTGGAGTTCGACCGAGGCGCCGGCCTGTTGCAGCAGTTCCTGCAGCTCTGTCGATTCCGCCTGCGGGCAGATCGGATCGTTGGTGCCTGCGCCAATCCAGACGGTTGTGCTCTTGAGATCCGGCAGCTCAATAGAACGGATCGGTACCATCGGATGGAACAGGACGGTCCCTTTCAGAACATCCGCGTAATGGAACAGCAGGCTTGCGGCGATGTTGGCGCCGTTTGAATAGCCGACAGCGACCACGTTTGCCGGATCGAAACTATACTCATCGGCAGCACTGTTGATGAAATCTTTCAACTCACCCGTCCGGTACACGAGGTCCTCTTCATCGAACACACCCTCCGCCAGCCGCTGGAAGAAGCGCGGCATGCCGTTCTCGAGCACATTCCCCCGCACGCTGAGCACCGAAGCACCCAGATCGATGATGTCTGCAATCGGCAGCAGGTCTTCCTCCGACCCGCCTGTTCCGTGCAGCAGAAGAAGCACCGGCCGGCTTTTATCACTGCCCTCTCTGAAGACGTGCCGCATATTCAACTCCCCCATCTCACAAATACTCCTTTTCGATCACCCGGCTGCTCCGGACAGTATCGATGGGCCGGACGACCGCCTCGATCTGCGCCCGTTTCGGCTCGAGGAACGGCGGCAGTGACAATTTCTCTCCGGCCGTTTCGTACGGTTCATCCTCCAGGAACCCGGGACCGTCCGTCGCCCATTCGAACAGGATCCCGCGCGCGACCCGCGCATAGAGCGAGCGGAAGAAGAACCGGTCGACGTATCCCGAATTGTTCAGGCCGAACGCGTTGAGCCGGCCGATCCATTCGTGGAGCGCCCCTTCATCCGCCACCCGGAATGCCGAGTGGTGAATGGTCCCGTACCCTTGCCGGCCGCTAGGCAGCGACGTATTGTGCTCCACGATGACCTGTGCACCGTTGCCGCCCTCGCCGACTTCGAACAGATGGAGATCGCCATCCGCCACAATCTCACGGAACTGCATGACGTCTTCCAGCAGCTGCTTGAACGGAATGTAGTCCGCAATCCGGATATGGACGGGACCGAGCCCGGTTATCGCGTATTCGAGCGGGACGGGTCCGTTCTGCCACGGCGTCCCCGGGGCAACACCTGTGTCGCCTTCATCGGACACGAGCATATACTGCTGGTCATCGAAGTCCGTGAATGATAACGTCTGTTTTCCGAACACCTTTTCGATGCCAGTGTGACGCACGTCGTATTTGTCGAAACGCTTCACCCAGTAGCCGAGCGCTTCATCGGATGGCACCCGGAATGCCGTCTTGTGGATTTCATTTGTCCCGTGCGTCCCTTGCGGAATTCCCGGGAAATCGAAGAACGTCATATCGGTGCCGGGCGATCCCGTGTCATCTGCGAAAAACAGGTGGTACGTGCGGATGTCGTCCTGGTTCACCGTTTTCTTCACGAGCCGCATGCCGAGGGTGTAAGTGAAAAACTCGTAATTCTTTTCTGCGCTGCTTGTGATGGCGGTGATATGGTGGATCCCTTTCAGTCCGTTCATAATCGGTCTCTCCTCTTTTATCTTGAATTCAAGATAAATAATAGCATGACTCCCCTTCCTCGTCAAAAAGACTGTTCGCACACAAGCTAGACTATTCACCCACCTATCACTAGTAAAGTAACATCCTAACTCATCGTATAGTTATGAAACTGCTGTTCTCTGCGTATGCTGACTTTACGGAAGACCAAACAGTCCGGATGCCCTAGCAATGAATAGGAGGAAGGGAGTATGGAAACGGGAACAGGAAGTGTACTGATATTTAGTGCAAGTGCAATTATCTTACTCATACTCATATCGATGGCTGTGCTGGGTGTATTCAGGGAATTATCATCAACTGAAGACCCGGGGACTTCGGATATCCTGCCGGAATTCACTTCCACGAAGTCCATCGATGAGGGCACAGTATGCATGGACAAGCAGGTACAGCCAGAGAGTTCCCACAGGCTGTCGCCGGCAGCCGGTCCTCGATGGGAGCTCGTCTGGTCGGATGAATTCAACGGGCACTGCTTGGACCCGGATAAGTGGACACCGGAAGACTGGGCCGCCGAAAAAAATAATGAGCTGCAATATTACACGGCAGCCAATGCAGAAGTCCAAGACGGACAGCTTATCCTGACGAGCAGAAAAGAACCGTTCGGCGGGCGCCGGTATACGTCGGGGGCTGTCCATACCCGGGGGAATTTTAGTTTCCTCTATGGAAAAGCCGAAATGAGGGCCAAGCTGCCTGCAGGGCAAGGGGTGTTTCCCGCTTTCTGGATGATGACTGACAAAGAAGAGACATGGCTCCCTGAAATCGACATCATGGAAATGCTCGGACATCGCTCGGATGAGATCTGGATGGTCTCCCATTGGCTGACTGAAGAAAACGAACTCACCAGTGCTTCGCAGACTTTTACGGGAACCGACTTTTCGAAAGACTACCACGTGTTCAGTTTGGAATGGACCCCCGAGTCCCTTGTTTGGCGGATTGACGGTGAGGAGAGGTTTAAAGTGACATCGCCGATCCCGCATGAACCAATGTATCTGTATCTGAATACTGCCATCGGCGGTAACTGGCCGGGGTCACCTGACGAGACAACACGCTTCCCTGTCACCTTTGAAATAGACTATGTCCATGTATACCAGATAGCACAATAGGGATCCTTGTAATTTTTCCTTGCACACCGACATATAGTCATGGGTTGCCATCTTTACACAAAAATAGAATGTCAAAATGGAGGGGCCAAGATTGATATTGCTTATGATTACTCTAGGGTTTTACAGCTGTTTCCTTCTGTTCCATCTTCTCTATACATTCATCCCTTTGTATACGAGCAGGCGCTCGGAAGCGAATCTGCCGACTGAACAGAAAGGGATGAGCATCGTCATTCCAGCGTTTAATGAACAGGCAGTCATCGGTCATTGCCTGGATGGCATCCTCCGTGTCGACTACGGAAACAGCGAAGTCATTTTCGTGGACGATGGATCGGCTGATGGCACTTTCTCCATTTTGGATGCACGTCTGAAGCTGCAGCCCACCAGCAAACAGAGAACCGGGCATCTGACCTCAGAACGGATTACTGGCATCTTTCAGTCGGAACTATATCCGCACATATGGGTGATCGACAAAGAAAATGGCGGCAAAGCGGATGCGCTGAATGCCGGTATCGCTTTTTCTTCTAAGGAACTCGTGATCACCTTGGATGCTGACAGCATACTGGACCCCAGCTCTCTGACTGAAATGAACCGGGCCTTTGCAGACAGCTCCGTGGCTGCTGCTGGTGGCATGGTCAATATCGCGCAGGGATTCAAACGCCAGGATCGTATTTTCACTCCGTATTTCCAGCTGTCGAATCTTATTCGGTGCCAAGTGATACAGTACTTGACGACGTTCTACCTTTACAAGGCCACCCAATCAAGACTGGGATCAATAACTGTCATTGCAGGGGCTTTTGGAGCATTCCGCCGAAGTGTGCTTCTTCAGGCAGATGGATATCGGAAAACGGTCGGTGAGGATATGGATATCACACTTCGCATACAGCAGCTGATCGGTACGGTCCTGAAAGGGAAGCGTATTGTTTTTGTGCCGGAAGCTGTCTGTTATACGGAATGTCCGGCCAGCTTGAAAAGTCTGTTCAGACAACGTATACGCTGGCAGAAAGGGTTTCTGGACTGTTTTTTCTCTTACAAGCAGCAATTATTCAGGAAATTGAACAACAGAGTCTCCACCTACCTGCTTCTGGACTCATTGATTTTAGGCACGCTTTCCGCTTTCCCGACTCTCCTGATCCCAATTTTACTAATAATGACGATGAGTCATCTGAAGTTGACTTTCCTGATGTTCCTGATCTCCATCGTACTTGCTGTCATGCAGAATGTTGCCGTGCTGATCGTATCTAAGCGATACGGACACACCTACACCTTCAAAGGATATCTGTCCGTCTTATGTTTCCTTCCTATAGAAGCAATCGGATTCCGTCTGACTAACCTGCTATTTGTGACAACCGGCAGTATCCTCTATCTATTCAATAAAGAAGGATGGAACAATTCCGAACGGGTCGGCAGCGGATTCAGCGGTGATACGGACAACCGGCAGCATTCAGAACCACTTGATAGTAGGAGGATTGCATGAAAAAACACACATGGGCCAACCTTATATTCACTCTTGTGTTTTCGACTCTCTTTATACCGCTCTGTTATCTGCTCATCCAGCATCTGATGGAATATAAAGTTCCGCACGTCTCTGCGAAAGAATCTTACAACAGCCATATAACAGCGAAATCACCGGTCATCCGCGACTTTTCAAACGGTAAAGCAGCCGCTCAAGTACCGGTGCTCATGTACCACCAGATCATCCCCGAGCGTAAATTGGGTCCCCAGCATTACAAAGAAGATGGAAGCTTGCTGGATGTAGTGGTGACGATGGAGCAGTTCATCAGGCAGATGGATCATTTACAGAACGAAGGATACACAACCCTTTCTCTGGAGGAATTCGAGGGATTCCTAAAAAAAGGAGAAACCGTTCCTTATAAAAGTGTCTTGATCACGTTTGACGATGGCTATAAAAACGTTTTTGAATTCGCCTATCCTGTACTGAAGGAGAGGAATTTCCAAGCCGTCCAATTTCTGATCACGAGCATGATAAGTTCCGAAAAAGAACTTTACGACCCTCTCCTTCAGCAGTATGCCAGTATTCCAGAACTCATGGAAGCAGCGGATGTGTTCGACTACCAAAGCCACTCGCATGCTTTCCACAAGAGAGACGGCACAGACACCGCCTACTTGAACGCCTTCGGCAGATCCGAGGTAAAGGAAGATCTCGAGCAGGCAGCCGCTTGGCTCGGTACACGAAAAGCCTTCGCCGCTCCTTATGGTGAATACAATGGCAGTACGCTTGATGTTCTCAAGGAAATCGGCATCAGCATGGCGTTCACGATAGAACCGGGTACTATTTCTCCCGGTCAGGACCCGCTGACGCTTCCGAGGCATGGGATCTTCCCTTCATACCCGATGTCCGTTTTCAAGAATATTGTCGAGATGAAAGCAGATTAACTAAGACATGAATTGTCCATGCGAAAACATTGACCCTTCCATTTGAAGGCAACTCATAAAAAGAAAACGGACCTTCAGCTGAGCCGCAAAGGTCCGTTTTTTTACATTTACTTATTATGATTCATGAATCATGGTCAATCCTGCTCCCTTGCCTTCTGCGTATCCCGCACGTTCTTTTGCACGGTGATCGCGGAGAAGATACTTAGCACGAACGCCATCGCATAGAACCCTTTCTCGCTGAGGACGATACTGCCCGCGTTGAACAGGCCGATCGCCATGAGGGCAATCGCGATGACGATGGCCATCCAGCTGATGCCATAGTAGATCGGCGTCACCGGGATGCCTTCTTCACGGTCGCGCACCGCCTTCTGCAGCGACACGGCCGCGTACAGGCCGAATACGAGGATCGCGAAGTAATACCCTTTTTCATTCAGCTCCATCGCCGCATTGAACAGCCCGATCAGATACGCGCCGATTCCGATCAGCAGCGCCGCATAGGAGGCCCCTTTGAATGCCGGTGTCGGCTCCCCGCTGTTCGGCACACGCCGGTCGCGCCGCTTGTCTTCCGTCTCATCCCGCTCCATCTCCATGTCTGCCAACTCCTTTTCTCTCATCATATATAACCCGGACGCTGACGGCAACTACTATTCTGACAATACTAAAAATGGCAGCCTTTCTGTAAGGAGTGGTGATTGATCCTGAAATCTCCTGCTACAGACGGCCGATCTGATGGAACAAACCTGTATACACGAGCATCATCACCCAAACGATCACGACACCGGTCCAGCTGGCGCGGCGCCGGTCCGCCGCTTCCAGCAGCTCATCGGGCGCCGTCCGGGTTTCCAGATGACGGAGTTTCCGCAAGACCACCCATCGGTACAGGGAAGTTCCGCGGAACCCGAGCAGGATACCGAACGCAATGGTCAGGCAGTATTCAATTGGATCTGCATCGAATCTCATAATTGCAGCCAGAACATCGATCAGCAGATAGACAGCCAGGATCCCAGCCACCCCTCCATAAATCTTGCGGTAGCCCATCCAGAAGAAGATGAACAGAAACGCGCCCCAGTTGAAAGAAATCTTCCTTTCTGCTTTCCAGCGGGATAGATAATAATCGACGTTTGGACCGACCAGCAAGTGCAGAGCATCGGAATCCAATTCGGCTGGTGTATTGGTTTGCTGCGCTGTCATACGGCACCTCCCGTTCCAAGATCATGGTTCCACATTCGCAAGCAGTCACGGTTCGACAGGCCAAATCACATTCCCATGAACTCTTCATAATAAAAGACAAGCGTCAATACGAAGCTGACTACTACGGACAACAGCAACCCCATCATCACAGGAGAAATCCGGAGACGGAACACCCGGACAGCCCCCGCCTCCCCGCCGGTCATCCCCCGGACATTGGAGTAGTAGACATTCCGATTATGGTTCATCACGAAGGAAAACAGCCAAGGCACGGCGAAGATCAGCAGGCTGCCAAGGAAGATCGTTTCCATGAAGGTCCACCCGAGATACCGGGCCAATCCCAACAAAATCACCGCCTCCACTGACATGGTCAGCAGGATGATGACGATTCGTTTCAATAGAACGCCTCGCAATGATTTTATTTTCAATCAATTCACTTCGCAGCAGCCTCTTCAGCTGCTTTCTTCAAGTGCAAACACGTCTGTTCTCTTACTGCAGAAATCAGAGATGACCCAGGTACATATTCACGATCCGCAGGTGGAACGGCTCGCAGCCCTGCCTCTACCGCTGTAACCTTCGGTATAAGAAGAGAAGTACGCGTTTATAGATTTGGTTGTCCATACTTAAACCTATCCTTCGTTAATGCTCAATTGACTTGTATGGATGGTATAACGATAACATTCCAAATTTCCACATGATCAATGAAACGAAATAAACAATCCACCTACAGCTGCTGCCACTCAATCTTTCATGGCAATCATTTTATACTTGAACAGCAAGGTTATCACATAGTTCATGATGAAGTGGATAACGGTCGGCACCAGCAGATTGTCTGTCTTGAAGTACACCCAGCCGAGCGCAATCCCCGGCAGGCTGATGTTCAGAAGCATGAGGGGTTTCTTGAAATATTGGACGTGGAACAGTAGGAAAACGACGGTCGCCAGCAGGATCGCTCCCCAGGAACTATCGGTCCAGAGGAAGAAAAGATTTTGCAAAAGACCCCTGAAGAAAAGTTCTTCAAACAGCGCCCCCGCCAGCATGACTGCTGTAATACTTGCCAAACTGCCCTCCTGGTAAGCCTTGTTCCCTTCATCCACTGTACTCGAAGGCAGCAAAACTGTCAGAACAATTCCATAGCCAACCAACGCCAGTGTAATTGCTGCTGTCCACAGCAGCAGGTCCCCTGGTTTTTCGAAAGACAATAGCTGTCCGATATCCAAGACATCCAAGACTGCAAGCGCAAACAAAAAAGCGGCGCAGATGAATGAAAACAGCAAGAATACGGACGCTGCATTTTTTTGGTCGAGCGATTGTTTTGGTTGTTCCAGTTCGATAGCTCGTTTCTTCATGTCGATCACCTTTTCAATTGAGCTGCGTTTACTCAGCCATTCTATACCTGCGACTCTTCTGATTCATCAGCGTATATGCGATCAATCGCATGGAGTTTCCATCTGCCTACAGCAGCATCCCCAAATGCGATTCAAAGTTCACACCCGCCACAGTCGGTACCTGCTCGGCTGACGTCGACAGGATAGCGGCGGATAAGAACGCTTCCGCAAGCTGCATGGTCTCGATCGGATCCTGCCCGCGCATCAGTCCGCCCATCAGGACAGAGGAGAACAGATCCCCAGTTCCTGAGTAACTCATTCCGTTATAGGCTTGGAGGCTCGGAAACGATCGGGTGCCGTCCATGTACAGATTGCCGACCAGCCGGGTGCCTTGCAGAACAGGCGGATTCAACCCGGTGATGATCACCGTCGCGTCCGTCTCTGCCTGAAGTTGCCTCCCCGCTTCTTCGATCGCGGCGACATAGTCCTCGTTCGTCCGATATGTCTGCAGTCTGTCATACGGCAGCCCCGTCAGCAGGCAGCACTCCGTTACGTTCGGTGTGATGACGTCCGCGTTTTTCACCAGCTCCTTCATGTAACTAATCAGTTCCGCACTGAACACATCATACAGCTGCCCCCGGTCACCCAGCACCGGGTCCACGAGAAGCGTGGTCTCGTCTTTGTAGAACGTATGTAAAAACGAAAAAATATGATCGATCTGTTCCTTGCCCGTCACAAACCCGGTCTGGATCCCGTCAAACGTAGCGCCCATCTTCCGCCATTCGTCGATGAAACAAGGCATCTTCGCTGTCAGATCTTCACTTTGATAACTCGGATATTCCGTCTGCGACGTCAAGATGGCCGTCGGCAGCGGCACGGCCTGCACGCCCATGACGGAAAGCACCGGAATCGCCGCTGTCAGCGAGCATTTGCCGAACGAGGACATATCCTGGATGACTGCAACTTTCTTCATTGGAACCCCACCTAACTCTTCGTTACGTACACTTCTTCCATCCTACCATAAGAACGTGGACACAAGAATATTGAAATCTCAATTTCTTCCTTCCGTAAACTGACCCTTAACATTTCATCGGAACTGACACTTTTACAATGGTCAGCTATTCTGTACAATGAAACAAATGATCCTTTCGAAAAGTCAGGAAGTGAAATCACTTATGCAGACAATCCACCAAACACCGACACACACACGCACCAAAACACTGGACCTCGTTTTGACAGGCCTTCTGTCCGCCATCGTCCTTGTGTCCACCGTCTTCATCAATATCAAACTGCCGATCGGCCAAGGCGGCCTCATCCATCTCGGAACCGGCGCCCTGTTCACGGTCGCCATCCTATTCGGACCGAAAAAAGGCGCCCTCGCCGGTGCGATCGGCATGGGCCTGTTCGACATTTTCGGCGGCTGGCTCATCTGGGCGCCGACGACGATCATCGCCCGCTTCCTGCAGGGCTACATCGTCGGCAAGATCGCCTGGTCGAACGGTCATCGGGGCAACAGCGTCAAACTGAACATCCTGGCAGCCGTCGCCTCCACACCGGTCATGCTCGCCGTCTACTACATCGGGCAGGCGATCATGTACAACAACTGGGTCGCCCCGCTCGCCTCCATCCCGGGCGATCTTATCCAGAGCATCGTCGGCATGCTCATTGCCATCCCGCTTTGTCTGACACTAAAGAAGACACCGTTTTTCCGGAATCGATGACAGTGAAAAAGCAGCGAAGCAAAGCCAATCGGCCCGCCTTCGCTGCTTGTTTTTTCATGTCAATCACCGGTCCATGTCCAACTTACCGGATCGTAATGACAATCTTCCCTTTTGCATGGTGTGTCGCACTCAAATCATGCGCATCCCGCAATCCTTGTTCAGTCAGCGGATACGTATGCCCGATATGCGGTTTCACTTTACCGTCTTCGATCAGCTGTCCGAGTTCCGCAAGCTGTTTCCCATTCGGATTCAGCCACAGCGACTCCGCGGTGATCCCCTTCTCTTTCGCTTTCTCCGCATCCGGTTCCCCGGCAATAGAAACGAGACGGCCGCCTTTCTTCACGACGTCCATACTCTTCTCCAAGATGTCGCCGCCCATCGTGTCCACGACCAGGTCCACGTCCTTTGCGACATCTGTAAAGTCCGTCGTTTTATAATCAATGAATTCATCCACACCGAGCTCCTTCAGGAACGCCTCATTCTTACTGCTCGCTGTCGAATACACAGTGGCACCGAAGTTTTTGGCGATCTGGATGGCATAGCTGCCGACCCCGCCGGAACCCGCTTGGATGAGTACCTTATCTCCTTTTTTCACCTGCCCGAAATCGACGACGCATTGCCAGGCCGTCAGTCCGGCCAGAGGGACGGCAGCGGCTTCTTCAAAACTTAAGGAATCCGGTTTCAGCGCCACCAAGTCTTCGTCGACCGCCACATACTCGCTATACGTGCCGTTTTCCATAGCGGGACGCGCGAAGACCTTGTCGCCCTTCTTGAATTGCGTCACTTTGCTTCCGACTTCGCTGACGACACCCGCGGCATCCCAACCGAGAATCAGCGGGAAGTCGAAAGGCATCGCATCTTTCATATACCCCTCCCGCACTTTCCAGTCGATCGGATTGATGGACGTCGCATGCATTTCGATCAGCACCTGATTATCATTGATGTCCGGTATCGGCAGCTCCTTCTCGATCAGCTGATCCGACCCGCCATACTGTTCAATTACGATTGCTTTCATGTCAGACACACTCCTTTGGATGTTGGGTTATACATATTTTGCTGAATGCTTTTCCAATCATCTATACCCGGAATGGACGAATCGACACAAAAGCCGCCATACGACTAAATAAACCAGGAAACCATCGGCTGAATGAGGCCCCTTGCTTATCCATGGTATTCAACAGCCAGATGCGTACAATGGAAGATAGGTTACCGATCGAAAGGATGAATGGCATGGAGATGTCCACACTGAAAGAAAAATTAGATTTGAAAGGAACCATACTGGAACAGATCAGCCAGGTGCAGCAATGGTTCGCAAGGCAGTTCGAGTTCGAAAACCTCGACGTCCTGCTGGGGAATGAAGAGCCGATCACCGAGCAGTTCCTTCGGGATAAAATGCTGGAACAAGGACGCGGCGGTCTGTGTTACGAACTGAACGGCCTGCTGTATCTCGTCCTGAGAGACCTGGGATTTCCCGTCCAGCTCGCCGCAGCCACCATCTGGGTGCAGCCGCGTAACAGCTATGCCCTCGACCGCACGCACGTCATCAACCTGCTCGAACACGATGGCACCCTCTACCTCATCGACAGCGGCTTCGGCAGCAACCTCGTCCTGCAGCCGGTTGCACTCGAAGGAGACGCTGTTACGTCACCCGCCGGCACGTTCCGCTTCCGCAGCGAAACGACCGAAAAAGGGACAATGGTCTTCGAGCAGCAAACGGACGCAGGTTGGGAACGCCGGTATGGCCTGTATCCCGCTGAGATCGAGTGGTCGCATCTTGACAGTGTCAAACAGCAGATCCACCACAGCCCGGAATCGTCGTTCAACAAAGCGCTGCTTATCGCGAAAGTGACGGAGGATGGGACGTATTCAATTAATGATGAGCGGTATCACAGTAAGGGCAAGGATGGCGAAGAGACATTGCAATTCAAAGAATCTGGCGAGCTGCTGGAGCAGGTCAGACAGCATGCATCACCCGCGGTTTATGACACGGCTGAACGCTATCTGGATACAAAGTAAACTGAACAGCGTTCGAGCCACACAACCAGTCATAGCTATTACGAACGGAACAACGTACAATGAGTGAGACAGTAGAGAAATCCATTTCTCATTCATTAAAGAAGAGGTGCATGACTTGAAGCAGTTTGAAACCACATTACCCGAAAATTACGAGGCATTGAAAAAACAGGCCAATTACACGTCCAGCTGGCGCGACCGCTTACATGCAGTCGAAGAATTATCTGCGTATCAGCACGAGAAAGTCATCGATCTGCTGAAAAACCGGATGCAGCACGATACGGTCTACCAAGTGCAAACCGCAGCCTATGACGCACTGGCCGCGTTCGGCGAAAACGTTGAGAAGCCGGCGCCTGCACGGTTTGACATCATCAAAAACACCGACAAGATCTTTCTGCGGGTGAAAAAAAGCCTGCCGAAGGACCATACCGTGGCCGACTTCGCAGACAAATTGAAACGTATGCGGCTGGATGTCTATGATGCGTACGAAGGCGACAAAGGCGAACAATTCATGACGTGGTTAGAAGAACGCTGGGCAAAACTGTAAGAGAGAGTTTTGTGATTCATTAGGAAAGCCATTCGCTCCGCTTTTATGGAGAGAATGGCTTTTTTTAACATTACAGGTCGCAGCGGATTTATAACCTGCTGATCCGTTCGCGATCGTTTTCAGTGAGGGCAAAGTCGAAAATCGCTAGGCTTTGTGCTTGCCGCTCTTTGTTATGCGACTTCGGGATGACGATCACATCGCGCTCAATCAGGTAACGCAATACAACTTGCGCGAACGTCTTCCCGTACTGGCTTCCGATTTCCTCCAGCGTCCGCTTCGCCTGTTCATCGATTCCGCCGAGCGGCGACC
Source organism: Sporosarcina trichiuri (assembly GCF_030406775.1). Lineage (NCBI taxonomy): Bacteria > Bacillati > Bacillota > Bacilli > Caryophanales > Caryophanaceae > Sporosarcina > Sporosarcina trichiuri. The sequence goes on along the minus strand of NZ_CP129119.1, from coordinate 645,601 downwards.
AGGCGACCGTTGCAATATCGTTTTTCGCATTATAGGCAACGAACGCGTCATTCCAAGTGCCGACCTGCGATTTTATCTGATTCACAGCCGGCCTCACAGTCCCCTTCTCCAGAAGCAGATCGATGTGCTCTTCCTTGAAGTTCGAAACCCCGATCGCCTTGAATACACCGCGCTTATAATACTCTTCTAAGATTTGCCACGCTTCCACCATTTCAGCCGGGTTGTCCCATGGGTTGTGAATGAGGAACAGATCGATCGTATCCGTTTGCAGTTTCTCCAAGCTCTTCTCAATTTCAGCATGAGCCCAATCCGCCCCAGCAAACCCTTCGAATGTATTCAGCTTCGTCGTGATGAAGAAATCCTCTCGCGGAATTGACGAGTTTGCGATCCCCTGACCAAGCACTTCTTCGTTGTTATAGACTTGCGCCGTGTCAAAATGACGGTATCCGTTTTCAATCGCCCAGTCGACTTCCTGCGTATCTCCCCGCAACGCACCTCGATACTCGTTTCCTTCTTTTCCGTACGTATTCGTCCCGCTGCCGATGATGGGAATCTCGATGCCGTTATTCAGTGTGATCGTCTCCAAAGGAATCCCTCCTATACTGTACATCCAATCTTACGCATTCCGAAGTACTTCGGCAATCGATTTGTTCTGAACATTCATAGAATGACCTTCTCAATGGATCGCACAACCGAGACGTTCCCGGAAGTTTGGCAGTTCCCATAGAGGGAAAATGAGAGAACGGACTTGCAGATAAACTAATCGTAAAGGAGCAGGATTAAAATGAAGACTGACCAATCACATCGGTTGAACGACGGGACGAGCCTTCCGTCCATTGGTTTTGGAACGGTGAACATCAATGGAGCACAAGGTGTCACGTCTGTTGTAACCGCCATCGAAGCGGGCTACCGGCTCATCGATACGTCGACGAACTACAATAACGAGGGGATGGTCGGTGAAGCGATCCGGCGGTCATCTGTCCCGAGGGAAGAACTGATGATCAGCTCGAAACTCCCTGGCCATTCCCATGAGTACGACAAAGCGATCCTCATGATCCAGGAATCGCTGTACCGGCTCGGACTCGACTATTTCGATAAATATCTGATCCACTGGCCGCTGCCAAAGCGAGGCAAGTATGAAGAGGCGTGGCAGGCGCTCGTCGATGCGCAGAAGTTCGGACTGATCAAGACGATCGGCGTCTCGAACTTCCTGCCGGAACACCTCGAGCGGATCATCGACAAAACAGGTGTGACGCCGGCAACGAACCAGATTGAGCGCCATCCCTATTTCAATAACAATGGATTGGTCGAGTACAATAAAAGCCAAGGCATCCTGACAGAAGCCTGGAGCCCGTTAGGCCGTGAAATCAATGACGTGTTGACAAACGATACCATTGCATCGATCGCTGAGAAATACAACAAAGAGCCCGCGCAGATCATCATCCGGTGGAACCTGCAAAATGGCGTCTTACCGATCGTGAAAGCATCGTCCTACGACCATCAAAAAGCGAATCTTGACGTCTTTGACTTCAAATTGAGTGATGAAGATATCCAGACGATCGATTCCTTGGATAAGGGCGAAGAGGGACGAGTCGAAGGGCAGCACCCGAACGAATATGAAGAGTTTGAGTGATCGGCAGTGATGTAACGAATCGTCCAGAGCATGAGGGGATGCCTGTCCATCGGTAACCAAAAATAAAAGACGTCCTCCATCCGCCAGTATCAGCGGCGGATGGAGGTCGTCTTTTGATATATAGACATTAACACAAGCAGCGATCGATCTGCCGGCGTACATTATGCGCCACATCACTCGTTGAACCACTTCTGCCCCCACTCTTCAAGGCTCTCCCAGAACCCTTTCCCCTTCTCGTCCTTCTCTTTTTTCTTCTCGTCCTTCTTTCGTTTCTTCTTCGCCTTTTTCTCCTGCTTCTTCAGATCTTTGATGTCATCGTCAATCAGCGACAGGTCGAAAGCCTCCCCAGATAGTTCACTTGCAGATCGGGACACGACCTTCGCAAAAATAGGCGACGCCGTCGTGCTGCTGGTCGAGGTCAGATAATGGTCGGCGTCTGTCTTATCATAGCCGAGCCACACCGCACCGGCAATGTCCGGCGTATAGCCGACGAACCAATTATCTTTGGAACCCGACACGCCTTCAATCGGCAGCTGCGTCGTCCCCGTCTTCCCGGCGACATCCATCCCGGAAATCCGGGCGTTCCGACCTGTCCCTTCCTCGACAGCCCCTTGCAGCATATACGTCATCTGCGCAGCAACTTCCGCATCCGTCACCTGGACGGACTCGCCCTGCCACGTCCCAAGCACCTTCCCGTCCGCGTCTTTGATTTCCATGATCGCATGGGCTTCCTCCATCACGCCCTCATTCGCAAACGCGGAGAATGCCTGCGCCATCCGCAACGGAGACGTCCCTTTGTCGAGCCCGCCAAGCGCCAGACCGAGTACACGGTCCTTCTTCGTCAATGGGATGCCGAACCGTTCCACCGCATCGACGCCGTTCTGGATGCCGATCTGATCCAGCAGCCAGACCGGCGGGACGTTATACGAATTTACAAGCGCCTCGTACAGGGTCACATGTCCCCGATACTGCTGATCGATGTTGGTCGGGGCATACCCGCCGATATCAATCGGCTCGTCCTCCAGCAGATCCGACATATGGTAGCCCTTCTCGAGCGCCGGCGCATAGACGGCCAGCGGCTTCAAGGCAGATCCAGGCTGCCGTAGCAGCTCGGTCGCATTATTGAAGCGTCCCGGCGTATACTCGCCCCGCCCGCCGACCAGCGCGAGGATCCCGCCCGTTTTCGGACTCACGAAGACAGAAGCACTCTGCAGCAGCTGATCCGGCGGGCTCTCCGGGAAATTCCCGTCATCCGCATACACGGCTTCGAGCGCATCCTGGACGACCGGATTGATGGCCGTCGTAATGTGCAGCCCGCCCGACAGCACTTCATCTTTCGTCAGCCCATACATATCCACCGCCTCGTCGACAACACGGTCGATATAATACGGATAGTTCCCATTATCCTTCGGCACGATCGACGCAGCCAGTTCCAGCTTCTGCCCGACCGCTGCGTCATACTCTTCCTGACTGATGTACTGTTCCTTCAGCATCAGCGACAGCACGAGATTGCGCCGCGCCACCGACTTGTCCAAGTTCTTTCGGGGCGATAAATTAGACGGCGCTTTGAGGAGCCCGGCAAGCGTCGCCGATTCGCTCAGCGTCAGCTCACTGACGTCTTTGCCGAAATACGTCTGCGCCGCACGCTGGACACCCCACGCCCCGTCGCCGAAGTAGATGTAGTTCAAGTACCGTTCGAGGATCTCCTCTTTCGAAAACGTGCGTTCAATCTTCTTGGCAAGGATCAGCTCCTTCAGCTTCCGGGAAAACGTCCGGTCCTGCGTCAAAAACACATTCTTCGCAAGCTGCTGCGTAATCGTACTGCCACCGGACACGATCTTCCCTTTCAGCGCATTCCCGGCAAGCGCACGCCCCATACTGAAATAATTGAGGCCATGATGCTTGTAGAACCGCTGATCTTCCACGGAAACAACAGCGTCCCGCAGCGTCTGCGGAATCTGGTCGATCGAGACCCCTTCAATCTTCGAATTCGACACCTTGCGGATCACGTTGCCATCCGGATCGGTAATGACCGTCGACCGCGGCGCCGGCTTGTCAAGCTCACTCACATCGCTGAAGGCGATGAACAGATTCAGGACAAGCACGGCGCTAAGGGCGGCGAGCAACGCGCCGATGATCGTGAAACGGAGGACACGTTTCTTCAGGCTGAGTTTCTGTTTCATCGTTTTCTTATGCTCTTTTTTATATTGTTTGTATTCGGATCGTTTCATAGTAGGTCCCCTGCTTTTTTACTGTGGAGTTTTGTCGAACTGTGGAGCATAGTATTGACGAGGACGGGTGTTTGAAAGTTGCGGGGGTTGGCTTTAGGGGGATTATGTGCGAGTGGACGTATAAAAATACCCGCGCGAGAAACAAACAGGCTAGTTTCTCACACAGGCACCGATCGTTGTATGAACAGTGTACAATTGTTTAACACACAAGTCACCTTCACAAAAGGTATCGGAAAGTACCTATGGAAGAAAAGGCGCCATTAAGACTTTGCCTGTGCCGCGGTAAACATTCACCAATCCTTCACCAGAAGCGGCGGAACCCAGAAGTGTTTTGCCAGAGCGCTCGACAGTGAAGTCCAAACTGCCAGACCAGGCAATCGCCATATTGCCATCGATCTTCAATTCATCATTGTCCAACTCGATTTCGATTAGTTCCTCTCTTGCAATGGAGGATTCCAGTGCAACGGTCCCTTGTCCGGTCAAACCAAGATTGAAAAGACCTTCACCGCCTAATGAGGCAGAAGAAAGAGTGGAGCGCACCACGGCCTTATGTTTGAGTCCTGAATCACAAGCCAAAAAGAGTCCGTCTTCAATGACGAGTGACTGATGCCAGTCCCCCACGTTCAATAGCAAAATATGCTTGAACGTCGGTTCCAAAACAAGTGTGCCGGTTCCCGTATATTCAGGTTTGATGGCCGATTCTTTAGTCACTTTGCCGCGAATCGTCTTCCCGATAAAGTCCCCTACCCCTTTCAGCCCTGTCGTCGCTTTCACATCCCCTGCCATCCATTGCATGGCGCCGGCCTGAACCGTAATGTTGGACTGACCGACATCGCAAACCAGCTGCCGTCGTCTCACATTCATTTCAGACGCAAAATAGGCGGCTTGAGCACTTGCGCGATCGGTGCTTAATTCTCTTTGAAATTCGACTACTTTAAATGGGCCGAGCTCCTCTTTGACTTTTACATTCGGATTATCTTCAAAATTTCGGATTGTTATAATCATAATCGCCCGCTTTCTGATCTATTTCGTTTTCGGGGATACACAATTTTCGCCGCAAGATACAGCGAAGGTTTGATACGTGGAATCTTATTGAGAGGGACAAGTGTATACAGGAAATCTTTTAGTCTACGATCGTCTCTACAGAAATCAACGTAGATTTCCCTCTTTTGGTAGTTTCGTATCTGAAAAAGTATTCCTTGTTTTCTTCCAGAGGAAAATCTAAATCGGAGCCGATATCTACCTCTGTAATTTTCCCTCCCCCATTTTCGATAACGACAGAATTCTGATTGACTTGGGTAACAGTCGCAAATTCTCCAGTGATAGAATGGCTGCAACCAAACAAGAAGAAAGCAGATAAGATCAATAGCAACGTTTTTCTCATAGGTTTATCTCCTCTTACATTTCGGTGGATTCGCTACTACCTTCATCGCTTTTACATAGTATTGTGCGATGATCAAGTCACCATACAATGTAATTATTTAGGGCACAGGCATCGAAGTTGTGAGGGAAGTGCTAATACAATCCTGTGCCACTTAACTGAAGCAAGGTCGTGATGATATACCGTTTGCCTTCTTCCTCGTCATCAAAATTCTTTTCGTTAAACGTTCTGCCTCTTTCCGTGAAAAAAGTGATCCATTTCCCTTTTTGCTGATAATAATGGAAGCCTTCAGCCAACGCAACGCTTCCTGGCGGCTCGCTTTGCGGAAGTCCATTAGTCAAGACGTAGTCAAAGACGTCATCGGTATTGAGAGTAAAGACTTCCGCGTATTTACGAATGCTCATGTCTTTCACGCCCAAGGTGTCACAGGCAAAACTCAAAGCGTCCCCATAAAGCAGAATCTGTATTTGAGTTTCCTGATCCACTAAAGCTCCTAATTTAGTAGTGGGCACTTCATTGAGCCAGTGGTGTTCGGGTAACGCGCTTTCGACGAACAACCCCCATAGATACTCAATCGCGCCATTCACTGTGGAAAATACTTCAGTCGAATAGGGCATATCCCCTTCTTCTTTCCACACTGCCCAGTGACAGTCAGGACGTTCGGTTGCAAACCAAAAGTCATCCGCTTGAGTAAAGAACATGGCATACGTACGTCCTTGAGCTTCCTTCCATGTTTCATAGCCCAATGATTGTGCAAACTCTGCTGCCAACGGCCCATAATCTCTGGAGAACAGTTTTCTTAAATAGTTTCGAATCATATTGGCAACCTCGATTCTTATTAGGCTTTAACTATTTCATATATCATAGTGTAGAGTGCCTGTGTGTGAAACTATCGTGTTTGTTTAAACATTCATGATTGTTTCTCACACAGGCACCCATCTCGTTAATGTCTTCTTGCCATAACTGCATACGTACCAGCCCAAAGCAAAACAGGTACACCAATTGCTAGAGAAATTCTTAATGAGTTTTGTGGCATGAAATTTATAGAGAAAATTAAAAATAATATAGATGCTACAAAGAAACGATCTCCTCTGGTTTCTTTATCTAGACGTTTCCAGTTTAAGATAACAATTAAATAAGCTAGCGGTGCAAAGCAAAAAGCAATTAACAAGAAAAATCCTTGCTTTAAATACCAAGGTAATTCAGTTTCGTTTCCTTTCATTAAATTCACTCCTTTTCAAAAAATTTCAAAACAAACTGTTGACTAACATCATTATACAGGGTTATAATGGAAAATCAGTGTAGAGTGCCTGTGTGTGAAACTATCGTGTTTGTTTAAACATTCATGATTGTTTCTCACACAGGCACCCATCTCGCAATCTCTTCGAGAATTTCATTAAAACTTATAAAATTCAATCTATTATATATTCCTTTTATCCTCTTAATTTCTTTGATTAATTGACCCAAACTATATTCAATATAAGCTAATTCCACTTTAAAATTGATCGGATCATCTAATTCATTTTTTTCGTAAAACTTATAGGAATTAATTAATTTCACCTGTCCGAGACCTCTTATAAATTTATTTATGAAGTAAAGAAATTCTTTCGAATTATTATAGTTGTGGGTAACATTTAGTTGATTGAAGTATTTGATCACTTGCAAAAACTCTTTATCCGATTTTAATGGAGAATAGTTGAGACATTTAATGAACGACAGATCTATTTCATTTGAATTTCTATAATCAAAATAAAAATCATTAAGCTTTTGTTGATACTCATCACTTACTCCAACAATTTTAAAAGCTTCATAAATATTTTCAAATTTATCCATACCAATTTTAAAAATAGTGCTATTTCCAGTGATTTGCTGTCTATCATAAAAATAGTAAGTCCAGTACTTTTCAAATGCTTCAATTTGGTCATGCTTTTGCATATCTAATACTTCTTCACACAACTTCTTAACCGCTTTTTCGTAATCCGTAAAAACAGATTTCCCTTCATCGAAATCAGAGTGCCTGTGCAGCAAACTTACATGTTTGTTTAAATATTCATGAATGCTTCTTGTACAGACACACTTCATCATTACTTTGGACAATTCACTTTCATTTACAGTTGTTTAATAACCTTCCCTCTCATCAACCAAATACAGATCTTTCTCCCGCTTTCTCCGATACATTGTCACCAACGCCAGCCGTTCTTTCAAATGACTCTGCAGTTCAGGATCCGTGCAATACACAAAGCACCCTTTCTGCCCACGCGTCATGAGCGTGCGGTACGTGTTACGGATGAGCGGATCAGCGAGCTGGCGGGCTCGGTCTGGGTCTTCTTTGGCAATCTTCTTGATGCCTTTCAAGGATTGATCGGTCTTCGCCCTCTTGGTATGGTCGGTGATGAGCTTGCCGTTCTCCATCCGTAAGTCATCACCTACGAGAACACCAACGTAATCAAATTCAAGCCCCTGTGCAGTATGGATGCAGCCTGCTTCCCGAACGGATGAGTTTTCAATAGCCCAGGTGTTTTCGATGTTCCAGCTGATGCCAAAGTCGTGTTCGGGCAAGGTGATGTCGAGGTGTTCGACGTCGAGCCGGTTCTTTTTAGGCCATTCCCAGCAGTAGCCTGCCATCATGCGCGATTTGTTGTTCCGTTCATTCAGCTTCTCGACGTCCGCCAGCATGGCATTCGGGTCGTCGTATACGCGGAAATCGTAGTCCATGCCGAGGTCGTTTGCATTAGCTGTATGCCGGATACCGAGCACGTCATCCAGCCATGCAATGTAGCCGTCGGATCCGTCACATCGGAATTGAGAGACGAGCTGCCGCTTGATGACTTGTGCGTTATATTCCTTAGCATACTTTTCGATCGTCTCCGTACTGCCGATATCACTGAGCGTCACTTTCTGGTTTTCATCGATGAAAAAAATCGTGAACTGGGAGGCGTTAATCAGTTCTTTGACCTGGTTCTCCCCTTTGTTTTGAAACATGCCCGATTTCTCATTGAGCCGGTGGGCTTCATCGACGATCAGGACATCAAATTCGTTGGTTGCCGATTCCGTGAAGCTGCCGGAACCTTTAAACAGGTTGTCGATATGGGACTTTTTGAAGTCCTTTTTCAGTTTCGTTGAATAGATATTACGGGGCGCGGCATTTTTGGTGACATACATCGCTGTCTTATCATTTCCGATCAAGTTCACCAGCAGATTGATGGCCAGTACGGATTTTCCGGTGCCCGGCCCGCCTTCCACCACCATCACCTGTTTCGTCCTCGTCCGCACACTTTCAAGAGCCAGCTGGAGTGCTTCTTCGTAGAAGACTTTTTGATCATCGATCATGACGAACTCCTCGTTACCTTGAAGCATGGCGTTCAGCGTATCCTGCAGCGACTTGGACGGTCTGATCTTACCGTTTTCGATTTGGTAGATCAGCCGGTTTTGGTCGCCTTTCCGGATGTAGTTCTTGATGAACGCACGGAGCTTCTGAATTTCCCCTTTTGTGAAGACTGGGGCACGTTCGATATGAAACTCGTAGTGTGGGTCTGTCAGCGGATCTTGTTCCGTCTTCCTATAATTGTGGAGATACGCACACGGTTTCAGGCTGATTTGTTGTGTCTGGACGTTTTCATTGAAATCTTCGATGAGTGCCGCATACGACCATGCCTGGTACGACGGATGGACAAGCTCCCGTTTCCCGCCCCCGACATATGTTCGGACTACTGCATCCCGGGTTGGAATTTTCTCGACTTCCTCCCATTGTTTCAGTTCCACAATGACGACGTGGTCCTGACTGCCGTCATTCCCAGCTACGAGGAAATCCACTCGCTTTGATGTGTTCGGTATATTGAACTCGATGGCGACGGCCGTGTCCTCTGGAATGTCATCGTCCTGCATGACATTGGACATCTTTTGCAGGGAGTTTTCCCAAGACCTGATTTCCGCCTTGCTGGTCTTCCCGATCTTCTGCTGGTAGGAATTGTAGAGACGGTCGATCAGCAGCTCATTCACCACGTCGCCGACAAACTGCTCTTTTGTTGATTCATAGATAATCATGGACTCACCCGCTTCGTACAGTTTTCACTATCTATCCACATCTTACCAATGATTCTGGGAAGTCACAATGGACTATTCGCCTTTTTGCGTCTTTTGTCGGTCAATGCGTTGTTCCACTTCTCTCTTTTAGCTTCGGGCTGTCCTCTTCCAGAACGGTCATATGCTATACTGGACTCAACTATTAACAGAAACACTTTTTCAGATACCCAGGGCAAAGCAGCCGTTTTGAGGGACTGTATCATTCAGGAGAGGAGGGACTCGCATGAGTGAGGACTTGGCAGTGATGCTGAAGACGGTGGTGGACAATTCGCTGCAGCCGATTCATGAGCGGCTGGATCGGATGGACGGACGGTTCGATAACCTTGAAGCAAAGGTTACCAACATCGAAGTAGATCTTGCAGACATCAAGAAAGATGTCGATGTATTGAAGACGGATATGGCTGCTGTGAAAGAGGATATTCCTCTTATGAAAACGGATGTATCCAATCTGCAAAGCGACATGGCAGACGTGAAAACGTCCGTTGAAATACTAAAGGATGGACACGGCACAATGCGAGAAGAAGTCACACAACGGTTTAATGAGCAGCGCAGAACAAACAGAGGGCTTGCTTTGGACGTGAATTACTTGGTCCATAAAATGCTTGATCATGATTTGGTTCTAGATGATCTGCGGGACGTTTATCGTAACCAGCAGGGATAATTGGAAAACCGGACGTGCGTGTTAGTGGCGGGTCGGGTTTTTGACTATCTACCCAGTGAACTAATACTTGAGTTGTACACCTTAGGAGGCGTCTTACGTGAAGAAAGATCGATATCTGTATCCAGCTCTCTTCGACTATGCGGATGACGGCATCAGCATCTCGTTCCCCGATCTGCCCGGCTGTTTCTCTTGTGCCGACTCTGATGAAGAGGCGATGCTCATGGCAAAAGAAGCGCTGTCGCTCCATCTATATGGAATGGAAGTGGACGGGGAACCGATCCCCTCTCCTACACCTGCAGAGGCTCTTCAGACCGACGACAACCAGACGCTTGTTTCCATTGATGTCTGGATGTCGCCATTTCGGTTGGAGATGCAAAATTAGTATGTATTGAACGTGCTGACACACTCACCCAGTGATAGCAAAACCGGACCCGCGCAATTGACGCGAGTCCGGTTTTTGCATGTTTTCATTTCTCCTCCAGCGTCACCCGCTGCAGACGCAATGCGTTCAGCACGACGCTGACGGAGCTGAAGGCCATGGCGGCGCCGGCGACCCAGGGGGCGAGGAGCCCGAGTGCTGCGATCGGGATGCCGATGGTGTTGTAGATGAAGGCGAAGAACAGGTTCTGTTTGATGTTGCGCATCGTTTTGCGGCTCATGATGATGGCGTCCGCGACGCTGTTCAGGTCGCCGCGCATGAGCGTGATGTCGGCAGCTTCGATGGCGATGTCGGTGCCTGTGCCGATCGCCATGCCGATGTCAGCGGAGGCGAGGGCGGGTGCGTCGTTGATACCGTCTCCGACCATGGCGACTTTCTTGCCTTGTGCCTGCAGCTTGGTGATCTGCTCGCCTTTTTCCTCCGGCAGGACGTCCGCGATGACATGCGTCACGCCGACCTGGCTGCCGATCGCTTCGGCGGTGTGCCGGTTGTCCCCCGTCAGCATGATGACGTCGAGTCCGAGGGCGTGCAGCCGGGCGATCGCGTCCTTGGACGTTTCCTTGACGGTGTCGGCGACTGCGACGAGTCCGGCGAGTGTGTTGTCGACTGCGATGAGCATCGCCGTCTTCCCTTCATTCTCGAAGTGTTCCATGCGGGCTTCGATCGTGTCGATTGCAATGCCGCGTCCTGTCATCAGCTTGCGGTTGCCGACGAGGATGGTCTTCCCTTCGATGGCCGCTTCGATGCCGTAGCCGGGCAGTGCCTGGAAGGAGTCGGGCTGGGCGAGCTCGATGCCCTGTTCCTTGACTCCTGCGGTGATTGCTTGTGCGAGCGGGTGCTCCGACTGGTTTTCCGCGGATGCTGTCCAACGGAGGACGTCGGTTTGATTGAAGCCTTCCTGGATTTCCACGTCGGTCAGCGACGGCTCGCCTTTCGTGACAGTGCCGGTTTTATCCAGCACGACGGTATCGATCGACCGGGTGTTCTCGAGGTGCTCGCCGCCTTTGAACAGCATGCCCATTTCGGCGGCACGGCCGGAGCCTGCCATGATGGACGTTGGTGTCGCAAGGCCGAGTGCACACGGACAGGCGATGACGAGGATCGAGATTGTCGGGATGATCGCCGAACGGAAGTCGCCCGGTGTGACGGCGAAGTACCAGATGAAGAACGTTATGAGCGCGATACCGACGACAATCGGGACGAAGACGCCGGAGATTTTGTCCGCCAGGCGCTGGATGTCCGCTTTGGTCCCCTGCGCTTCCTCGACGACGCGGACGATCTGCGCGAGCGCACTGTCCTTGCCGACTTTGGTGGCGCGGATCTGCAGGGAGCCGTTTTTGTTGATGGTCGAGCCGATGACTTGGCTGCCGGGTGCTTTGTCGACCGGGATGCTTTCGCCGGTGATCATCGATTCGTCGATCGCCGACTGGCCGGCGATGATCTCGCCGTCCGCAGGGATCTTCTCCCCCGGTTTGACGAGCAGGATGTCGCCTGCCTGGACCTCTTCGATCGGAATTTCCTGTTCGATGCCGTCTTTTAGCACACGGGCGGTTTTCGCCTGCAGGCCGAGCAGTTTCTGGATCGCCTGGCTCGTCTTGCCTTTCGCCCGGACTTCGAACAGCTTGCCGAGCAGGATGAGGGTCAGGATGACAGCGGATGCCTCGAAATACAGCATCGGTTCACCGGTACCGCCGCCCTGCACCCACTCGATCAGCAGGTAGACGCTGTAGAAGTAGGCGGCACTCGTACCGAGCGCGACGAGGACGTCCATGTTGGCGCTCTTGTTGCAGAGTGCGTTGAATGCACCCTTGTAGAACTGCGCGCCGATGATGAACTGCACCGGGGTGGCGAGCACGAGCTGGACCCACGGGTTCATGAGGATATCGGGCAGGTAGAGGAACGACAGGAATTCGAAGTGCGCGACCATCGTCCACAGCAGTGGCAGGGTCAGGATCGCTGAGAAGATGAATTTCCGTGTCTGTTTCTTGATCTCCTCTTCTTTGTGGTCGATTTTCTGGTCATCCTCCGTCTGCAGATGGAGCTCATAGCCCATCTTTTGGACAGCCGCCATCATATCTGTCGGGTTAGTCTCCGCAGCGTTGTAGCGGACGGTTAGGGTTTCCACCGCGAAGTTGACGGATGCTTCGGCCACACCATCCATACGGGCGATCCGTTTTTCAATCCGGTTCGCGCATGCGGCGCACGTCATGCCGGTGATATCGAATTCGGCTTTGTCGAAGACGACCCCGTAGCCGAGTTTCTCGATTTTCTCCGTGAAGTCCCGGACGTTTGCTTTCTCGGGGTCATAGCGGACGGTCGTGCTCTCGAGCGCAAAGTTGACGTTCGCCGAGTCGACGCCCTCCATCTTGGACAACCCTTTCTCGATCCGGTTGGCACATGCCGCGCACGTTATGCCATTGATTTTCAATGTCTTTTCTTCCATGTCCCTCACATCCTTTCGATACTGTATGGGGGTATATAGTTTGCAAAAAAGAAGGATTATGCGGTGGGCATAATCGGTTATTCTTTATTATTGATGTTCTGCCGTTGATGGGGCGCTCCAGCTTGCAGCGGAAGACGGTGACTCCGGCGGGAATAGCATGAGCATAAGACCCTGGACTGAGCGTCAGCGAGGGAAGCGGCTTATGCCATGCCCGCGGAAAGCATCCGTCTGCAGCGGAAAGCGGTCTTCCTTAGACCACATCGTACCCCTGATCCTCGATCGTCTCTTTCACTTGCTTCATTGTTGCCTCATTGTCGTATTCCACTGCCACTTCTTTCGCTGGCAGGTCGACTTTGACAGAGGAGACGCCGGAGATTTCTCCTACATTCGTTTCCACAGCGTTGACGCAATGCTGACATGACATACCTTCTACTTTCAATACTTCTTTCATGGGTTCTGCCTCCCTTTCGGTAATTGGTTTCACTGTATCATACCCTCGCCAGGTATGGAAACCTTCAGCTTACTTCGTCATCGTTTTCATCACCGACATCAGTTCCTCGATCGCCTCGTCGCCGTTCTGCCCTTTGATAGCATTGGCGACACAGTGCGTCGTATGATCTTCCAGCAGCGCGAGCGATACTTTGTTGATGGCCGACTGGATCGCACTGATCTGATGGAGGATGTCGACGCAGTACCGGTCGTTCTCGATCATCTGATGGACGCCGCGTACCTGGCCTTCGACCCGTTTCAGGCGTGTCAGCATCTGCTGCTTGTTCGGCTGGACCGTCTTCTTGTTCGTCTCTGTCACGGCGCTCATCCTTTCGTATACCCTATACCCCTATATTATCACGCTGGAAGATAGGTTACAAGCGAATGGATTAATTAAAAAAACCGTCAGAGGGACGATACCCCCTGCCGGTCTTACAAGTGGATTATGCAGCCAGCTTGCGGCACGTTTCCGCACACTTCTTGCAGTGTTCGGCACAGCGCTTGCAGTGGTCGTGGTCGTGTTTGGCACACTCGTCGCCGCACTTCTCACAGACATCCGCACAAAGCTGCAGGATCTGCTTCGTGAACGGGCTGTTGCGTGTGATCGCCTGTACAGCATATGCACATGCGTCGGCACATTCACGGTCGAGCCGGATGCACTCCGCCATCATCTTGACGTCCTCTTCCTTCAGGCACGCGTCGAAACAGTTGTTGCACGCCTCGATGCACTCCGACAGTACGGAGAGGGCTTCTTTGTATTGCGTTTCCATTTTACATCTCCTCCTGTTAGGTTGAAAAGTGGTGTTGCTTTTCTTTTCCCCGCTAGGATGGCATAAAACGTGAAAGGATAAACTCCTAAGAAACTCCTTATACGGCTTATCCACGCCGTCACTTGCCGTTACTCGTTCGTCTTGTAGTGTTTTCTGATGAATTCCTGCTCCTGCTCGATCGTCAGAATGCCTGTCGCTTTTCCGACCGTGCCGCCTTGCATGTCCCAAATTGTATTGTGATCCTGATCGACAGCGGAGAAATCATCGTTCGACCAGCGCTGCAGTATATCCAAATATACGTCAGCATTTTTTCCGTATTTCTTTTTGTTCTTCTCTACAACCTCTGTCAACCGTTCAACCCTGTCCTGTGTCATCGGCAGGAACCCCCATTTGTCTTCTGCTCTCACTTTCTGGTGGGACATGTCATGGATGGCGTTTTCAACCTCCAACTGATCCATCGATGCCGGGAATTCCTCTTCCACAGGGACATCCCTGTCTTCCTCGATTGTCAGAATGGGGGCCTTACCGCTATTTTCTGTCGGCCGGTTTGTTTTCTTGATGGTCACACGGTCTTTCCCTGGCTCATTGATGAGGAAATAGGCTGCCGCACCGATAAGGACGACGCCCAGTATGATGAGTGTTTTTTCATAGAACTCCTCCCCCTCCATCCTAATACACCAAGATGTGGAACTCAACGGTCGTTTTCATACTGGCCCTATCCAGGTCTTGCCTTTTTTATAAGTTGCCAAGGACATAAAAACAGCTTCTCAAATTTGAATTGAGAAGCTGTTTCAGATAGTTTATACGTCCCAGGAGGGATTCGAACCCCCGACCGACGCCTTAGAAGGGCGTTGCTCTATCCAGCTGAGCTACTGAGACAACTGCGTTCCCTGAGTTGTGAAGATCTGGTTGTGATCGGAACGACAGGTTTTATTATAGGCAAAGCTGGGTGTGAAGTCAATAGTAAATTAGCGGAGGCTGAATTGTGCGGTCTCGACGACCGCTCCGCTGAGCGGATCCTTGAACGTCACGGTGAGTGCGTCACCGTCTTCAATGACCGCGTAGGTCGCTGCCCGGCCGCCCCTCGGCTGCACGGTGCTGCCCGGATTGACGTAAAGCAAGCCGTCTTCGCGTTCTGCGCCATACAGGTGGGAGTGGCCGAACAGGACGATGTCTGCGCCGGCTTCGGCTGCTGCGTATTTCAGCTGCAGCAGCGACTCTTTGACGCCGTGCCGGTGGCCGTGCACCATGAGCACCCGTCTGCCCGCCACATCGGCCCGTATGGCGTCTTCAAAGCGTGCGCCCCAGTCACAGTTGCCCTGGACGATCCGTATGCCTTCCAGCACCTGTGCGTCGGACGTGAGCTCGCTGTCGCCGCAATGGAAGACGGCGTCTGCATCGGTCTCCCGGCGGCGGATCGCCTCGATCGTCTTCGTATCGCTATGCGAATCGCTTAATACGACCAGTTTCACTGGCGCTCGCCCGCTTCGCTCACCAGTTTCGGCAGTTCCGCTTCGAATTTCCGCATCGCTTCCCCGCGGTGGGAGTACTCCGCCTTCTCCGTCGGCGTCATCTCCCCCATCGACTTGCGCGCCTGCGGGACGTAGAAGATCGGATCGTACCCGAATCCGCCCTTGCCACGGCGTTCAAACAGGATGTTCCCTTCACAGCTGCCGGAGAACGTCTGCGTCTCCATGCCCGGTCCTGCGATCGCCAGCACACAGCGGAAGCGTGCCTGACGTGAGCCTTCCGGGACGCCTTCCAGGTTGGTCAGCGCTTTGTCAATGTTGGCCTGGTCGTCTTTCGGTTCGCCTGCATACCGGGCGGAGTAGACACCGGGCTCGCCGTTCAGCGCATCGATTTCAAGGCCGCTGTCGTCCGAAATGACCCATGTGTTCAGGAGCTTGGCGGTTTCTTCCGCCTTCAGGATCGCATTCTCCTCGAATGTCGTCCCCGTCTCCTCCACTTCGATCGGCTCGTCCAGGTCCTGGAGCGAGCGGACGGTGATGCCGTGCGGCTTGAACAGCACTTCGAAGTCCTTGACTTTGCCCTTATTGTTCGTTGCGATCAATACTTCCTTCATTGCGCTGCCTCCTCGTGTGATTCGATTTGTGCGCAGATCGGGCCGAGTGCTTCTTTCTGCAGACCGATCAGCTGGGCGATCCCGGCTTCCGCCAAGTCCAGCAGGCCGTTCATCTCCGCACGGGTGAATGTCGATTCCTCACCAGTCCCCTGCAGCTCGACGAATTCACCGGCGCTCGTCATGACGACGTTCATGTCGACGGCTGCCGATGAGTCCTCCACGTAGTCAAGGTCCAGGATCAGCTCCCCGTCCTCTTTCTTTCCGACGCTCGTCGCCGCGAGGTACTGCCGGATCGGGAATTTCGCGAGCTTCTTGTCGGCTGCAACACCCGCCGCAGCCATCGCCATCGCGACGAATGCGCCCGTGATCGATGCGGTGCGTGTGCCGCCGTCCGCCTGGATGACGTCGCAGTCGATCCAGATCGTGCGCTCGCCGAGTGCCTCAAGGTCGATGACGGAGCGGAGCGCCCGGCCGATGAGCCGCTGGATCTCCATCGTGCGTCCGCCGATCTTGCCCCGTGACGCTTCACGCTGCGTGCGCTGGCCGGTGGCACGCGGCAGCATCGAATACTCCGCGGTGACCCAGCCTTTGCCGCTGCCCCGCAGGAATGGCGGTACACGGTCTTCGACGGATGCCGTGCAGATCACTTTCGTATTGCCGACCGTGATGAGCACCGAGCCTTCCGGGTGCAGCAGGAAGTCCTTTTCTATCGTTACGTTTCTCAGTTCGTTGTTCGTTCGTCCGTCGTGTCTCAAATCACATACCCTCTTTCTTTTCATTCGTCCATTTTAGCATACCCATCGGAACCCGCGCAAAAGCCCGGCGGAGGAGCACACCGGGCGGAATGTTCTGCTATTATTGCGGTACGGGGAGCGTCAGCCGGCCGACAGCAGGTGATTGTATGCCGAGCCAGTCCGCCGTGATTGTCCTGAAATGCTCAGGGTTTCCCGTCGTATAGAAACGCGAACTTCCGCGTTCATCGCTCTGCCGCCTGTTTCCCTCAGCCTCCAGGAGCTGTATGACCGTATCCGCAGTTGCGGCACCTGACGTCACGAGTGCCGTCCCGTCCGGCAGATGCTTCCGGATGAACGGAGCGAGCAGCGGGAAATGCGTGCAGCCTAAAATGACGGTGTCGAACGATTCGCTCTGCAGCGGCAGGAGCGCCTGCTTCACCGCCTCGTCGGCCGTTTGTGTCTTGTAGACTGCCTGTTCCACGAGCGGCACGAACGTCGGACAGGCGAGCTGCAGGACGTCCGCATGCGGTGAAAGGCCGTGTATCGCCTCGCGGTACGCACCGCTCTTCACGGTGCCGATCGTGCCGAGCACAGCGATCCGTTTCGTATCCGACTTACGGACAGCTGTGCGTGCGCCCGGGTCGATGACGCCGATAATCGGGAATGTGAACAGCGGCCGCACGTGATCGAGGGCGAATGCTGTCGCCGTGTTGCAGGCGATGACGGCGAGCTTGACGCCGAACCGGTCGAGTGCGCCGATCAGCTGCTTCGTAAAGCGGATGATCTCTTGCGGAGACCGGCTGCCGTACGGACAGCGGGCGTCGTCCCCGATGTAGATGAAGTTCTCCTCCGGCATCCGTTCCAGCAGTTCTTTCATGACGGTCAGGCCGCCCACTCCTGAATCGATGATGCCGATCGGGTAGTCCGCTGTCCCGCTCATTTCGGTTCCGGGCTCATTTCCACGTGAAGTTTCGACAGCAGATCCGTGAATGACCGGAGTTCCTCTTCACTGAAGTCCTTCATGACATCCTCCAGGTACTGACGCCGCTTGTCGATCACTTCCTGGATGACGCGCCCGCCTTCTTCGAGCAGATGGATGCGGACGACACGGCGGTCCTTGTCATCCCTCACCCGCTTGACGAGTTCGTTTTTCTCCATCCGGTCGACGAGGTCCGTCGTCGTGCTGAAAGCTAGATACATTTTGTTCGACAGATCGCCGATCGTCATATCCCCATGCTCGAACAGCCACTGCAGGGCGACGAACTGCGGCGGCGTAATCGTATAATTGCTGAGGATTTTGCGCCCCTGCTGCTTGATGATCGCGGCGATGTAGCGCAGATCCTTTTCCATTCGGTGGATTTCTTCTTGTTTCGTGTCCATGTTTTCAGTCATCAGTACCCACTCCAAGTCATGAGTTTGCTTATTATTTTCCTCTTAACCCGGGGAAAAAGCAATAGTTATGTCAAACTCATGGGTTTTCGGTGTGCCTGTAAGTCACGCTTCCTCGACGATCGTGCCGGCGAAGCGGTCTTGCGGAAGCTGTCTGCCGCCTTCCTGTTCGAACGTCTTCCGATGTGTGAAGTACTGGATGCCGCTGACGGACTCCCGGTAGACGATCCGTTTGGCGATCTGGACGCCGGATGGTTTTCCGCCGTTTTCATCCTCAAGCTGGAGTCCGGTGAGCCTGTAGCCGACCGTCTGCCCTTTCGTATACAGCTGGGCGAATTCGAGGGTTCCCGCGATGACGGACGGCGTCACCAGGTTATGGACCGCTTCACTTTTCACTTTCTTCCGCAGCAGGTATTCTGTGAATGCCGTGACCGCTGCGTTGACGGCATGATCGATCATGTATGCTTTCAGACGCTTTTTTGTAATTTCTTTCATCTTTTCTCCTCCTCGACTTGTATATTGGTTCAAAATGAAGTATACCAGATCTGTCCGATATTCTTCCGAATCACGAAAAAAGACTGCAGACATCTCTGCAGTCTTCCATACCCGCTTTGCGGTCAATCAATGCTCAATTCACCGAGCCGGATCAATTCGATCATCGCCTGGGCTCTGCCAGAGACCCCAAGTTTCTGGATGGTGTTCGAAATATGATTCCGAACTGTTTTTTCACTGATGCCCAATTCGCCGGCAATCTCTTTTGTTGTGTGATCGGCAATCAGCAGCGTGAATATTTGCCGTTCCCTGCCCGTCAGCACAGAACGGCTGCTAAACTCCTCATTCAAGACGCGCCCCTCCCATCGGTTTCTCTTTACAGTATTCCAACTGTGGAGAGGCTGTGCCGGCTCAGTTCCTGGTTTTCTCGCAGAATTGCTCTTTCTCGTGTTCACTCCACGGAACACCCGACCCGGTTTTCTTGGAAATCTGCACCATGGCACCGCGCCCTGTGAAAACGATGTCTCCCTTTTCGTTCTTCCCCATGTAATGGATATCGACGGAACTTCGTCCGATCGAACCGGCTTTGACATGAACGTCCACCGTTTCATCGAAAAACACTTGTTTCACATAATCGCATTGGAGATCGGCGACGACAGGGATGCAGTCGCCGTCCGGATCGAGCCAGTCATTCATGAGACCGATATGTTTAAGATAGTCGATGCGCGCCTGCTCGAAATAGGCGAATGTCACGGTATTGTTCAAATGGCCGAACATATCCGTCTCGGAAAAACGGACACGGATCGGCACAGAGAACCGAAAGCCCTCCTGCCACTCTTCGAGGTTCTCAATATACGTCTGTTTCAATCAAAACGCCCCCCAGTCTGATAAGTGAATACTCATTCATTTATCAGTATAGCAAAGTTATCTGAAAATAAGAAGTGAGATTGACTTGTCAAGTGCATTATACGCGGCACAGGCTGTACGAGGCATGCGAGTTGAGCCGCGGAAGTCGATGACGGCTCCATCGCCTTGGGTGTTCCACAGGAAATGCGGAGCGCAGCGGAGCCGGCAAGCTAAGGGGTTGAAACTTTTTTTGGAATGGACGTCTTTATGAGCGGTTTGGACAAGTTTATGAGCGCTATTTTAGTTTAATGATCACTACTGGAGATTTATGAGCGGTAATCGCTTTTTATGAGCAGATTCCGGGATTTATGAGCAAAAACTCTTTTTTATGAGCGGAATGACCCGGTTTATGAGCGCAGGCCGCCTTGCCCCCCATTCAACGAAAGAAAAACACCCGGACGGCCAGCGAACAGCTGGCAATCCGGGTGTTGGACTGGCGGGGATCAGTCCACCATATGGTCGCTTCCGAAGAAGTTCTTGAACATCTGAACCGTTGTTGCACGGTTCATGGATGCGATGGACGTCGTCAATGGAATACCTTTCGGGCAAGCCACGACACAGTTCTGGGAGTTCCCGCACTCGGCGAGGCCTCCGTCTGTCATCAACGCTGCGAGACGCTCATCTTTGTTCTTCGCGCCAGTTGGATGCGTGTTGAACAGGCGGACTTGCGAAATCGCGAACGGCCCCATGAAGTTTGTCGAGTCGTTGACGTTCGGGCATGCCTCGAGGCAGACGCCGCATGTCATGCATTTCGACAGCTCGTATGCCCACTGGCGCTTGCGCTCCGGCATACGGGGACCTTCACCGAGATCGTACGTTCCGTCAATCGGAACCCATGCTTTGATTTTCTTGAGGGAGTCGAACATGCCTTCACGGTCGACCATCAAGTCACGGACAACCGGGAATGTGCGCATCGGCTCCAGTTTGATCGGCTGTGTGAGCTGATCGACGAGGGCTGTACACGACTGGCGCGGACGGCCGTTGATGACCATCGAGCAGGCACCGCATACTTCCTCGAGACAGTTCATGTCCCAGTTGATCGGTGTAGTTTTCTCGCCCTTCGAATTGACCGGGTTCCTCCGGATTTCCATCAGAGCGGAAATGACGTTCATGTTAGGCTTATATGGGATTTCGAAAGACTCCATGTATGGCGCGGATTCAGGTGTATCCTGACGCTGGATTTCGAAAATAACTGTTTTACCGGGTGCTGTCTTTTCTGCGACAGCGGTTTGTTGTTCACTCATTTCCGTCAGTCTCCTTTCGATGCGGAATAATCGTGCAGCGATACGCCGGGCACTTAGTGGGCTGACGTATAGTCGCGCTTACGAGGCGGGATCAGGGATGTATCGACCTCTTCGTAAGAGATGATCGGTGCGGACTTTCCGTCGAACTGGGCAATCGTCGTTTTCAGGAAGTTCTCGTCGTCACGTTCCGGGAAGTCCGGCTTGTAATGCGCGCCGCGGCTTTCGTCACGTTTCAGGGCACCGAGTGTGATGACCCGTGCCAAGTATAGCATGTTTTTCAGCTGACGCGTAAACGTTGCGCCTTGGTTGGACCACTGCTGCGTATCTGTCATATCGATGTTTTCCCAGCGCTCGAGGAGCTCCTGGATCTTCTTGTCTGTCGCCTCGAGACGATCGTTGTACCGGACAACGGTCACGTTCTCCGTCATCAGCTCGCCAAGTTCCCGGTGAATGACATATGCATTCTCGGTCCCCTTCATGCTGATGATTTTATCCCACTTCTCCTGCTCTTCTTTGACCGCGTCGTCGAAGATCTTGGAAGGCAGATCATCCGCAGATGTCTTGAGACCTTTCATGTACTTGACGGCTTCCGGTCCTGCGAGCATACCGCCGTATACCGCAGAAAGGAGGGAGTTCGCACCGAGACGGTTTCCGCCATGCTGTGAGTAGTCACATTCACCCGCCGCAAACAATCCTGGGATGGACGTGTGCTGTTCGTAGTCGACCCACAGTCCGCCCATTGAGTAATGGACTGCCGGGAAGATCTTCATCGGCACTTTGCGCGGATCTTCGCCTGTGAACTTCTCGTAGATTTCGATGATGCCGCCGAGTTTGACGTCAAGCTCATGCGGATCTTTATGGGACAGGTCGAGATAGACCATGTTCTCGCCGTTGATGCCGAGCTTCTGGTTCACACAGACGTCGAAGATCTCACGTGTCGCGATATCCCGCGGCACGAGGTTACCGTATGCCGGGTATTTCTCTTCGAGGAAGTACCAAGGCTTGCCGTCTTTGTACGTCCAGATCCGTCCGCCTTCCCCACGTGCGGATTCACTCATGAGACGCAGTTTGTCGTCTCCCGGAATCGCAGTCGGGTGGATTTGGATGAATTCGCCGTTCGCATATTTCGCACCCTGCTGGTAGACGATCGAAGCGGCCGATCCTGTATTGATGACCGAGTTCGTCGACTTCCCGAAGATGATTCCCGGTCCGCCGGTCGCCATGATGACCGCATCCGCAGGGAATGCTTTGATTTCCATTGTCCGGAGGTCCTGCGCACGGATTCCGCGGCAGATGCCTTCTTCGTCAAGTACCACACCAAGGAATTCCCAGTGTTCATACTTCTGCACAAGACCTGCGACTTCCTGTGCACGGACCTGCTCGTCCAATGCATACAGGAGCTGCTGTCCCGTTGTCGCGCCGGCATATGCCGTACGGTGGTGCATCGTTCCGCCGAAACGGCGGAAGTCAAGAAGGCCTTCCGGTGTCCGGTTGAACATGACGCCCATCCGGTCGAACAGGTGGATGATACTCGGTGCCGCGTCCGCCATCGCTTTTACCGGAGGCTGGTTGGCCAGGAAGTCCCCGCCATATACCGTATCGTCAAAGTGGATCCATGGGGAGTCGCCTTCCCCTTTCGTATTCACCGCACCGTTGATACCGCCCTGGGCACAGACGGAGTGGGAACGTTTAACAGGTACGAGGGAAAACAAGTCGACTCCGACGCCTTCTTCTGATGCCTTGATGGTTGCCATAAGTCCGGCGAGACCGCCGCCTACGACAATCACTCTGCCTTTTGACATAGTTGTTTCACTCCTCAAAATTTACATGATTACAAAATTGTTCTTAGACGAATGCGAACAGTGCACGCAGACCGATAACCGTCAGAACAACGAAAAAGATCATAGTTACATAAGAGACGATACGCTGGGAACGCGGTGACTGTGCAAGTCCCCAAGTAACGAGGAATGACCAGATACCGTTCGCCAGGTGGAACGTTGCTGCGATGATTCCAAGTGCATAGAACACGATCATGAACGGGTTGCTCAGGATGTCAGCCATCATGTCGAAGTTGACTTCCGTACCGAACAGTTTCTGGATACGTGTCTCGTAGATGTGCCATGCGATGAAGATGACAAGGAATACACCTGAAATCCGCTGGAGCATGAACATCCAGTTACGGAACGTGCCGTAGCGCTGCACGTTGTTTTTCGAAGTGAACGCAAGATAGACTCCGTAAAACGCGTGGAACATGAGCGGTATGTAGATGACGAACCATTCGAGGAAATAGATGAACGGCAGGTTTTCAATGAAATGTGCCGCTGTGTTGAATGATTCAACACCTCTTGTTGCGAAATGGTTGATGATCAAGTGCTGCGTCACGAACAGGCCGATCGGAATGATCCCGAGCAGTGAATGCAGGCGTCGCCAATAGAACTCTGATTCTCTCACCAAGTGATTTACCCTCCCTTAATATATGAGCCGGATTGTGTGTACATCGCCGTACGTTTGCGAACGAATGATTGACGGTCCGTCTCTTCGTGTTACAATATAATAACATGTACATTGTACTCTTCCATTTTGGGTAGGTCAAGGTGACTCGCTTATTCGGCACGCCTTTCTTACATCAGGAAAACTTACTGGATTGGAACAGACAACGACGAAAGGGATGCTTGCGCTTTGGCAAACGAGACCACTGGACAGCCGACACGCTTCGGTTATGAGCTGCTGAGAGATCATGTGATCCCGGATATCCTCGGGAAGCATGAAGATGATATTCTGTATTGGGCCGGCAAAGAGATCGCCCGCAAGTTCCCTGTTTTTTCGGTGGATGAAGTCCCCCAATTTTTCAAGGAAGCCGGCTGGGGGACGCTCGTGCGCGTGTCATCCGGCAAAGAGGAAATCGATTATGAATTGACGGATCGGCTGGAGTCGCCGGCGACCGAGGATGCGTTCAGCCTGGAATCCGGATTCCTCGCCGAGCAGCATCAGATCGCGAACGGCTGCCTGACCGAGTGTTATGGATCGCGTGACGCCGACACGGGCCGCATCGTTTTGCAGGTCCGGTGGGATGAGACGTATAACTTAGGTGAATGACTGGTGAACCGGAGAGGCTTGCGGCCTCTCCGGTTTTTTTGTGTTCGGGTGTTGCAGTGCTGCAGGATACGGACCGCTCCATTCAAGCGGCGAACCGCTCGTTTCAGTCGGCGAACCGCTCCATTCTTGCAGCTGACCGATCATATAGTACCGCTAAGCGATCAATTGCTGGTGCTGACCGATCATTTTCTCACCATAATCGCTCAATTCCTCATGCCCCTCCCCCGTCACAGCACAAAAAACGGACCCGCCACAGGTCCGTTGTCAGTCTTCCACTTCTTCTTTCGCTTTCGCCTGCTCCGTGAAATATTCTGTCACCGATTCGGCGACGGACTTCGGGAGGCCGGCTTCGATGAGCTGGTCGGTGGTGGCGGCCTTGATTTTCTTGACGGAGCCGAAGTGCTTGAGCAGCTTCTGCTTCCGTTTCGGCCCGACGCCGGGCAGTCCATCGAGCGAGGACACGAGCGAGCCGGCCTGGCGCCGCTGCCGGTGGAACGTGATGGCGAACCGGTGCACTTCGTCCTGGATACGCTGCAGCAGGTAGAACGCTTCGCTCGAGCGCTTCAGCGGGATCAGTTCCGGTGGCGACCCGTACAGCAGGTTCGCGGTCTGGTGCTTCTCGTCTTTCGCGAGACCGGCGATCGGGATCGACAGGCCGAGCTCGTCTTCGATCACTTCGCGGGCGATGTTCATCTGCCCTTTCCCGCCATCGATGACGATCAGGTCAGGCAGCGGGAGATCGTCCTTCAGCACGCGGCTGTACCGGCGCCGGATCACTTCCCGCATCGCCCCGTAGTCATCATGCGCTGCGGCCGTCTTCGTCTTGTATTTCCGGTAGTCCTTCCGGTTCGGCTTGCCGTCAACGAACGATACCATTGCCGATACCGGCTCGACGCCGTGCGTGTGCGAGTTGTCGAACGCTTCGATGCGCAGCGGGATGGAGATGTTCATCGCATCGCCGAGTTCCTCGCAGGCGCCGACTGTCCGTTCCTCCTGCCGGTCGAGCAGCTGGAATTTCTGCCGCAGGGAAATCGCTGCGTTCTTGTTGGCGAGCTGCACGAGATCCTTCTTCTTGCCCCGCTGCGGAATGTACGCGTGCACATCGAGCAGCTGCTCGACAAGATCTTTGTCGGTATCCTGCGGCAGCAGCACTTCGCTCGGTTTGATGTGCGCGGCTTTGCTGTAGAACTGGCCGATGAACGTCAGCAGTTCCTCTTCCGGATCCTGGTACATCGGGAACAGCGAGACGTCGCGCTCAATCAGCTTGCCCTGACGCACGAAGAACACCTGCACGCACATCCAGCCCTTTTCGACGGCGTAGCCGAAGATGTCACGGTCCTTGAAATCGTGCATCGTCATCGTCTGCTTCTCCATGACCGTTTCGATGTTCGTGATCTGGTCGCGGTACTCCGTCGCCCGCTCGAATTCGAGGTTCTCGGCAGCGGCATTCATCTTCACGGTGAGCTCTTTCTTCATTTCTTTATAGCCGCCGTTCAGGAACCGGGCGATGTCGTCGGTCATCTCCTTGTACGTCTCCTTCGATACGTCGTAGACGCACGGCGCCAGGCACTGGCCCATATGGTAATACAGGCAGACCCGGTCCGGCAGCGTATGGCATTTCCGGTACGGATACAGCCGGTCGAGCAGTTTCTTCGTCTCGGTCGCTGCCGTGACGTTCGGATACGGACCGAAATAGCGGCCTTTGTCCTTTTTGACGATCCGCGTGACGATCAGTTTCGGATGGCGTTCCGCGGTCAGCTTCAGATACGGATACGTCTTATCGTCCTTCAGCATGATGTTGTATTTCGGATCGTACTGCTTGATGAGGTTCAGCTCCAGGATGAGCGCCTCGATGTTGGACGACGTGATGATGAACTCGAAGTCCTCGATTTCGGAGACGAGCCGCTGGGTTTTCGCGTCATGGGATCCGGTGAAATAGCTGCGGACCCGGTTTTTCAGCACTTTCGCCTTACCGACGTAGATGATGGTGCCCTGCCTGTCTTTCATGAGATAGCACCCGGGATCATCGGGAAGGATGGCGAGCTTCTGCTGGATCAATTCATTCATGGTTATCTGTCACCTGCCAAAAAAACCGGGTTCCGCTGAGAACAGGGACCCGGTCTTGAGATAGTAAGCTTATGCGTGCTGGTCAACCAATTTTGCAAGTTCCTCTTTCGGACGGAAGCCGACTACTTTGTCGACAGTTTCGCCGTCTTTCATGACGAGGAGTGTCGGGATCGACATGATGCCGAATTTGCTTGCAGTTCCCTGGTTGTCATCCACGTTCACTTTCACGATCTGCGCTTTGCCTTCGATTTCGCCGTCCAATTCTTCAAGAACCGGAGCGATCATCTTACAAGGCCCGCACCATGGTGCCCAGAAGTCAACGAGTACGACACCTTCACTTGTCTTTTCAGTAAAGTCTGCATCAGTAGCGTTCAGAATAGCCATTGGATAATTCCTCCTTTGTAGGTAACAACTCTGGAACAAGTATATCATGCACATTCACCCGAGGCGAAAAATCTGCTTATAGCGCTTACAGCACCTGCGGGATGGATCGCTTGCAGGATCCGCTCCGGTAAAACAGGGCCTTCCATTCAAGTACAAATGGAAGGCCCTGCCGAAATGTGATTATGCAGTCTGACCCGCTTTGAGTTTCTTCACTTCGTCGATCAGGATCGGCATGACGTCGAACAGGTCGCCGACGATTCCGTAGTCCGCCACTTTGAAGATGTTGGCTTCCGGATCTTTGTTGATGGCGACGATGATCTTGGAGTTCGACATACCCGCCATGTGCTGGATCGCGCCGGAGATGCCGACCGCGATGTACAGGTCAGGCGTGACGACTTTCCCTGTCTGGCCGATCTGGAGCGAGTAATCACAGTAGTCCGCATCACACGCACCGCGGGATGCGCCGACTGCGCCGCCGAGCAGATCCGCGAGTTCTTCGAGCGGTTTAAAACCGTCTTCGCTCTTGACGCCGCGTCCGCCTGCTACGATGACTTTCGCTTCGGAGAGGTCGACCCCTTCGGATGCTTTCCGTACGACGTCCGCGATGACGGAGCGGAGGTTCGTGATGTCCGCAGATACGGATGACACGTCACCAGAGCGGCTGTCGTCCTTCTCAAGCGGTTCGATGTTGTTCGGACGGATCGTCACGAACAGCAGTCCTTCTTTGTTCTTGACCTTCTCGAATGCTTTTCCGGAGTAGATCGGGCGGATGAATTCCGCATCGTCGCCTTCCCCTTCGATCGTTGTAACATCCGAAATGAGTCCCGAGCCGAGTTTGGCTGCGATCTTCGGGGAGAGGTCCTTCCCGAGTGCTGTATGCCCCATGACGATGGCTTCCGGCTTTTCCTGTTCATAGACAGCCATGAACGCCTGGCCGAAGCCGTCGGATGTATACTGCTTCAAGTCCGCATTCTCAACAGTGACGACACGGTCCGCCCCGTGCTGGATCATGTCCTGCGCAAGGTTCTCCACTGATTCCCCGATGAGTACGCCTGTGATCGTGCCGCCTCCTGAAATCTGCTTCGCCGCCGCTATGGCTTCAAAGGATACGTTCCGCAATTCGCCTTCGCGAGTTTCGCCCAGTACTAACACATTTTTTGACATGTTTTGTCCCTCCTAGAACGGTTTAAATGGTCCGAAATCAGATGACTTTCGCTTCTTTGCTGAGCAGTGTGACCAGTTCGCTCACCTGGTCCGCCACTTCGCCTTCGAGGATCCGCCCTGCCTCTTTTGCAGGCGGCATGAAGATGTCGACAGTTTCCGTTTTCGCTTCGACATCGTCTTCGTCGAGATCCAGATCATCGAGTTCCAGTTCTTCAAGCGGTTTCTTTTTCGCTTTCATGATACCCGGCAGTGATGGATAGCGCGGTTCGTTCAATCCCTGCTGTGCCGTCACGAGGAGCGGCAGGGCAGTCTTGATCGTCTCCGAGTCCCCTTCCACGTCGCGGACGAGTGTCGCGTCAGTGCCGTCCAGCTTGAGGTCGGTGATCGTCGTCACGCAGTTGATGCCGAGGAGTTCCGCAACACGCGGGCCGACCTGGCCGGAGCCGCCGTCGATTGCGACGTTTCCTGCAATGATGAGATCCGCGTCTTTGTCTTTCAAGTATTCGGCGATGATCTTGGCTGCCGAGAACTCATCCATTTCATCGAGATCGTCTTCCGTGTTGATGAGAACCGCTTTGTCAGCCCCCATCGCAAGCGCTGTGCGGAGCTGCTTTTCCGCGTCCTCACCGCCGAGTGACAGGACGGTCACTTCCCCGCCGTGTTCGTCGCGGACCTGGATCGCTTCCTCGACCGCATACTCGTCATACGGGTTGATGATGAATTCTGCACCGTCGTCCTGGATTTCACCATTTTTTACAACGATTTTTTCCTCTGTGTCAAATGTGCGTTTTACCAAAGCATAGATATTCATATTGCTGACCTCCTCAACTTTTTATCGTCCATTGAATTTCGGTTTGCGTTTTTCGATGAATGCCTGGATGCCCTCTTTTGCGTCTTCCGACACGAAGACCTGACCGAAGGAGTCGGCTTCCGCCTGTACGCCTTTGCGGTACGAATCGTCTTTCGTATACTGCAGCATGCGCAGTGCCGCCTGCATGGCGACCGGGCTCTTCTCTGCAATTTTGTGTGCGATTGCAAGAGTTTCCGTCATCAGGTCCTCTTCCGGGAAGGCGCGGTTCGCGAGCCCCCACAGCACGGCTTCGGTTCCTGTGATCGGTTCACTCGTCAGCAGCATCTCCGCTGCTTTCGCCTTGCCGACATATCCCGGCAGGCGCTGGGTTCCCGCAAATCCGGGAATCAGGCCGAGCTGCAGTTCCGGCAGGCCGAGTTTCGCAGTTTCCGTCACAAAACGCATATGGCAGGCCATCGCCAGTTCCAGTCCGCCGCCGAGTGCGGCACCGTGGATAGCTGCAATGACCGGCTTGTGATACGTCTCGAGACGTTCGAAGACCGCCTGGCCGTCGCTCGAAAGTTTCGAGAATTCAGCGCCTGAAGAAACTGTCGTGAATTCCTTGATGTCCGCGCCGGCGGAGAAGAACTTCCCTTCGCCGCGCAGGACGATCACACGGACGTCATCGATGTCTTTCAGCTGTTCGAGCAGTTCCCCGACCTCAAGAATGAGGGCGCGTGCCAGGGCGTTCGCCGGCGGCCTGTTGATGGAGGCGACGGCAACCCCCCGGTCGATCGTTACGGATAAAAACTCCATGTCATCCCATCCTTTTTCAGTACAGTGTGCTGGTTGTTAACTAGAAATGGAAGCGCCTTCAATGATAGCATACATGTTTCACTGATTTAAAGATTTATACTTATTCCGCATCCGGCTGCCGGGTGTGCTGCTCAGCCTTTCATGCCGGAGAGCAGCAGCTTATGGACTTTTGGTGCAAGTTCCGTGAGACCGTATTTCTGGTCGTTCATGACCCAGGACGTGCACGTCTCGTCGATCGTGCCGAAGACCATTTGCCGGGCGAGCCGGGTGTCGAGATCCTGCGCGAATTCGCCGTTTGCGATCCCCTCTTTCAGGATGGCGTCCATGAGCGTCATGTACTCTTTCAGCACTTCATTGATACGGAAGCGCAGTTCCTTGCCTGACTGCCGCAGTTCAAGCTGCGTGACAATGGCCAGGTTGCGGTCCTCGTGGAGGACGTTGAAATGGTTCTGGATCAGTTTATACAGCTTCTCTGAAGCCGGGCAGTCCATTTCCAGAATTTCTTTGACGTAGTCTGCGAAGACGGCCATCTTTTCCTGGAACACGGAGATGAGGATGTCTTCTTTGTTCTTGAAGTAGAGATAGATGGTACCGTCTGCGACGCCCGCCTCTTTTGCGATTTTGGACACTTGCGCCTGATGGTAGCCGTTCTGTGCGATCACTGCGACGGCAGCGTCTACGATTTTCTTATATTTCGGTTTTTCCCGCTTCAGTTTGCTCACCACCATCATTGATTGAATAAAAAAGAAAATATGAATGATGGTTCATTCATATTTTCATAGTAATCGCTATTCAGTTTTCCGTCAAGCTTTTTTGCCTCAGGAGGTCAGTTTCTGTTCGAGCTTCTTCTTCTCCTCGTCGACCAGCGCCCTGCGCAGGATCTTGCCGACTGCGGTCTTCGGCAGTTCGTCACGGAAGTCATAGATGCGCGGCACTTTGAATGAGGCCATGTTGGCGCGGCAGAAGGCGTCCAGTTCTTCTTCCGTCGCGTGTTTCCCTTCCTTCAGGACGATGTACGCTTTCACTGTCTCGCCGCGATACGGATCCGGCACACCGGCGACAACGCATTCCTGGATGGCGTCATGCTCATACAGCACTTCCTCGATCTCGCGCGGTGAGATGTTGAAACCGCTCGCGATGATCATATCTTTCTTGCGGTCGACGACATAGAAGAAGCCGTCCTCATCCATGTACCCGAGATCACCGGTCAAAAACCAGCCGTCCCGGAAACTTTCCGCCGTCTCTTCCGGCCGGTTCCAATAGCCTTTCATCACCTGCGGCCCTTTGACCGCGATTTCGCCGACTTCCCCGGGTTTCATCCGCTCCGCGGAGTCGGGCGGGAGGATGGCGACATCGGTGTCCGGCCATGGCACGCCGATCGATCCGCGTTTCCGCTGGCCTTCCCAGACGAAGTTCGCGATCGCGACTGGGGACGTTTCCGTCAGTCCGTAGCCTTCCACGAGCTTACCGCCGGTGACGGTCTCGAATTTTTCCTGGACGTCGACCGGAAGTGCCGCCGAACCGCTCAGGCACGCTTTGATGGAGGACAGATCGTATTTGGCGATATCCGGGTGGTTCAGCAGACCGATGTAGATGGTCGGTGCGCCGGGGAACAGCGTCGGCTTCTGCTTATCGATCTCCTTCAGTGCCGTTTTGAAATCGAATTTCGGGATCAGCACCATTTTGTTCGCGGACATGACCGATGCAATCAGGACGGTGGTCATGCCGTATACATGGAAGAACGGCAGGATGCCCATGTACACTTCTTCCCCGTCAGCCGCCTTGTACAGCCAGGCCCGGCACATCTCAGCGTTCGCAATCAGGTTGCGGTGCGTCAGCATGACCCCTTTCGGCGGGCCGGTCGTGCCGCCCGTATACTGCAGCAGCGCAAGTGTCTCGCTGTAATCGGAATCGAGCGGGATTTTGTCCGCCGGCATCGATTTCATGATTTCCGTGAACAGATGGCTGACGCCGCGGTGCTCGACTTTGACGGCGATGCCGTTGTCCTTTTTCTGGATGAACGGATAGATCAGATTCTTCGGGAACGGCAGGTAATCTTTGATGCCCGTGACGATGATGTTCTCAAGGTCCGTCTCCTTGAAGACGGCCATCACGCGCGGGTACAGCATGTCGAGTGTGATGATCGCTTTCGCTCCTGAATCGTTCAGGATGTACTCGATTTCGCGCTCCTTGTAGAGCGGATTCGTCTGGACGACGACTGCCCCGGCATAAAGGATCCCGTAATAGGCGATCGCATTCTGCGGACAGTTCGGCAGCATGATCGCCACCCGGTCTCCTTCTTCGACGCCGAGTTTCCGCAGGTAGCCTGCGAACTTCAGTGCGGATTGATAGAATTCGCCGAACGAGACGTCCTTGCCGAGGAAGTGGATTGCGGTCTTCGACGGATAAGCCGCCGCGGACCTCGTCAAATAGTCCTGCAGCGGGATCAGATCGTACTCGAGCGACTCCGGAATTTCCGGCGGATATTGAGCCAGCCATGGTTTCGAACTCATGTGAACAGCCTCCTTTTCGACAGTATATTCATAGAATATTCTTTCTTTCCTAAGTATAACGAAAGTTGTATGCGTTTACAATTGCAGATTTCCAAAAGAAAAGGCAGACGTCCGACGCGAATGCGTCAGGAAGTCTGCCGGACCATCCATATGATGCCGATCACGATGAAGACTATGCATAGGACAAGCAGGATCTTCGAGAGTTTTTCCATTTAGTATCGTCTCCACTGTACTGATGTTTTACGAAATGCTTGCACCGATGACGAATGACAGGCCGACCGAGATGATCATCGATATGAACCCGACGGACCGGTTATCCTTTTCGATTTCGTCGTCTACATGGAACATCGGCGTCAGGAATTCGAACAGGACATAGGCGAAGACGAGAAGGGCGAAACCGTACAATCCCCAGCCGATCATCTGCGGCAGCGTATTGTGCTGCTCGATGGAATAGCGGAAGATGTTCGCCACGCCGAATATCTTGCCTCCTGTCGCGAAGGCGACCGCGAGATTCCCGTTCTTGATTTCCTGCCAGTTGCGGTATTTGGTCACGAGTTCAAAGATGACCATCGCTACGACGAGACAGAGGACGACGGTGCTGAAATAGCCGGCTGTCTCGACGAGCGGGTTGCTCCAGAATCCGGTAGTTGCCATGTGTGCAGACCCCTTTTTTACGATGATATCCTATCGGTTACGGATGGGTCTGCAAAAAGTTTCACTTTCAGAGGAATTATTTCAGTTCGACGACCGTTACGCCATGGCCGCCTTCCCCGGCGTCTCCGAACCGGTAGCTTTTGACGCGGGAATGCTTCTTCAGCATCTGCTGAATCCCCTGCCGGAGCGCGCCGGTCCCTTTGCCGTGGATGATGGAGACCTGATGATAGTTCGACAACAGTGCGTCGTCCAGGTATTTCTCTGTCCTGCGGATTGCGTCTTCGTAGCGCTCGCCCCGCAGGTCGAGTTCGAGTTTGACATGTTCGGTACGTCCCCGGACGGCCGCAGATGCTTTCGTCTGCTTCTCTTTCTCCGGCTTGACGTACTCGAGTCCCGATTCGTCGAGCTTCATCTTCAGGATGCCGATCTGGACGATCCATTCCTTATCGGAGACCTTTTCCATGAGCGTGCCTTTCTGGCCGTAGCTGAGCACTTTCACTTCGTCGCCTGCCTGAAGCGGACGCGGCGCCGCTTTCGCCTTCGGCGCCTGCTTCTTCGTCTGGGCCGGAGCAGCGCCTTCCAGCCGTTTCCTCGCTTCGATAAGTTCATGCTCTTTGACGTTTGCACCTGCCGTCATACGGAGCGCACGCAGGTCTTTGATGACTTCATCCGATTCGCGGCGTGCGTCATCGACGATCCGCTTCGCTTTCTCCTTCGCCTTTTCGGTCAGACGGTCTTTCATCTCTTCCTGTTCGGCGAGTTTTTCGGCGAGTTCCTTTTTCAGCAGTTCCGTCTCTTTGAGCAGCCGGTGCGTCTCTTCGGCGTCTTTCTCGGACTGTACGCGGCTCGCTTCGAGTGACGCGATCATCGAGTCGACTTCGCCGCGATCAGTGCCGGTGAACGTCTTCGCCCGTTTGATGAGGTGCTCGCCGAGACCGAGCCGTTTCGAGATCTCGAACGCGTTACTGCGCCCCGGCACGCCGATCAGCAGCCGGTAGGTCGGGCTGAGCGTGTCGATATCGAACTCGACACTTGCATTGGCGACCCCTTTCCGGTTGTAGCCGTATGCTTTCAGTTCCGGGTAGTGCGTCGTCGCCATGACCCTCGCGCCGGTCCCGTGGACTTCATCCAGAATGGAGATGGCGAGGGCCGCCCCTTCCTGCGGGTCGGTGCCGGAGCCGAGTTCATCGAAGATGATGAGGGAGTCCGAATCGAATTTCTTCAGGATATCGACGATGTTGACCATATGCGACGAAAACGTACTGAGGCTCTGCTCGATCGACTGTTCGTCGCCGATATCGGCGAAAACCGAACCGAAAACGGCGATCTCCGAGCCGTCGAGCACCGGGATCGGCAGGCCGGCCTGTGCCATGAGGACACAGAGGCCGACCGTCTTCAATGTGACAGTCTTCCCGCCCGTGTTCGGTCCGGTGATGACGATCGTCGTGATATCATTGCCAAATTCGATCGTATTCGCGACCGCTTCGTCCATCGGCAGCAGCGGGTGACGGGCTTTCGTCAGTTTCAGATAGCCATCGTTGTTGACGTCCGGCTTCGTGCAGCGGTTCGCCTGCCCGTATTTCGCCTTGGCGAGGATGACATCGACCCGGATGAGCTGGTCGACGAGGATGAACAGGTCATGGGCATGCTCCTGGACGCTTGCGGACAGTTCCCGCAGGATCTTCTCGATCTCTTCCTTCTCTTTCGACTTCAGGGCACGGATTTCGTTGTTCGCCTGGACGACGGCGTCCGGCTCGATGTAGAGCGTCTGGCCCGATGCGGAGGAATCATGGATGACTCCGCCATAATGGCCGCGGTACTCCGACTTCACCGGGATGACGAACCGGTCGTTCCGGATCGTGATGATGCTGTCCGACAGCATCGTCGCTGCGTTCCTGCCGCGTGTGATGCTCTCGAGTTTCTCCCGCACACGGCCTTCCTGGATGCGGAGGCTCTGACGCACGGAACGGAGGGCGCTGGATGCGCTGTCGAGCACCCGGCCGTTCTCGTCGATCGCGCTGTTGATTTCATGTTCGAGCCCTGTGATGATCGGCATCGCTTCCTTGATGGCCAGGAAATGCTTCAGGTCAAGCTCTTCTTCCTGCTGGAGGCTTTCGATGAACTGCCGGAATATCCGGCTTGCGCGGATGGTCGAGGATGTCTCCATCAGCTCCTGCGCACTCAGCGTACCGCCGATCTGGGCGCGCCGGGCATGCGGCCGGACGTCAGTGATGCCGCCCATCGGCACGTTGCCGCGGACGCGCAGGATGGCGAGTCCTTCATCGGTCTCTTCCAGCAGTGTGCCGACCGTTCCGAAATCGGTGCTCGGCACCAGTTTCTCGAGTGCTGCCCGGCCTGCCGGGAATGTCGTATATCCGGCGGCCTGTGTCAGCACCTTATCAAATTCGAGTGTTCGGTAAACCCGTGAATCCATGGACGGATCCCTTCCTTTCACTTATCGACGATCTCCCGTTTAAACCGGTCGAGCGGCCACGTGTTGACGACGGTGTCTTTTTTCAGCCACGCTTTCTGGGCGTAGGCGACGCCGATCGCCATGATATCCAGCTGGCCGGTTGCATGGGCGTCGGTGTTTATGGCAATCGGAACGCCCTTCGACTGGGCGAGTTCCAAGTAGTCTTTGTTCAGATCGAGCCGGTGCGGGCTCGCATTCAGTTCCAATATCTTTCCATACTCGGCCGCCCATTCGATGAGCTGCGGCACGTCCGGCTCATAGCCGGGACGTTTGCCGATCAGGCGCCCTGTCGGATGGGCGACCATATCGACGTGCGGATTTTTCATGGCCGCATGGAGGCGCTCCATGATCTTCTCCTGCGGCTGGCTGAAACTCGAGTGGATCGAGGCGATGACGAAGTCGAGCTGCGACAGCACGTCATCGTCGAAATCGAGCGTCCCGTCCGGCAGGATATCCATTTCCGTCCCGCTGAAGATTTCGATGTCCGGGTATTCTTCGTTGATTTCCCTGATTTCTTTCAGCTGATCGAGCAGCCGTTCCGGTGTCAGGCCGTTCGCCACTTTCAAATAGTGCGAGTGGTCGGTGATCACCATATGCGTGTAGCCTTTCGCACGGCAGGCGTCCGCCATCTCGCGGATCGAATAGCCGCCGTCCGAGGCGGTCGTATGCATATGGAAGTCGCCGCGGATGTCACGGAGCGTGACCAGTCCGCCGAGCTCGTCCGCCCGCTCGATTTCGCGGCCGTCCTGGCGCATGTTGGGCGGGATGAACGGCAGGCCGAAATGGGCGAAAAAGTCTTCTTCGGATCCGAACGTCAGCACGGAACCGTCCTCCTGCTCGACGCCGTACTCACTGATCTTCTCCCCCCGTGACTTCGCAAGCTGCCGCATGGCGACATTATGCTCTTTCGATCCGGTGAAATGATGGAGCGCGCTCGCATACTGGGCGTCGGTTACGAAACGGAAATCCACATCGATCACTTCTTCGAGATCGAGTGTCACGGAGAGTTTGGCGTCACCCGCTGCAATCGTCTCGCGGACCGGCAGCTGTTCAAGAAGCTGTTCCCGGACGGCACCGGGCGTGTCCGTCACGAGGATGAAATCCATGTCGCTGCTCTGTTCGGCCGTCCGGCGGTAGCTGCCGGCGACGGAATATTTGCTGATCTCCCCGATGCCATCGAGCACCGGCTCGACGGACGCGACGAGCCCTTCCATCTGCCAGAGCGGGAAGGACGTCTTCCGTTCCGACAGCTGTTCGATTTCGTGCAGGAACTTCTCTTCGGTCTTCTTGCCGAACCCAGGCAGTTCGCTCACTTTGTTCGTTTCGCATGCTTCCTTCAGCGATTCGATGGAGTCGATGCCGAGCGCCTTATGCAGCTTTGCGATCCGTTTGCCGCCGAGGCCCGGGATATCGAGCAGCGGAATCATCCCCGCCGGCACGGTTTCCTGCAGTTCATCCAGCAAATCGGACTTCCCTTTCGCAAGAAGGTCCTCGATGACGGCACCGGTCCCTTTTCCGATGCCTTTGAGCGTCAGGATGTCGTCCATTTCAGCGAGACTGCGCGGGTCCGTCTCAAGCACTCCGGCCGCCTTGCGGAATGCCGACACTTTGAACGGGTTCTCCCCGAGCAGTTCCATATAGAGTGCGATACGTTCAAGAGTTTGTATGATCACTTTCTTATTCACAATGCATCCCCCTTTGACTGTCTGTACCCGGACGGAACAAAAGCTTCCCGCCGCACGGGAGGGAAGCTGATCCACATTATTTCGTATAGACGTACCACCAGTTTTGCACCGCATTGGACAGCAACGGTGTGTGTTCGAACATGGTCTTCGCCAGCAGCGACGATCTCACCAGCTTCTGGATGAAGTCGACCGGCAGCAGCGCCAGTACACCCACGAGCAGCAGGATGATGACGTAGAATTCGACAAAGCCGAGTGCCGCCCCGAAAAAACGGGAGATGAAGCCGAGCACCGGCAAGTATTTGAGGAAATCGAACATCGAGACGATCAGCTGCAGCACGAACTTCACTGCGAAGAAGATCAGGATGAACGCGAGCAGACGATAGAACGTCTGGTCGAGATCCAGTTCCCCGAACGCCCACGTGAGCTTCGACTCGGCCGTCACTCCCGGATACGGGATCCAGAGGACAAACTTCTCGGCAAGCTGTTTGTAATAGGCGAATGCGACGATGAATGAAATGATGAATCCGGTCATATGAAGCACCTGCACGAGCAGGCCTCTGCGGAACCCGGTGATGAGACCCCCGAGAAGCAGGAATAGTATGAGTATATCTAACATGAGCAGCCGTCAACCCTTCAACTTTTTCAATTCTTGTTCCAGCAGTTCTTTCTCAGTTTGCAGTTTCAAATAGTCATGTACACTGTTGACAGCTGTCAGTACAGCGACTTTGGTCGTATCGAGATACGGATTCCGCGCGCGCAGCTCCCGCATACGGTCATCGACCAGCGATGCCACCTGGCGAACGTGGGCAGCCGTGTCCGAGCCGACGATCGTATAGGTCTGTCCGTAGATGTCGACCGTAATGCGTGTCTTTTCTCCTTCTTCCACTGTCATAACCTCCTGCCCAAAACTATGAAGTCCATCATACCATGAAAGCGGAATATTTGTGAACAAAGGGGGTGCCCGCCCGTTATTTTTATGCTTGCGTTCGGCGGGCGGATACGGAAGAATGGAAGTCTGGTGTTTGTTACGGAACTGAAGTCAAGTTGGACAAAGTTGATCTGCGTTCCGGGCGGACGCGGGCCTGCAGGATGCAGGTCATGCAACCGTTGCGGCACGATGCCGCGAACTTAGGTTGCTTCCTTCGCTGATCCCGGGCCAACAGGACGCTGGTCATGCAGCCGTTGCCGCAGGACGCGGCGTCTTAGGCTGCCCAGGAGTCGCCACCCTGCACTACAATCAACTGGCATCGTCAGTTAAGTAAGTATAATTTCAACATCGTTGAAAGGAGAATATAAATATGTCGAATAATGTAGTGTTGCTGGATGCAGCTCGGATGAAGGAGCTGCAAGCGTATTATCAATCCGTTAAGGTGACGCGGAAAGCGCCGGGGGTGGTGTTTGCGGCGAAGACGGCGGATGCGTCGATCACGGCCTATAAGTCGGGCAAGGTGCTGTTCCAGGGCGGCGGGGCTGCTGCGGAGGCGGCGAAGTGGGAAGATTCCGCTGCGCCGGTTCCCGGACATGCGAAGAAACCGGCCCGGCATGCGGATGCGCTGCCGGAGAATCTCAGCTCGCTGTCGGTCATCGGCTCGGATGAAACGGGTACAGGTGATTTCTTCGGCCCGGTGACCGTCTGCGCCTGCTACGTGCGCGCCGATCAGATCGCGCTTGTCGAAGAGCTCGGCGTCAAGGACTCTAAGCAGCTGACCGATCCGTACATGCGTACGATTGCGCCGGATCTGAAGAAGGCGCTCACGTACAGCGTGCTGACGCTGAAAAATGAGAAATATAATACCGTCCAGCAGAAAGGCTGGTCGCAAGGGAAGATCAAAGCTCTCCTCCACAACCAGGCGATCCGCCACGTGCTGCGCAAACTGGACGGCGAGCACCCGGACTGCATCCTCATCGACCAGTTCGCGGAGCGCGGTGTGTACTACAACCATTTGAAAGCCGAGCCGGAGATCGTGCGGGAGAAGGTGTTGTTCGCAACGAAAGCGGAAGGCCTGCACGTCGCGGTGGCGGCAGCGTCGATCATCGCCCGGGTCGCGTTCCTGGAAGAAATGGACCGCTTGAGCGGGCTCTCCGGCCGCACGCTGCCGAAAGGCGCCGGGAAGAAGGTGGATGAAACGGCTGCGGCTATTTTGCTGGCGAAAGGTGAGCCGTTTTTGAAGTCGATGACGAAATGGCACTTTGCCAATGCGAAGAAAGCGGCGGTGCTGGCGGCGAAGAAGCGCGGGTGATGGTCGCCCGCGCGGGGTTTTTCTGGGATTATGTCGGGGGCTTGAGCGCTTGTAAGGTATGCTTGAGCGCGTGAGTGACCCACTTGAGCGACTTGCTGCTTGCTTGAGCGTTTAGGACGCTGCTTGAGCGTTTCCTATGTTGCTTGAGCGTTTCGACGGAAACTTGATCGTTTCTGCCCGTCTCTTGAGCGTTCCGGCCCCTTCTTGAGCGCTCCCCTAGCAATGGACACTTCCTGCCCTGCTGCTCACCAACAGAAAAGGCGAAGCGCAGCGGAGCCCACCATTCAATCTCGGTTTTAATTTGACGAGTCTCTATTGATCGCGCAATGGAGAGGGTTTGGCTCGGCTGTTTTGCCGCGGGAATGGAGCGGTCGGGCAGCGGAATGGAGCCTGGGGAATGGATCGCTTCGCCAGTCAAAATGAACGGTTAACCGGGTGAATGGATCGCTTAGCCGGCAGAATGGAGCGCTCGCGCGGAAGCATACCATCTCAAAAAGCGGAACGGGAGCCCTTCCCCGTTCCGCTTTTCCTATTCATCCATTCAGCCGCGCAATACAGCGCCAGATTTCGTATTCAGAGCTTCCAGTACTTTCTCGTGCCTTGCAACGACTTCTTCGTCAGTCAGCGTGCGCTCCGGATCGAAGTACGTGAGCGAGAATGCGAGCGACTTTTTGCCGGCTTCGACGTTGTCGCCTTCGTACAGGTCGAAAACCGTCACGTCCTTCAACAAAGCGCCGCCGGCTTCTTTGATGACCGCTATCAGGCTGCCGGCCGATTCGTCGGTCGGCACGACGAGTGCGATGTCGCGGGAGATCGATGGGTAGCGCGGTACTTGTGTGTACACGAGCGGTTCGGTCTGTTCTGCGAGCAGCGCGGACAGGTTGAGCTCCATCACGTACGTCTCTTTCAGGTCGCGTTTCTTCTGCTCGGACGGGTGCAGCTGGCCGAGCATGCCGACACGGACTCCGTCGAGCATGATGTCCGCTGTCCGGCCGGGATGCATACCCGCATGCGACGCTTTTTCATACGTCACGCGGTCCGCCAGGCCGAGTACGTCCATGAGACCTTCGATGATGCCCTTCATGACGAAGAAATCGACTTTCTTCGTTTCCTGCTGCCATGGCTGGTCGACCCATTTGCCGGTGATGACGGCTGCCGCATGGTTCACTTCTTTCGGCAGGCCGTCCTCTTCCGTGCCGAGGAAGACG
The DNA here is from genome assembly GCF_030406775.1 of Sporosarcina trichiuri. NCBI lineage: Bacteria > Bacillati > Bacillota > Bacilli > Caryophanales > Caryophanaceae > Sporosarcina > Sporosarcina trichiuri. The sequence continues at coordinate 605,533 of NZ_CP129119.1, read as the reverse complement.
GAGCCGGTTTCGTACAGCGAAACGGTATCGATGCGGCGTGCGACGTTGTAGGTCGCCGCTTCCAGCAGATGTGGCAGCAGGCTCTGGCGCAGCACGCTGCGGTCCTCACTCATCGGCATGAGGAGTTCCGTCACGGGTGCCGTTTCCAATGCGAACGACTGGGATTCTTCCCGGGACGTCAGCGAGTACGTGATCGCCTGGTACAGTCCAGCATTCTCCAAGTAACGGCGGACGAGCCGGCGCTTCTGCTGGCTGCTGTTGAGTCCGCCCGGTACGCTTTCGCCGACCGGCAGCGTTGCCGGGATTTCGTCGTAGCCATACAGGCGTGCGATCTCCTCGATCAGGTCTTCTTTGATGCGCAGGTCCTGACGGCGTGTCGGTGCATCGACGACGAGCTGGCCGTTGACCGCTTCGACCGGGATCTGCAGCCGCTCGAGGATCGACATCATCTCGTCCATCGGGATCTTCATGCCGAGTCGCTGATTGACGTAGTCCGGCGACAGGATGATGCGCACCGGTGTCTTGTCGAGCTCATCGAACACGACCGAGCCTGCGAGCACGGTGCCGCCGGCGAGGTCCGCCATGAGCTGGGCTGCACGTTCTGCGGCTTCCGCCACCCGGTTCGGATCGACGCCTTTTTCGAATCGGACGCTCGCATCACTGCGCAGGCCGACTTCCTTCGATGTCTGGCGGACGGAGGCCGGTGCGAAGTACGCCGATTCGATGACCACGGTCGTCGTGCCGTCATGCACCTCGGAGTTCGCTCCCCCCATGACACCTGCGAGCGCGACCGGCTCTTTCCCGTTCGTGATAACGAGCTGGTTCGCGTTCAATGTGCGTTCCGCATCGTCGAGTGTCGTCATCATCTCGCCTTCTTGCGCATGGCGGACGACGATCTCCTTCGTGTCGAGCCGGTCGTAGTCGAACGCATGCAGCGGCTGGCCGTATTCCAGCAGCACGAAGTTCGTGATATCAACGACGTTGTTATGCGGACGGACGCCTGCCGCCATGAGATAGTTCTGCAGCCAGAGCGGTGATTCCGCGACTTTGACATCTTTAACGACTTTCGCAACGTACATCGGGTTGTCTTTTTTCGCGTCCACACGCAGGGACAGCGCGTCCGACGCCAGCTCGGACGATTCCTCGATCGAAATCTCCGGCAGTTTGACGTCCTGGGATAAAATCGCAGCGACCTCGTACGCTGCACCGAGCATGCTCAGGGCGTCCGAGCGGTTCGGCGTCAGGTCGAATTCCAGGATGACGTCGTCGAGACCGAGCACTTCAAGCGCATTCGTCCCCGGCACTGCGTCTTCCGGCAGCACGTAGATGCCTTCCGCATACTGCTTCGGCACGACTTTCCCTTCTAACCCTAGCTCCTGCAGCGAGCAGATCATGCCATTCGACACTTCGCCGCGCAGTTTCGCTTTCTTGATCTTCACGCCGCCCGGCAGCCGTGCGCCCGGGAGCGCTGCGACGATGTTCTGCCCTGCCGCGACGTTCGGTGCGCCGCAGATGATCTGCAGCGTCTCTTCACCGACGTTCACCTGGCAGATGTTCAGTTTGTCGGCTTCCGGATGCTTTTCACATGATTCCACGTGGCCGACGACAATGTTTTTCAGGCCTTCTGCACGGTCGATGATCGAGTCGACTTCAATGCCGGCCCGTGTGATCTTTTCGGCAAGTTCCTGCTTGGAAACGCCGCTGATATCTGTATAATCGTTCAGCCAATTCGTTGATACGTACATGGTGTCTCCTCCTTACGCTTCTGTGCGGTGAAATTGTGATATGAATCGCATGTCGTTCGTGAAGAAATGGCGGATGTCCTCGACGCCGTATTTCAGCATCGCAATCCGTTCCGGCCCCATGCCGAACGCGAACCCGGTGTAGACGGCCGGGTCATAGCCCGCCATCTCGAGCACGTTCGGGTGCACCATACCGGCACCGAGGATTTCGATCCAGCCCGTCTTCTTACAGACATTGCATCCTTCCCCGCCGCACTTGAAGCAGGAGATGTCCATTTCGACGGACGGCTCCGTGAACGGGAAGAAACTCGGGCGCAGGCGGATTTCCCGCTCCTCGCCGAACATCTTCTTCGCGAACAGGGCGAGCGTCCCCTTCAGGTCGCTCATGCGGATATCTTCACCGACGACGAGGCCCTCGATCTGCGTGAACTGGTGGGAGTGCGTCGCGTCGTCGTTATCGCGGCGGTACACTTTGCCCGGACAGATGATCTTGATGGCTTCGCCTTCTTTCGCAGCCATTGTCCGTGCCTGTACCGGCGAGGTGTGCGTGCGCAGCAGCACGTCCTCCGAAATGTAGAACGAGTCCTGCATGTCGCGCGCCGGGTGGCCTTTCGGCAGGTTCAGCGCTTCGAAGTTGAAGTAGTCCTTCTCGACTTCCGGCCCTTCTGCGATTTCGTAACCCATGCTGATGAAGAAGTCCTCGATTTCCTCGACGACCCGGGTGAGCGGGTGGTGGTTGCCGAGTTTCACTGGACGGCCCGGCAGCGTGATATCGATCGTCTCCTTCGCGAGCTTTTCATTGACCGCTTGTTCTTCCAGCTGCGCCATCTTGGTCTCGAGTTCCGTCGTCACAGTCTCCCGCACGACGTTCACGAGGGCCCCCATCTTCGGACGTTCCTCCGCAGGGAGTTTCCCCATGCCTTTCAAGAGGTCCGTGATCGGCCCCTTCTTCCCTAAATACGCAACGCGCACATCATTCAGCTCTTTAACCGAAGACGCCGCTTCGATCTTCTGCAATGCTTCCTGTTTCAACTGTTCCAACTGCTGTTCCATAGCAATACCCCTTTCCTTCTTCTCATTAGTGGTCGTTTCATTGGTGTCCGACTCTCCGTTGATTGGAGTGCAGGGAGGCGACTCCGGGGCAGCCTAAGACGCCGCGTCCTGCGGCAACGGCTGCAGGACCAACATCCTGTTGGCCCTGGATCAGCGGAAGCCGTTACAGCGAACGGCTTCTGCGAGCAAAAGCGAAGCGTTGTGAGCAAAGGATGCCTTAATTTCTGCCAAGTTCGCAGAAATACGGCAAAGCGAACCCTTCGCTGTTCGCTTGGCTTGATGCTCGCCCACCGGAAAGCGTCCTCCCGGAACGCAAATCAACACCGTTCACTCTCTGGTTTCATCCAAAATAAAAACCCCGCCCCTGGAAAAGGGACGAGGACGAAGTCGCGGTACCACCCTGATTATCATGCAGACTGGTGCATGATCACTCAACTTCGGAATAACGGTCCGGTGCCGTCGCGCCTTTTCCAGCTAGGCTGGTCCCGGCGGCCGCTCGCGGGGTGAACAGTAACAGTGTCGGCCGTCCGTACTTCCAGTCAAGGTGCGGACTCCCTGGCGCCGATGATGCTGTTGCCTCTTCCCGGTCAAGGCGTTTCGTGTCGTGAAGCTTGTATACCCCTCCAGTATAGCGGATTCCGTCCCGGACTTCAACAGCCGGCCGGCTCACCTGCGGGCATATGTGTACAGCAGGATGCCCGTGGCGACCGCGACGTTCAGCGACTCCGCGTCACCGTACAGCGGAATCTTGACGATCGTGTCCGCTTCGCCGAGATACTCAGGCGCGACACCGGCGCCTTCATTGCCGACGAGCAGCGCGAAGGCATCGGACACGTCGGCGTCATAATGGTCCTTCGCCTGGTCAAGACCCGTTCCGATCACACGGAGGCCGTTCTCTTTCGCCCGGCCGATCCATTCCGCCAGGTCGCCGCGGACGACGGGGATATGGAAATGCGATCCCTGCGCCGAGCGGACGGTCTTCGGATTATACGGATCGGCGCTCCCTTTTCCAAGGATGACGGCATCCATGCCGGCAGCATCCGCTGTCCGGATCATCGTGCCGACGTTGCCCGGGTCCTGGACAGCGTCGATCAGCAGGACACGTTTCCAGGCATCATACTGACCGTCGGATGCAAGCGGCTGCCTGCAGTGCGCAAAGAGCCCCTGCGGATGCTCGGTCTCCGAAATTTCCGCCGCCACGGGTTTCGTGATATCGACCCGTTTTGCATCCGGGATGTCCATGCCTGCGGGGAGTTCGACGTCTTCCCGTACCATGACATGCAGCACGATGTCCTTCTGTTTCAGTGCCTCTTCCACGAGGTGGAACCCTTCCAGCACGAATTCTTCCGAGCGGTCCCGTTCTTTCCGGGTCGACACAAGTTTCTTCCAATGTTTCACAAGCGCGTTCTGCGGTGATTCGATTCGTTTCCCCATATCCAAAACTTCCTTTTTGTTTTTAGTGTATCAAAGACCGGCACGCTTGGCGATACTGAGTGCAAGGATACGGGAAAGGAGGCAGGTTGCATGGACTTTCAGATCAGGGATGCCATCTCCGCCAATATGACGAATAACAAAGCTCAGGATATCAGAGGCGTCGTCGACGATGCCATCCAGCGCGGCGAAGAACATCTGCTGCCGGGACTCGGTGTGTTCTTCGAAAAATTGTGGCAGCGCGCAGATGACCAGGAAAAGATGAAGATCACCGGTGAGCTTGAGCAGGCATTCGCCGCCGGACAATGAAAAAAGACTGTCGCGCCGACTGGGGCGCTGACAGTCTTTTTCTGTTGTTATAACAAGGCGGCGAGCAGTGATTTCTGGGCGTGCATACGGTTGCCCGCCTGCTGGAACACGACCGAGTGGCTGCCGTCGATCACATCTGCGGACACTTCCAGCCCTCTGTGCGCCGGCAGGCAGTGCATGAAGGTGTAATCCGGTTTCGCATGCTTCGCCAGCTGTTCATCGATCTGATACCCTTCGAACGCTTTTAGGCGCGCTTCCTTCTCACTGTCCTCCCCCATGCTGACCCAAACATCGGTATAGAGGAAATCGGCATCCGCTGCTGCTTCTGCTGGATCGGTTGTCTGCGTGAACACAGCGCCGGCTTCTTTCGCCTCCTGTTCGACTTCCTGTGCGACGTCCGTATCCATTTCGTAGCCGGCAGGTGTCGCGATCGCCGTATCGATGCCCATCTTTGCACAGGCAAGCAGAAGGGAGTGCGCGACGTTATTGCCGTCCCCGATATACGCTGCCTTCAGACCGGCCAGTTTGCCTTTCACTTCGAGCATCGTCAGCAGATCCGCAAGCGCTTGGCATGGGTGGAACTTATCTGTGAGCCCATTGATGACCGGGATATCCGCATTCTCCGCAAATTCCTTCACCATGTCATGTGAATTTGCACGGATCATGACGGCATCCAAGTATTCCGAAAACACTTTCGCAGTGTCTGCAATCGTTTCGCCGCGGCCGATTTGCAGGTCGTTCGGATTCATCATGAGTGAGTGTCCGCCAAGCTGGTTCATGCCGACATCGAACGAAATTCGTGTGCGTGTGGAATTCTTCTCGAACACCATGCCGAGCGTCTTGCCTGCAAGCGGCTGACTTCCCTTGCCTGCTTCGAAATCTTTCTTCATCTTGACGGCTTTGTCCAGCAAGTAATAGAGATCATCCGCAGTGAAATCGGTGACGGTCAAAAAGTCCATGCCTTTCAGTTTCTTCTCTGTGTATTTCATCTCCAATGGGCTTGTCATGATCGCATCATCCTCCATGTGTAAGATTCGTTGTTCCCAGTATAAGTATGAATAAATATAAAGTCAACTGTATTTTTATACATTCCTGTATATGAAAAAGACAGATCGCTCTCACAATCTGTCTCTTCCCTTTATTATTCAGCTGTAATCTTCATGACCGTATCTTTGTCGAGCTTTTTGATGACGGCCGTCAGCAATTTCACTGCATTCTCGTAGTCATCCCGGTGGAGCATCGCTGCATGGCTGTGGATGTAGCGGGTTGCGATCGTGATGGCGATCGACGGAACCCCATTGCCGCTCAAGTGGATGGAGCCTGCATCCGTGCCGCCGCCTGCTATGGCGTCGAACTGGTACGGGATTCCGTTCTCTTCGGCTGTATCGACGACGAAATCGCGCAGCCCTTTGTGTCCGACCATGGACGCATCATAGAGGATGATCTGCGGGCCGTCCCCCATTTTGGAAGCCGCCTCTTTGACGGATACCCCTGGTGTGTCGCCGGCAATGCCAACATCGACCGCAAAGCCGATATCGGGCTTGATTTTCGTGGCGGCCGTGCCTGCTCCGCGCAGGCCGACTTCCTCCTGTACCGCTCCGACGCTGAACAGCGTGTTCGGATGCCCTTCCTCTTTCAGCGCCTTCATGACGTCGATCGCGATGGCACAGCCGATCCGGTTATCCCATGCTTTTGCGAGCAGGTACTTCTCATTGTTCATGACCGTGAATTCGAAATACGGTACGACCATGTCCCCGGGAGCCACGCCCCACTCTGCCGCTTCCTCGCGCGAAGATGCACCGATATCGATGAACATATCCTTGATGTCGACCGGCTTCTTGCGCGCTTCCGGCGACAGGATATGCGGCGGCTTCGAACCGATCACGCCTGTGACCGTATCCCCTTTGCGCGTCACGATCGTTACACGCTGTGCGAGCATGACCTGCGACCACCAGCCGCCGACCGTCTGGAAGCTGAGGAACCCTTTTTCGTCGATCCGGGTGATCATGAAGCCGACTTCATCCAAGTGGCCTGCAACCATGATTTTCGGGCCGTCCGTCTCGCCTGTCTGCTTCGCGATCAGGGAACCGAGTCCGTCCTGGTCGATTTCATCGGCATACGGTTCGATGTAGCGCTTCATGACGTCGCGCGGTTCACGTTCGTTGCCGCCGATCCCTTTTGCATCCGTTAAGTCTTTCAGCATTGTCAGTGTTTCATCCAGTTTCGCCAACTCTTTCGTCCCCCTAAGTAAAAAGATACTGCTAGTATAATACAAATTTTCATATAATCAAAGTTTGGTGTGTGCGCTTACAGCAATTCTTTCCGCAGCTGTGCCGGATCTTTCGGTGACAGCAGGCCGGGTGCGATATCGAATACCGTCTTCGCTCCGTGCTGGCCGCTCCTGGACAGCTTATGCGCTGCGCGTGCATAGGCGGTCAGGACACTCGACGTAAATTCCGGATTGCTGTCGAGCGTCAGGGAGTATTCCATCACCTGGCGGCTTCCGGCGCCGGTGTTTCCGCACCGGATGACGAATCCACCGTGCGGCATGGCGCTGTGTTCTGCCGCCAGCTCTTCCGCTGTGATAAAATGCACAGTCGTCGAGTAATCCGCGAAGTAATCGGGCATGGTGACGATCGCTTCCTCGACTTTCGCTGCATCGGTGCCTTCTTCAAGGACGACATAACACTCCCGCGTATGCTTTTCGCCTGTCGTCAGTTCAGGCGCCCCGCCTGCCCGCACTTTTGCGATCGCTTCCTCCGATGGAATCGTATATTGTACAGCCTGCGAGACGCCTTCGACGCGGCGCACTGCATCGGAGTGTCCCTGGCTCAGCCCTTTGCCCCAGAACGTATACGTCGCCCCGTCTGCGAGCACCGTCTCCCCGTACAGACGGTTGATGGAGAACAGGCCGGGATCCCAGCCGACGGACAGGACAGCGGTCGTGCCGGCTGCCGATGCCGCGTCATCGAGTGCAGCGTAGTATTCCGGTATTTTGGCATGTGTGTCGTAACTGTCGACAGTCGTGAACCACTTGGCGAGTGCCGGGCCCTGTTCAGGCAGATCGGACCGCGACCCTCCGCAAAGGACCATGACATCGATCTTGTCGGCATATTGCTCGATTGCATCCATAGGATAGACAGGTACTTTATTGTTCACCGGCTCGATCGATGCCGCCGGCCGGCGTGTGAAGATTCCGGCACAAACCATATCCGGCTGTTGGGCAACTGCATGCGCCACGCCTTTTCCTAAATTGCCGTACCCTGCGATGCCGATGCGTATTGCGTTTACCATGACCTCATCCCCATCCCCTTTTTTATAATTCGTTATTTTACATCTTCTTCGGCCGGATTGCCATATTTTCTTCCGGCCGACCCTTCCCTCATCATTCCGTCACAATTCATCCACCTGCACGCCGGAGGAGGCCCCGTTCCGTTGAAATACATAGCGGGCATGCTAAAATGGACTGGATACATGATTATTTGAAACGAGGCGTTCGTATGCGTTTTTTTGTCTACCTGATCGTGTTCTTCTCCTTTTTCGATCTGTTTTCCCAGCTGCCGATCATGAGTCCGTTCGCGCTGTCCCTCGGCGCGACGACGTTCATCGCCGGCCTGGTCGTCGGTACATATTCGCTCGCAAATGTCTTCGGCAACATCTTTTCGGGATTCATCACCGATCGGCGCGGGCCGTTTCTGATCCTGCTGATCGGTCTGTTCATGAACGCGGTCTCCCTCAGCCTGTATTCGGCGGTGCATGCGCCGTGGCTGCTCGTTGCCATCCGGTTTGTCCATGGATTCACGAACGGTCTGATCATCCCGGCGGCGTTCACGTTCCTCGCAAACCGGGCGGAACCTGAAAAGCGCGGCAAGAGTACAGCAATTTCCGGTGCGTTCGTCGGCCTGGCCGCCATTGCCGGGCCCGCGTACAGCGGGATCATATCTTCAAAGATCACGACGCCCGGCATCATGCTCATCAACGGGGTCATCATGGTAATCCTGGCAGCATGCGCAATCGTCTTCCTGAGGACGTTTAAGCGCGGAAAGAAGCCATCAGCGAAGCCGGACAGCAAGGAAGTCCGGGGACTGTTCCGCAACAGGGGAATCCAGCGGGCGTTTGCCGGCGCCTTCTTCCTCATGTTCTCACAGGGGGTGCTTGCGCTCATCCTGCCGCTCAAAGTCGAGGCGCTCGGGTTCGAGACGAAAACGACCGGGATGCTGCTGAGCACGTTTGGCGTGATCGCCATTCTCGTGTTCCTGCTGCCGATCAACCGGATCTTCGACCGTGTGCGTCCGATGATCACGCTGGCGTTCGGGATCTCGCTCATGGGCGTCAGCATGCTGCTGCTGAGCGGTGCGGATGATCTGGCCAGCCTGTTCGGCACGATGTCCGTCTATGGCGTCGGGTTCGCGTTCCTGTTCCCGTCCATCAACTCCCTGCTGATCGATTCCTCGAGTCCCGCGTCCCGCGGCCGGGCGTATGGCTATTTCTATGCGTTCTTCTCGATGGGTGTCGTGGCGGGCTCCTACGTCATCGGTGCGCTCGATCTCGAGTACCGCTCCGCGTTCATCGTTACGGGCATCGTGCTGCTGATCGTCGCTGTCTACACGATCTACGGCCTGATGCGTAAGCAGTCGTCCCCTGTCCGGCCCTGACTGGACAACATGCAAAAACCGCAAGCCCTGAGCTATTGAGCCAAGGCTTGCGGTTTTTGCATGCATTCACTTATACAGTCAGGCTTCCTGGAGACCGAACGACTCGATTTCTGTGATGAACACTTCGCCGTATGATTCGAGTTTGCTCTGGCCGACCCCGTTGACATCGAGGAATTCGTCCGCTGTCCGCGGTTTCTTTGCGGCCATGTCCTTCAGGGTCTTGTCCGAGAAGATGACGAATGGCGGAACGCCCGCTTCCTGGGCGAGTGTGCGGCGCAGCTGGCGCAGCCGCTCGAACAGCGGGTCATCTTCGGTCAGCTGTTTCGTCACGAACGATCCTTTCCGCCCGATCTTCTCTTTACCGAGAAGAACGTCTTTCCCCCGTTCCGCCACTTGGATGGTCGGGAACTGGCCGTTCTCGACGGACAGGCAGTTCGCCGAAATGAGGAACTCTATGAAATCCGCCACTTCTTTGGCATTCTTCCCTTTCATGAGTCCGTATGTCGACAGTTCGTCGAACCGGAACTCGAGCAGTTTCTTGTTGCGGGAGCCTGTCAGCACCTGGGCGATCATCGTCTTGCCGAACCGCTGCCCCATACGGATGACGCAGGACAGCACTTTCTGGGCATCGAGTGTGACGTCGAGCTGCTCGCGGGTATCCGTACAGTTCGCACAGCGTCCGCACGGCGGCGGTTCCTGTTCGCCGAAGTAGGTGATGATGTACTGCTGGAGACAGTCCTCCGTATGGCAGTAGTCAATCATCCCCTGCAGTTTCTCGGTTTCTGAACGCATGCGCGACGGATCCTGCGACTGCTCGATCAGGAACCGCTGCGTCTGGATGTCCTGGGAGGCGAACAGCAGGATGCACTCGCTGTCGAGTCCGTCCCGCCCGGCACGCCCGGCTTCCTGGTAGTAGCTCTCCATGTTCTTCGGCATCTGGTAGTGGATGACGTAGCGGATATTGGATTTGTCGATTCCCATGCCGAACGCGTTCGTCGCCACCATGACGGATGCTTCGTCATTCAGGAACCGGTCCTGTTCGCGCTGCCGTTCATAATCGTCCATGCCGCCGTGGTATTTGGCGACCGCGACACCGCTGCGTGCGAGCTGATCGTGCACACTTTCGACCGCTTTCCGCGTTGCCGCGTAGATGATGCCGGCTTCGTCCTTGTTCTTGCTGACGTAGTCCTTGATGAACTTCTCGCGGTTCTCGCCTTTCACGACCGTGAACGTCAGGTTGCCCCTCTCGAAGCCGGTCAGCACCGTCTGTTCCTGCGGAATGCCGAGCTGTTCGCGGATGTCTTCCCGTACGGTCGGTGTCGCTGTTGCCGTGAGGGCAAGCAAGACCGGTTTTTCATCGAAACAATTAAGCACCCGGCTGATATTGCGGTAGCTCGGCCGGAAATCGTGTCCCCATTGCGAGATGCAGTGGGCTTCGTCGATGGCGATCATCGGCACTTTCATGCGGCCGAGCTCACGCATGAACGACTCGGATTCAAGCCGCTCAGGTGCGATGTACAGCAGTTTGTAGTGGCCGTCCCGCGCGTTCTCTAGCGTACCGAAGTATTCTTCCGTGGACAGTGTGCTGTTGATGTATGCAGCCGGGATGCCGAGCTGCCAGAGGGCATCCACCTGGTCTTTCATGAGTGAGATGAGTGGGGATATTACGAGGACCGTCCCTTCCATCAGCATGGCCGGCACTTGGTAGCACAGTGATTTACCGCCGCCGGTCGGCATGACACAAAGGGCGTCCGAGCCGTCCATGACGAGCTGGATGACCTGTTCCTGGCCTGCCCTGAACGAGGGGTAGCCGAATTTCTCTTCGAGTACGCCGAGCGCCTGCTCCATCATCCTATGACCTCCTTCCGTTCAAAACACGCCATTCATCGGACGAATGGCGTGCTGTCGACTGTCTGTCAGCTCCCGGGATTATTCTCCTCGAACAGCAGCCGCTCTTCTTCGCGGCTGTGCAGTTCATTGACGACGAGAAGCGCGTAGAATTTCTGCAGGACCGTCGGGCTGATCCCTTCCGTCTCCTTCAGCTGCTCGATATCCGCCACGACCAGGCGCATGATGTCATGATCGCGCGTCAGCTGGGTCACTGCCTTTTCGAGTGAAGGATCCTCTTCCTTGATTTCCAGATAGAACCCTTCCTCTTCCGCATCCGCATGGCTGATCACACGTGTCTTCCAATAATCGATCAGATCGTCCGCAGCGCGCTCCGCATTCTTCTGATCGCCCTGCTGGAGGAACTCGATCAGCATCTCCGTCTTGCCGACTGCGCCGGATAAGCCGCCTTCGTGGATCGCCCTGTGGGACTGCAGCTGTTTCAGTGCCGGACCTGCCATTGTCTCCACCCTTTCAATCGTATTGTCTAGTATTAGAATACCAGATACGGGCCCAGAAAGAAACGGACACGGCATACGGACGGCAGCCGGAAAAGCAGAAAACCGCCGGCTGCACAGAGCAGCGGCGGTTTTCGGTATGTATGGCGGAGACGAGAGGATTTGAACCCCCGCGGCGCTTGCACGCCCTAGCTGATTTCGAGTCAGCCCCCTTCAGCCTCTTGGGTACGTCTCCATCAGAACGAGATATAGTATATCACAAACAAAAAGCAGCCGACAATAAAAAAATCCCCGTTCCGCAAAATTTTCTGCGGCACAGGGAGACTGCTCCTTACATCTTCGCGATTTTCACGTTGCTCACCATCGCATAGGACAGAACGAGCATGGCAATGACGAAGTACGGAGCGCCGACGTACGGAATCGCGAAATAGAGAACGGTCAGGATGACACCTGCTGCCGTGATCGGGATGCCGCGGAACGAGCCGTCAAATTCCTCCACATTGTAGCGTGCAAGGCGGACTGCGCCGGCAGCGATGTAGATGATCGTCGCCGCGATGCCGACCCACAGCATGCCGGACAGTGCCGTGTGGTAGATCAGCAGGGCCGGTGCCACACCGAACGAAATGATGTCACTGAGCGAGTCCAGTTCTTTTCCGAATGCCGATTCCGTATGGAAGTGCCGGGCGGTCATGCCGTCGAACCTGTCGAACAGCGCCGCCAGGAAGATGAACACCAGGCTCATATGGGACAAATCCTTCGAAATGAGCAGAATCGCGATTGCGCCGAAACTTAAATTGATCAAAGTGATGGCATTCGCCAATTGTGCCTTCACTTTAGTATAATCAAAATATCTGAATGAAAACATATTGTGCCTCCTTGTATTCTATACTAGCTGAAGATGGTGAATCCTATGAAAAAAAGATTGCTGAAAAAATTTGTCGAACTGACCGGCAGCCCGGTTGCTTCCGCACTGCTGCGGCAAATTTCCGCCTCCCGCCTGAGCAGACCGCTGATTTCCGTCTATTCGAAAGCATATTGTATAGATGAAAGCGAAATCGAGCACCCGCGAACTTCCTACGGCAGCCTGCAGCACTATTTCACGCGCCGGCTGCGCACTGGTGCCAGACCGTTCGATCCGTCGCCGGAAGCACTCGTCTCACCTGCGGACGGCTTTCTGAGTTCGTTCGGCCGTGTTGAAGACGGGCACCAATTTACAATAAAAGGTCATACCTACAGTATAAATCAAATCTTCATGGATGAACAGAGGGCATCCCAATATAAAAACGGCTGGTATTTCGTCTTCTACCTGTCACCTGCGGATTACCATCATTTCCATTACCCCGCTGACGGCACTGTCACCAGCCGCTATGCACTCGGGACTGTTTCCTATCCGGTGAACGGCTTCGGGCTGACACACGGCGACCGGCCATTCGAGACAAATTACCGCCTGATCACTGAACTGTCTTCACAATTCGACAAACTGGCACTTGTCAAAGTGGGTGCTCTTAATGTAAACTCCGTACAGCTCTATTCATCTGACAAACAAGCGGTCAAAGGGGAAGATTTCGGATTCTTCTCATTCGGCTCGACGATTCTCCTGTTCACTGCAGGCGACTCCCCATTCACGCCGGCGGTCGGACATCCAGGCCCCGTCCGGACGGGCGAGACGATCGGATATTGGCAGTAAATGTGCGCTGATCAGCTTAGAAACGGCAAAAGAGGGATATCATGAGTTTGCTGCAAGACTATATTATCCAATACGGTTATTTCATTGTATTCGTGTTCCTGTCACTTGGTATCTTCGGTCTGCCGATGCCGGATGAAGTCGTCATCATCTTTACTGGCTACCTTTCTTCTTCCGGTCTGCTGAGCCTTGCAAGCGCCCTGCTGATTGCGATTGTCGGGGTGTTCATCGGCACGCTCGTCACGTATACGATCGGCAAGAAAATCGGACGGCCGATCATCGAACGGTTCGGGAAATGGATCGGATTATCCGAAAAGCGTGTCGGCCGGGTGGAACGCTGGTTCAGCCGGTACGGTTCCTGGACGGTTACACTCGGCTTCTTCGTCCCCGGCATGCGGCACTTCGTCTGCTGCTTCTCCGGCATCAGCGGCATGAACGTCCAGCGGTACATGCTGTTCTCTTCGCTTGGCACTGTCGTCTCCGGAATTCTCTGTGTTTCACTCGGCTACCTCTTCGGCTGGCCGTTCTGATAACTGTACAAAAGCCGCCCTGCAGATTCACTGAACCCAGCAGGCCGGCTTTTTTCATGTGCCGGGTAATCCGGATTCCTGTCCAGAAAGCGTCGCCCTGCTAAGCTGACGGCACAAATATTTTCATCCACCGGGCTCCCGCATAGCTCAGCTCGATAAATTCCATTGCTGGCACCCTGCTGCCCCTATCTGTTTAAATCGATGAACTGATTTTGTTCCCCACCCTCTTTCAAGTTCTATTATCGGCACACTCTCCTTTAATGAAAGTGCCGTATAAAACAAAAACTGCAGTACTCATCAGTCCTGATTGATGTGTACTGCAGCTGTTTCTTCATATACCTCTGTCCAGTTCAACGAGCCGGTGGTACCGCCCGGATTTCCTAAGCAGCTCCTCGTGTGTGCCTTCCTGTGCGATCCGCCCGTCTTCCAGGAAAATGATGCGGTCCATCAGTTCCATCCCCATCAGATGGTGGGTGATCCAGATGACCGTTTTTCCTTTCAGGCTGTCCAGCATCGTGCGGATCAGATTACGCTCTGTCTCGGGATCGAGGCCGACGGATGGTTCGTCCACGATGACGACCGGCGTATCATTCAGCAGAATGCGGGCGAGCGCGAGACGCTGGCGTTCCCCTCCCGAGAAGCGGCGGCCCGCTTCCTCAGTCTGTGTCTGCAGACCGTCCGGCAGACGGCGGATGTATTCCTCGAGACCGACCTGGCGGATGGCCGCGTCGAGTTCCTCAGCGGACGCATCCGGTTTACCGAGACGCAGATTGTTTTCGATCGTCGTGCCGAACAAGTATGGTTTCTGGTTCAGGACGCTGACGAGCTGGTGGATATGATCGCCGTAGGATGATGGCGGCTGTCCAGCGATTGCAATCGTCCCGGCATCAGGCTCCAAGGCACCGAGCAGCAGATTGAGAAACGTCGATTTCCCTGCACCGCTCTTCCCGAGTACAGCGATCCGTTCCCCTTGACCGATCGAGAGTGTCATATCGCTGAGCGCTTTCCTGGCACCTTCCTGATAGGAATAGGATGCCCCGCTGATCGAAATGCCGACCGGCCCAGCAGGCACCGGCAGCGGGTCTTCGGTCTCCCGTATCTGACTTGCGGTCTCTTCCGTGAAACGGAGACGGGTGAACGCCTCTTCATAAGCCGGAATCCGCTCCATGGCATTCGAAATCGGAATAAGCGCCTCGATGATCGGCAGTGTCACCAGTGTGAATGCAGCGATATAGACAGGTGTGATCACACCGTCCGCCGCCTGGATCCCCGCCCAGATACCGACAACCACGGTGATGATACCGGAAAACAGCTGGAGCTGCAGCGTCCTTGCCTGGTCTTTGCGCGTGATGTCCAGATCCGTAGAGTAGCTCGCATCCCGTTCAGCCCCGAACTTCTCAAGGAAGTCGGCGGAACGGCTGCTGATCAGCCAGTCCCGGATGCCGTACACCGCATCACCGAGTGTATGGTACAGCCGCGTATGCTGCTGTTTCGACCGCTGCATGTGCCGCTTGCGGATACGCAGCGAGTACAGCGGATAGACGAAGACGAACACGCTGAGGCACAGGCCGATGAACAGGCCGAACTTCCAGTCGAAGACGGACAGCGAGACCGTTGCGAACAGGAACAGGACCAGTCCGCTGACGACCGGAAAGATCGTCCGGATGTAGACGTCCTGCAAGTGCTCGATATCATCCGCAAGCGTACCGAGCAGATCGCCGCGCTTGAAGCGCGAGCGGATGAACAGCGCTTGCGGCTCGAGTGCCCGGTACAAGCGGATCCGCATGTCGGACAGCACTTTCAGCACCGCATTGTGGCCGGTCATGCGCTCCGCATAACTGAAGACGGCCCGGGACAGTCCGAACGCCCGGACCAGCACGATCGGCACATAGACAAGCAGTATCGTCTCCGGCCGTTCGGATGACCGGGAAATGAGATAGCCTGACACGAAAATCAAGAGCGAAGCGGACAGCAGGGACAGGAAAGCCAGCAGGACGGACGACGACATCAGTTTCCAGTACTTCTTCACATACGGGGTCACGAATCCGGTGACGTGGTTCATGCAATCATCCCTTCCCGCTGTGCGGCCGCAAGCTTGCTGTAGACACCATTTTGCGCTAGCAGCTCTTCATGCGTCCCCTGTTCAGCGATTTGTCCGTCCTCCATCACAAGGATCCAGTCCATCTCCTTCATCCAGTGCAGCCGGTGTGTCGCAAAGAACACGAGCCGGTCCTCGAGAAGCGGCAGCAGCAGCTGCTTCACTTCGTGTTCCGTCTCAATATCCAGATGCGCGGTCGGCTCATCGAGCAGGAGCACATCCGATTCGTCAAGGAGTGCCCTTGCAATGGCGACCCGCTGCTCTTCGCCGCCCGACAGCGGCCGGCCGCCCTGACCGATCATCTCCCCGTATCCGCCCGGCAGCTCGGCAGCCAGAGCGGACAGCCCTGCCTTCCGTGCCGCCTCTTCCACTTCCGCATCACTGGCCTGCGGATGATAGAAGCGGATGTTGCCGGCGAGGGTGTCGGAAAAGATTGTCGGATGCTGCGGGATATAGGTCACCTGGCTGCGCCACGAAGGATGCTTCAGGGAAGCACTCTCCACCGTACCCACCCGGAACAGTCCTGAATCGGGTGAAGTGAAGCCCGCAAGCATATCGATGAGCGTGGACTTCCCCGATCCGGAGGCGCCGACGATCCCGACCTTCTGTTTACCGGTTATCGAAAAACTCAGATCCCGTGTGATTTCAAGACCATGGTCACCGATTCTGCCGATATGCTCGGCGGTGAATCGTTCAGCCGCCGACCCGGCTGGCAGTTCCGGACCGGCCTCCGTTGCGGCAGCCGCACTGTCTGCGAGCAGCCGGCGGATTTCCGCAGCTGCATCCTTCCCGTCCATCGTCGCATGGAAATCGCTGCCGAGATCACGGACCGGCTGGAAATACTCGGGCGCCAGGATCAGGATGAACAGCGCAGCTTCCAAGCCGATGCCGCCGTTGATGAGGCGCAGTCCGAGCTCGACCGCGACGAGTGCGACGGACAGGCTTGAGAAGAAGTCGAGCGCGAACGACGACAAGAACGCATACCGGAGGGACCGGTTGGTCGCAATGCGGTATTTGTCGCTCACCTCTGCGATATTGCGCTCATGCGATTTGCTCCGTCCGAGGAACTTCAGTGTCTCGATCCCCTGGATGGAATCCGCGAAATGGGTGGACAGCTGCCGGTAGGTGCCCATCTGATCGTCGACTTTCTTCTGTGTCAGCATGCCGATCAGGATCATGAACACGACGAGGATCGGCATGACAATCAGAAGGGTCACACCCGACATGATGTCGGCAGTGAAGATGTAGATCAGGATGACGAGCGGCGTGACCCCCATCGCCACCGAACGGGGGATGAACAGCTCGACGTATTTCCGGAATTTCGGGACCCCTTCCAATGTCAGTGTCAGCAGGGAACCGGTGCCCTGTCTTGCAACCATGCCTGTGCCGTCCTTCATCAGTGCGTCCGTCAGCTGATCCTGATAGGAACGCGCGATGCGGTCGGCAAAGCGGAATGCAATCCGCTCCTTCGCCCATTGTAGGAAGTGGCGGACTGCGTGAGCAGCGAAAAACAGCGCGAACGACCCAGCGGCCCCTTTCCACTCAGCCCCCTGGAACAGGCGGGTGATGGCTGAAGACAGGGATAGTGCCTGCACGATGATTGCTGCCGCCTGCAAGACGGTCAGCACACCTGTCAGGAAAAACACTTTCCTGCCGCCGCTGAACCGCAGAAGGTCCCGGTCCATCATCAGTACTCCAGATGCTCCGAGTCTTCTGTCAGACGCTTACGGAAGACGTAATAACTCCAGATTGTATAGCCGATGACGATCGGCACCATCGTCAGCGCGACGAACGTCATCAATTTCAGGGAATACTCACCCGAAGCAGACGCTTTGATGGTCATATTGAACGCCGAGTCGATCGTGCTCACGAGGACGTTCGGGAACAGGCCGATGAAGAAGGAAGCCGTCACAGCAGCCAGCGTGACCGCAGTTACGGTGAAGCTGAACCCTTCCCGGCCTTTTTTGATAAGACGATGCAGCAGGGCATACAGGATGAGCACAACTGCGAACAGCGGGATGAGAATGGCCTGACGGCTTGCAAAAGCGTCCGTATAGACGGCTGTCAGACCGATGAATACCGCAAGGACAATGCCGGCAGCCCAATAGATCCTGAGCGCTGCTTCCTTCGCCCGTTTCCGCATCGGTCCCTCCGTCTTCAACGTGAGGAACAGCAGGCCGTGCAGGTAGGACAACAGGACGAAAGCCACTCCGCCTGCAACGGTATAGATGTTGACAAAATCAGCGAACCCAGCATGCAGGTTCATGTCCCCATCGACCGGCATCCCTTTCAGCATGCTGGAGAACAGCACACCGAGGAGGAACGGCGGCACGATGCTCCCCGCAAAGATCGACCAGTCCCAGACGGCGATCCATTTCGGGGAATCCACTTTCTCACGGAACTCGAACGCGACACCGCGTGCGATAAGGACGATCAGCAGCAGGACGAATGGCATGTAATACCCGCTGAAAACAGTCGCATACCAGTGCGGGAACGCGGCGAACATCGCACCGCCCGCTGTGATGAGCCACACTTCGTTCGCATCCCATACAGGTCCGATCGTATGGATGAGCAATTGTTTTTCACGTTCTGTCTTGGCCAGGAATTTCGTTCCCATGCCAACTCCGAAGTCGAACCCTTCCAAGATCATGAATCCGATGAACAGGACCGCGATCAATACGAACCACAAATCACTTAGTGCCATTTGTCACGCCTCCTACGTTAAACGGATCTGTTACCGATACGTCTTCTTGTTTGCGTTCTTCCGGTCCGCGCTGGATCACTTTCACGAACAGCACGACCATGATGATTCCGAGGATCGCATAGATGGTGGAGAACGAAATGAGCGAGAACAGGATCTGCCCTGCCGAGACGTTCGGCGATACGGCATCCGCCGTCTTCATGAGCCCGTTGACCACCCATGGCTGCCGTCCGATCTCGGACATGATCCAGCCGAACGAGTTGCCGATGAACGGCAGGAAGATTACCGGGATCATCAGTTTCAAGTACAAGGAGGATGCAGCGATCTTCTTGCGGAATAGCAGGAACAGTCCGAGCAGACTTGCCATGACCAGCACACCGCCTGTTCCGGCCATGATCCGGAAACTCCAGAATGTCGTTTTGACAGGAGGGATGTAATTGCCTTCCCCGTACTTCTCGACCATCTGGTCATTCAATGTATTCATGCCCAATACTTTACCGGAAAACTCGTTGTAGCTCAGATAACTGAGCAAATACGGAATTTCCAGCCGCTGGGTCGTGACCTGCTTGTCGGAATCGATCTTCGCGATGACCGTCCATGCGGCCGGGTCTCCGCTGTCTTCCCACAGACCTTCCGCTGCAGCCATCTTCATCGGCTGTGCATGCATCAGATATTGTGCCTGCGAGTGGCCAGTGAATGCCAATCCGAGTCCGCCGACCATCCCGACAAGAAGTCCGATACCAATCGACTTTTTGAAGAAATCGGTCTGCCGTTTCTTCAATAGATAGAACGCACTGACACCGACGACGAAGAATGCGCCCGTTGCGATGCTCCCGAAGATCGTGTGCGGGAATGCAACCCACAGTTTTTCGTTCGTCAGCAGCGCGACAATATCATTCATCTCCGCGCGGCCGTTCTGCAGCTGATAGCCGACCGGGTTCTGCATGAACGAGTTGGCTGCCAGAATCCAGAAAGCGGACAGCACCGTACCGATCGATACGAGCCAGATCGATGCCAAGTGGACTTTCTTGGACAGCTTATGGGCACCGAAGATCCAGATCCCGATGAATGTCGACTCCAGGAAGAAGGCAAGCAGTGCTTCCACTGCAAGCGGTGCCCCGAAGATGTCCCCGACGAACCGGGAATAGGTCGACCAGTTCATGCCGAATTGGAACTCCTGAAAGATCCCCGTCACAACACCGATCGCGAAGTTGATGAGGAAAAACACACTCCAGAACTTCGTCATCTTCATATATATCTCTTTTTTCTTCACTACGTAGAGTGTCTGCATGATCGCGATGATCAGCGCCAGCCCGATCGACAGCGGAACAAAAATGAAGTGGAACAACGTTGTCGATGCGAACTGGATCCTTGCGAGTAAAACCTCTTCCATCCCTATCTCTCCCCTCACACTCAATCTGACTCCATTATAAATTAAAAGCTAAAATACTTTGTGAGCAATCAGCGGAGGATCTGTTACAAAGCTGTAAACTTCCGGGCTGTTTCGGTATCCTTTGTAGAAATGTTGACACATGTCAGATGTCCCCCATCTTTTTTGGAATATATATTGAAAGTAATTATACTCCAGATGATAACTTGTACTTAACAATAATAATTATAAACAAAATGCTGGCTAACTTGTCACCCGGCTGATATAGTGGATTCATAGCTTAGGAAAAAGAGATTGGGAGGAATTGAGATGAATTCAAATGAGAATCCAAACAACAAAAAATTGACGACAGCTGCAGGTGCCCCTGTAGTTGATAACCAGAACTCCATGTCCGCCGGCCCACGCGGCCCGCTGCTGCTTCAGGACGTCTGGCTCATCGAGAAACTTGCGCACTTTGACCGCGAAGTCATTCCCGAACGCCGCATGCACGCGAAAGGGTCCGGTGCATATGGAACGTTCACCGTGACGAACGATATTACGAAATACACGAAAGCCAAGATTTTCTCCGAAATCGGCAAGAAGACGGAAATGTTCGCCCGGTTCTCCACTGTCGCAGGCGAGCGCGGAGCAGCGGACGCCGAGCGGGATATCCGCGGCTTCGCCCTCAAGTTCTATACCGAGCAGGGCAACTGGGATCTTGTCGGCAACAACACGCCGGTGTTCTTCTTCCGTGATCCGCTTCAATTCCCGGATTTGAACCACGCCGTCAAACGCGATCCGCGTACGAACCTGCGCAGTCCGAAAAACAACTGGGATTTCTGGACATCGCTGCCGGAAGCGCTACACCAGATCACCATCCTGATGAGCGACCGGGGCATCCCGCGCACGTACCGCCATATGCACGGATTCGGCAGCCATACGTACAGCTTCATCAATGCCGACAACGAACGGGTCTACGTGAAGTTCCACTTCCGGAGCCAGCAGGGCATCAAGAACCTGACGGATGCCGAATCCGCGGCAACGATTGCGACAGACCGGGAAAGCCACCAGCGGGACCTTCTGGAAAGCATCGACAACGGGGACTTCCCGAAATGGAAGATGTATATCCAGGTGATGACGGAGGACGAAGCGGCCAACATGCCGTTCAATCCGTTCGATCTGACAAAAGTCTGGTACAAGAGCGACTTCCCTCTGATTGAAGTAGGGGAGTTTGAGCTGAACCGCAACCCTGAAAACTACTTTGCCGAAGTCGAACAGGCTGCGTTCACTCCGGCTGCCGTCGTCCCGGGCATCAGCTTCTCACCGGACAAAATGCTGCAGGCGCGGTTGTTCTCCTATGGTGATGCCCAGCGGTACCGTCTAGGTGTCAATCACCATCAGATCCCGGTCAATGCACCGAAGTGTCCGTTCCACAGCTTCCATCGTGACGGACAGATGCGGGTCGACGGCAACCACGGCAGCCGGACTTCCTACGAGCCGAACAGCGTCGGTGAGTGGCAGGAGCAGCCGGACTTCCGGGAGCCGCCTTTGAACTTGCATGGCGCCGCCGATCACTGGAACTTCCGTGAGGACGATGATGATTACTTCACACAGCCTGGAAAATTATTCAACCTTCTGAATGAGGACGAGAAAGAGCGTCTGTTCCGCAATACGGCGGATAACATGGGAGACGCCCCTGCCGAAATCAAGATCCGCCACATCAAACACTGCTACCAGGCAGACCCTGCCTATGGCGAAGGGGTTGCTTCTGCTCTCAGCATTCCGATGAATGAAGTGCTGGCGGACTGACTGCCATCTGCATAATCAGGTAATACAAAAAGGCTGGAAATCCATTGGATTCCCAGCCTTTTTGCTGTTTTGGTCACTTCATTTCCGACACCGTGACGAACGTGTAGCCTTCTGCCGTCAAATACTGCATTACAGCTTCCAGACCGTCCGCAGTCGACATATGGATGTCGTGCATGAGGACTGTGCTGCCATCTTTCGTCGCTTTCTTCACTTCCTCCAGCAGTTTGCCGGCATCCCGGTACTTCCAGTCCATTGTATCGACATCCCACAGGACGATCGGCGGAATGGTCTGCTTGCTCAGCTGTTCCGTATAGGCGCCATATGGAGGCCGGAAGACAGTCGGCTTTTCCCCCGTGACTTTGTGGATGATGTCCTTGGTCCGGTTGATCTCTTCCAGTGCTTTCGGCAGCGTCATCTTGCTCAGATCCGGATGATTCCATGAATGGTTGCCGATTTCGTGTCCGGCATCTTTGACGGCTTTCGCCAAGTCCGGGTAGTATTCCACACGGCTGCCAAGCATGAAGAAGGTCGCTTTGGCGTCATACTTTTTCAGGATCTCCAGGATTTTTCCCGTTGAGGCCGGTTCAGGACCATCATCGAACGTCAGTGCCACCCGTTTCTGCTGCGGGGCAGCCGGTGCCGTCTCTTCCCCGCCGGCCTTCGGTTTGCCGCCTTCGGTTTTGACAGCTTCCCCGGTCTTCTTTGTCCCATCTATGGAACCTGCTGATTTTCCGGTATCAGGCTTGTCTCCGCCCGCCGGCTTCGCTGCAGCGACCTGGTAAGCCGGCTCCAGCAGGTCATTCACTTTATCGATGGGCAGCTTGGCTGCCTGGGCACCGGCCGCTTCCTCTTTCAGGGAACCGCTTTCGAAATAGAAGATAATCTCCTTATCGGTCAGTGCAAAGTTTTTATAGTTCTTCCAATCCGGTTCAGTCCGGATCTGCATCTTATCCGCAATGATGCCTTCCTGCAGGCCTTCCGTATGCATGATCGTTTCCCGGACGCGCTTTGTCACTTCCTCGACAGTTTCCGGGCTGTCGCTGAACACGTTCCGGATGTCCATCACCGTTCCGCTCTCTCTGTCCAGATGGAAGGATTCGATGTCTGCAGGCTGCTTCACGCCACCTACTGTCTCGTTATTGGTGATGACGAACGAGTAGTTGCCTTTATGATCCACATGTGTCTCAAACGATATATTGAGTTCACTTTTCTTCTGCTTCGGCTTCTTGACATTCGCCAAGGCGGCCAGGTACCGGTTCTTCTCCTGGTCAATATAGCCGCGCACATCCCGGTTGAATTCATCATTTCCGCTTTCGGGGTACTGGATTGCATATTTCACGAGAGGGTCGTTGGAAGTTTCCGTGATAATCCCGATTCCTTCGTAGTTCGAATCCGATTTATCGACCTTCACATTTGTATCACCGGGTTCCGGCATCTTGGCCGACATCAGATGCTGGTCGGATTTTTGGTTTGTCACTAACAGTACTAGTGCCGTCGTCGCAAGAAACAGTATGACTGCTGTCAACAATACATCGATCAAGCTGAACTTTCCGATGCCTCTTTTTTTTTCCATTGCTGATTGAACTCCTCTTCGGGTATATATTCCATATGTTCACAGACGGCAGCCGACTGGCAGGCAGCCTATGAGTTCGTATTCTCCTATGTATTCCCTTACCAGTTGCATATCCTAAATATTAGTACATATTTTACTAGATTACAATTGTTTTCAGGGTGTTCACTGCTGCTTTTTCCATCGCTTTTTTTGTGGTATACTGGTATCGACCCGGATCTTGCAAATGCGGGCAGCTTTTTTATGAAGAGAAACCAAAGTTGCACCGGGCCGGCTGTTTTACCCTATTGCAAAGTGAAAAAACAGAAGGTGGTTAACACAATGGAAAAAGGAAATTACCGTGTATTGCTGTTCTACAAGTACGTACCTATCGATGATCCAGAAACGTTTGCGGCGGAACATCTGCAGTTCTGCAAGGACCTCGGATTGAAAGGACGTATACTGATCGGTAAGGAAGGTATCAACGGAACTTGCTCAGGAACGGTCGAGCAGACCGATGCATATATGGAGCATATGAAGCAGGACAAGCGCTTCGAAGACCTCTGGTTCAAAATCGATGAAGCCGACGGCCATGCGTTCAAGAAGATGCACGTGCGTCCGCGGAAAGAAATCGTGAATCTGAGTCTTGAAGAAGATGTGAATCCTTTGGAAACAACAGGGGCTTATTTGAGTCCTGAAGAGTTTTTCGAAGCGATGCAGCAGGAGGACACGGTCGTTATCGATGCACGGAACGACTACGAATATGATCTCGGCCATTTCCGCGGAGCAATCCGGCCGGACATCGAAAATTTCCGGGAATTGCCGGAATGGGTCCGCGATAACAAGGAACAGCTGGAAGGCAAGAAGGTTCTCGCCTATTGCACAGGCGGCATCCGGTGTGAGAAGTTCACGGGCTGGCTCAAGCGCGAAGGCTTCGAAGACGTCGGTCAGCTGCACGGCGGCATCGTGACCTACGGTAAGGATCCCGTTGCGAAAGGCCAGCTGTGGGACGGTCAGTGTTATGTGTTCGATGAGCGTATCGCCGTACCTGTCAATCAGGTGGAACACGTCGTGGTCGGCCGTGATCATTTCGACGGCACGCCTTGTGAGCGCTATGTCAATTGCGCGAACCCTGAATGTAATGCGAAAATCCTCGCTTCCGAGGAGAATGAGTATCTATACATGCGCAGCTGCTCGGACGAGTGCCGCACGCATCCGCGCAACCGCTATTTTGTCGAGCAGAACATGACGAAGGAAGAATTCGAGGAACGGCTCGCAAAGCTGGATGCACATCGTTCTGAAGTGCATGCGTAAGTGAGACGCTGTATGGCGCATAGACGGCTCCATCCGTCTATGCGCTTTTCCATGCGCGTTTTTCGCGGACAGCCGGCACGTCAGCGGAACATTTCACTTTTGCAGACGTCCACTGTTCAAGCATGATATTGGAGGAACAACGAATGGAATGGAAAAATATCTACAGAGGGTTTTTAATGGGGATCAGTGATCTGATCCCGGGAGTGAGCGGCGGGACTATCGCGTTCCTGCTCGGTATCTACGATAGGCTGCTGACTTCGATCAGCGGATTCTTCAGCAAAGACTGGCGCCGGCATATCGGATTCCTGCTGCCGCTCGGTATCGGGATGGCAGCTGCGCTGCTGCTGTTCAGCCGTGTCATCCATTTTTTACTGAAACATTATTTTGCACCGACCCAGTTCTTCTTCATCGGTCTCATTCTCGGCATCCTGCCGTTCATGACCCGACAGGCGAACATGAAATCGTCTTTCAAAGCCCATCATTACCTGATTCTGCTGACCGTAGCGGCTTTGCTGGCAGCAACCGGCTTCATGGCGCCGGCTGACCGGGCTGTCATCACATCACTGACACCTGTTTCTGCGATCCTTCTGTTTCTTGCAGGCTGGGCGGCCAGTACCGCAATGTTGCTTCCCGGTATCAGCGGATCGTTCATCCTGCTGCTTCTCGGGTTCTACTCGACGGCGATCGGTGCACTGTCCGATTTCAATATCCCTGTCATGATCGTTATCGGACTCGGTGTCGTGCTCGGTTTCATCATCAGCAGCAAAGTGATCCACTACCTCTTGAACCGGCATGCGACGCTGACCTTCTCGATCATCATCGGGCTGATCATCGGATCGGTGTTTGTCATCTACCCCGGTATACCGGAAAGTGGGACTCCTTTTGTCATGAGCGGCATTGCGCTCATCATGGGGCTGCTCGTATCGAATCTGTTCCAGCCTACTGCAGTCAAAGAGAAAGTGAAATGAAAAAGACGGCCCATCCGGCAGATCACTCTGCCGACAGGCCGTCTTTTTTCATGTACGATGAAATTATGAGAAGACGCTTGTACTGTGAAGCGGCTGGACGCGCGCCTTCGGATCGAGATACGCTTTTGCGTTATTGACAGCGATCGGCGCTTCGCCGAGACCGACGGCGATCAGTTTGACTTTGCCGTCGTAGTTCGTAATATCGCCTGCTGCGTAGATCCCTTCGATATTCGTCTCCATCCGTGTGTTGACGACGATCGAATTCTTATCCATTTCCAAGCCCCACTCCTTGATCGGTCCGAGTGAGGAAATATTGCCGTAGTTGACAACGACGTGATCCATCGGCAGAACCTCTTCCGTGCCGTCTTTGTGGACGAGGAGAACTTCGTGGACCTTGCCGTCTTCCCCGCGCAGTGATTTCACCGATTGCGATGTCTTCACGGTCACGTTCGATTCCATCAGCTGGTTGACACTCGTCTCATGAGCGGTGAACCGCTCACGGCGGTGGACAAGCGTCACACTTTCCGCAATGTCTTCCAGCATGAGCGCCCAGTCGACAGCGGAGTCGCCGCCGCCGCAGACGAGGACATTTTCGCCTTTGAACATGGCAAGGTCCTTGATGCCGTAATGGAGGCTGTTGTTTTCAAAATGAGTTTCC
Organism: Sporosarcina trichiuri; assembly: GCF_030406775.1. Lineage (NCBI taxonomy): Bacteria > Bacillati > Bacillota > Bacilli > Caryophanales > Caryophanaceae > Sporosarcina > Sporosarcina trichiuri. The sequence continues at coordinate 579,318 of NZ_CP129119.1, read as the reverse complement.
TCTTCGATGCCGATCTTGCGCGGCTGGAATGCACCGATTCCCGCGGTCAGCAGGATGGTCCTTGTCAGATGCTCCCCTTTGTCCGTCTTCAGGACGAAATGGTCGCCGTTCCGTTCAGCAGACAGCGCCGCTTCCCCGAGAAGGATCTCCGGATTCGAATGATGCGCCTGTGTGACAAGATTCGCAACGAGATCCTTCGCGAGGATCTTCGGGAACCCTCCGACATCATAGATGTATTTGTCCGGGTACAGTTCAATGAGCTGCCCCCCGAGCTGCGGCAGGCTGTCGATGATCTTGACCGACATTTCCCGCATCCCCGCGTAGAAAGACGCGAAAAGACCGGTCGGGCCTCCGCCAATTATGGTTATATCAACGATTTCTCGATCCATAGCAAACACTCCATTACTAATAGATTTTGCAGAATGTCCGGACATTGTTCAGTGAACATCGTTCCGCCATTCGGGTATGACACCATTATCCACTATTCCAAGCAGAATATCACGTATTTTGAACGCAGACCAGGATCACTCCGCGTCCGCTGCATCTGCATGGGATCGGCAGAATTCGAGCACCTCCGCCTGTTCGTCCTCTTCCAATTCGAAGTCGAGCGGTTCCTCCGTCCCCTTTTTGAAGAAGTAGGTGCCGGTGATCCTGTCATTTCCGTTTTCCTGTATGAAGACAGCCCGGATGCCGCCTGCCCCTTCTTCTGCGAGCTCGTCCTCTTCGTCGAAATCGATATGGAGGAACACCTCATACCGCCGTCCTTCCAGGATGCCGGTCGGATCGACCAATTCGTTTATCGTATATTGCGTAATGTTCATCAGCTTGACGGTCTCCTTCGTTATACGTTTTGAGCAGTCTCTGCCGCTGCCTTCATCATACCACGGCGTCCATGCAGTGGATACTTATACACACTGCGAAAAAGCCTGGACGCAGGCTGTCCTCTTTTTTGCATTTTACGGCCCTTTCCCGGACAATAGTAGTGGTCAAGTATTTTTTATGGAGTGGAGGAATCATATGATACTGTTTGACGAATACCAATATGCACGGCCGGATATGGACGAGATCCGCGCGGAGTTTACTGACTTGCTGCATAAGTTCAGAGACGCCGGGTCCTATGAGGATCAAAACGAAGTGATCGAAAAGATCAACGCCATCCGGAATGATTATTCAACGCAGCTCAATCTTGCATACATCCGATCTTCCATCGACACGCATGATGAGTATTACCAGAAAGAACGCGACTATTTTGATGAAGTGAGCCCCGGGTTCCAGGAACTGACGACGGAATTCTATAAAGCGCTGACGACATCGGCATACCGTAAAGAGCTGGAAGACCGGTGGGGCCGGCAGCTGTTCGCTCTCGCTGAAAACGAGATCCGCGCGTTCGCTCCGGAGATCATGCCGCTGCTGCAGCAGGAAAACAAGCTGACGTCGGAATATGCCAAGCTGGTTGCTTCCGCACAGATCGAGTTCGACGGCAAGGTATTGACGCTTGCGCAGCTCGGCCCCTATATGGAATCGACAGACCGGAATGTCCGCAAGCAGGCGATGACAGCCCAGTACTCGTTCTTCGGGCAGCATGAAGAACGGTTCGACGGCATTTTCGACGAGCTCGTCAAACTGCGTGATAAAATCGCGAAGACGCTCGGGTTCGAATCGTTCACGGAACTCGGATACGTCCGCATGTCGCGTATCGGCTATGATGCGGGAATGGTCAAAAAGTTCCGCGATCAGGTCCGCGACTATATTGTTCCTGTTGCGAACAAGCTCTATGAACGTCAGGCGGCCCGCATTGGAGTCGATTCCCTGAAGTTCTACGATCAGTCACTCGATTACCTGACAGGCAATGCAGTACCGAAGGGATCGCCAGAGTGGATCATCGAGCAGGGCAAGGAGATGTACAAGGAACTGTCGCACGAGACAGACGAATTCTTCACATACATGACCGAGAAGAACCTGCTCGATCTCGTAGCAAAAAAAGGAAAGGAAGCCGGCGGTTACTGCACGTTCATCGATAACTACGATTCGCCGTTCATCTTCTCGAATTTCAATGGGACATCGGGCGATATCGATGTGCTGACACACGAGGCGGGACACGCCTTCCAAGTGTACTCGAGCCGCAACATCGGAATCCCTGAATACGTCTGGCCGACCAGTGAAGGCGCCGAAATCCATTCCATGAGCATGGAGTTCTTTACATGGCCGTGGATGGAGCTGTTCTTCCGGGAGCAGACCGAGAAGTATAAATTCTCGCACTTGAGCAGCGGTCTTCTTTTCCTGCCGTACGGTGTCGCAGTCGATGAGTTCCAGCATGAAGTGTACGATCATCCGGAAATGACGCCTGCCGAGCGGAAAGCCGCATGGAAACGGATTGAGCAGATCTATTTGCCGAACCGCGATTATGACGGCAACCCGTACTTGGAGAGCGGGGGCATCTGGCAGCGACAGGCACACATCTATGACGTCCCGTTCTACTATATCGACTACACGCTTGCCCAGATCTGCGCGTTCCAGTTCTGGAAGAAAGATCAGGAAGACCACGACGCTGCCTGGAACGATTATGTCCGTCTCTGTAAACTCGGCGGATCGAAATCATTCACGGAGCTCGTGGCGGAAGCGAACCTCATATCGCCGTTCGAAGACGGCTGTGTGGAATCGGTCGTCGGCACGATCGAGAGCTGGCTCGATTCGGTGGATGACAAAAAGTTATGACAGACAGAGACAGCCCGTACGGTCCTGAGAAAGGACCGGCGGGCTGTTTGTTAAATGGAGAATACGACTTTGCCGAACTGGCTGCTGTCCTCGAGCATCTGGAACCCATCAAGTGCCTCGTTGAACGGAATCACTTTATCGATCACAGGGCGGATGCCGTGCTCGCCGGCAAACGCAAGCATCTCACGCAGCTCCTCGCGGCTCCCCATCATGGAACCGACAATCTCCTGCTGCTTGTTGAAAAGCGCACGCAGGTTGATGTCGACAGTATCCTCGGTCGTAGCACCGAAAACGACAAGGCGTCCGCCGCTCTTCAAAATGCCGAGCGACCGGTTGAATGTCGCCCTGCCGACACTCTCGATGACGAGGTCGATCGTTTCATCTTTCAACTCTTCTTCCCAATTCCCGTTCGTATCGATGGCACGGTCTGCCCCGAGCCGGAGGGCGGCATCCCGCTTTTTCTCACTTCTTGATGTTACGATGACCCGGGCACCTTTCGCCTTCGCGAATTGGATGATGAATGTGACAACACCGCTGCCTGCCCCGGGAATGAAGACCGTCTCGCCTTCTTTCACCTCCCCTCGGGTCACGAGCGCACGATAGCCTGTCAGTCCGGACAGACCGACGCAGGCAGACTCCTCCCACGACAGGAAATCGGGACGCGGTTCCAACTGCTCGGCAGGGATTGCGATCTTCTCCGCGAACGTCCCATCATCCGGCATGCCGAGCGGGCTGAACCCGTCAGGTGAGGCACTGCTGTTTTCAACCCAATGCATGGACGGGTTGATAAGCACCTCATCCCCCACCGACCAGCCGGTCACCCCTTCACCGATTTCGCAGATCGTGCCTGCGCCATCCGATCCGAGTATGAGGTCCGGCCCTTCGTGGTTCCGCCTGTCCGGAATGTAGAGGTCCCTCCGGTTCAGACCTGCATTTCTCAGCTTGACGACGACATCACCTTCCGATGCCGACGGTTCCGGCATCTCCTCCAGACGGAGTCCTTTGTCACCATGTACGAGTGCTTTCACAGTAGTAGCCACCTTCCTGCTTGCGCATAATTGTTGCGGGAATTTTCCTGCACTTCTATCATCATAGCGTACCTTTCGTAATCTCCAAAACAAAAGACACAGCAGATGATGAAATCCGCTGTGTCCGTCTCTGTGTATGTCAGTTCCCGGCCGGCTTCTGCAGGCGGCATTTCAGCTTTGCCAGTTCCAGCAGTTCCAGGACATCTTTTTTCGGCAGCTTCGTCAGCAGGTGCAGCATTTCACGTTCTGCAAGACGGCGGCCTTTCCCGCTCCGGTACCGCGCTTTGTTATCGGCGTCCAGCTGTTCGTACAATGCAGTCATCTCGTCGCTCTGCTCGTCCGCAAATCCGTCAACGGTCAATGTCTCGCGGAGACGCTCATAGAGAGGCTCTGCACTGGCACTGTTCGACTGATTGAAAGCAGGAGACTTCTTCGAATCCCCTAAAATCAGCTCATCTGTTGAGATGTTGAAACGTTCCGAAATTTTTGCAACCCAGGCTGCAGACGGCGCGTTTTTCCCTTTTTCCCAGTCTTTGATGCGGCTCGCCGATGTGCCGATGGCCGCACCGAAGGCCATCATGGAGAGGCCCCGCTGTTCTCTTAGTTCCTTCAACCTGATTCCAAACGCTTCCTTGCTCCACTCGTTCACAAAAAATCCTCCTCTAATAGTCTCTTGTTCTATTATTTTTCATTTCATTGAGTTTGTCAATCCATTATTTTTTCAATAAATCTCATAGAACGGAAGACTTCAATATCCCGATTTTTGACGCTCATAATTCGTTTCGTTTTTGTCAATATACGCGGCAATGATCTCGTCAGGTGTGAACCCGAGTTTTTCTGCAATGCGGCCGTACTGTGTCCAAAGACCCGTGTAGGTATGCATGGTGGGATCTGCTTCGAAATGGAGGATTGCCCGGTTCGTGTCCAGGAATACTGCAGTCAGCGAATCGGAGGTGGATTCGATGTCCCAATCATTGAAGGCCGTAAGTCCGGATGCAATGCCGAGTGACAATAGGAAGTGGATTGAATCCACATATTCCTCCAAAATGACCGAGCGTTCGGAAGGTCCTTTGGTACTCCAAAATTTGAAACAGCGGGTCTCATTTGCTAATTCGGACAGTTCCACGAGCAGTGCCAGCACTTTTTCATGGAACAGGTCCCCTGTCGACAGGCTGTGCTGCTGGTGAATGTATGTATCAAGTGCTTCCTGCATGGTAAACAATTTTTCAAGTTCCATTGGGTACCCCTTTCCGCCGCGCTTCCTTGTCAGCTGAACTGTGGAAGTGCCGGCATACCGAAGCCGAAAAGATAGAGGAGAAGGGCTGCATCGAGCAAGGCGAGCATCAGGAAACCGACCCGGAACTGCGTATGCAGCGTCTTGTGGCGGAAGACTTGCATGCCCAGATAGGCACCCGGACCGCCCCCCGCTGCAGCGAACAGCCATAACCGTTTCTCCGGGACACGCCGTCTGCGGCGGACTGCCTGTCTTTTGTCATATCCCATCGAGACAAACGTCAATACGGACATCCCGGCAACCCAGGCAAGTGCGATGACTTCCATATGATCTCCTCCCTACTCTTACTTGTCGGCCAAAATTTCAGAGTCTTTATGCTTGTTTCTATACGCTCTATTAAAAAACACCGCGTCCCGAAAGTTCCGGAACCGCGGTGCAGGCAGTGTCGATTATTTAGACAGTGATTGTTTTGCAGTTGCTGCAAATTGAGCGAATGCTGCTGTATCTGTAACAGCCAGGTCTGCAAGCATTTTGCGGTTCACGTCAACGCCCGCAACTTTCAGACCGTGCATCAGTGTGCTGTATGACATGCCATTGGCACGTGCAGCCGCGTTGATACGTGTGATCCAGAGTTTACGGAAGTCCCGCTTCTTCTGGCGGCGGTCCCGGTATGCATAGTTCAATGATTTCATGACCTGCTGGTTGGCTACTCGGTATAGACGGTGTTTCGAACCGAAATACCCTTTCGCTAATTTCAATACTCGATTACGGCGCTTGCGCGTCACTGTTCCACCTTTTACGCGTGGCATAGTAATTACCTCCTGCTATTCAATAAGAATAAATTTAGTTTAGTATAGGGCGGCCGCTGACAGTCGTCCATGCGGCACAGGGTTGGAAACTTACTTCATGTACGTGATCATTTCACGGATACGCTTGTAGTCTCCGGATGAAATGAGGGCGCCTTTACGCAAGTGACGCTTTGCTTTTGTCGACTTGTTGGCAAAAAGGTGGCTTGTGTACGCGCGGCCGCGCTTCACTTTACCAGTTCCTGTTTTCTTGAAACGTTTCGCGGATCCGCGGTGAGTTTTCATTTTTGGCATGATCTGTTCCTCCTAAATCGTTTGTTCAGCTTACTTTTTCTCGTTGATCGGGGCGAGCATCAGGAACATGCTGCGGCCTTCCATTTTCGGACGGACTTCCACTGTTCCGACTTCTTTGCAGGCTTCTGCAAATTTGTCGAGCACGCGCTGGCCGATCTCTTTGTGCGTGATTGCACGTCCGCGGAAGCGGATGGATGCTTTCACTTTGTCTCCGGCTTCGAGGAATTTGATTCCGTTGCGGAGTTTTGTCTGGAAGTCGTGTTCGTCGATCGTCGGGCTGAGCCGGACTTCTTTGACCTGGATGATCTTCTGGTTCTTACGGACTTCCCGCTCTTTTTTCTGCTGCTCGAACTTGAATTTCCCGTAGTCCATGACGCGGGCTACCGGCGGCTTCGCATTCGGTGCGACAAGGACGAGGTCCTGATTGGCACGCGCAGCGATGTCAAGTGCTTCGTTGCGGGATTTAATGCCGAGCTGATCACCATTGTGGTCGATAAGTCGAAGTTCACGGGCACGAATTCCTTCGTTCACATACATATCTTTGCTAATCGTAATCCACCTCCGAATAATATCTCGCGAATACTCTGTTTGAGCAGTCTGCGCCGTTCGGCACAGCTTGCAGAACCGGCGGGTTTGGACCGTTCCGGTAATGAGGCAATAAAAAAAGCAGACAAATGGTCATTTGTCCACCCGCATAGGCACACGTGCGTGTTTCGGCACGAGGCTTCACTACTGTGCTGACCTCAGCAACTGCCGGATGGCGTCGTTGGGGTGAGAAGCGGGCAGCTCCTTCTTGTATCACAAACCGTATTCATTTACCTTAACTACTTTACCATAAGATCAGCAGACATGTCAACAAAGAAAATACAGAGTATATACGCATAAGACCATCTTCCGTATCCACTTCGTTCCAGACGGACGCTTTCCGGGGGGCGAGCGTTGAGCCTCCTCGGTCGCTGCGCTTCCTGCGGGGTCTCAACTGTCTCGCTAATCCCCCAGGAGTCGCCGTCTTCCACTCCGCTGGTATAAGTATCCGTCATTGCAGCAGACCAATCAAAATAGGGCCGCCATCAGCAGGCAGCCCTCTTCTATTTAAATCAGTCCTAAAAAACAGTTTTAAATCAATCACGGTTGGTGTCTTGTTTGAGCAGGTCCAGGAAGTCCGTGAAGGACATGGATTCGGATTTCTGTTCGCCGTATTTGCGGACGTTGACGGTTTCGGATTCGATTTCCTTGTCGCCGAGGACGAGCATGTACGGGACTTTCTGGACTTGGGCTTCGCGGATCTTGTAGCCGATTTTTTCGTCGCGGCTGTCGAGGTCGGTGCGGAAGCCGGCTGCTGTGAGCTGTTCCCGGATGTTGTCGGCGTAGCCGAAGTGGGCTTCCGGTGAGACCGGGATGACTTCGACTTGTACCGGTGCGAGCCATGTCGGGAATGCGCCTTTGTATTCTTCGATGAGGAAGGCGACGAAGCGTTCCATGGTTGAGACGACACCGCGGTGGATGACGACCGGGCGGTGCTGCTTTCCGTCTTCGCCCACGTATGTGAGATCGAACCGTTCCGGCAGGAGGAAGTCGAGCTGGACAGTGGATAGTGTCTCTTCCATGCCGATTGCCGTCTTGACCTGGACGTCGAGTTTCGGACCGTAGAATGCGGCTTCGCCGATCGCTTCGGTGTAGCTGAGCCCCATGCCGTCCATCGCTTCTTTCAGCATGCTTTCCGCGCGTTCCCACATTGCGTCGTCATCGAAGTACTTTTCCGTGTCTGCCGGATCGCGGTAGGACAGGCGGAAGGAGTAGTCTGTGATGTTGAAGTCCTTGTAGACGTCGATGATGAGCTGGACGGTGCGCTGGAATTCTTCTTTGATCTGGTCCGGACGGACGAAGATGTGCGCGTCGTTCAGTGTCATGCCGCGGACACGCTGCAGTCCTGAGAGTGCGCCGGACATCTCGTAGCGGTGCATCGTGCCGAGTTCCGCGATGCGGATCGGCAGTTCGCGGTACGAGTGGATGCCGTTCTTGTAGATCATCATATGGTGCGGGCAGTTCATCGGACGGAGTACGAGGTCTTCGTTGTCCATGCTCATTACCGGGAACATGCCGTCCTGGTAATGATCCCAGTGGCCGGAAGTCTTGTACAGGTCCACACTGCCGAGTACCGGTGTATAGACGTGGTCGTAGCCGAGCCGTTCTTCTTTGTCGACGATGTAGCGTTCGATGACGCGGCGGATCGTCGCGCCTTTCGGCAGCCAGAGCGGCAGTCCCTGCCCCACTTTCTGCGAGTTCATGAAGAGGTCGAGCTCGCGTCCGATTTTACGGTGATCGCGCTCTTTCGCTTCTTCGAGCATCTTCAGGTGGGCGTTCAGGTCTTCTTTCTTGAAGAACGCCGTACCGTAGATCCGCTGGAGCATCTTGTTGTCGGAATTTCCGCGCCAGTAGGCTCCTGCGATGCTCAGCAGTTTGAATTCCTTCAGTTTGCCGGTATATGGCACGTGGACACCGCGGCACAGGTCGAAGAATTCACCCTGTTCGTAGATGGTCACTTCTTCGTTCTCCGGTATCGCTTCAAGCAGTTCCTGTTTGTATTCGTCGTTGATCTCCTCGAAACGCTTCTGCGCTTCCGCACGTGTCACCGTATGGCGGACGACGGGCAGGTTCTCTCCGATGATGCGTTTCATTTCCTTTTCGAGTTCAGGCAGGTCGTCTGCCGTGATCGGTGTCGGGGAGTCGATATCGTAATAGAACCCGTTTTCGATCGCCGGCCCGACACCGAGTTTTGCATCCGGGAATTTGCGCTTGACAGCCTGCGCGAGCAGGTGTGCAGTGCTGTGCCGCAGGATTTCGAGCGCTTCCGGCGACTGGGATGTGATGATTGCGATGTCCCCATCGTGTTCGATCGGTGTTTTCAAGTCGATCAGCTGCTCGCCGAGTTTTCCTGCGAGTGCATTTTTCCGGAGTCCCGGGCTGATCGAAGCGGCGACATCTTCTGTCGTCGTACCAGCCGGAAACTCTTTTACGGCTCCGTCCGGGAATTTCAACTGTACTGATTCTGGCATTTGAATGCACTCCTTTTGTTTTTTGAAAACATAAAAAGACCCATCCCATAAAGGGACGAGTCTGGTTCTCGCGGTTCCACCCTTCTTCCTTCAATCCGGCAAGCGGAATGATGAAGCTTCAAACGGCTAACGGGCCGGGTCCGTCAGCAGGTACTCTCGTTTCCCCGCTGCTGCTCCAAGGTGGTGGACTGATGCCGGTTCCTGCAGGGATCTCAGCACTTTCCCCCGCTCTCTGTCGGCCGTACAGGCAATCCGTATCCTTTTCCAAGCATTTGTTCACTGTATTGAGTCCAGTATAGTGAATACCCGTGCAAAAAGCAAGAGCCGCAGTACAAATTCCGCCTGCTTTCGACAGCCCGGATCAGCCGCGGCGATTTTTGCCCGACAGTTTGACGGGATCGCTCGTCATGCGGATCCGTTCCATGATGCGCGCCGCTTTGATCGGCTCTTTTTCGCCGCGCTGCGTGTAGGTCATATGGTGTTCGAGCTCGGACAATGTGAAGTTGGACGTGAAGAAGGTCGGCAGCTGTTCCGCCATCCTGTACTGCAGGATCGTCCCGAGCACTTCGTCCCTCGACCACGCGGACATCGATTCGGCACCGATGTCATCGAGCATGAGGACCGATGCTTTCTTCACGAAATCGATCTTCTCGTTCAGCGACTGGTCCTGGATCGATTGTTTGATCTCCCGCAGGAATTCGGGCAGATAGACGGCGACGGTCCGGATCTGCCGGCTTGCGAGTTCGTTCGCAAGTGCCCCGAGGATGAATGACTTACCGGTGCCGAATGGGCCGTGGATGTAGAGCCCTTTTTGCGGCAGGCTGCCCGTCGATTCGTATTCGGTGATGAACCGTCCCGCAAGGTCGACGATATCGAGCCGGCTGTTGTCGTGGTACAGGTCGATATCCGGCAGCTTGGCCGCCATCACGTCACGCGGCATGTACAGGGAGTCGAGCATCTTGCTGACATGGCGTTTCTCATCATCAAGTTCTTTTCGCGGACAGCGGGTATACGTCACGTCGATCAGTCCCTGATTCATGACGAGCAGCGGCTCGAACCCTTTCATGACGTTGATACAGCCATCGAGACTCGGGCAATCCCCGCATTTGTGCGAGGCCGTCGTATATTCATAGAGTTTGTTAAGGCTGCGGTCGATCACCTGCTTGTCAATCTCTTCTGCATGCTCCTCGACGAACTGCTGGATCCGTTCATCCGCCAGTACCTCATCACGCAGCTGGTCGTACCTGGCCGCCAGTGCCGGCGCGTTGATGACGCGTTTCATGGCATCTCCAATCCGTTCCAATTAGTTCACCCCATTCCGCATCGATTCCAGTCTCGCCATGAGTGCCCTGCGTTTCGTTTCAATCGCTTCGGCATCATCGGCGGATTCCTGCTGTGCAGGTTCTTTGCTTTTTTCCTTTTCTTTGAACCAGTCCGGCACTTGCTCTTCCCTGGCCGGTTTCCGGCTTCTGCCGGATGAGCGGGAGCCTTCCTTCTTCCATTGTTCCGTCTCGTCAAGCCCTTTTCGGGAGAGCTCCATCGCTTCTTCCGCAGTCGCGACTTTTTTCATCGCCCAGTGGGAGGCGACACGCTCCGCGAAACCGCTCGTGATCTTGCCGTCGTTGTTCAGCACGATATAGTGCAGCAGGACGTTGACAACTTCGAACGGCAGCTTATGAGTGTTCATGAGCCGCTCCGCCAGTTTGACATCCACCGAAAACGGTTCAGAACCGATCAGGTCATAAAGCAGTTCGCGGGGGCTCGTCCGTTTAAAGTACGCCAATAGTTCTTGCTGCTTCGTCAGCGGCGCCTGTCCGCCTGCCGGTTCGGGCGCATCTTCAGGGATGTAAAACTTGTTGAGTTTCGGCGCCGTGTTCGAGACGTTGACCTTATAGAACTCGGTCGCCGCCCGCCGCAGCCGTTCTTCGGGTACCTCGAGGTTTTCGTCCAGCGCCATCATGATCACTTTCTGCATATCGAGCGGTGACAGGGAATAAAGAAATGCGAGCTTCGCGATCAGCTGGTGCGAAATCCCTGCGATTGCGCTGCGCGGCACCATCTGTTCCGACAGACCGCTCATCATCATATCAAAGTCGAAGAAGCTGTCATCGAACGGCACGCCTTCCGCTGTCTTACGCTCTTTCAGCGGCTGGTCGTTCAGCAGTTCGTGCGCATTGCCATTGACGGGTGTGTAGACGTCCAGGAAGTTCCTGGAGACTTCCTTGAAATTGTGCATATCGGGCTGTTCGATTGAGAACCGGGCGCGCAGTTCCCTGTAGGACTGTTCCCCGATTTTGCTGAACAGGAACGTCGCCAGCAGCGGATCGTGGAAAAACTGTTCCGCATCGAGCGGCGGCAGCAGTTCATAGATGAACGAGCGGCTGTCGCCTTCCGTACACATATAGGAGCGCAGCAGACCGATCGCTTCCAGCGAAATACGTGCCTGGAAAACGGACGGCAGCGACATGCTCAGATGGTTCATGAGGTGGTAGTGGTTGAACTGACGGGCGGCATTCGTTTCGGCATCCGCCCATAAGGTCAGGAACAGGCTGATCGGTTCCGGCCCGGTCAGCGGCTGGTAGAACAGGGAGAGGAGCTGCCGGTCATAGTCCGAAAAAGAGGCGGACGGCTTCAGCGTATAGGCATCCACCGGCTGTAATTCCTGGTAAAGCATGCATTCTCACCTTCCTGCTAGTTGGACTCATCGAGGGGACCGGACTTTTCGCGGAGCGGCCCTTGCTGCAGATTCTTCAATTCCTCGATGAACATCGTGATGTTCTGGTAATCCCGGTAGACGGACGAAAAACGGACGTAGGCGACTTCATCGACAGCCGCAAGCCGCTCCATCACCATCTCTCCGACATCATGTGAAGCGATTTCGGAAATGCCGCGGCTTTTCAGTTCCTGTTCGATCGAGAGGACGATATTCTGCAGGTCTTCCAGGGGCACCGGCCGTTTTTCACAGGCACGGACCAGGCCGCGGAGCAGTTTCTCACCTGTGAATTCTTCGCGGGTCCCTTCCTTCTTTACGACGATAAGAGGGGCTTCCTCCACTTTTTCAAATGTTGTGAACCGGTAGCTGCACTTTTCGCATTCACGGCGTCTGCGGATCGAGCTATTCTCTTCGGCTGGCCTTGAATCGACGACACGCGTCCCGTTGTAGTGGCAGGCTGGACATTTCATGGTTCGTTCCTCCGGTTTTCTTTAGTCTATCCAGTATACCAGACAGATAGGCTGCAGAACACCCGTCTGCAGACATGGTTCGACGTATGATTGTGCAAACGACCCGTAAAACTGCAAAAAACTGTCCATTCGTCTGCACACAGGCAGCCGGATGGACAGTTTTCGCTATTCAAATCAATTATGCACTGACACCAGCCCGCAGTTCTTTCGCAACTTTCTTCGTCAGGTCGACGACGCGCGCGGAGTAGCCCCACTCGTTGTCATACCAGGCGAGCACTTTGACTTTTCGGTCACCGATGACCATCGTGGACAGGCCGTCGATGATCGCGGAGTCTGTCGTGTTATTGAAATCGATGGAAACGAGCGGTTCCATCGTGAAGCCGAGGATGCCATTCATCGAGCTTCCGGATGCTTTCTTGAATGCTTCGTTCACCTGTTCAGCCGTTACGTCTTCCTTCAGGTCGACGACCAGATCGACGAGTGAGACGTTCGGTGTCGGGACACGCAGCGCCATACCATGGATCTTGCCTTCCAATTCAGGCAGCACAAGTGAGAGCGCTTTTGCTGCACCTGTCGAAGTCGGGATGATCGACTGGCCGCATGAGCGGGCCCGGCGCAGATCCTTGTGCGGGTTATCCAGGTTCTTCTGATCGTTCGTATAGGCATGGACGGTCGTCATCAGGCCATTCTCGATGCCGAATTCGTCGTTCAGCACTTTGACGACAGGCGCCAGGCAGTTCGTCGTGCAGCTGGCATTCGAGATGACGTCATGCTTTGCAATATCGAGTTTCTCATCATTCACGCCCATCACGATCGTGATGTCTTCGTTTTTCCCGGGAGCTGACAGGATGACTTTCTTCGCGCCGGCATCCAAATGGAGGGCGGCTTTGTCACGTGCATTGAAGACACCAGTCGCTTCAATGACGATGTCGACGCCGAGCTGTTTCCAAGGGAGTTTGGATGGGTCACGTTCTGCGACGAGCTCGACACGCTTTCCGTTGACGATGAGCGCGCTGTCCGCAATTTCGATGTCGCCGTCAAACGTTCCGTGAGTTGTGTCATACTTAATCAGATGTGCCAGCGTTTCCGGCGGATATAAGGCGTTTATGGCGATGGCAGTCACTTCGTCCTCTGTGATCAACTGCCGGAATACCATGCGGCCGATGCGGCCGAATCCATTAATCGCTACTGATGTGGTCATGAAAAGTCCTCCCGTATGTATGATGTTATACTGTTTACTCGAATACTCGTAAATAGTATAACACATTTTCACTGTGTGGAAAGAGTTTGTGCAAGAGTGAACAATGTTCGATTTTTCTGAATGGTCAGTGCACCTGCCAAGCGGTCAGCACTTCATCCACTTGACGTTCCGTCTCTTCCAGGGAGCCGTCGTTATGGATGACAGCGTCCGCCCCCGCCTCTTTTTCCTTCACAGGCAGCTGGGACGCGATACGGGTGGCCGCTTCCGCCTTCGTCAGGCCGTTCCGCAGCATAAGGCGCTCCAGCTGGATTTCCGGACTTACGGACACAACCAGGATCTTCTCGACATACTCGAATAATCTGTTCTCGAACAGCAGCGGAATGTCGAGGACCACCGTTTCCGCCCCCGCTTCAATATACAGTTCTTTCTGGGCGATCAATTCTTTACGGATGGCCGGATGGATGATCCCGTTCAGCTGCATCCGCTTGGCGTCGTCGCCGAATACAAGCTTCCCGACATACTCCCGGTTCATGGCACCGTCCTCCCGGATGGCCCGGGGACCGAACGCAGCCTTGATGTCTTCGAGAACGGGGCTTCCGGGTTCGACGACGAGACGCGCAATCTCGTCCGCGTCAACGATCGGAAGTCCTTTTTCTTTCAGCATGCGTGCGACGGTGCTCTTTCCGCTCGCGATGCTGCCCGTCAGACCGATGATCATGAAAGTCACTCCTTCGTGTTCAATGCTGGCATTTCTTGCAGTATGTCGATGTGCGTCCCGCAATCTGGACGGCCGCCGTCTGGGCGCCGCAGACAGGACAGGTTTTCCGCCCGTACATCTGCAGCCTGTCCTGCATCGAACCTGCTTCGCCGTTGATGTTGCGGTAGTCCGAAATGGAACTGCCCCCTGCGTCGATGCTTTCCCTCAGGACGGCCGCGATTTCCCGGAACAGCTGCCGTTTCCTCGCTTCGCTTATCCGGCCGGCTGTCCGTTTGGGATGGATTCCTGTCCGGAACAGTGCTTCTGTCGCGTAAATATTGCCGCAGCCTGAAATTACACGTCCGTCCATGATCACTTCCTTGATCGCCTTTTTACGGAATGCCGGCGTTTCCGCTTTATGGATGAAAAAGGACTCTGCCTCATCATCGAACGGCTCAGGTGCCATTTCGAGAAGCGACGGATGATCTTCCGCACAAGTCAGCAGACGTAATTCACCGAACCGGCGGATATCCGAATAGACAAGCAGTCCACCGTCCTCCATTTCGAACACGGCGTGGATATGATTCCGGAATTTCTGTTCCCGGATATCTTCGACCGAGCCGACCGCGAACCACGCTCCAGTCATGCCGAGATGGCTGACGAGCAGGCGGCAGCTGGCTTCTCTGGACAGATGGATGTAGATATACTTGCTGCGGCGCTCAATGCTGTCGATCGTCCAGCCGGCCAGCTGGCTGGTGAACTGTCCGACAGGCATCCCTTTGACAATCGCTTCTTTCCCGGCCTCTTTCGAACGGATGACCGTCTCGGAAATGGCGACACGCCGGATCGTCCTGCCGCTCGCCACAGGTGCGAGCGCCCGGACGACCCCTTCGACTTCCGGTAATTCCGGCATAGGATCACCTCACTTCGTGTCGTACCAGCTCGCGCCGAACGCGGAGTCGACCTTCAGCGGGACGTCCAGCTTCAGCGCAGACTCCATGACGTCGGGAACAAGCACTTTCAATGTTTCCAGTTCTTCTTCAGGCGCTTCGAAGATCAGTTCATCGTGCACCTGGAGCAGCATGCGCGCCTGCAGATTCTCAGCTGCGAGCCGTGCGTCCATGTCGATCATCGCTTTCTTGATGATATCCGCAGCTGTCCCCTGGATCGGTGTATTCATCGCAGTCCGTTCTGCAAAGCCGCGCAGATTGAAATTGGAACTGTTGATGTCCGGCAGGTAACGGCGCCGGTTCATCATCGTCGATACGTATCCGTCCTTTTTCGCTTCCAGGATACTCTCGTCCATGTAGCGCTTGACACCCGGGAAACTTGCCAAATAGGTTTCGATGAAATCAGCCGCTTCCTTCCGCGGGATATCCAAGCTCTGGGAGAGACCATAATCACTGATGCCGTAGACGATTCCGAAGTTGACCGCTTTTGCAGCGCGCCGCATATTGGCAGTGACATCGTCCTTGCCGACATGGAACACCTGCATCGCTGTCTTCGTATGGATGTCTTCTCCGGCACGGAATGCTTCGATCAGCTTTTCGTCCTGTGAGATGTGAGCAAGCACACGCAGTTCGATCTGCGAATAATCCGCTGCGAACATGATCCAGCCTGGTTCGGATGGGACGAAGGCAGCACGGATCTTGCGGCCTTCCTCGAGCCGGATCGGGATATTCTGCAGATTCGGGTTAATGGAGCTGAGACGGCCCGTCTGCGTGAGTGCCTGCTGATAGCGGGTGTGGATCTTTCCGTCATCATGGATTTCTTTCGACAGACCATCAACGTACGTCGATTTCAGTTTTCCAAGCTGCCGGTACAGGAGGATCTGATCGATGATTTCATGTTCAGGCGCCAGCTTTTCGAGCACGTCAGCTGCCGTGGAATATCCCGTCTTCGTCTTTTTGATAGGTGTCAGACCGATCTTTTCGAACAGGATGACACCGAGCTGCTTCGGCGAGTTGATGTTGAACGGCTGTCCGGCCATTTCATAGATCGTCTTTTCGAGCTGATCCAGCCGTCCGGACAGTTCCGTGCCGATATCCTGCAGTGTGGCAAGGTCCGCCTTGACGCCGGTCGCTTCCATCTTTCCGAGGATCTTGGCCAGCGGCAGTTCCAAATTGTGATACAGCTCATATTGGCCGTTGTCTTCCAGCTGCCGGGAGACCGGCCCGCGGAGGTTCCAGACAGCCGCCGCCTTCGCGCCTGCGTGCTGTGCAAGCCGGGCGCCTTCCGGCCGTGCTTTCTTCGCGCCTTTCCCATAGACCGTCTCGTCCTTTTCGATCTGCTTCCAGCCGACCGATGCGGCCGCTTCCGACACATCATCGAACGACAGGGATGGATTGACGATATAAGCAGCAAGCGTCAGGTCGAAATCAATGCCGGAAACGGGAATCCCGATCCGGTCGAGCGCTGCGAACAGGGCTTTTGCGTCGGTCGTGTATTTCTCATGTTCTTCGGAGGCGAGCCACACTTTCACTTCATCACTATTTTGGACATCCTCGATCGGCATATAGAATACACGCTCTCCATCTGCGAATGCCAGGCCGAACAAGTCGGAGGTGAAATAGTTGTCATCCATCATTTCCAAATGGACCGCCATATGTCCGGTCAGGTCTTGCTCGGTGACCGAATGCTTCGTTTCCACTTCGATTGCTTCCGCAGGCGGCTCTTCAGCTGCCGTCTCCCCCATCTTCTCGAGAAGCGTGGTGAATTTCAGTTCTTTGAAAATGGACTTCACCCGTTCGTCGTCCGGTCCGCTATAAGTCAGCTCATCGTATCCGACTGTGATAGGGGCCTGTACGTCTATCGTAGCGAGCTGTTTGCTCATGAACGCCTGCGCTTCGTTTTCCGTCAGGTTCTCTTTCAGCTTCTTCCCGCTCACTTCATCCAGCGATTCATAGATCTTTTCGACCGAGCCATACTGTTTCAGCAGTTTCAGTGCCGTCTTCTCACCGACCCCCGGAACGCCCGGGATATTATCGGAGGCGTCCCCCATGAGTCCTTTCATATCAATGATCTGGAGCGGTTCGATGCCGTATTTCTCTTCAACATGCTCAGGTGTATAGGCCTCCATGTCGGTGATGCCCTTCCGTGTGATGCAGACGGTCACTGAGTCTGTCGCAAGCTGGGTCAGGTCCTTGTCCCCTGATATGATGACCGTTTCGACTGCCCGCTCGCCCGCTGCGCGGCTTAAGGTGCCGATAATGTCGTCCGCCTCATAGTTTTCCAATTCATACTGCGGAATCCGGAACGCTTCCAGCAATTTACGCAAATACGGAAACTGCTCGGACAGTTCGGGCGGTGTCTTCTGCCGGCCGCCTTTGTACTCGCTGAAGGTGCTGTGCCGGAATGTCGTCTTTCCGGCGTCCCAGGCGACCAGTATATGGGTCGGCTGTTCTTCTTTCAGGATATTCTGGAGCATCATCGTGAAGCCGTAGACGGCATTCGTGTGGATGCCGCTGTCGTTCGTCAGCAGCGGCAGTGCGAAGAACGCACGGTATGCCAGGCTGTTTCCGTCGAGCAATACAATTTTTTCTGTTGTCACGTCACTCGTCCACTCCTTCGTCAAAAAAACGTCGTCTCCCCCCATCTTACCATGCAGGCAGGATGAAAAGAAAACGACGCGATGTGTCATGGCTGTCAGTTATGGCCGCGGCAGCTGATGGATCGGAAGACGGACAAAAAACTCCGAGCCGTTGCCGACTTCACTCTCGACCCATACGTCTCCGCCGTGTGCTTCGACAAGGTGCTTGACGATTGCAAGTCCGAGTCCCGTGCCGCCCGACTCCCGGCTTCTCGCCAGATCGGCCCGGTAAAACCGCTCGAACAGGCGGGGAATCTTATCCGGGTCAATTCCGATGCCTTCGTCAGCCACGGAGAGAATGAGACTGCCGCCATCAATCCGCACGGTGATCCGGATTATTGTTCCGTTTTTCGAATAGGCGATTGCATTGGCGAGCAGGTTGACGAGCACTTGCATCAGCCGGCGGCCGTCGGCTTCGATGACCGCTTCTTCAGGGGCCATGACAGTCAGCCGCATCCCTTTTTCCGCGAGCCGTTTCGATACCAGTTCCTCCGCTTCGGCTATGATTGCTGTTACGTCAATCCGGTCGATATCGAGACTGAAGCTGTGCTGCTCGATACCCGAGAGTTCCAGCAGATCGGTGACGAGCGAATGGAGACGGGTGCTCTCCTTCTCGATGATCCGGATGAATTCCCGGGAGATTTCCGGATCGTCAAGCGCCCCGTCCAGCAGCGTCTCTGCGAATCCTTTGATGGACGTGACAGGCGTCCGAAGCTCATGGGATACATTGGCCACGAAGTCTTTCCTGATCTCTTCGAGCCGGATGATTTTCGAGATGTCGTGGAAGACGACGATGATTCCGAGCCAGTTGCCGTGGCGTCCGATGACCGGCGCGCCATAGACGTTCAGATCGACCGGCGCCCCGTTCCTGTTCAGGCGGATCGGCCGTTCGTGCACCTGCTCGGACAGGAAGACGTTTTCAATCAGCTGTTCCGCTTCCGCAGGCAGCCCGATCTCCTTGAACGATTTACCGATGAGTTCCTGAGAGGATGTATGGAACGTCTGGGCAAACACGCCGTTCATGAGGTTCACCGTGCCGCCCCTGCCGAGCATGAGCAGGCTGCTGCCGATACTTTCAATCAGCGTCTTCAGCCGCTCTTTCTCCATGGATCGCACCATCTGAGTCTCCTGTCCGGTTTGTGCTACTTTATTAAGCGAGGCGGCGATGTTGCCGAGATCACTGAATTCACTCACCGCAGCCCGGGTTTTGTAATCGCCTGCCGCCAATTTATCCGCCACCATGGCAATTTCATCGACCGGCTTCGTGAAATGGTACAGAATACGGGAGACGATGAAGAGACTGATGACGAGGAACAGCAAGATGACGACTGTCAAGTACAGCCAGTACCGCTGTTCAAGGCCGGAATCCGTGTCTTTCGCAAAGATATTGAAGAACTGGCTGAGTACGATCCACGATACGACCGAGAATACGACGAGAACTGCGCACGCGGTCAGCAGGATCCTGGACGTATGACCCTCCGTTTTCATGGGTTCACCTCGAATTTGTAGCCGATTCCCCGCAGCGTCTTGATGGACTGCGGTTTTTTCGTATCTAATTCGATCTTATCGCGCAGATGACTGATATGGACATCGACGATGCGGGTGTCTCCGCTGAATTCGTAATTCCAGACAGCCTGGAGCAATTGGTCCCGGGAGAGCACACGGTTTTTGTTTCTCATGAGATGGACGAGCAGTTCGAATTCCTTCGGCGTGAAATCGAGCGGTTCCCCATTCAGTTCCGTTGCGTACCGGTCGGGATAGACAGTGATGCCGTTCAGCGAAATGACAGCCTCCTGAGACGGCTGGTTCCCCATCCGTCTCAGGACGGCCTTCACACGTGCGGTCAGCTCACGGGGGCTGAATGGTTTCGTCATATAATCGTCCGCGCCGATCTCCAAACCACGGACTTTGTCGGCCTCTTCGGTCCTCGCCGTGAGCATGATGATCGGGATTTCGATCTGCTGGCTGCGCAGCCGCCGGCAGACTTCAATTCCGTCGATCCCCGGCAGCATGAGATCGAGAAGGATGAGGTCGGGTCCTTCTGTTGCGGCAGCCTTCAGCGCTTCAAGGCCATCCATTGCGGTCAGCGTATGGTAGCCGGCCTGCTTCAAGTTGTAATCGATGAGTTTTGAGATCGATGGATCATCTTCTACGATGAGGATGGTCTGCATGCGCTGCTCTGCGGTACCCATTCAGAAATTATCCAATGTCTGGGACGTCAGCTGACGGTTTTTCAGCGCAGGCGGCACGATGGCAATCCGTCCTTCGACCACGACAGCCCCTGCTTCGTTCCGGCCTTCCGCATGGATGACAGCCTGGTTGCTGTCCGTGTCGATTTCGATGATCTCCAGTGTGATTTCGATCGTTTCATAATGATGGAGCGGCACTGGAAAGTCCAGGTGCTGCGACTGCACATACGTCCCGGGACCCGGCAGGTATTTCGAAATGGCGGATGTGAGGATGCCTGTCAGCATAAGCGTCGGGACGATCGGCCGCTCGACGTCTGTCTGGGATGCAAAATCGTGCTGAATGTAGATCGGATTCGGATCGTTCGTCAGGCCGAGGTAGAGCAGCAGATCGCGGTCCTCGATCTTTTCCGTCAATTTCAGTTTTTCACCGACTTTGATTTCGTTAATCGCTCTGCCGACTCTTCGTTTCTTCCCAAGTATCAAATAAAGTCCCCCTCATGGAAATGTGATGAAACCAGCTAAAGTTTACCATACTGCAAAAAGGAATGGAGCACCATCTGACCGCGCGCGGGTCAGTCCGTCAATACGGCCATGACGGCTTTCACAGAGTCCGCGGACTTCTGCAGGGCTGCTTTTTCATCGTCCGTCAGTTCGAGTTCAACAATTTTTTCTATACCGCCTTTCCCCAAAATGACCGGTACACCGAGATAGATGCCGTCCATGCCGTATTCGCCCTCCAAGTAAGCAATCGCCGGGATGACCCGTTTCTGGTCTTTCAGGATTGTTTCCGCCATCTCCGCGAGAGCTGCGGCAGGCGCATAGTATGCAGATCCGCTGCCGAGCAGATTGACGATCTCCGCCCCGCCTTTCCTCGTCCGCTCCACGATTTCCGCAATGCGCTTGCCTGTCATCAAAGTGTCGAGCGGGACGCCGCCGGCTGCCGAGCAGCGTACGAGCGGCACCATGTCATCCCCATGTCCGCCGAGAACAAATCCTGTCACGTCTTTGACGGAGACGCCCAGCTCCTGTGCCACGAATGTACGGAATCTCGCTGTGTCAAGAACACCGGACTGGCCGATCACACGCTCTTTCGGGAAGCCGGATTCTTTGAAAACCGTATACGTCATGGCATCCACCGGGTTCGTCAGGACGAGGATCGTCGTCTCCGGAGAATGTCTGACGATTTCCTGTGTCACGGATTTCATGACCTTCTGGTTCGTCTGTACAAGGTCGTCACGGCTCATGCCCGGCTTCCGGGCGATGCCTGCGGTGATGATCACCAGATCGGAATTCTTCGTATCCGCATAGTCCGCGGTTCCCGTGACTTGTGCATCGAAGCCGAGGATGGGACCGGACTCCAGCATATCAAGCGCTTTGCCCTGTGCCGGTTTTTCCATATCCGGGATATCAACCAGGACGACATCCGCCAGTTCTTTCTGCGCAATGAGGAATGCGGCTGTCGCTCCTGTGAATCCTGAACCGATCACTGTTACTTTTTTACGTGCCAATACCATAACGAAAACGCCCTTTCCTTAGTGAGATGATAGTCCGCTGGCCCTGTCGGCCGGTCATGGGATGCATCCGGTATTTTTCTGTAAACAAAAAGCAGAGGCTGTCTGGATAGCATCTGCTTTTTGTCTTCTTGTCTATTGAGTGCCTGACCGTACAGTTCGTACTCTTACAGGTTTTTGATGAGCTCGTCTGCGAACTCGGATGTCTTCACTTCGGTTGCACCGTCCATGAGACGTGCGAAGTCGTACGTGACAACTTTCGAAGCGATCGTCTTCTCGATCGACTTCGTGATCATGTCAGCCGCTTCGTTCCAGCCAAGGTGCTCAAGCATCATGACGCCAGAAAGAAGAAGGGAGGATGGGTTCACTTTGTCAAGACCTGCGTATTTCGGTGCAGTTCCGTGAGTCGCTTCGAAGATCGCGTGGCCAGTATCGTAGTTGATGTTGGCTCCTGGTGCGATACCGATGCCGCCGACCTGTGCTGCAAGTGCATCTGAAATGTAGTCGCCGTTCAGGTTCATTGTCGCAACGACGTCGAATTCTTTCGGACGTGTCAGGATCTGCTGGAGGAAGATGTCCGCGATGGAATCCTTCACGATGATCTTGCCTGCCGCTTCGGCATCAGACTGCGCTTTGTTCGCTGCATCCGTACCCTGCTCGTCCTTGATGCGGTCGTATTCGTTCCATGTGAATACTTTGTCGCCGAACTCCTGTTCAGCCACTTCATAGCCCCAGTTCTTGAAGGCGCCTTCCGTGAACTTCATGATGTTGCCTTTGTGTACGAGTGTAACGGATTTGCGTCCTTCTTTGATTGCATAGTTCAAAGCACCGCGCACAAGACGCTTCGTTCCTTCCTCTGAGATCGGCTTGATGCCGATACCTGAAGTTTCAGGGAACCGGATGTTTTTCGCGCCCATTTCGTTCTGGAGGAACTCGATCACTTTCTTGACTTCCGGAGTGCCTTCTTTGTACTCGATCCCTGCGTAGATATCTTCTGTGTTTTCACGGAAGATGACCATATCACAGTCTTCCGGATGCTTGACAGGTGAAGGGACACCTTCGAAGTAGCGGACCGGACGCAGGCATGTATAGAGGTCCAGTTCCTGACGGAGCGCTACGTTCAATGAACGGAACCCGCCGCCGATCGGTGTAGTCAGAGGTCCTTTGATGGCGATGAGATAGTCCTCGATCGTATCAAGCGTTTCCTGCGGCAGCCATTCTCCTGTTTCGTTGAATGCCTTCTCTCCTGCGAGTACTTCCTTCCACTCGATCTTGCGCTTGCCGTCATATGCTTTGTCCACAGCGCTTTCAAGGACGCGGGATGCCGCATGCCAAATATCAGGGCCTGTGCCGTCACCGATGATGAAAGGGATTACTGCGTGATCCGGTACATTCAATTTACCGTCAGTTACTGTGATTTTACCTTCGTTAGCCATTAAAATTCCTCCCTGAATCATAAGTATAGGGCCGGTATGCGCGCATACCGCCCCACTATCGTCTTTCCTGCTGCTTACCGTTCTTCGATCGGTACGTATTTCTGCATATCAGGACCTGTGTACTCCGCACGCGGACGGATCAGACGATTGTTTTCGTACTGTTCCAGAATGTGTGCAATCCAGCCCGAAATACGGGAAACCGCGAAGATCGGCGTGAACAGATCATGGTCAATCCCAAGTGAATGATATACCGATGCCGAGTAAAAATCAACATTCGGCGGCAGTTTCTTTTCGCCTGTCACGATGCCGGCGATCTGCTCGGACATACGGAAATACTTGCCTTCACCCCGGAGTTCCGTAAGTTTTTCGGACATTTCACGCAGGTGCTTTGCACGCGGATCCCCTTTGCGGTAGACACGGTGGCCGAAGCCCATGATCTTCTCTTTGTTTTCGAGCTTGCCATGGATATACTTGTCCACGTTCTCTTCGCTGCCGATCTCCATGAGCATCTTCATGACCTGCTCGTTGGCACCACCATGGAGAGGACCTTTCAACGCGCCGATTGCCGCTGTCACGCCTGAATACATATCGGATAATGTCGCAACACAGACACGTGCTGTGAATGTGGACGCATTCAGTTCGTGGTCAGCATGAAGGACGAGCGCCTTGTTGAATGCTTCGATCTCCACGTCTTCCGGCTTCTCGCCTTTCAGCATATACATGAAGTTCGCCGCATAGCCGAGTGAAGTATCCGGAGCGACCGGCTCCAGACCTTTCCGGATGCGGGCGAATGCCGTCACGACTGCCGCGATCTTCGCCTGGAGCTTGACCGCCTTCTTGTAGTTCGCTTCCTTGGACATATCTTCCGCTTCTTCGTCATATAACCCTAACATGGAGATTGCTGTGCGCAGAGCCGCCATTGGATGTACGTTTTTGATCGGATACGTTTTGAAATGAGCGAGAACTTCATCAGGCAGGGACATGTTATCCGCCAATTGCTGTTTCAGTTCGGCAAGCTCATCTTCTTTTGGAAGCCGCAAGTGCCATAGAAGATAGACTACTTCCTCGAAACTTGCATTGTTAGCCAGATCGTCAATGTCATACCCGACGTATGTAAGGGTATCATCGATGATTGAACTGATCGAGGATTGTGTCGCTACAATTCCTTCTAAACCTTTAGTAGATGTCATGAAACTCTCTCCTTCAGTCAGCAGCCGCTGCATCCTCGGTCTTCTCATCTGCCGGTCCGGACATACGGCTGTTCTGATTATATTGGTTCCGCTAAAAACGCTTACATCTGTCATTATAGTAAACTTTGTCTGTTTTGTGAATGATAATGCACACAATTCGGAGGAAATCTGTTATCGGGGAGTGTTCAGCAATCAGAAATTGGAATACTTATACGGTTTTCAAGGACTTCATCATGCCTTTCCTGCCCGCAGTGGCGGGCGGGCTGTTCCTCTTTGCCGTGCCGCCCGCCGGGGTCGCAATTATACTGGCATACTTTGCAGCACCGCTGATGAGACTGTTCCATGATGTGCTGAGAGTTCCGCGGACGCTCGCCACCTTGCTGTCGATGGGCGTCATGATCAGTGTGCTGGCCGGTCTGTCATTCATGGTGACGCACAGTATGATGGAGACCCTCACTACAGCCGAACGGCATCTGGAGCCGCTGACCGGCAGCCAGGATTGGTCAGGGGTTGCTGTCGCCTTTTTCAAGGATCATATACTGACTGCAGGCTACACGGTGGTCGAGCATGCCGTGTCGTTCTCTGCACTGCTGTTCCAGCAAGTCTTCACGGTGTTCATCTTCCTGGTCGCCTTTTTCTTCGCCCTCCGGGAGACGGGAAGGGACCGTTTCTGGTTTCTCGTCTATTTCCCGAAAGTGATGCGGGAGCAGGCACACCGTCTGTTCAGGAAAGCCGGCGAACTTGCCGGTCATTTCATCTCCATCGAGGCACGGCTGTTCTGCCTCACGTTTCTCCTGCTGACCGCCGGTTTCTTTGCGCTGTCATTCTCATCACCGATCGGTACGGCGTTTTTCATCGCGCTTGCTGACAGCCTGCCGTTCCTCGGTATCGGGCTGTTCCTGTTCCCGATGATCCTCTTCTATTACTACACAGGCAATCTGCTGTTCGGGTCTGCCCTTCTCCTGCTGTACTGCCTGGCACTCCTCAGCCGCCAGTTCGGCGAGTCGTACCTCTGGGCGTCCACGTTCCGGGTGCAGCCTGTCCATGCATTCCTGATCACGGCGAGTTCGTTCTATCTATTCGGCCTGCCGGGCATCCTTCTGACACCATTTTTGATGTACATCGCCATGAAGGTGAAGACCCACCCGAAATTCAGCGGATGATGATGGTTCCTTTTTTCATCTTTTTATAGATCTGACGGATGATGAAGGGACGGACCCACTTGCGCGGCCAGCTGAACAGCAGAAGAAGTCCGGCTGCGTCGGTGATGAACCCTGGCACAAGAAGCAGCACGCCGCCCGCGAAGATCAGCAGACCGTCGATGATCGCGGGTCCTGGGGGATCACCTAACGACATCCGCTGCCGGAAATCAGTGATTGCCCGGAATCCCTGCCGTTTCGCGAGGTATGCGCCGCCGATACCGGTGATGAAAATGATCGCGATTGTCGGAATGACGCCGAGATGGCTGCCTGCGACCAGCAGAAGAGCCAATTCAGCAGCCGGGACGGCGATGAATAGGAGTATGAGCCATTTCACAGTTTTGCCTCCTTTTGCGAAAAACCGCTGTCCCTTGTTCAGGGAAGCGGTTTTTCAGTTTATAGTACTTTGGCATGTCCTTTATAAATGACACCTGTTTCAGCGTCCATCGTGATTTCCTTATCATGCTTGATGATTTGGGTCGCTCTGTCGACACCGACAATGACAGGGATCCCCAGGTTCAGACCGACGATTGCCCCATGGCTCGTCAGACCGCCTTCTTCCGTGATGAGTCCTGCACATCTTTCAAGTACAGGAAGCATATCACGGTCCGTCGAATTCGTCACAAGAATCGCACCGTCCAACTCGCAGCCTTCCGCTTCTTCCGGCGTATTCGCAATGATCGCACGGCCATAGGCAACCGACTTCCCGATTCCCTGGCCTTTCGCGAGCATGTCGCCGATCACGTGGATCTTCATGAGATTTGTCGTTCCTGCCTCTCCGACCGGCACGCCTGCTGTGATGATGACGACATCGCCGTGCGTGACATACTTATGCTTGACGCTCTCTTCCACCGATTCCTCAAGAATCGAGTCGATGGAGCTGACGCGTCTGCCGACAATCGGATAGGCACCCCAGACGAGTGTCAGTCTGCGGGCGATCGATTCGGAGGAAGTGACGGAAATGATCGGGCATCCAGGACGGTATTTCGCAATCATCCGCGCAGTCGTCCCGCTTTCGGTCGGTGCAATGACCGCATTGACGTTCAGGTTGATGGCCGTGTAGGCAGCTGCCTGACCGATCGCATCCGTCAGATTGCCGTGCTTTTCACGGCGTCTAGTCGTGATGAACGCACGGTAATCGAATGACTCCTCGATCTTCCGCGCGATGCGGTCCATCGTTTCCACCGACTCGGCAGGATACAGGCCGGCCGCCGTTTCACCTGACAGCATGATCGCATCGGATCCGTCGAAGATGGCGTTTGCCACGTCACTCGCTTCAGCGCGGGTCGGACGCGGATTGCGCTGCATCGAATCGAGCATCTGCGTCGCTGTGATGACCGGTTTGCCCGCCTGGTTGCATTTTTCGATCAGGTCCTTCTGGATGACCGGCACTTCTTCCGGCGGGATTTCCACACCCAGGTCTCCGCGCGCGACCATGAGCCCGTCGGACACTTCAATGATCGCATCGATATTATCGACACCTTCCCGATTTTCGATCTTCGGGATGATATGGATGGCTGAACCGCCGTTCTTTTCCAGCAATTCCCGGATTTCAAGGACGTCTTCCGGTCTGCGCACGAACGACGCGGCGATGAAGTCGAGTCCATGCTGAATGCCGAACAGGATGTCCTGCTTGTCCTTTTCCGTGATGCCGGGCAGCTGGACCGAAACGCCGGGTACGTTCACACCTTTTTTGTTCTTCAGTTCACCTGAATTGACGACGACCGTATGGATAAGCCCTTGGCTTTTGTCCTTCCCGGTCACTTTCAGCATGATCAACCCATCGTCCAGCAGGATTGTGTCATCTTTATCAACATCGTCGATCAGCTGGTCATACGTGATGGAGAACCGTTCTTTCGTCCCCACCACTTCGGTCATCGAGACATCTACAGCTTCACCGGTGCGCAGTTCGATCACGCCGTTTTCCATCGTATGCGTACGGATTTCCGGACCTTTCGTATCGAGCAGAATCCCGACGGTCTTCATCTTGGCATCCGCCGCTTTCCGGATCGCCTGGATGCGGTTCAGATGTTCTTCATGATCCCCGTGCGAAAAATTCAGCCGTGCGACGTTCATGCCCGCATCGATCAGCTGTTCCAGTTTTTCAGGTGATTCACTTGCTGGTCCGATCGTACAGACAATTTTCGTTTTTCTCATTGTGCTTGACCACTTCCTTTTCCTATATTGCATCAGATGGACAATTCCTTCGAAAGGTTGTACATATCTTTGTCGAACTCGTTCGCATCATCCGCCGGTTTTGCAAATACATCATCGAGAGGGTATTCGACGAGCTGGTGGCTCTTCATACCGATCGCTGCGGCAATGTTGCCTTTCAGCAGCGATTCGACCGCCCTGGCGCCGAACTGGCTGGCGAGGACGCGGTCCCGAGCAGATGGCGAGCCTCCGCGCTGGATATGACCGAGGACGGACACACGCGTATCGACTTCCTCCTCGGTGATCAGTTTCTCGGCCAGTTCGGATGCCGACATGACACCTTCCGCAACAATGATGATACTGTGCTTCTTGCCGCGCTCCGTCCCCCGCTGAAGCCGCTCGAGGATATTCGGCATGTCATACCGCTCTTCGGGGATAAGGATGGTTTCCGCACCGCCTGCGAGCCCCGCCCATAATGCCAGATCTCCCGCATTGCGCCCCATCACTTCAATGATGAATGTGCGTTCGTGGGATGTCGCTGTGTCACGGATCTTATCGATAGCATCGATGACCGTATTCAGCGCCGTGTCAAAACCGATTGTGAAATCCGTTCCGTTAATGTCATTATCGATTGTTGCGGGGACACATGCAACCGGAATGCCGAGCCGGCTCAGTTCAAGCGCACCGCGGAAAGATCCGTCGCCGCCGATGACGACCACACCTTCGATCGCATGCCGTCTGATCTGCTCCATCGCCCGCTCGCGGCCTTCTTCCGTTGTGAATTCAGGACACCGTGCAGACCTCAGCATCGTACCGCCCCGCTGGATGATATCCCCGACCGAGCCCAGTTGAAGCTGTTCGATTTTGCCGTCGATGAGGCCTTGGTAGCCGTTGAATACACCAGCCACCTCGATCCCTTCGAATATCGCTTTCCGGACGACTGCACGCACTGCAGCATTCATGCCGGGTGCATCACCGCCGCTTGTCAATACAGCAATCTTCTTCATCCTGCCACTCCTTCCTGCTTGATCTGCCATCGGGATCACTGTTCTGTGAATACCCCGATTTTCCGGAATTTATCATATCTGTCCTGGATCAGGGCATCGCGGCCGAGACCTTGCAGTTCACCCAGCCCTTTCTCCAGCATTTTTTTCATTTCCGCTGCCTGCTGTTTCGGATTACGGTGGGCACCGCCGAGCACTTCAGGAATCATATCGTCGATGATGTCCATCTCCTTCAGGTCAGGCGCGGTGATTTTCATCGCTTCCGCAGCGTCTTTCGCATAAGCGGAGTCTTTCCAGAGGATCGAAGCCGCCCCTTCCGGCGAAATGACGGAATACGTCGAGTGCTCCAGCATGTAAATGCGATTGGCGACACCGAGTGCGAGTGCACCGCCGCTGCCCCCTTCGCCGATGACGACTGAGATGACAGGAACTGTCAGGCCGGCCATTTCGACAAGGTTGCGGGCGATCGCTTCGCTCTGTCCGCGCTCTTCTGCTGCACGTCCCGGGTACGCCCCTTTCGTATCGATGAAACAGACGACCGGGCGTCCGAATTTTTCGGCCTGCTTCATGAGACGGAGCGCTTTCCGGTACCCTTCGGGATGCGGCATGCCGAATGTACGCTTCACATTCTCTTTCGTGTCTTTGCCGCGCTGGTGTCCGATGATGGTCATCGGCTGGCCGTTGAAGCAGCCGATGCCGCCTACGATCGCCGCGTCATCGCCGAATGCACGGTCGCCATGGAATTCGATGAAGTCCTCGAACAATTCCCCGATATAATCGTACGTCGTCGGCCGTTCCGGATGGCGCGCGACCTGCACACGTTCCCATGTCTCCATGTTGCCGTAGATCTCGTTTTCAAGCTTTTCGAGCCGGCTGTTCAAGTTTTCGATTTCGTCGGAAAGGTCGACTTCGTTCGTTTCCGTGAACTCTTTCAGTTCCTGGATCTTTTCCCGCAGTTTGATGATCGGTTCTTCGAATGATAGTGTTTTCTTCATTTGGCGGCTTCCTCCTTCGTATGCAGGCGGATGATCCGGGACAGCATATCCTGGAGATCATTGCGGTGGACGACCGCATCCAGCTGGCCGTGGTCCAGCAGAAACTCGGCAGTCTGGAAATTATCAGGCAGTTTTTCACGGACGGTCTGTTCGATGACGCGCCGTCCGGCAAATCCGATCAGCGCTTTCGGTTCCGCGAGGTTGATGTCGCCGACGGACGCGAAGCTTGCAGATACCCCGCCTGTTGTCGGATAGGTCATGACCGAAACATACAGCAGGCCTTTTTCCGCATGACGGTTCAGCGCCACGCTTGTCTTCGCCATCTGCATGAGCGACAGGACGCCTTCCTGCATGCGGGCGCCGCCGCTTGCAGAAAAGATCAGAACCGGCACGCCGAGTTCCGTCGCCTTCTCCACCGCTCTTGTAATCTTTTCACCTACTACCGATCCCATGGAACCCATACGGAAATGAGGATCCATCACAGCGATGGCGACTTCCTGTCCACTGATCTTGCCGGTCCCTGTCAAAACAGCCTCATTGAGACCCGTCTTTTCTGCATCCTTCTTCACTTTTGCCGTGTAGGCCGGGAATTCGAGCGGATTCTCCGTGACGAGATGGTCATCCATCGAAACGAAAGTCCCTTCGTCCATCAGGGAATCAATGCGCTCCTGTGCGGTCATCTTGAAATGGAAATCACACTTCGGGCAGACTTTCAGATTTTTCCCCAATTCCTTCGTCGGTACGACATGCTTGCACTCCGGGCATTTCGTCATGATCCCTTCCGGCACATCGTTCTTGGATTTCGCATTCGGCATGATCGCCTGCTGTTTCTTTGTATTTGTAAATAGATCCCTCAGCATTCGTTTTCGCCCCTTTTTTCCACATTGACAAGTTCAAGCCAATCATCGTAATGATGTATGGCGGACTTGCTGTTGCCGGCCTTGAGCTCGCTCAGCATTCGCACTGTGCATTCCTGCTCGGCTGCCGTCAAGATCCCCTGGTATGGGAGTCGGCTGTATTGTTTCAGTAAAAACCAGATTTTCAGTGACAGCCGGTTTCCGGCGGCTACAAGGAATTCCTTCAGTACGTCTTCACGGACAACCGGTTCGCATTCGCCGATCTTCCGGAGGAACCCATCCCATACAGGAAGGGACCGGAGCTCTGCATCCCCGGCAATCCGCTCGATTGCAGCATGTTCATGGATCCGGCAAGTCCGGTCCACATCGCGCAGCGATTGCGGATGCTGCATGATGAATGCAGACAGGATGTCGACAAGCTGGTGTTTCTTGTAATCTGCCAGAAACGTCCCTTCTCCCCTGCGCGTTTCGATCAGCCCAAGCAGTTCCAGGCTTCTCAGCGCTTCGCGGATCGTGGATCTGCCGACTTGCAGACGCTCTGCAAGCACCCGCTCCGACGGCAGCTTGTCGCCGATCTCGGCTCCTTCTTCTTTGATGATCGTCCGCAGATCACTGACGATATCCAAAAAACGTTTCGATGATGGCCGAGAATTTTCCATTGTCAAACTCCTTTTGCACACCATTCTTGAGTGGTCTGACCACTTTCACTGTATAAGCATACAAAAAAGGGGGCCTTGCGTAAAGGGATAACTGTAAACTATTCTCGCTCTCCTTCCGCCTTGCCGGGGTCTGCTATTTGGTCGGCCAGGAGCTGCGGCTGGCCGTTCCTGATTTCCACTTTCCCCCTGCAGACAAGCATTGACTGATCTGTCAGTATACGGCTTGTGGATGCATACACTTTCGGGAACACCGTTACGGAGAGGCTTCCGGTTTCATCTTGCAGTTCGAGGAACGCCATCGCTTCCCCTTTTTTTGTGCGGATCCGTTTGCACTCCACAAGCATCCCGGCGATGGAAATACGCACGCCCGGCTTCATCTCCTGCACATCACTGATCGGTATCGTGCCCTCTTCCAGCGTTTTCTTAAAGGCTGCTGCCGGGTGTTCGGACAGATAGAAACCGAGCACTTCTTTTTCGTAATCGAGACGCTGCATATCCGGCATCGTGCCGGCAGGACTGTATTTCGGACTCGCCAGCCCGTTCAGCATCCCGGCGAACAAGTCCTCACCGTCGGATGGCCGGACGAACAACGCATGCTTCCTCGCCGCTTCGATCGAAGCGAGCAATACTTCACGGGGCTTGCCGAATTCATCGAGCGCCCCTGACTTGATGAGCGGCGGGACCGTCTTATCGTTGAATTGTTCAGCGCCTGCCGCCACCGCCAGATCGAACAGGGTCTTGAGCGGTGCCGACTGATTCCGCGCTTCTTGCACAGCTTTATAGAATTGGAACGGCACTCCTTTGACAGAGGCGATCCCAAGCCGGACCGCATCCCGTTCGGATACAGCAGACCATCTGCTTCTTGTGATTGACGGGCCTAGTACACGGATGCCTTTCGTTTTCATCTCCCCGATATATTCCGTCATCTTTTCCGGAGAGCCTGCGAGCACTGTCAGGCAGGCCGCGTAAAACTGTGCAGGGTGATTCGCCTTGAAATAGGCGAGCTGATAGGAGATGAGCGAGTAGGCGACCGCATGGCTTTTCGGGAAGCCGTAATCCGCGAACTTGACGATCAATTCGTAGATTTCGACGGCTGCTTCTTCCGGGAATCCGTTTCGTACCGCACCGGCTGCAAAATGGTTCCTCTCCTGTTCGAGCACCTCGCGCTTCTTCTTGCTGACCGCCCGGCGCAGAAGATCCGCTTCCCCGAACGTGAAGCCTGCAATCCGGCTCGCGATCTGCATGATCTGTTCCTGGTAGACGATGATGCCGTATGTCTCCGCCAGGATCGGCTCGAGGGAGGGATGGAGATAGCGGATCGGCTCCATCCCTTTCTTGCGCCGGCTGTAGAGCGGGATATTTTCCATCGGACCCGGACGGTACAGGGCGCTGATCGCGTAGATATCTTCAAACGAATCCGGCTCGATGTCCCGCAGTGCTTTCCGCATACCGGGAGATTCGAACTGGAACACACCGAGCATATCCCCCCGCCGGAACAGTTCGTATGTCGCTTCGTCGTCAAGCGGCATGGTTTCCAGGTTGACCGTGCGTCCGGTATCTTGGCGGACCGCTTTCCGGATCCTGTCGAGCAGTGTCAGATTGCGGAGTCCGAGGAAGTCCATTTTCAGCAGGCCGGCCTCTTCCGCATCATTCATCGCCCATTGGGTCAGGTAGATCGAATCACCGCCTGCCTGGAGCGGGATGGTTTCCACCAGGGGCTTCGGTGACAGGATGACTCCTGCCGCATGGGTGGATGCGTTTCTCGGCAGCCCTTCCAGCGCGAGGGAGGCGTCCATCCACTTTTGCCGGACTTCTTCCTTTGCAATCCATTCTTTCAAGGGAGCCGACTGGCCGATCCGCTCTTTCAATGCAGCGCCATGTACGGCAGCCAGGCTTTTGGAGATGAACGCCAGGTCTTCGTTCGGGAAGCCGAATACACGTGCGGTGTTCCGCGCCACCGATTTTGCCGACAGCGTGCCGGACGTGACGATCTGCGCGACGTGCGCTTTTCCATATTTGTGCGCAACGTATTCCACGACTTCCAGGCGCCGTGTATCCGCGAAATCGACATCGATATCCGGCATCGTGACCCGGTTCTTATTCAGGAACCGTTCGAAGATCAGCCCATACCGGATCGGGTCGACCGCGGTGATACCGAGCGAGAAGGCGACGAGCGAGCCGGCGGACGATCCGCGGCCCGGACCCACTTCGATGTCATTCCGCTTGGCATACTCGATGAAGTCCTGGACGATCAGGAAATAATCAGCATAGCCCATGGAGACGATGACCTCCAGTTCATAGCGGAGACGTTCCTCATAGGCTTCAGGGATCTGCCGGATTTTACGTTCCAGCCCTTCCCGGCACAGACGGCCGAGCAGTTCTGCTGCCGTATCCCCTACTGGAACAGGAAAACGCGGCATCAGCAATTGTTTCTCCGGGAGATCGACCTTACACGACAGCAGCAGATCAGCCGCCTGCTGCAGCCATTGCTCGTTTCCGCGGAACCATTCCGCAAGTTCACGTGCCTCCGGTATGTACGCATCTTTATGCAGATTCACGGGGCGCGCAGGATCATTCAGCTTGTAGCCGTCCCGGATGGCCTGGGCCGTTTCATAACTGAAGGCGTCTTCCGGGTCGATGAACCTTGCTTCACTGCATGCGAGGATGGGCAGCCCTGCGGTTTCCGCAAGCTGCACGATTGTTTGTTCTTCCTCATGGACGCTGCCGCCCGGACGAGCGACTCCGATGTACAGACTGTCCGGATCGATCTCCCTGGCGATCCGTCCGATGACAGGTTCTGAACGGAACGGATCCCAAGAAGGCGACGTCAGCGGAAGGACAGCCGCGCAGTTCGCCGTGTAGGCGTGCAGCCATTTCTCGGGAAGGTCGCCGGACTCCCGCGTCGCTGCTGCACTGCTCGCTTTCATGAGCTGTTTGAAGCCCTCTTCGTTTTTTGCATATAGATAGAAAAGTGCCGTTCCCCCTTCCGTCAGTTCGACAGATAGTGACAGGCCGATCACCGGGTGGATGCCGTATTTCGTCATCACTTTCCAGAACGAGCGGACGCCGGACAGCGAGGAATTGACGATGGCAGCGGAAACAGCTCCTCTTCTGTTCAGAAGAGGAGCCAGCCGGTCGAGTTTTATGATGCCGTTCAGGAAATCGGCTCCGGTGATCAGTTGTGGATATACAAGGGTCATCGTCCATCCCTCCAATCATTCGTGATGCGCACACATCGCTTTCAGTTTCAGGATGACTTGGTCCGCCTCTTCCCATGAAAAGACGGAAGCGCCTGCAGCGAGCGGATGGCCGCCGCCGCCATATTCGGCTGCAAGTCCGTTGATGACGGTCTTTTTCGAACGGAGCCGGACGCGGATCTGATCGGGTTCCTCCACAAAGATCAGCCAGGCGCAGATCCCCTTGACATCACCGAGGGAACTGACGAGCGAGGACGTCTCTTGCGGCTGTACGCCGAATTCATCCAGGATCGCTTTTGTCAGTTTGATATACGCCGCTCCGTTTTCGTCCATCTGGAAGTTCTGGTAGACATACCCCTGCAGATGCAGCAGGCTGCGCTCCACTTCATACATGCCCGCAAAGATCTGCTGCCGGTCGAAATCATACTTGATGAGTTCGCTTGCCGCTTCGAATGTCCGGCCGGTTGCACTCGGATACATGAAACGGCCGGTATCACCGACAATACCTGCAAACAGCAGGCGGGCCGCCTCGTCAGGCATCTTCCAGCCCTTATAGGCACTGCCTTCCTTATATAGTTCGTAGATCATTTCCGAGCAGGAACTCGCTTCCGTATCGACCCAGATGAGATCGCCATATGGATCGACGTTCGGATGGTGGTCGATTTTTACGAGGCAGCTGCCATTGGCATAAGACTGTCCATCGACCCGGTCGGTGTTGGCCGTATCCGTGACGATGACGAGCGCCCCTTCGTACTGCTCCTCCGTCACGTCGTCCTGTCCTGCCAGGAATGCGAGCTGTCCGTCATCACTGCCGGCGGCGAAGACCGTCTTTTCCGGGTAATTCCCTTCGATCAGTTTCTTCAGGCCGACCTGCGAACCGAACGCATCCGGATCCGGACGGACGTGGCGATGGATGATGATGGTCGTATACTTTTCAATTGTGTCGATGATTTGTCTGTTCATTGGCCGTTTCCCCCATTGTACAAATAATTGCGTTCGCATTTGTTGCAAAAAGCCGCTACAATGGAAGAAGTGTTTGTTTCCAATGGAGGGCTCACGTTATGAAGACACTCAATTTCGTGCTCGTGTTTCTGATCATTGCATCGGCAGTGTTCTATTTCTATTTCAAAACAAGACAATTCCGTACGAGTCACGTATTTCCGATCCGCAAGAAAATGTTCGCCGCCAAAGCGGGAATGTTCCTAGGTGTGATGCTCGCTGTGTTCGGCATCAACCAGCTTCTCTTATTCGACGGCGCGCTCACGTATATCGTCTCTGCGGTGTTCATCCTGCTGGGCGGTTATGTATCCATCTTCAACTGGCGTGCCACGCAGCACTATAACCGGTTTGTCGATGAAGAGACGGAATTGAACTCACGCTGATGCCTTTTTTGCATCAGCGTTTTTTCATCGTTCCAGCAGCTGGTATGTAACGAGCGCTTTGCCCAACAGTTCGTCCCCTGTGTAGATGGAGATGTCCATCTTGACGACGCGCCGGCTCAAGTGCAGGATGTCCGGGATGACTTCAACCGTGCTGCCGAGCTGGATGTGTTTCATGAAATAGATCGTGACATTTTCCGGGACACTTTCCCCGCGTTTGACGAGTTTGATGGCCCGATTGCCGGTCTCAGCAAGCAGTGTCATGAGTGCGCCGTAAGAAAGTGTGCCGAACTGGTTCGTCATCTGCGGGATGACTTCGAAGAGGACCTGGTCGGGGTGCTCCTCACTTTCGTGCATCTGGCTTTTCACGATGTCATCGATCGTCTGCCCATGCTGCGGCTGACGCTGAACCATCTGAAACGCCTTCAGCACATCCTGACGGCTCAGGACGCCATCCAGCATGCCGGATTCCGTAACAACCGGCAGCAGGTCGATCCCTTCCCACACCATACTGTGTCCGGCCGATGCGACGCTCATGTTGCGTGTCGCAGTGATCGGGTCCTCCGTCATCACTCTGCCGATCGGTTCCGCATCCTCCTTGCCGACAACATCCTTTGACGTCACCATTCCGACGACGCGGCCGTTCCTGTCGATGACCGGAAAAGCGGAATGGGATGTCTTCCGGCTCACTTCGTTGAACCGTCCGACCGTATCCTGGATCGACAGGGCCACTGTGTTCGCCAGGGAGTGCTGGATGTCTTCGACAAGCAGGATATCCTTTTCGATCATCTGATCCGAGATGGCCCGATCGAGCATTGTCGCGACAGTGAAGGAGTCATAGCTTGTCGATATGACAGGCAGATCTTGTGCGTCCGCAAGCTCTTTCACTTCGTCCGCAGCATCGAACCCGCCTGTGACCAATACGGCAGAGCCTGCATTGATCGCCAGAAGATGCGCTTTCTGGCGGTTGCCGACAATCAGGAGACTGCCGGGCTCTATATAGCGCCGGATATCCTCGAGCTGCATCGCCCCGATCAGGAACTTCGTCAGTGTCTTATGCAGTCCGCCTGCACCCCCAAGGACGCTGCCATCCACAATCTTGACAACTTCTGCAAATGTAAGCCGTTCGATGTTCTCTTTTTTCTTCTTTTCGATCCGGATCGTACCGACCCGTTCGATTGTGTTGACCAATTTCTTGTTTTCCGCTTCCTTGATGGCCCGATAGGCGGTGCCTTCACTGACGGTCAGCGCGCGTGCGATCTGCCGGACGGAGATCTTCTCTCCGACCGGCAGTTCCTCGATATGGCGCAGGATCTGTTCGTGCTTTGTCGACATGTCGTTCACCTTTTTCTTCTGGCTGCCTTGCGTTTAGTTTACCATAATTTCTCGAAAAAAACCGTGCTGCCCGAGATTTCACTCAGCCAGCACGGGGGGTTCACAGCGACAGCGATTCGCCGGGTTCCATTATTTTCGATTCATGATGTTTGACGAGCTCCGTGAATGCAGCAGGGTCCTGCTGGATGGGCGGGAACGTATTGAAGTGCACAGGGACTGCCAGTTTCGGGTTCAGCAGTTCGACAGCATATGCCGCATCCTCCGGTCCCATCGTGAAGTTATCGCCGATCGGCAGAAACGCCACATCAATATCGTTCCGCTTTCCGATCAGTTCCATATCTCCGAACAGCGATGTGTCTCCTGCATGGTAGATTGTTTTTCCTTCCGCTGTAAACAGGATTCCTGCAGGCATGCCTGTATAGATGATCTGCCCATCTTCTGTCGTATACGAAGAGCTGTGGAAGGCTTTCGTATATTTCACCGTACCGAAATCGAACTTCTTCGCTCCCCCGATATTCATGCCGTGCGTATTGAGTCCCTGCCAGCCGAGCCAGACCGCCAATTCGTTCGGCGCGACGACAAGCGCATCGCATGATTTCGCGATAGCGATCGTATCACCGACATGATCATTATGTCCGTGCGTCAGCAGGATGACGTCCGGTTTCTGTTCATCCGCCTTCAAGTCTGTCAGATCGTTGTCCGTGATGTACGGGTCGATCAGAATTTCCTTCCCGCCTGTTTTCACTTTTACAATTGAATGGCCATGATATGAGATTTCCAATTCATCCGACACCTCCATTACATATTCTTTCCTCTCTCCCGGATTCGCGAAACCTGCCGGAAATCCTCTTTTTTGATATGATGGACCATGTATATAAAGGAGGAATCATTTTGAACAGACTTGAAACAATCCAGCAATACTTGACAGACCACCAGACGGATGCGGCATTCGTGACGACGCCGGATAACATTTTCTATTTGTCAGGGTTCAGCAGCGATCCTCATGAGCGCCTTCTCGGTATCATGATCTTCAAGGACGCCGAGCCGTTCATCGTCTGTCCGCTGATGGAAGTCCCCGATGTCAAAGCGGCTGGCTGGTCATTCGAGACCGTCGGATACCAGGACACGGACGATGCGTGGGAATTCGTCAAGGAGGCGGCAGGACGCAAGACGGATGAAATCAGTTCGATTGCAATCGAGAAATCCCACTTGACTGTGGAACGCCTTGAGCGGATGGAAGAACTGTTTGCGGGCGCGACGATTTCCCGTCTGGACGAGCAGCTCAATGCGATGCGCAGCCGGAAAGATGAGTCCGAACTGAACTTGCTGCGTGAAGCAGCCGCGCTTGCCGATTATGCAATCGAAGTCGCACGCGATACGATCACGGAAGGGATGACCGAGCTGGAACTGCAGACAGCGATCGAGCTCGCGCTGAAGAAGAAAGGCGTCGAGAAGATGTCGTTCGCAACGACGGTGCTGACCGGCACGAAAACGGCTTCACCGCACGGCACACCTGGTGAACGGAAGATCGAGCAAGGCGATTTCGTCCTCCTCGACCTCGGTGTCGTCCACAAGGGCTACTGCTCGGACATCACACGGACACTCGCGTTCGGCGAGCCGTCTGAAGCCCAGAAGGACATTTACGAAGCGGTCCGCCGCGCGAACCAAGCTGCTATCGATCTCGTAAAGCCTGGCGTAACCGCGCGCGAACTGGACAAGGCTTCCCGGGATGTCATCGACGAAGCAGGCTATGGCGAATACTTCACCCACCGTCTTGGGCATGGTCTCGGCATTTCGGTGCACGAATTCCCTTCCATTCACGGAGCGAATGACTTCCAGCTCGACGAAGGCATGGTCTTCACAATCGAGCCGGGCATCTATGATTCGTCGATCACCGGTGTCCGGATTGAGGATGATGTGGTCGTCACCGCAGCTGGTGTGGAAGTGATGACGAAGTTCCCGAAAGAATTGACAATTATCCGATGACTGGAGCTGCCCGCTTTGTGCGGGCGGTTTTTTTGTGGGCTGGATTTGTGTGGGCTTTGGTTTGAGCGTTTGTGGGGGGCTTGAGCGTTCGGAGGGCTTGCTTGAGCGTTCCGGGGGCTGCTTGAGCGTTCCGGGCATTGCTTGAGCGTTCGGGGGGCTGCTTGAGCGTTCCGCAGGCTGCTTGAGCGTTCCGAAGAAGGAATTGAGCGGTCAGCCGCTGGATTGGATCACTCGCCGGACCTGCCGGCATTCCAAGCAATAGAAAACCCCCGGCTCGATAAACCCGGGCCGGGGGTTTCTGTGATCAGCCGAGCAGTGACTCAGCCGATACGTATTCAAGCGACTGTGCTTCTGCAACAGCCTGGTATGTGACGTGGCCGCCGATCGTGTTGAGGCCTTTGCGCAATACTTCGTTGTCGAGGCATGCCTGCTTGTAGCCTTTGTTCGCGATCTGCAGGGCATACGGCACGGTGACGTTCGTCAGTGCCATCGTCGAAGTGCGCGGCACAGCGCCCGGCATGTTGGCGACCGCATAGTGGACGACACCATGCTTGACGTAGGTCGGATCGTCGTGTGTCGTCACACGGTCGGACGTTGCGAAGATGCCGCCCTGGTCGATCGCGATGTCGACGAGTACGGAGCCCGGTGACATCGATTTCACCATCTCCTCGCTCACGAGCTTCGGTGCACGTGCGCCCGGGATGAGGACACAGCCGATCACGAGATCCGCGTCCTTCACGGAGTTCGCGATGTTGAACGGGTTCGAGACGAGTGTCTGGACGTCCTTGCCGAAGATCTCATCGAGCTGGCGGAGGCGTTCCACCGACAGGTCGAGGATGGTGACGCGCGCGCCCATGCCGATGGCGATACGGGCTGCGTTCGTGCCGGCCTGTCCGCCGCCGATGATCGTCACGTTGCCGCGGTCGACGCCCGGGACGCCGGACAGCAGGATCCCCTTGCCGCCTTCCAGCTTCTCGAGATACTGTGCGCCGATCTGCGTCGCCATCCGGCCGGCCACTTCACTCATCGGTGCCAGCAGCGGCAGGAGTCCGCTCGGCAGCTGGACCGTTTCGTAGGCGATCGAAATCACTTTGTTTTCGACGAGCGCTTTCGTCAGATCCTCTTCATGCGCAAGATGGAGATACGTGAACAGGATGAGTCCTTCACGCAGATAGCCGTATTCGGATGCAATCGGCTCCTTCACTTTCATGACCATTTCCGCACCCCATGCCTCCTCAGCGGAATCCACGATCACCGCGCCGACTTCGCGGTAGTCCTCGTCACTGAAGCTCGATCCGAGACCAGCGCCAGTTTCAATCAGCACTTCATGTCCGGCAGACTTCAGGTTGAAGACGCCGGCGGGTGTCATCGCGACACGGTTTTCATTGTTCTTGACCTCTTTTGGTACGCCAATACGCATTAGTAGTTCCCCCTTAAGATTGAAGTACGGCTGTTCAGTATGTACCGTTCAGACCTTTTCACCATTAGTGTAGCAGATCCGCATATGATTTGCCGAATAATTTCATCTGATTGTCACCATTGTTCCTTATCCATTTCATAGACGAGGCAGGAATTCTGCCGGGAAATGGCGTATACTGTCTATAGAACGATAAATTCAAAGAGCAGGAGTGTGATCCCTATGTCATTAGTGTACAACCAGATCATCGTCGCAGTCGATGGATCGAAAGAATCCGAGTGGGCGTTCAAAAAGGCTGTTGCGATTGCAAAACGGAACGACGCAAACTTGAACTTGGTGAATATTATTGATACCCGTTCGTACTCTGCGGTGGAAGCGTATGACCGGTCGATCGCGGAACGCGCCCAGTCCTATGCAGTCGATCTGCTGGAAGGTTATAAAGACCATGCCGCTGAAGCGGGTCTGACTCATGTGAACATCATCGTGGAATACGGGTCGCCGAAAACGATGATTCCCCGTGAAATCCCCAAAAAGATCGAAGCGGATCTCATCATCTGCGGGGCTACCGGCCTGAATCCTGTCGAACGGTTCCTGATCGGCAGCGTCTCCGAGAACATTGTACGTGCAGCGAAATGTGATGTGCTCGTCGTCCGTACACCGGAAAACGAAGACATCCACTAA
The DNA here is from genome assembly GCF_030406775.1 of Sporosarcina trichiuri. Classification (NCBI taxonomy): domain Bacteria; kingdom Bacillati; phylum Bacillota; class Bacilli; order Caryophanales; family Caryophanaceae; genus Sporosarcina; species Sporosarcina trichiuri. The sequence goes on along the minus strand of NZ_CP129119.1, from coordinate 538,326 downwards.
CCAGCACAAAGTAAAAAGCTTGCGGGGCTGCCGGTTCATCCGGTGTCCCGCAAGCTTTTTCTTCATCCTTCCTGTACCCAATCCTCAAGCTTCACAAAGAACGACAGCATCGCCTGTTTGTCCGTCATCTCAGGGACATTTGCCAGAAGAACATCAGGTGCCGCCGTTTTATCGGCAGACGGCTTCTGCAGAATCAGGATGCTTTTCGCCTGTGCCGCATTTTTGAACAAGGAGGACGGCAGCTGCAGGACGGCCCTGATGACCGTATGCTTCTTCAAATACGTATGCAGCAGTCCGGACTGTGCAGACTCGAATAAGGAAGAGGGAACGAGGAAGATGCCGTGCGCCCCCTCTTTCAGGTGCTTCATCGTCTGTTCGATGAACAGGTGATGTGCATACGCATGTCCTTCTGCCGGCATCATTTCAAAATTGAGCCCATTGTCGTCATCCGGATAATAGCCGACAGGGAGATCACATACTGCCAGATCTGCCGGATCGATCAGCAGCGGGCGCAGGGCGTCCTGGACAAAGATCTCGGCTTCCTGCTCCAGCAGATCCGCAGCCGCTGCCATAAGACGGGCAAGGAGTTCGTCGATTTCAACAGCTGCCGCTGATGATGGACGCTCCATCATGTTCATGACCGTGAACAGCAAGTTCCCTGTTCCGGCTGCAAGATCTGTGATCCGTATATATTCCTGTCCCGCAGTGAGCAGTTCTGCAATCCGTCCGATCAGCATGCCGATTGCATCCGGTGTCATCTGATGATTCGGCTGCACGTTCTGCCGCATTCCTTTCAGAATTGCGAGCTGCAGCCCTCTCCGTATTTCCTCTTTTGCCACTTCGCCCTGCAGATCGGGCGCGGCTTTTCCTTCTGCCCATGCGCGGCATGCGGTGACGAGCTGCTCCAAGTAGAGCTGGTCTCCCTTCTCCGCTGCACCATCCAAGTAGGTGAAGATCTGTTCCGTATTGCTTTTCATAAGTCATCCCTCTTTTTCGTTTGTTACTGCATTTTAAAAATGAGCGCGTGTGCGGAGAAAAACCCATCCGGCAGCCGGATGGGTGAACAGGCAGCGCAGAGCTGCCTTATACAGACACAATCAGTTTCTTGACGGTCTCCAGTGCTTCCAGGTAATCCGGATGGTCCGTCACTTCATTCACATATTCCGAATAGGCGACTGTGCCATCCGGTTCGATGACAAAAATTGCACGGGCCAAAAGCCGGAGCTCCTCGATAACAACGCCGTACGCGCTGCCGAACGACAGATCGCGATGGTCGGACAGCACTTGCAGATTACCGATTTCTTCAACCGACCGGTACCGCGCCTGTGCAAACGGCAGATCTGCAGAAATTGTCAGCACTTCCGCCTTGTCACCCAGTTTTCCTGCTTCATCATTGAATCGGTGGGTCTGTTTTGCACAAACACCTGTGTCGATGGAAGGGACGACACTGATGAGCCTGACTTTGCCTCCAGCACCTTCGAAAGTGACAGGCTGCAGATCATTGCCGATCACAGTGAAGTCCGGTGCTTTGTCTCCGGCTCGGAGCTGAGTGCCGAGCAGTGTGACCGGCTTGTTCTGGAATGTAATGGATGTCATACGTTTTGCGCTCCTTTCGTGGTCCCTCCATCTTACTAGACGGACTGCTCCCCTTGCAACTGAGCACGTCCGGCAGTCGTCCGGACAACGTCAGCAACAGCCTTCTCATATACTTGTTCGTGTATAACTTCCGTATCCGCGAACAAGTCATGCAGCGCTTCTTTATGCGGCATGAAGACGACGAGCAGGTATGGGATGACGAGCGTCTTCGAGATATAGCGGCCGATCACTTCCCGGAACAGCAGACTGCTCCAGCTTAAGCGCCCTCCCGCTTTACGCACAACACGGATTCCGCAGATCATCTTGCCGGCCGTCTGTCCGAAGTATCTCGTCATCAGCAGGAAGTAGGCCAGGAAAACGATGAGCATGACCGCTTTGTACGGACTGTATAACAGAAAAATCGGATCGGTGATTGCCCAGTCGAAAACCCGGAACACCGGTTTGACGATCAGCCCGCTAATGGCACTGATGATGATCAGATCGATCAGATACGCCCAAAAGCGGATCCAGAATCCCGCAGGCTTTCTCCGGAATTCGTCCGCTCTCTGCACAACCTCCTCTGACGCACGGTTTTCCGCCGGGAGTTCACTAGCTGCTGCTGGTTCCAATTGGTCAGACATTCGGGTCCCTCCTCTCTTTAGCGTTCACCATACAGATACATCATCCGCGGTGCCTGGTAATCCGTCAGCATTTTTTCGATCAATTCCGTTTCCGCATTCTTTTTCAGCAAGCCGGACACATTCATCCCGAACAGCGATGACAGGCTGTCTGAAGATGTATATTCGAATATAGTCGGATCCTTGAGTCCCAGATCGGTTTTCAGTGACTCGACGACGTCCGGCAGCTTGCCATAATCATCCGCCAGTCCTGCCTCGATCGCCTGCCGTCCGTTCATGATTCTGCCGTCCGCCACTTTCTTGACCGCATCGACAGACATGCCGCGGCCGTCTGCGACAATTCCGACAAACCGCTCGTATGAATCATTGATCATTTCCTGCAGCATATTGCGTTCTTCCTTCGTCATTTCACGATTCGGACTCATCATGTCTTTATAAGGACCTGTTTTGATGGTGTTGAAGTCGATACCGATCTTATCGGCGAGTTCTGCATAGTTCAGACTTTCCATGATGACACCAATCGATCCTGTGATTGTTTCGGGATGAACGAAAATCTTCTCGGCAGGAGCTGAAATGTAGTATCCGCCAGAAGCCGCCATCGAGCCCATCGAAACATAGATCGGAATATTGCTGTTGTCCCGGATTGCAACCAGTTCATCATAAATATCCGAGGATTCCATCACGCCGCCGCCCGGCGAATCCACGTGGAGCACGACCCCTTTCACTGTCGGATCCTCCTGGATGTCCGCAAGCTGGCTCATGAAAAGCTGGTGGTTATAGCCGGGTGCCGCAAATGGCGATGCGGGGCCGGTATCCTGGATGACGCCGCTGACCTCAAGGACAGCAATCCGCTCCGTCGAGCCCCCGCCTTCCAATACATTTTCTTCATACATCGGACCGTTCAGCGCGAAGTTGTCTTCGAACAGCGAGCTGAAATCCCTCGTAAAGATATAGGATAGCGAGTTGACGCCGATCGAGACGATCACCAGTGCAGCTGCGCTCAGTAACGCTATCCATCGTTTTGTTGTCATTGCGATTCCTCCTTCATGTCCTCCATCTTATACGTATGACCGGTGAATCCGTTTCATTAAAATCCCATCAGTGAGGATGATGCTGTTCCTTCAGCCGGCCGGCAACTCTCCGGTTCTTCAAAAACCGCACGACCTGCGGGATGGTGAACAGCATCAGCGCAGCCCAGATGAATGCGAAACTCATCCATTCGAATGCACCGAACTGCTCGCCGTACAGGGAGACGCCGATGATCAGCATCAGTGTAGGAGCGATATACTGCAGAAAGCCCGACACATAGAGCGGAATGGACACAACTCCTTTTGAGAAGAAGATGAGCGGCAGCGCCGTCGCAATCCCTGTCAAAACGAGCAATACGACTGTCACTGGATCGGTACCGAACAGCACGGCATCCCCCGATCGGATCAGCCAGCCATACGCAAGAAGGGCGATTGGAACCACAAATGCCGTTTCGATGGCGAGTCCCCGCGCGGCGTCCAGCTTGATATGCTTCTTGATAAGTCCGTACAGAGCGAACGATAAGGCAAGGACGAACGATACCCACGGGAAGACACCATAATGGATTGTCAGTATGGTGACGCCCACGGCTGCAAGCACGAATGCCCCCTGCTGGCTGCGGTTCAATGATTCCTTGAGGAACAGGATACCCAGAAGGACGGAAACGAGCGGATTCATGTAATAGCCGAGACTTGCCTGTACGATGAAATCGTGGTTCACGGCCCATATGTAAGTTCCCCAGTTCGTCGTGACGAGCAGAGATGCCAGACACAATCCCCAGAATTGACGAGGGGTCCGCCACAGCTCTTTCACGTCCGCGGCCAATTTCCTTCCCTGCCCTGCAATCAGAAGGACAGCCGCTGTCAGGATGAACGCCCAGATGATCCGGTTGAGCAGAATTTCACTGCTGCCGACATGATCGAGGCTTTTCCAATAGATCGGCATGAACCCCCATAGAAAATAAGCGAAAAATACCCAAAAAGCTCCTTGCTGCGGTGATTGCATCGTATTCCTCCCTTCCATCATGTACGAACATTTTGCAGTTCGAAATATTGCTCAATTATACGTTGCTGATTCAGCGGCGTAAAGGATTACATGAAAAAAGAACCGAGAACGAAAGCTCTCAGCTCTTTTTCAATCACTTCATTTCCATTTTACGGAGCTGGACCCGCATGATCTTACCCGACGCGGTCTTCGGCAGCTCCTCCACGAATTCGATTTTGCGCGGATACTTGTAGGGCGCTGTCGTTTCCTTGACATGGTCCTGCAGCTCCTGAATGAGCCCTTCATCAGCAGCAGCTGATGGATCACGCAGGACGATATAAGCTTTGACAACAGACCCTCTCACTTCATCCGGACTGGCGACGACTGCGCATTCACGGACAGCGGGATGGTTCGTGAGAGCGTCCTCCACTTCGAACGGCCCGATCGTATAGCCTGAGCTGATGATGATATCGTCTCCCCGCCCTTCAAACCAGAAGTACCCGTCCTCATCTTTCTTCGCACGGTCACCCGTTATATAGTAGTCCCCCCGGAACTGCATCGCTGTGCGTTCGGGATCCTTCAAGTACTCTTTGAAGAGGGCAGGCGTGGAAATATGGACTGCGATATCCCCGACTTCGCCGACACCTGCGATCTCTCCTTCGTCGTTGACGATCTCGACCCGGTTGCCGGGGGTCGGCTTGCCCATTGAACCTGGACGCGCCTCCATACCGAGCATCGTCCCGACGAGCAGGGTGTTTTCCGTCTGGCCATAGCCATCACGCACTTGAAGTGAGAAGACGTCTTCAAACCGATCGATCACTTCCTTATTGAGCGGCTCGCCTGCAGAGACAGCACTGCGGATGGACGACAGATCGTACTCGGCGAGATCTTCAGCCTTTGCCATGAACCGATATTCTGTCGGCGTACAGCAGAGCACGTTCACCTGGTAGGTTTTGATCATCTCCAAATAGGTTTTGACATCGAATTTCCCGTTGTACACGAGCCCGGTCGCACCGCTGCCGAGCACCGCCAGGAACGGTGTCCAGATCCATTTCTGCCAGCCGGGCGCGGCCGTAGCCCAGACGGTGTCGCCTTCCTGGATGCCGAGCCAGTTCTCGCCGGTTGTCCTGAGATGTGCATAGCCCCAGCCATGCGTGTGGACAACGCCTTTCGGTTTGCCGGTCGTTCCGGATGTGTAGGAGAGGAATGCCATATCATCCGCTTTGGTGTCGGCTGCCTGGAATTCCGGCGAGGCGGAGGCCATGGCATCCGTGAGCGAGATGCCCCGATCCGCTGCCTTTCCGATCACAAACAGGTTCACATCTTCGATCCCTTTCACGTCGGCAAGCTGATCGGTAAACGCTTCATAGGCGACAATCGCTTTCGCTCCGCTGTGGGCAAGCCGGTACTCGATATCGGATGCGCGCAGCATTTCGGAGGAAGGGATGACAGCTATCCCCGCTTTCAGGGCTCCGATGTAGGCGGTATACGCCTCGATCAGACGCGGCACCATCACCAGAACGATGTCCCCTTTCCCAAGTCCGTTCGAAGTGAAGACATTCGCCGCACGGTTTGCGTCATTCATGAGCTGGTCATATGTATACTCCCGTTTGTTTCCGCCGGCATCTGCGTAAATGAGTGCTTTCCGATCCGTTCCATCTGCATATTTCCCGATTTCAGAGACCACATTATACTGCTCAGGTGCAATCAACTCTTCACGTTTCATCCCAATTCCTCCTTTACACAATGTAATCAGTATACAAGTAAAATTCCGCAAATTCAAAACAAAGTCATTTGTATACAAACCGGAAAATGAGCAACCATAAAAAAGACTGCCCTCCATATGGAGAGCAGTCAAGGGTTCAGTTTAGCTTAGAAGCCCTTCATTTGTTCTTGAGCTTGACGTACCAATCGCTTAGTGATTTCTCCGCCGACGGATCCGTTGGCACGCGATGAAGCGTCTGCTCCAAGCTGAACACCGAATTCAGAAGCAATTTCATACTTCATCTGGTCAAGCGCCTGCTGTACACCTGGTACAAGAAGTTGGTTTGAGTTGCCGTTGTTTGAGTTTGTCATGTCGTTGTCACCTCCTTGTGACTATAGAATGGTCCGTTCCGGAGAATTCATGCACTGATAGGAAGTGGTATTTTTTTCATGACAATCAAAAACGGGATCCTCTACAGCAAGTCGGAGAAGTCGCCATCTGGGTTGCTTTCACTCGTACACTCGATGATCTGCCTGTTCTTTACGGCTTCTTCGATCAGCGGCGCGAAATCGATGAAGCTTTCATAATACTCCACCTTGTCCAGTCTCGGTTTCGTTTTCGGGCTGGCAGGTGTGAAGATGGTGCAGCAGTCTTCATATGGCTGGATGGACGTTTCATAGGTGCCGATCTTTTTGGCGATATCGATGATCTCCAGTTTATCTGTAGCAATCAGCGGACGGAGGATCGGTGTATTCGTTACGGCATTGATTGCCGTGAAGCTCTCCAGCGTCTGGCTTGCCACTTGGCCGAGGCTTTCCCCCGTGACGATGGCCAATGCGCCGATCTCCTGTCTCACTTGGTCAGCAATCCGCAGCATGAGACGGCGTGTGGATGTGATCGAGACGTTTTCGGGCACTTGCTTGACGATGGCCTGCTGGATTTCTGTGAATGGAATGATATGCAGCTTTATGCTGCCGCCGTAGACACTCAGCTTCCTGGCGAGCTCCTCCACTTTCGCCTGAGCCTTCTCACTTGTATAAGGAGGGCTTGCGAAATGGATCGCCTCCACCATGACGCCGCGTTTCATCATCAAATAGCCGGCAGCCGGACTGTCGATGCCGCCAGACAGCATGAGCAGGGACCGGCCGTTCGAACCGACAGGCATACCGGCCGCGCCTTTGTATATGCGTGCGGAGAGGAACGCACCGGTTTCCCGGATGTCGATATGGAGAAGGATATCCGGTTTGCGGACGTCCACTTTCAGATCGGGATGCGCGCGGAGAATTGTGCCGCCGATCTCCTTCTGCAATTCTCCCGTGACGAGCGGAAATGACTTGTCCGTTCGTTTCACTTCGACCTTGAACGTTCTCCCCAAAGTCTCCTCATGCTCGAATACACCCAGCGCAGTGCTTCGTATCGACTCGACCGTCGATTCACATTGCGCTATCGGACTGTACGATTGGATGCCCGCAACGTCTTTCAGCAGATGGACTGCCTGTTCGAGCTCTTCGGGAGAGGCGTAGATGAACATCCTGTCCCGTTCCGCTTTCAACTTGACCGTTTCAAGCCCTCGAAGCGCTCTCCGTATATTTTCACTCAGTTTCTGGATAAACACTTTCCGGTTCCGGCCTTTCAGCGACATCTCGCCGTAGCGAATGAGAAGTTCACTCCATATCATGCTGTTTCATCCCTTTCTTCGTCATCTCTAAAAATTCTTTCGTCACTTCTATAACACGCTCTGCGTCTGCTGCACTGTTGGAACGGCCGAAACTGATCCGTACAGCACCTTTCCTGTACTCTTCCGGGACACCCACCGCTTCGATGACATGGCTGGTCCTGGACGATTTGGACGAACAGGCGCTTGAAGTGGAGACGTATATGCCGTTTTCCTGGAAGTAGTTTACAGCCACTTCGCCGGTCAGACCTTTGAATGCCATCGAAAAAATGTGCGGCGCCCCGTCCGGCGATGACAGGATACGAAGCCGCGGTTCATTCTTCAGTCCGTCATGCATCGCGGCCGTCCAGTTTCGCATATGATCCGCTGACGGTTCCGCTGTTGCAAGGCGGAATGCTTTCGCAAACGCCGCTGCCCCGGCGACATTGACAGTACCACTCCGCAATCCGTCCTCCTGTCCGCCTCCGTATGAAATCGCCTCCGGCAGCCTGGATGGTTTAGCTAGAAGGCATCCCGTCCCTTTCAGACCGTGTATCTTATGTCCGGAAAGTGTGATGGCATCGGCATAGCGAGGGAAAGGCAGCGCCAATTTCCCTGCACTCTGCACACAATCCGAATGGAAAATCGCGCGGGACCGTTCCCGGATGATCTGTGCGCATTGTGCCAGCGGCTGCACAGATCCGATTTCGTTATTGACATGCATGATGCTCACCAAGATCGTATCCGGCCGGAGTTTCCGTTTCAATTCATCAAGCGAAATGACTCCCTGTTCGTCGACAGCCAGCCAGTCCACTTCAAAGCCGTCTTCCTCCAGCGACCGGCATGCCTTCCGGACGGAATCATGCTCGATTTCAGTTGTGATGATATGGTTCCCCCGATAGCGGTATTTTTTCGCGTAGCCGAGGATGGCAAGATTGTTCGACTCCGTGCCGCCCGATGTGAAAACCACTTCGCTTTCGTCATCTCCTGCAAGACGGGCAACTTGTTTCCGTGCATTCTGCAGAAGCTGATCGGCCCTGGTCCCAGCCTGATGGAGTGATGCCGGATTTCCATAGTAAGTCCGGCTCGCTTCCGTGAACGTCCTCAGTACATCCTCGTCGGGTGCAGTTGTTGCGCTATTGTCCAAATAGATCATTCCGCTCACCGTCCTTTCAATGATTCACAAGCGGCACAAAGCCACCGACACAAAGTGTGCCGATGGCTGTAGACAAACGCTTAGTGAACTTGTTCCTGCATATAGTCCTGTATCCGTTTCATCGCTCCCGGTTCGACGTCCTCGACAGCTGTTGCCGCTTCTTCCAGCGCTTTTGCATACCGGAACTGACGGAATGCTATTTCCGCTTCCAGGAGACGTGCATGCATCGCAGGATGGGATGCACGATACCGGTTGCCGTATTGGATGATCCGTTCTGTCAGAAGGGCGTTCTCCAGCATCTCGTTGATCTTCAAGATGGACTCATCCACCTCTTTTTCGGCATGCGCAATATACTCTTCGACAAGCGCCATATTCAGCGGCACTTCTTCAAGACCGTTCTGGACGATGAACAGCTGCTCATCCGCTTCTTCCAGACGGACTTCGATATCTTCCGGAATTCCGGGGATATTCGCTTTCTGCAGGCTGCGCTCGACAGTCTGCAGTTTGTAGGCCAGCTGTTCAAGACGTTTCCGCACGCTGATTTCCTCGGTCCGGAGGTTTTTCATCCGTTCCTTGAACTCGGCGGCTTGCTCGCCGACACGATCGAGCACTTCATTCACTTCTCGTATATGCTGTGCCAGCGCCGTGAAGGCTGCGGCCCCTTCTTCCCCCTGGCTGGTCATCATGTCAAAACGGTCAGATGCTTCTGCCAGGTCACGGGTGAACTGCTTCGGTATCTCTGCTTCCTTTTCGTCGAGACGGTAGCTCTGCTGCACATAGAGCGCCTCATCGGAAACTTCCTTTGCGAGCATGTGTACATCAGACAGTCTTCGTGCTGTGTCTTCGTACGTAAGTTCAACGTACTGCCGCTCCCTCACTTCTTCCTCCAGTGCTGCATAGAATCCATCGATCTGTTCATCGATTTCCGCAAGACGCTGCTCGACCGGCTCGATTTCCAGATGTTCGACCTGCTGAAGCAGGTCTTCGATTTCCGTCTCGATACCTTTCAGATAGTGGGTGAGATCCAGATGGCCCACATAATAGCCATCGTCCTCCATCTCCCCGACTCCGTTCCGAAGTTCACGGATCGTCGCCGGCAGTTTCGTCTGCAGTTCGCCCAGCAGCGCCGGAATGGTTTCAACAAGAGGGAACAGATGATCCGCTTTCGCAGTGACAGCGATCACATTCTCGCGTGCCTGCAAGTAGTTCCCATTAGCCGTCAAGTCATCGTATTCCTCGAACGCGGGCTGGAAGTACTCAAGCTCCTTTTCGAGGGCCGGCACCGCCCGTCCAAAGGAATGCGGCCGGGCAAGGATCGCTTTGCGGGCTTCCCGGTACTGCTCTTTCAGTTCATCCATCTCGACCCGGTTCTTCTCTTCGCTGCCGATCAGCTCGTTCAGTTCCTTCAGAATCGAGTTTTTACGCTCTTCGCATACTGTCAGCTTCTGTGCGATCTCTTTTTCGATATGGCCGGCCTTCTTGAACCGGAACCGGTCCACCATCTCTTCGGTATCGAATAACAGGGAATCGATCTGCGGGACGAGGACGTCGACGACTTCTGTCCACTCGCTGCGCCACCGCTCGAACTTCTCTTCGGTTTCGCCTGTCATATTCAGCTGTTTCACTTTTGTCATTTCTTCAAATATCGGTTCATGTTGGATTTGCAGTTTTTCATGCTCCAGCTTACTGATTTCCTGGATATGTCTCCGTCTCAGCACAAATATGGCAACCGCCAGCACTATTATGATGATGACTGGAATGATGAAGTAGTTCACCATGGTCCATCCCCCTATTCCACAACCGCTCTACAATGATAATACCTTATATAGTAACACGTTTAAAGAATTTTCGTGTTGAAAAAGGGCGAATCCCCGCCGGAAATTTGTTTACTTGTCGAAAACGGGCACGAAATTGTATGATGCAAGTATCGATTGCACAGTTTCTGTTACAACCGATACAGACAGGAGAGATGATCATGTTCATGGGAATCGAGTATTCAAAGGATCTATCAGAGGCATATACGCAGCTGTCGGACCAGCTGAACCTGCTGCTGGACGGCGAGCCGAACAGGATTGCCAACTTAAGCAACGCCTCCGCTTTGCTCAGCAATTTCCTGGACCGCACCAATTGGACCGGATTTTACTTGATGGAAGAAGGCGAATTGGTGCTCGGGCCGTTCCAGGGACTGCCGGCATGCATCCGTATCGCCGTCGGCAAGGGAGTGTGCGGCACGGCCGCAGAAAAACAGGAGACGATTGTCGTCGAGGATGTTAATGCATTTCCGGGTCATATCGCATGTGATGCTGCGTCCCAGTCGGAAATTGTCGTGCCGCTCGTCAAAGATGGCCAGCTGATCGGCGTGCTGGATATCGACAGCCCTGAAACCGGACGCTTTTCCGATGAGGACCGGGCCGGCATCGAGAAATTCGCCGCCACCCTTCTGCGTCATATTTAAGGAAGACGTCCGCAACTGAAAAAGGTATCGGCAGTCCATACGACAAGCCGGTACCTTTTTCATGTCCTTCAGTTCACTTGCTCGCAGGCCGAGGCTGCCCGGAATGCCTGTGAAAGGTCTGCAATCAGGTCATCCGCATCTTCAAGTCCCGCAGACAGCCGGAGCAGACCATCCCCGATTCCCATAAGGACCCGTTCCTGTTCAGGGACCCCGGAATGCGTCATAGTGGCTGGGTGCTGGATGAGCGTTTCAGCATCCCCGAGACTGACGGCGATCTTGATGAGCTTCAGCTGGTTCATGAACAGCTGGGCTGCCGGCTGTCCGCCTTTGATGGTGAAGGAGACGAGACCTCCGCCTGCCGTCATCTGCTGTCTCGCCAGATCGGCCTGTGGATTCAGGTCATCGAACGGATAGAAGATGTCTTCCACCATGTCCTGACTTTTCAGGAATTCTGTCAGCTTTCCTGCGTTTTCCGTGTGACGCTGCATGCGCAGGGGCAGTGTTTTCAGCCCCCTGATGAGCAGCCAGGCATCGAATGGCGATATGATTCCGCCGTAATCTTTCTGGACCGTGCCGCGGATCTGCTGGATGTCCTCTTCGTTCCGGCCGGTCAGAAGCCCTGCAATCACATCCCCGTGTCCGTTAATATATTTCGTGGCGCTATGAAGTACGAAATCGGCACCGAATTCAATCGGATTCTGAAGATAGGGGGACGCGAAGGTATTATCCACAACCACCTTCAGTCCATGCCGCTCTGCGACAGCGGCGGCTGCCCGCAAGTCGACGAGTTCCGTTGTCGGATTGATGGGCGATTCAATGTACAGGCAGACCGTCTCGGGTGTCACAGCCGCTTCGATCTCTTCTTCCGTGCGCATCGCTGTCAATGTATGGCTGATGGCATACTTCTCTTCCATGATGCCGAGCAGCCCGAATGTACAGCCGTAGATCCCACGGGAGCAGACGATGTGGTCGCCGCTTTTCGTAAGATGCGTCAGGATGGTGCTGACAGCTGCCATCCCGGAGCCGAACGCAAGTGTCCCGGCTCCTTTTTCGAGAGCCGTCATCCGTTCTTCCAGCACACGCACTGTCGGATTGCCGAGTCTTGAGTAGATCCCGCCCTCCTCTTCACCCGCAAAACGCCGCGCGCCCTGTTCTGCTGTGTCGAACGTGAAGGTGGACGTCTGATAGAGCGGAACTGCCAGGCTGTCGTGATGCTGTCCGCTGGTATAACCGGTATGGATCGCCTCTGTGTCTTTGTGCACTTTCTTCATTGAAAGAATCCCCCGCTTTCGTTTATAAGTAAACGCTTACATCCATTGTATGCCGGGTATACTGATTTTTCAATCAAAATCAGATACCCGCCTTTACTCGGCGAGTATCTGTTCGTTGATGACAATCCTGTTCTTGCCGCCTGTTTTCGCTGCATACAGTGCTTCATCGGTATTCTGGAACAGCTGCTGATACGTTTCACGGCTGGCGGATGGTTTCCAGACACTGACGCCGATTGAAATGGTGACTGACGGATCTGTGCAGGCAGGCATTTTGACAAGGAGCCGCTCTGCCGTTTCTTTCCCATCCTTGAGATCCGCGCCCGGCAGGAACACGGCGAATTCCTCGCCGCCCCACCTGCCTGCAATGGCACTATCCGGAATTGCCGCCTGCAGCACTTCTGCCGTCTGGATGAGCACCCGATCTCCCACCGCATGACCATGAGAATCATTGACCTTTTTAAAATCATCCACATCAATCAGAAGGAACGCACCGCCTACCCCGTCCGTAAACGATTCGGACATATGACGGTCCAGATACCCGCGTGCATAGAGGTCCGTCAGCTGGTCTTTGTTGGCCAGTTCCTGAAGTTTGTCCCGCAGGATCAAGTTGGACAGCGCAAGTGACGAATGGGACATGATCGCTTTCACCAGTTTGAAGTCATCGAACGAAAAGTGATACGTTTCTGTATGCATGAGCACGGTATATCCGGCCACCGCTTCCGATATGATGATCGGAGCGATGATGAGTGCCCGGTATGGTGAAAAACCGTCAATATCGCCCGGCTGGAGATCTGCTATGAAGACTGCATCCTGTTCTGCAGCCAGACGTTTTTCCGCATATTCCAAATACCGGCTGCCGGCCGCGGTCAGGAAATAATCTGTTGTCGTATCCAGCAAGACAGGCTCCTTCCGTCTGTCGTAGTAGACGAATGCCATCTCTTCCGGCTCGAAGGCGGCATTGAGTTGTTCGGCCAGATAGGTTTTCATCTCCATGAAGGTCAGCCGCCCTGTCAGTTTCTTCGACACTTCGTTGACAAGCTGGAGATCGCGGATCAGCCGATGCGACTGGTTATACAGACTGGAGTTTTCAATCGCATGGCCAGCGCTTTCACAAATGTTGCGGACGAAGTCTTCTTGCGCGGATGAGAACGTATAACCGGGCGTGGCCGTGATCTGCAGCACCCCGTATGTCCCCTGCATGCCTTTCACCGGTGCGTTCAGATAGGTTGGATGGCTGCCCCTCTTCCTGCCGATCCGGAGTTCTCCCGAAAGGAAAGCGTCAATCGTGGCCGGCTCCTCATTCGTATAGTCGAACAGCCGGCAGAAGGAGGAGGAAGCATGTTCTTCATGAGAGACGATCAGTTCGACAGCAAACGGCGCCAGGTTGGAAGCTGCTGTCCTGACGAGTTCCTCATAGATGACCGGCATTTTCATCGTCGAGTTGAACTGCTTCGTCGCGTTCAGCAGGTCGAGATGGTTCTGCTCCCTTCTGCCGGACGCTTTGCTCTCCTTGACGATATCGATCATTTCACCGAGCAGCAGCTGGAACTCTTTATAGCAAGCGGACATGACGAACCTATCCCATGCCGCGGTGGATTTCATGAGCACCATTGCGACCGGTTCACGCTTCCCGTTCCGGATCATCAGCGTGTCATCCGGGAAATCGGATGGCTCATCATGTTGGATCAGCGATCCGGCGATGACCGGTGCAGTCTGTTCCCCGGACTTGTCCTCCAGGGCAGCCGGCCGGCCGTCACAGCACGCAGAGGCGGACTGAAACTGATTGTCTTCATATAGGTACAGATCGAGTTTCGGTATGTTAAAATGATGCGAGAAGACGTCTTCCAATTTACGGAAGCTCTCTGCGTATGCTGAGTGTTTCAGGACATCTATCAGCAGACCCAGCAGATCACTCTTCAATGACCCGTATAGCTGCTCATTTGTTTGCATGCGATCACCCTCTTATATCTCTCAAGCAATATATGATACCTTTCTGTCATTCTATACCTATATCGGCTAAAATGCAACTTTATAACTAGTACATTTTTCATATAAACTCTTTTTGTTTAGACAGTCTGGAAGTCACTGTGCAGCATCCCTTGACGCACTGCCGTTTTCTTGGTATGCTGTTTTTTGTGTAAAATAATCGCAGCAGTTGTGTGTTTGCTGTCGCCCAGTCTGTTCCTACATATGTGAGGGGTATCGTGTAACCTCTTGGCTGCAGAGGCGAAGATGCATGAAAACAGAATGGCCCAGTGATTGAACGCATCTGGTCTTATTTTACAACAAAATAAAACCAACAGAGGAGGAGTCATTCATGGCTCGTTATACAGGTCCATCTTGGAAACAATCCCGCCGTCTTGGTATTTCCCTGACAGGCACAGGAAAAGAAATCGAAAAGCGTCCATACGCTCCGGGTCAGCACGGTCCGAACCAGCGTAAAAAGCTTTCTGAATACGGTCTTCAGCAACAGGAAAAACAAAAGCTCCGTTTCATGTACGGTGTCAATGAGCGCCAGTTCCGCACATTGTTCAACAAAGCCGGCAAAATGCAAGGTATCCACGGTGAAAACTTCATGATCCTTCTTGAAACTCGCCTGGACAACGTTGTTTACCGCATGGGTCTTGCACGCACACGCCGTGCAGCTCGCCAGCTTGTCAACCACGGACACGTCCTCGTTGACGGCAAGCGCGTAGACATCCCGTCTTACAGCGTTAAACCAGGTCAGGAAATTTCACTTCGTGAAAAGTCCCAGAACCTTGATGTGATCAACGAATCCATCGAAGTGAACAACTACGTTCCAGAATTCGTATCGTTCAACCCGGACACGAAAGTCGGTACATTCGTACGTCTTCCTGAGCGCAGCGAATTGTCTGCAGAGATCAACGAAGCTCTTATCGTTGAATTCTACTCTCGTTAATAAGCAGTACCTGCCCTTCCGGATTTTCCGGAAGGGTTTTTTGTGTTCCAGTGCCATGCCGTGATAGGCATATCGGACATTCCGGCAGCGGTATCGGACAGTTGCCGTGCACTATCGGACACTTCGCCAGAGTTATCGGACACTTCGCACGGCGTATCGGACAGATCGCTGAATGTATCGGCATCCAGGCACAATTCAAGCGATGGCTTGTGCTCGCTTACGCTCGTTTCCTGTCGGTGCCGTCCATGCACGCGGCAGCTGGCCATGGACAGGACGTCCTTCTGGCGCGCAGAAAAAACAAGCCAGGGGTTGTCCTAGGCATATCGGACAGTTCGCTGGAGATATCGGACACTTGGCACGGTGAATCGGACAGATCGCTGAATTCATCGGCATCCAACCACAATTCTAATGAACAAACATCAGCGAATCACCTAAAAAAAGCAGGAAACCGGCACATCACTGGCCGGTTTCCTGCTTTTCATCAATTGAATGAGATCATCGTATATTTCTTTTTGCCCCGCCGCACAATTGCGAATGCGTCTTCCAGCCGGTCATCGGAACCGACCGTGTACTCGGTGTCCATCACTTTGTCGCCATTCAGCGAGATGGCGCCGTTCGCAACATCTTCGCGTGCCTGCCGCTTGGATGGTGAGATGCCGGCTGCTACGAGCAGCTCGACGATATTGTGTTCCGCTTTCTCCACTTCAAACGTCGGTACGTCCTTGAACGCATCTTTCATCTCGGAGGCGGTCAGCTTTTTCAGATCACCGCTGAAGAGCGCTGCCGAAATCCGGATTGCCTGGTCCAGCGCATCCTGCCCATGGATGAGCCGTGTCATCTCTTCTGCGAGTGTCTTCTGCGCTTTCCGCAAGTGTGCCTCTTCCTGCACCGAACGTTCCAATGCTTCGATCTGCTCACGTTCCAGGAACGTGAAGATCTTCAAGTAATGGATGACGTCCGCGTCTGCTGTGTTCACCCAGAACTGGTAGAACTCGTACGGTGACGTTTTCGCTGCGTCGAGCCATACTGCGCCGCCCGCTGTCTTCCCGAATTTCGTACCGTCGGATTTCGTCACAAGCGGAATGGTGATGCCGTATGCTTTCGCCTCTTCGTCATGCGTTTTCCGGATGACCTCAAGCCCCGTCGTGATATTGCCCCATTGGTCCGATCCGCCGATCTGAACGCGGCAGCCGTAGTGATCGTACAGATGATTAAAGTCGATCCCTTGGATGAGCATGTACGTGAACTCGGTGAAGGAAAGCCCGGTTTCCAGACGGGACGCGACGTTCTCTTTGCCGAGCATGTAGTTGATATTGAGCAATTTCCCGTAGTCACGCAAGAATGCGATGGCACTCATCGGCCCCATCCAGTCTTTGTTGTTCACGAGGCGTGCCCCGTTTTCATCCGTGAAGTCGAACAGCCGCTCTAGCTGGACCTTCAGCCCCTGGACATTTCTATCGACCTGTTCTTCAGTCTGCAGCTGACGTTCATCGGCACGGAACGACGGGTCCCCGATCATCCCGGTCGCTCCGCCGATCAGCAGGATCGGACGGTGCCCGTGCAGCTGGAAGCGCCGCAGCGTCAAAAGCGGAACGATATGCCCGATATGCATGCTGTCCGCTGTCGGATCGACTCCGCAATACAGGGATATCTTCTCTTCCTCCAGCAGTTTTTGCATCCCTTCCTCATCGGTCTGCTGGTACAGCAGTCCTCTCCATTTCAGATCTTCTACCAGATTTCCTGTCATCCTGATCATCCTCCCTGTTCTTCCGAATAAAAAAAGCCCCTGCATGATCGCTGATCGATCATGCAGGGACGCCCTCTTTGTAGTTCGGCGCGGTACCACCCGGCTTGAGACAGGCTATCCGTCTCCGCTCTGCCAGCCATAACGCCGCTGTCCGCGCAACACTCCAAAGCTGTAATTCGTCAACAGGGTTCCGGGCAGCTCGCACCAAACGCTGCCTCTCTGAACGGATTGCCTGTTCCTACTCCGGCTTTTTCTCCGTGAAGAAGTTCTTATCTCACATTGTAAGCCAAATTGGAAATTTGTCAAACTAATTTCGTCAATTGCCAGCACATTATGCTATAATTAATGAGATTTTTAGGGGGGAACGAATTGACTAAACATGAAAAGAAACGTGTTGACGAACTAGAACATAAATTCGAAACGATAAAGAAAACCAAATGGGCGAAAAACACCCGGATCGCATCAGGCGTCATCTGGAATCTATTTTTGCTTTTCTTAGTAATCGGTTTGACATTGACTGTCTTCGGCGCTTCGGTCGGAGCCGGCTACTTCGCCTCTCTCGTCAGCAAGGAGCCGCTGCGCTCCAAAGACGAAATGCGCAGCGAAATCTTCAGCTACGAAGAGACCTCCGAAATCTACACCAATGGGAAATACTTGAGGAAAGTGCGGTCGGATATCGACAGGAAAGAAGTAAAGCTTGCAGATGTTTCGCCGCATGTCATCAATGCCGTCTATGCAACAGAGGACGAATACTTCAACACGCATAACGGAATCGTTCCGAAAGCTGTATTCCGCGGTCTTTTCCAGGACGTCACGAACTCCGACAGCCAGACCGGCGGCTCGACACTGACCCAGCAGCTCATCAAGAACCAGATCCTGACGAATGAGATCTCCTATGAGCGGAAAGCGAAGGAACTGCTGCTGGCCATGCGGCTCGAGCACTTCATGACGAAGGACGAAATACTGGAAGCCTATCTGAATATCATCCCGTACGGCCGGAATTCGAATGGCGGTAACGTCGCCGGCATCGAAGCGGCGGCGGAGGGGATCTTCGATAAGAAGGCAAAGGACCTGAACCTTGCGCAGGCTGCCTACATCGCCGGCATCCCTCAGGCACCATACGCCTACACGCCATTCTACAACGGCAAAAAAGGGCTGAAAGACGAAGCGGGACTGCGTCCGGGCGTCAACCGCATGAAAACCGTGCTGTTCCGGATGCGGGAGACCAATTACATTACGGAAAAAGAATACAATGAAGCGATTGCTTATGACATCACGAAAGACTTCCGGGCGCCTGCGAAAGCGCCGAAGGACCGTATCGAATATCTGACTGATGAGATCCAGAGAGAAACGATCGATGCACTATCCGACATTCTGGCTGAAGAAGATGGAGTTGACGCAGCCCGTCTGAAAGAGGACAAGAAACTTAGGGGAAAGTATAATATCTTAGCTGAACGATCTATGCGGAATGATGGGTACAAGATCTACTCTACTGTGGACATGACCCTCTATAATACGCTGAATGACGTGGCCGACAACTATACGCAATATGGCTTCACATACACGGACAAAAAAACAAAGGAGAAGCTGCCCGCTCAAGTAGGCGCTATGCTCTTAGACAATAAGACCGGCAGAATACTTGCGTTTGTCGGCGGCCGCGATTACCAGCTTGAAAAGACGAATCATGCCACGCAGGCTTATCGCTCACCTGGTTCGACTATCAAACCGCTGCTCGTGTATGGTCCTGCTATTGAATATGGTGCCATAGGAGCAGGCAGTCCGGTTGTAGACGTGAAGTTCAATTATAAAGGATGGGAACCGTCAAACTTCCTGGCCTCTCAGGAACTCGGTATCATCCCTGCCCGGCAGGCACTTGCCACTTCGCAGAACTTGGCGGCGGTGCGGCTATATTACGATATTCTGAACCGCAGACCTGCCGAATACCTGAAAAAGATGGGATATGACAAACTTCATCCTTTGGACTACGAGATCCCGGCTGCTGCCCTGGGCGGTCTGAAATACGGTACAACAGTTGAGCAGAATACTTCTGCTTATTCAACATTTGCAAATGGCGGTGTCCATAATGATCCTTACATTATCGACAAGATCGTTGATAAGCACGGCAAAGTGATTTACCAGCACAAAGCCGACCCGACTGAAGTATTCAGCCCTGCGACTGCCTATATGATTACAGACATGCTCCGTGACTCGGCGCGTGAAGGAACCGGAGCCAATATGACACGTCAGCTGAACTTCAACCTGGATATCGCTTCGAAGACCGGTACGAGTTCGAGTTACTCCGACTCCTGGCTCGTCGGATACAATCCGAATGTCACTCTTGGTATCTGGCTCGGTTACAAATACCAGACCCTCTCTCTGCAGGGGCCGGGCAATGCACAATACGGCACGACGAACACCCGGACCACTACGTTGTACGCCAAGATGATGAATGCCGTCAACCAGGCACGACCGGCGACCGTTGGTAAAGAGGCACGCTTCCAGCAGCCGAAAGGGGTTGTGACGCGTTCGTTCTGCGGAATTTCAGGACTGGCCCCATCGGCCGCCTGTTCGTCCGCCGGTCTGGTCCGGTCCGACTTGTTCAATGCGAATGCGATGCTTCCGAACAAACCGGATGACAGTATCATTTCGTCATCTTCTGTGTCCGTCAAAGGTAAACGGTATGCAGCTCTGCCGTCCACACCGCGGGAGTTTATCACCGCCGGCGGGACAGGTGTCAATGAAAAGTTCATCAAGCGGATGCTCGGTCCACTTGGCGGCGATGCATCGAAACTGTTCCCTGCGAATTCGGCTTTCACATCACGTGTCGTCTCGGGCGCTGTGTTCCCGGCGGACAGCGTGGCACCGGCAGGCGTTTCGGCCTCGCAAAACGGTTCTGTCCTTACGTGGACACCATCCCCGTCGAATGACGTCATCGGATATTACGTCTACAATGGCGGCACACGTGTCGGCACGGTGATTGATGGCCAATCGCTGTCCTTCCCGATGGGCGGCGGTACGTATACTGTCCGCGCGGTCGATATAACCGGTAAGGTTTCCGGCCCTTCGAATGCCGTGACAGGTGCAGCGGCGGCTCCCGCACCGGAACAACCATCCGCCACTCCGCCAGGCGGTGATTCAGACAGCGGCGGAGATGAAGACAAATCTGAACCGCCGGCGTCCGGAGGCGATACAACGGCCAAACCGAAGCCGCCTGCGAATAATGGCGGAGACGGAAAACCGAATCCCCCTTCCAATAACAACGGGAACAGCGGCAACAACAATAATAACGGAAACACCAATGGCGACAGTAAACCGAAGCCGCCTGCCAATGGAAGCGACAGCAACAAGAAACCGAATCCTCCGGCAGACGGTGATAAGGATAAAGGAAAAGACAAAGAAGGCGGCAACTGATGCAAGTCGCCCCCTTCCCTGTCTCCTTCACAATTGAAAAAACTGGGCACTCCCATATTCGGGGGTGCCCAGTTTTTTTGAGATTTCTCAGTCTTCCATTGTCGACAAATCACCTGTCGGCAGGTCAAGCTCCCAGGCTTTCAGCACGCGGCGCATGATTTTACCGCTCCGTGTTTTCGGCAATTTGTCCTTGAACTCGATTTCCCGCGGAGCAGCGTGGCCCGCCAGCTCTTTCTTCACGAATTGGCGGATGTCTTCCTTCAGCTCATCGGATGGCTCATAACCGTCCTGCAGGGCGATGAACGCCTTGATGATTTCTCCGCGCACGGGATCCGGCTTGCCGATGACCCCTGCCTCGACGATTGCCGGGTGCTCGAGCAGTTTACTTTCGATTTCGAAAGGTCCGACCCGCTCCCCGCTCGTCATGATGACATCATCCACACGGCCCTGGAAGAAGAAATACCCGTCTTCATCCATATAAGCGGAATCACCGGAGACATACCATTCATCGTTCAGGAAGTACGAATCATATTTCTCCGGATTATTCCAGATGGCCCGCATCATCGCCGGCCAGCCTTTACGGAGTGCCAGATTGCCCATCCGGTTCGGCGGCAGGACGTTCCCTTGGTCGTCTACGATGGCTGCTTCGATACCCGGAACCGGTTTGCCCATCGAGCCGGGCTTCAGTGGAAGCGAACCGAAGTTGCAGATCATCTGGGCGCCGGTCTCCGTCATCCACCATGTATCATGGATGCGCATATGGAATGTCTCCATCCCCCAGCGGACGACTTCCGGATTGAGCGGTTCCCCGACGGACAGGATATGCCGCAAGGACGATAGGTCATGCCCTTCCATCGCGGCTGCACCTGCACCCATCAGCATTCGGAAAGCGGTCGGTGCACTGTACCAGACAGTCACGCCGAATTCCTCGATGGCTCCATACCAGCTGTCCGTCGAGAAACGGCCGCCGACGATCAGATTCGTTGCGCCCGCAAGGAACGGTCCGAAGATTCCGTATGCCGTACCGGTGACCCAGCCCGGATCGGCCGTGCACCAGAAGACATCGGTCTCCCGCAGATCCAGCACCCATTTCGCAGTCTGGATCTGCTGCACCATCGCTTCCTGTACATGCAGAACGCCTTTCGGTTTCCCAGTCGAGCCTGACGTATAGTGGAGCAATGTCGGCGACTCCCGTTCGAGCCATTCCACGTCGAACTGCTTGGAAGCTTTTTTGAAATGTTTATTGAAATCGATCACTTTTCCTTCTTCTGTCACGTTGTCCCCCACGACAAAGACAGTTTCCAGATGAGGCAGCCGGTCGACAGGGATGCGGTCGACCAGTTCAGGTGTCGTCACGATCGCCTTGGCATCACTGTCATCGAGACGGTCATACACCGCGCCTTCCATGAATGCCTCGAACAGCGGACCGGCGATCGCGCCGACTTTCAGCGCTCCGAGCAGCGCAAAATATAATTCGGGCGAACGCGGCATGAAGATGAAAATACGGTCGCCTTTCTCAAGCGTCGAGCAATTCTTGAATACATTTGCCGCCTGATTGGAATACTTTTTCATATCTCCGTATGTGTAGGATTCGTGCCGTTCCCCGTCCTTATAGAACAAGGCCACCTTGTTTTTACGGTACGATTCCGCATGACGGTCGATCGCCTCATGTGCGATGTTCACCTTCCCGGTCTCATACCAGCTGAATTCCTTTTCAGCTTCCTTCCAATCAAAGTTTTTGACGAGCTCGTCATAGTTATCCATCTGGTAATCCGTTCCTTGCGCCGGAATGATTTTTGTAACCATAACAGCACCCCCTTAAATATGTACTAACACGTTTTATTCTACATGAATCCGAAATGAATTAGCAAACAATTAATATTCTTTGGACTGTTCCCTGTTTTGTTGGAAATTGAGGGTAACTGTCTTTCAAATTCATGTATACTGATAGCAGAAGGACTAACAGCACAAGGCGGTGAAGTTGTTGGAGCACAGAAAAACGTACAATGCACTTGAATTGAAGCATAAGAATGGGAACCTTATCATAGAAGGACCAATCCGCACTTCCGATCTCGAAAGCTATTCGTTCCATGAAGGGCTGGTCGCCTTTCGTCCTGCGAAGCAGCAGAAGGAGGCACTGATCGGCATTTCCAAGCTTCCTGAAGGCCGGATCATCATCGCACGCGATCAGGATGAGATCGTAGGGTATGTCACCTATCTGCATCCCGATCCGCTTGAAAGATGGTCGGAAGGGAATATGGATAACCTGATCGAATTGGGTGCCATCGAAGTGATCGCCAAGTACCGCGGCGGGGGTGTCGGCAAAGCATTGCTCGAAGTATCAATGATGGATGACGCCATGGAAGACTATATTGTAATTACGACGGAGTATTACTGGCATTGGGATCTGAAAGGGACAAAGCTGAATGTCTGGGAATACCGGAAAGTCATGGAGAAGATGATGCAAAACGGCGGGCTTGAGTATTACGCGACGGATGACCCGGAAATCTGTTCGCATCCGGCAAATTGCCTGATGGCCCGCATCGGCAGCCGGATCTCCCAGGAAGACGTCCAGCGATTCGACAGCCTGCGATTCAAGAACCGGTTTTTATACTGAGAAAGAAGGGATACTATGCTGCTGGAAGAAATCATGCAAACTGATGTGATTACACTGTCGCCCTCCCATACGGTGAAAGACGCAGCGGACATCATGAGGAAGCACCATATCCGGCATCTGCCGATCACCGAGGACGGGACACAGCTCGTCGGGATCTTCACGGACCGTGACCTGAAGGAAATCCTTCCTTATGGAAAACAGGAAGACCAGACTCCGGTCTTCGCCATGCCTCTCGCTGAGTGCATGGTGAAACACCCGATCACCGCACATCCGATGGACTTCGTGGAGGAATCGGCTCTCGTCTTCTATCACAACCAGATCGGCTGCCTGCCGGTCGTGTCCAATGACCGGCTCGTCGGCATCATTACGGAAACCGATCTGCTCTATAAGTATATTGAACTGACCGGCGCCCATCAGCCCGGCTCCCAGATCGAAGTGCGCGTTCCGAACGTACCCGGGATCCTGTATGAGGTTTCGAAAGTGTTTCACGAGTTCCAGACGAATGTCCAGAGTGTCCTCGTCTATCCGGACAAGGAGAACGACGCCAGCAAAATCCTCGTCATCCGCATAAAAACGATGAATCCGATCGCCATCATCGACGGACTGAAAGAACAGGGATTCGATGTGCTGTGGCCGAACTTCCCAGGGACAGGCGTATGATGAAAGATGCTGTGTTCGTCTATTCCGAAGACCAGCTCGGCTATTCGTTTTCGGATTCGCACCCATTCAACCAAAAAAGGATCGTGCTGACGCTGGACCTGCTGAAAGAAATGAATGCCATTACAGACAGCGATATCGTCGTTCCGCGGGTCGCCACCGATGAAGAATTGCTGCTTGTCCACGAACCGAAATTCATCGAGATGGTAAAAAAAGCCGGACGGGGTGAAGTCGGTCCAGAAATCGGTGCTGTCTATGGAATCGGGACGGAAGACACCCCGATCTTCCCGAATATGCACGAGGCCAGTGCCATGCTGGTCGGCGGCACCCTGACAGCGGTCGATGAAGTGATGCAGGGACGCGCCCGCTATGCGCTGAATCTGGGCGGCGGCCTCCACCACGGATTCCAGGGCAAAGCATCAGGCTTTTGCGTGTACAATGACAGTTCTGTCGCCATCCGCTACTTGCAGAAGAATTACAATGCACGTGTCCTATATGTGGACACGGATGCACATCACGGGGATGGTGTCCAATGGTCTTTTTATGACGATGAAAACGTCTGCACACTGTCCATCCATGAGACCGGCCGCTACTTGTTCCCGGGAACAGGCCATGTGACAGAGCGCGGAAATGGCAAAGGATACGGAACGTCATTCAATTTCCCGATCGATGCATTCACAGAGGATGAATCGTTCCTCTCCATCTATGAAACTGCCATACGGGAAGTCGCGGAGTGGTTCAAGCCGGACGTCATCCTCACACAGAATGGTGCGGATGCCCATTACTTCGATCCGCTGACGCATTTGTACGGGACGATGGAACTCTACAAGCAGATTCCGAGGATCGCAAGAGAAGTCGCAGAAGAGTATTGCGGGGGGAGATGGATTGCGGTCGGCGGTGGCGGCTATGATATATGGCGGGTCGTACCGCGTGCGTGGTCGCATATCTGGTTCGCCATGAAACAGCTGCCAGCACCTGCAGGACCGCTTCCGGAAGAATGGCTCGCCCGCTGGCAGCCGGAGTCCCCTGTCCCTTTCATCGAGACGTGGGAAGATCCCGACCCACTGTATCCGCCGATTCCGCGCAAACAGGAGATCGAGGAGAAAAATGCACAAGTGATGGGCAGGTCGCTGCATTACATACGGAACGAGCAGCAGCGGCAGTAGAATCTGTCCAAACGCCGTTTCAGGCACACAAAAGGGTTGGAAATCATTTCGATTTCCAACCCTTTTTCCATAGTCTGAGCGATCCTGTTCTGCTTCTCACTGCCTTGCTGTCAGTGTTTGCGGATGGAATCCCGCTGCTCAAGCTGATAGGGGAGAATGACCTGCTCGCGGTCGACTTCTTCGCCGTTCATCAATTTCGTCAGCAGCCGCATGGATACCGCGCCGAGATCATACAGGGGCACGCGGATCGCAGCGAGCTGCGGACGGACCGCGCGTGCCAGGATGGAATGCTGGAAACAGATGATTTCCATGTCTTCCGGCACCTTCAGACCGTCATCCCGCACACCGTTCATGATACCGACTGCAATTTCATCGTTCCCTGCGAAGATGGCGGTCGGCGGCTGCTCGAGCCGGCTCAGCTGCTTCCAGGATTCGTACGCATCGTCATACGTATTATCCGTTTCCACGATGAGCTCCTCATGGACCGGAAGACCGGCCTCCGCCATCGCTTCTTCGTAGCCTGTCTTTTTGGACAGAAGATTGATGTCCCGGCTGAACGGACCGGAGACGAAAGCGATCCGTTCGTGGCCGTTCGTGACCAGTTCGCGGACTGCATCATATGCCGCTTTCTTGTTTTCGATATTGACTGTCGGAAACTCTTCTTCCGAATCCAGTGTGCCCGCCAGGACAATTGGCACGTTCGCGGTCTTCATCTCTTTCCGGACGTCTTCGGTGATGGAATCACTCATGAAGATGAGGCCGTCGACCTGTTTGCCGAGGTGGTCTTCGATGAGTTCCATTTCGCGGAGGGCCCGCTTGTCGGAATTCGACAGGATGATATTGTACTCATACATCGTCGCGACGTCTGCGATCCCTCTCGACAGTTCAGCATAATAGCTTTTTGAGATGTCGGGCACGATAACACCGACTGTCGTGGTCTTTCTGCTGGCGAGGCCCCGTGCAACTGCGTTGGGCCGATAGCCGAGCCGTTCAATGCAAGCGGTTACCTTTTTGCGTGTTGCCGGTTTTACATTCGGGTTGCCGTTGACCACCCGAGATACGGTCGCCATGGAGACGTTCGCTTCACGCGCTACGTCGTAGATTGTTACCGCCATACTGACCTCCCCTTCTCCGTCTGGTTATTCTTCCTGAACCATTATACCAAAATGCCGGAGCTATGAAAGCTCCGGCGGTGAATTATACTATTTGATGAGTATTCATGAAACGCTGCATTTCATCATAGAACTCATCGAATTGCTGGAGATTCATCTGCTGGGCTGCATCGGACAGGGCGACAGCCGGATCTGGATGGACTTCCGCCATGACGCCGTCCGCTCCGACAGCTATCGCTGCCTTCGCTGTCGGGATCAGGAGGTCCCGCCGGCCTGTCGAGTGTGTGACATCCACGAACACAGGAAGGTGGGTCTCCTGCTTCAAGATCGGCACTGCCGAGATATCCAGCGTGTTCCGCGTCGCCTTTTCATATGTACGGATGCCGCGTTCGCACAGCATGATCTGGCTGTTCCCTTTGGAGATGATGTATTCAGCTGCATTGATGAACTCATCGATCGTCGCCGCCAGACCGCGCTTCAGAAGGACCGGCTTATTGGTTTTACCCGCTTCCTTCAGCAATTCGAAGTTCTGCATATTGCGGGCGCCGATCTGGATGACATCGATATAATCGAGCGCTTCTTCCAGATGGGACGGCGTGATGATCTCCGTTACGATGGAGAGCCCGGTCTCATCCGACACACGCTTTAGGATCTTGAGTCCTTCCAGGCCGAGACCCTGGAAGTCGTACGGGGACGTCCGCGGCTTGTACGCCCCGCCCCTCATCATTGTCAGGCCCTTCGCTTTGATGGAATCCGCGACTGCTTTCACCTGCTCATAGGACTCGACGGCACAAGGCCCGAAGACAAATGTCGGCGTACCGTCCCCGATTTTCTCTCCGTTAATGTCAACGATTGTATCCTCCGCTTTCCGCTTACGGGATACGAGCAGTGCATTGCGCTGCTCATCTTCCTGGATTTCAAGTGCGGACATGAAGATGCCTTTGAAGATTTGTTCCAGCACACCATTTGGAAGCGGTCCATTGTTCGCCTGTTTCAGGGAATCGAGCATTTCGCGCTCACGCACAGGGTCATAGCGGTTTACACCCTGTTTCTCTTTCACTTTGCCGATTTCCTGCACGACGGCTGTTCTGTCGTTGATAAGATCCAGAATACTCATGTTCAGCTCAGTCACTTTGGACCGAAGTTCTTCCAGTTCGTTCTGGCGCATCTCCCATTCTCCTCCCCACTCACGGCATTCCCTTTTCGCATTGCGGAATGTGTGATACATTTTTAATAATAGACCCAGTATAATGAACTGCTGTTGAAAAGTCACGCTATTTCGCTAAATAGTTGTATTTAATATATCGGAACATTGAGGAGGATCACTTGTGGCACCATTATTTGCTTTGGATATCGGGACGAGGTCCGTCGTCGGTATCATTCTGGAACAGACGGACTCCGGCTTCCATGTCATCGATCTGGAAGTCATCGAGCATAAGGAACGCTCCATGATCGACGGGCAGATCCACAATATCGTCAGTGTCGCATCTGTCATCAGTGACATGAAGACACTGCTGGAAGAACGTCACGGGCCTTTGAAGAAAGTGAGCGTCGCAGCAGCAGGACGTGCATTGAAGACTGCAGTCGGCACGATGGAAGTAGATATCACTGGACAGGCACTGATCGGCAGCGAAGATATCAACCGCCTTGAGCTGGGAGCCGTGCAGAAAGCCCAGCAGGAGCTGATGTCGGCGGAATCCTTCACGGCGGACAGCCAGTATTACTGTGTCGGCTATTCGGTCCTCCACTACTTGCTGGACGGGGAACCGATCGGCAGTCTGATCGACCAGAGCGGTCATTCCGCAAGTGCTGATGTCATTGCGACATTCCTCCCACGGGTCGTTGTCGAGTCCCTTCTGTCCGCACTGAAACGGGCGGATCTGGAAATGGAGGCACTGACACTCGAACCGATAGCCGCAATCAATGTCCTGATCCCTCCCTCGATGCGGCGTCTGAACGTCGCCATGGTCGACATAGGGGCGGGCACGTCGGATATCGCGATCACGAGCCGGGATACTGTCACTGCATTCGGGATGGTGCCTGTCGCAGGCGATGAAATCACGGAAGCACTGAGCACCGCGTATCTGCTCGACTTCCCGGAAGCGGAAACCGTCAAGCGGCAGCTTGCGGAAAACGAAACTGTCACAATCCGTGACATCCTCGGTTTCGAACAGGAATATCCGAGCAGCCAGGTCACTGCCGGCCTCTCCGCAGCAATCGAACGTCTTGCAGCTTCCATCGCCACGGAAATCCGACGGCTGAATAATGGCGAATCACCGCAGGCCGTCATGCTGACAGGCGGCGGCAGCCTGACTCCGGGCCTTTCATCCCGTTTGAGCACCCAGCTGGATCTGCCGGCCCAGCGTGTGGCAGTGCGCGGACTCGACGCGCTCAGCACTGTCACGCTTGCAGAGAAAATCGCCAAATCACCGGCGTTCGTCACGCCGATCGGTATTGCGATTGCTGCACAGCGTGCGCCGATCCATTACATGTCCGTCACAGTGGACGACAAGCTGATCCGGTTGTTCGAACTGAAAGAGATGACAGTCGGTGACGCTCTGCTGGCTGCTGGCATTAAAGCGCGTCATCTCTACGGGAAACCGGGTCTTGCCCTCCGGTTCACGCTGAACGGGCAGGAGATTACATTGCCGGGAAGCCATGGTACTCCTTCAGTCATCGAAAAGAACGGCAAAGTTTCCGGTACGAAAGAACGGATTGAAAATGGGGATACGATCCGGCTGACGCTGGGGAAAGACGGGCAGCCGGCTGCCGCCACCATCGGTGATGTGGCAGAGATGGACATGGCACCGCTCACAATTTCCGTAAATGGGGAGTCTTTCACCCTACATACGGCAGTGACCGTAAACGGTGAACCGGCGAGTATGACAGACCTTGTCAAAGACCATGATGAAATTATCGTCCGCCGTCCCGTTTCAATCCGTGATGCGTTGGAATCAGCGGAAGGACTGTCTGCCACCCAGTCTGTTCAGGCTATCACCCTGAACGGCAAGCGCGTCCATGTAAAGACAAAATCACCGGTCTTCAGAAAGAACGGGCTGCCCGCCAACCTGACGACGCCTGTCGAGGATGGTGACCGGATCGACATCGAAACCTGCACACCGCAGACGGTCTTGGATATAGCTGAGGAACTCGGCGTCCGCCTGACAGAGCGGATGTCCGTCACGTTCAATGGACAGGAAGTAACGATTGCAAAACCGCGTTTTTCCGTCCTGGTGAATGGGCGGACAGAAGACCTGCAGACAACGGTTGGTGAAGAGGATCAGCTGACAATTTCCCCATTGGCCGGCCAGCCGATTTCATTCAGCGACGTATTCGCATTTGTTGACTATCAGCTGCCTGCCGGAACGGCGACAGGCTATCGTCTGCTGCGGAACGGTCAGCCGATTCAATTCCATGACGAATTGTTCGGGGGAGACCGTCTGGAAATCATATTGACATAAAAAAGCCATTCGGCATGCAGCGGCATACCGAATGGCTTTTCGCTTATTTGTTTTTCGGTTTTTCATCCGAAACAGGATTTTGGTTGATGATCTTGTTATCTCCGACGTTGGCAGAGTTGTCGTAAGCGACATCACTGTTCTTTGTCGTCTGGCTGCTCGCTTCTTTTTTCTCAGCCGATATATTTTTGTCAGCGGAAGAGCTGCTGCCGGAATTGTTCTTGCTGTTGCTGTTGCTGTTGCTGTTAGCAGACTTGCTGCCGTCTTTGTTGTCTTTTCCGACAATCGGCTCTTCGCCCTCGGAAGAAGCAGTCCCATCGTCCATCGGCGCCATCGTTTTCGAAGACATCGATTTCACTTTATCCGTCAGGCTGTCTGTCTGATCCTGGACAGTCTTCTTCAGATCTTCCGACTTATCTTTGGCAGTGGAAGTCAGTTGAGATGCCTTGTCCTTTGCTGTGGACGACAGATCAGCCGCTTTGTCCTTCGCTGATGACGTCAGATCGACCGCTTTGTCTTTTGCTGTGGATCCGAGTTCGATACTCTTATTCTTCAGCTGGACAGCCTGATCGGAAAAGTCTTCGCGCATCTCTTTACCGGTCTTCGGTGCAAGGAATAATGCAGCCGCCGCCCCGATGACGCCTCCGACGAGCGCTCCCATGAGGAAACTGCCTGTGCTTGAGCTTTCGTCCTCATAGAACTTATCAGTATCCGAAGGGAAATAATTGTAGTTCATCGGCAGCTGTGATGGCTCGCCGTATGAATTTTGGTAGTTGCTGCTGCCTGTCGTATTGCTGTACGATTTGCTTTGGTTGTAGTTGTCGCTCATTCGAATTCCTCCTTAGAATAGGTTGCCTGTGTTAGTCTTTCCGTTTTCCCTGTTTGTAATCTCTGTCGTGACGCGGGCCGTATCCGCGGCTGCGGAAAAGACTCCTCCGCCGCTCGACCCTATGTACAACAGGTTTTGTTGTCACTCCCCTCAGTCTGCTTTGTATGTGTACTTTTACCCTGCCTCCGCCCAGACTAAACTCCGGCTGTCTGTTCCACTTCGACAGAAGAAGCCGAACCCCTTCTTCTTTTCCGGACATCATTCTGAATAAAAGAAAAGACAGTGCGATTCCGAGGAATCAGACTGTCTTTTTCTTTGAAATATGGTCTTGATAAGCTTTCAGATACTTTTGCACATCCCCGGCTCCCATGAAAAGGAACACGGCATCTTCATGGCCGTCGAGCGCGTTGATTTCCTCCAGCAGCAGGTGGCACGAACCCGGAATCTTTTCCGCAAGATCATCCACCGTCAGGCTGCCTGATTTTTCACGGGCCGACCCGAAAATATCACAGAGGTACACAAGGTCCGCTTCTTTCAGACTTTCCGCGAAGTCGTCCATCAAGGCTGCTGTCCGTGTGAACGTATGCGGCTGGAACACCGCTATCACTTCCCGGCCCGGGAACTTCTGCCGAGCGGATTGAAGTGTCGCCCGGATTTCGGTCGGGTGGTGGGCATAGTCATCGATGAGGATTGCATCATCCGTCTGTATTTCCGTGAAACGGCGTTTCACACCATTGAACGTACGGAGACGCTCCGCCACAATACCGGGATCCAATCCTTCATATTGGCAGATCGCAATCACGGCCAGCGCATTCTTCACAGCATGATCACCAGGCATTGGGATCATGAAAGAGTGGTAGAACTCATTGCGCACGAACACATCGAATTTCGTGCCGTCCGCGGTCTTTTCTATATTGCCTGCACTGAAATCATTGCTTTTTCCCAGACCATACAGGACGACAGGCACGTTCGCCTGAATTTCCAGGCAATTGGCATCGTCCCCGCATGCGATGATCGCCTTCTTGACATTATGGGCCATTTCACTGAATGCATCGAGCACATCTTCCATGTCCTTGAAATAGTCAGGATGATCGTAATCGATATTCGTGATGATGGCGTAATCCGGCTCATACGCCAGGAAATGCCGTTTGTATTCACAGGACTCGAAGACGAAATACGGACTGTCTTTCACACCTTTACCTGTTCCATCGCCTATCAAATAGGAGATCGGATCATATCCGGAGAGGACATGGGCGAGCAGGCCGGTCGTCGATGTCTTCCCGTGTGTTCCTGTCACAGCGATGGATGTCGACTGCTTCATATAATCAGCCAGGAAATCATGGTAGCGTATGACTTCAGCGCCGACTTCCTTCGCCCGTTCGATTTCCGGATGGGTATCCGGAAATGCGTTGCCGGCAATCACTGTCAGACCCGGCGTGATATTCTCTTCATTGAAAGGCAGGACGGTGATACCGCGTGCATGCAGGGGCTCTTCCGTGAAGAAGTGCTTCTCCACATCGGAACCTTGGACGTCATTTGATGCATCGTGCAGAATTTGTGCAAGGGAGCTCATTCCAGAACCTTTTATCCCTGTAAAGTGATATTTCGTCATTGTGCAACCTCCTGGGAGCAGCTAGTTCCTAAAAATCATTGTAAACCAGTATATTCTATAAGTAACCCTATGCGTCGCGGGACGGATTCAGAAATGCATCCAGTTCCGTCTGCGTCACGTAAACATCACGCGGACGGCTTCCCCGCTGCTCCGAGATGAACCCATGGGTCTCCATCCGGTCCATCAGCTTCGCAGCACGGTTGTAACCGATACTGAAATGCCGCTGCAAAAGGGAAGTGGATGCACTGCCCTGTTCGATGATGAATGAACATGCTTGCACAAATAACGGATCGGACTCCTCTTCTTCGGTGACTGCCGCAAGCAGGTCGTCCTGACCGAACAAGTAGTCAGGGGACGCTTCGCTCTTCACATGATCTATGATCTGTTCGATTTCATCGTCTGTGACAAACGTGCCCTGCAGCCGGACAGGAGACGACTGGCCGTTGCCGATATACAGCATGTCTCCGCGGCCGAGCAGCCGCTCCGCCCCCGCACTGTCGATGATTGTCCGGGAATCGACTTGGGAGGACACGGCAAATGCAATCCGTGTCGGGATGTTCGCTTTGATGATCCCCGTGATGACATCGACGGAAGGACGCTGTGTTGCGATGATGAGATGGATTCCGCAAGCACGCGCTTTCTGGGCGATCCTGCTGATGGATACTTCGACATCGGACGGGGCGACCATCATCAGATCCGCCAGTTCGTCGATGACGATGACCAGATACGGCATCTTGAGCGAAAATTGACGGTTCTCTTCCGCCATCCGGTTGTACCGCTCGATATTACGGGCACCGGCGTGGGCGAACAGTTCATATCGCCGTTCCATTTCGTCGACCGCCCATTTCAGGGCTGCTGTAGCTGCTTTCACATCGGTGATGACCGGGCTGATCAAGTGAGGAACGCCATTGAACGGGGCCAGTTCAACCATTTTCGGATCGATCAGCATCAGCTTCACATCAGCCGGGGATGCCTTGTACAGCAGACTGACAAGTATCGAATTGATGCAGACCGATTTGCCGGATCCTGTCGCACCGGCAATCATTCCGTGCGGCATCTTACGCAGATCCAGCGTAACCGGCTCGCCGGTCAGACTGAGACCGAGAACCGCCTCAAGCGGAGAATCGGAGTTCAGGAACTTCTCCGTACCGATCACTTCCGATATACGGACAGGACGTGTCGTCCGGTTCGGAATCTCGATTCCGATCGAGCTCGTTCCAGGAATCGGCGCCTGGATTCGGATGTCTTCGGCAGCCAGTGCCAGCTTCAAGTCATCTGTCAGATTCCTCACTTTGCTTACCTTCGTCCCGAATCCCACAGTCAATTCGAACCGTGTGACTGTAGGTCCCTGCACGGCTTCCAGAATATCGGCATGCACCGCAAAATGAGAAAGCGCCTCGACCAGTTTCTCGGATTGGGAAACGAGCCACTCCGCGTCTTCCTGCTGTTCTTCCGGAGGCAGCAGATCTTCCATGGATGGGAATACATAATGCGCAAGAGCATCTTCCTCAGGCTCAGTCTGCACGCCTTCTGTGATAGGCGGTACAGCTGCCGGACTGCTTACCGCAGGCTCGGCTGCCTGTTCTTCCGCGCGTCCGGCCGGCATGGATGGCTCTTCAGGAACTTCTTCAGCCGGTACGGCTTCAGTGGGTACGGCTTCAGCATGTACGGCTTCCGTTGTTGCAGCGGCTTCACATACGTCAGATCCTTCAGGTTCCGCTTCATTGATCACTGCTGCAGACGCCGGCGAATAAGACGGCATGCTTGTGTGACGCGGAATCCGAAGCTTCTCTTTATCGGACTTCAGCATAAGAACATTGAATGGCACGATTTTCTCCTGATTCTGCGGAGTCTCTTCAGCAGCTCCTTCTATGTCCTCTGCCTGATCCCCCATATCGATCTCTTCAGTTCCCCATACAGCTGGTACTGCGGCATCCCCGTCGGTTGTTCCGATTGGTTCGGATGACTGTTCACCGGCTGAAGCATCTTCAAGCTCTTCGTCCGGCAGCCCGTCTTCCTGTACAGCAGGTTCTTCCCGCTCCAGGACAGCTGTTTGGGCGTATGCCGCTGATAGAGCCTTCCTTTCCGGATCCGTGGTTTCAGTACGTACTGCCGGCTCCTCTGAAACAGATGGAACTGCCGGTGTCTCTTCTAGTGCTTTCGGGTTGCTCTCTTCTTCATTCTGTTCAATTTTCCCAGGGACCGCTGCCGGACCTTCCAGCCGCTCCTGCAATTCCTCGGACGACATGATCGCCGGTCCCTTGTCTGCCGCCGCACCGGATGGCAGAAGGTCGGAAGCAGTCTTCGTCTTCCGGAGTTCCTGATGTTCTGCCGGGGCAGCCTGCTCAGCAGAAGTTTTTTTATCAGTCTGCGGGAAAGAAGGCGGTTTCCGTTTGGAAAACCCGTAAACGGGCGATGGCACTTCCGTCGGCGTGAACGGTGTATGTATGCGTTTTTCCACAATCTCCCGCTTCCTGTCAGCGGGGCTCAGATCCCGGCTTTTTGCAGGCAACCGCTCAGCGGGGGTCCTGTACTTGCTGCTGTTGGTACCGGCACGGTGCACTTCACCTTTCGGCTGTTCGGCCGGCCATCTCCTGTTTTCAAAAAGGGGAGTCGCACGTTCAAAACGATCGTCTTCTTTTATTAAAGGGATGTCATGTGTGGTCGTCCGGATGTCACCGGATTCTTCATCCCATCCGTATATTTCAGCATCTGTAATCATAGGGAACCGGAATGCACGCCGCTCCTGCGACTCGTCTTCCTGACGAGATTCCTGGTTTTGTATGCCTTCCGCCGGCTGGTCGGATAATTCATCCGATTGCTGGCCGAACAAGCGTCCCATCGTTTTTTTTATCCAGCTCACTCTATCACTCTTTTCATTTCAATCACCCTATTTTAGCAGGTTTCCGGCCATAAAATCAAATGGACATGCGCTCTGTCCGTAAAGAGGTGACCGATGTCATACAGTCTGGTTCCTGCAGCACCGGTCGGCTTCCTGATAAAAGGCAGAACGGCCGATAAAAAAGACTGCCTGGAAGATTCACGAACCGTGACCTTCCGGGCAGCCTTCCTTATTGGGAATCATTTAACAAAAGCGGTGCCTGCTTGTGCATCCGCCGGCAGGATGAGGATCCCTTTCTCAGCTGGGGCATCGGGCAATTCAAGTTCACGTGCCGAACAGATCATACCGGATGACGGCACCCCGCGGAGTTCAGCATCGCGGATCACCATTCCGGACGGCATGACGGCACCTACTTTCGCGACGACCACTTTCTGATCCTGTTCTACATTCGGCGCACCGCAGACGATCTGCAATGTTTCACTGCCTACATCCACTGTGCAGATGTTCAGCTTGTCGGCGTTCGGATGTTTTTCTTTCGTCAAGACATGACCGACGACGAATTTCGGACTGAAGTCCACGTCCAGCTGAAGGCCGGCACCATTGTCCGACAGGGATTTCTGGATGGCAGCCACTAGTCCCTGTGTCAGCTCCACAGGTCCGTCAGACAAATTCCCTGTGTAGTGCGATGCACGGAACAGGTTGAATGCGACCGGCTCCCCGGTTTCCGTATTTTTGATGAGGGTGACATCGCCTTTCGTTTCAATCGATGTCTGTTCCGGACGGTCTGTCGTCAGCTGCACCATCAATACATCGCCGACACCGTTTCTGTTCATGAATACATTCATTTCTTTCTCTCTCCTTTAGTAGCAGGACGATTCTTCGCCATGATGAAAATAGGTTCCAGCTGTCCTTCTGAGCAGAGGAAGGACAGGGACGTGATCGGAACGGCGCCGACCGTGAAGAAATGCATTGTCATCTGGGCCAGCACGTCGTATCCGGTGTCGTTCCGTATGTCGCCGATGATCAGCACATCCTGGTGAGGGACGGAGACGGTCATCTGCCCTTCGATCCGCTCCTCCATCCCTTTCAGGAATGCGGCGTTCAGGATCCGGCTTGCGTCGTAGCCATCGTTCCGGTTCAGGAAATAATACCTGTTCCCCGCGACCTCGTCCATTTTGACGTCAGTCGCCAGTTTACGGACGTTGAACAGGGCGGTTTCGGCAACTTCCTGTTCAGTCTTGCCGATTCCCCTCAGGATGTCCTCATCGATGAGGCGGTACGTCGTCCCCTGATCGAGCGCATAGTAGACCGCGGTCTCTGCCGTGTGCGGGCGGACTACGAACGGACTGCCCGCCTTCGACTCTTTTGGAAACGATGTGGAACGGATGACCGGCAGGATTTCCGCATCTGCACTGAATCCTTGACGCGACTCCGCTTCCATTGCCCGGAATGTCTCCCTGATCGTGTAGACGACTTCCTCGACCGCCGCTTCTTGTTTCTGTTCATACTTTGCGATGATTTCAGGGAGCGAAATATCCATTCCCCTCTTCAGTTCCGTATGCACCAAACGCACCTTATCCGCCTTCCGGTCGAATTGCCAATCGAAATCCAGCGAATCTAGCTGTTTTTTCAGTCTTTCCACGAGCTCTTCAGATTTCAAAGTATCCACCCCTTGCTGGTTCGTCTCATTCAAAAATCTGCACAGAACGTGCGATCTTCATCATCTGTTCCGCCGCTGTTTCCACGTCGTGCAGACCGACAATCGCTTTCACTTGTGCCTGGCCGGTGCCTGCAGTGATTTCTGCCAGCTGGTCCCCCCGCTTATTGATGGAGATGAAGCCGAAAGCGCCGGCATCCGAGAAGGTCTCTTCTCTCAGGACCGCTGTCTGCCCGTCCGCCTTAAGCAGATCATAGTACGAGCGGGATTCCGGTTTGGCGTTCGGATCGTATTGCATTGTCAGTGTGCGTTTGCCCTTTGTCAGGAATACCATATGCTCATTCTCATGGATATCCGCCTTCCATCCGGCAGGTATATAGAAACCGGAATCCGCTGTTTTTTCTGTCGTTTTTCCAGCATTCATTTCAAATGCATCTCTTGCATTCGATACAGCTGTGTCCGCCTCATCTTCGACAGTTTGTCCGCATCCTGCGAGCAGCAGTCCCGCAAGCGCAGCTGAGATGAAGAATTTGTTTTTGCTGATCACATTTCTTCCTCCATTTCCATGCAGTACGTTTAGTTTATCTGTCCGCCGCCATCTCTGCAACCATCTGGTCCGTATGCAATGATGGCGCTCAAGAAGAAAAGGCAGCCACCTGCTGGTGACTGCCACTGCCTGATCGATGACTGTCCGTCAGACGTTCTGCCGGATCGTTTCCATTGTAGTCCTGTCGCATGTTTTCACAAGTTTGACGAGCAGTTCTTTTGCTGCCGCATAATCGTCCGTATGGATGATCGACGAGGACGTGTGGATATAGCGTGAGCAGATCCCGATGACGGCACTCGGCACCCCCTCATTCGAGAGATGGACCTTCCCCGCATCCGTGCCGCCCTGGGATATGAAATACTGGTACGGAATGTTGTTTGTTTCCGCTGTATCCAGGATGAATTCACGGAGGCCCCGGTGGGTGATCATCGTCCGGTCGAGAATCCGGAGCAGGGTCCCCTGTCCAAGCTGGCCGAACTCCTTTTTACTCCCTGACATGTCGTTGGCAGGACTGGCATCCAGTGCGAAGAACAAGTCGGGATCGATCATATTCGCCGCCACCTGGGCACCGCGCAGGCCGACTTCTTCCATGACATTCGCGCCGGAATACAGACGGTTCGGCAGTTCCTCACCGTGCACTTCCTTCAGCAGCTCGAGTGCAAGACCGCAGCCGTACCGGTTATCCCATGCTTTTGCCATGATCTTCTTTTCGTTCGCCATCGGTGTGAACGGACAGACCGGCACGGCTGCCTGGCCGGGGCGGATGCCGATCCGTTTTGCATCGTCTTCGTCATCGGCGCCGATGTCGATGAGCATATTTTTCACATCCATCGGTTTCGCACGCTGCTCATCGGTCAGCAGGTGCGGCGGAATTGAACCGATGACTCCCGGCACGACTCCGTCCGCAGTCATGATCTCCACGCGCTGTGCCAGCATGACCTGGTTCCACCAGCCGCCGAGCGTCTGGAACCGCAGCATTCCGTTGTCCGTGATCCCTGTGATCATGAAGCCGACTTCATCCATGTGGCCGGCCACCATGATCTTCGGACCGTCTTCCGGCCCTTTTTTCACACCGAAAATACCGCCGAGATTATCCTGGATGATTTCGTCCGAATACTTCCCGAGTTCCTCACGCATATAGCGCCGTACCGCTGATTCATTGCCGGGTGCTCCCGGAAGTTCCGTCAGCGTCTTGAACATCTGTAATGTTTCGTTATTCATCTCTTCACCAGCTCCTGTTTGTCAGTATGTACATCCTGTATTGTAGAACAATTCAGTCGCAATTGCCAACAGTATAGTTAGGGTCCCGAACTATTTATCTGCAAACCAGACAATCTTACCGACCGGAGCAAAAGGCTGTGTCTCGCTTCTACAGATCGGGAATGATATGATACACTTATCAAAATGACTAACAAGGGGTGTTGTCAGTATGAAGTTCAAGGAATTTGCAGCGGGCGTGCTAACTGGGGCGGCCGCCGGACTGGTCGTCAAGGAAGCGATCGACCGTTCGAACTCAGCGGTCCCGGCTGAACAAGTGTTGAAGACGGTCAAAGATGCGTTCAAGAAAGAAGGTCCGATCGACGGGTCCTGGATTGTCATGAAGACCGAGCCGTTCACGAACAACGTTATTTCGATGAATGTCTACCGCGGCGGAATCTCCCGTATCAAGAACGGGGTCCTGGAACAATACGAATTTGCAGCGGATGCCAAAACCGGCACGGTTGTCGAATTGGTCAAGAACTGAAGCAGCAGCGCTGAAAGGCTGTCCCGCTCCTCCGCATGAAGGAGGAATGGGACAGCCTTTTCAGTTTGATGCACACAGAGCGCCTGCCGGATCATTCGTCCCGCGTCCGTCCCATCGATTCGATCACATTCCGTCCGGTATCGTCGAAACGCACGACCCGGTAGACTGCATCGTGATAGAAGAAGAACCGGTGCCCCTTGTCTTTCGCTTCGTTCATCAGCCGTTCTTTCGCGAATATGGAGTCCATCGGATAATCGTCGAACGCCAGCACCCACAGCGGATTGCTGTGGGCATGGGTCGGCATGATGTCCGCCATGTGGATCATCGTTTCGCCGCCCTGCTCCAGCCGGATGATGCTGTGCCCATCGCTGTGACCGCCCGTATGCTCCATCGTGATGCCTGGCATCGGCGAGAATTCCTTTTCGAATGGTTTCACCTGATCCTGCACCGCTTCCCAGTTCTCTTTGAAATACGTATTGCGGGACCGGATATTCGGATTTCTCATTTCATCCCACTCAATCTGGGAAACGAAGATATCAGCATTCGGAAACACCGATACGAGCCGTCCGTCCCGCCATTCCGTGAGGCCTGCGGCATGGTCGTTATGCAGATGCGTCATAAGCACCATGTCGATATCCGACGGTGTCAGACCGAGTTTCCCAAGACTCTCAGCCACACGTGTCTCTGCACGGATCCCCAGATTGCGCATTTTCTTTTCATCCAGCTTGCCTTTCCCGATGCCGGAATCGACAAGCAGATTTTTCCCCATATACCGGATCAGGATGGGATCGGTCCGGAGCTCGATCAGATTCCCGTCAGCGGGCGGGTATTTCTTTGACCACATCGCTTTTGGCACGACGCCGAACATCGTCCCTCCGTCCAGGTAATTCACCCCTCCGTCCAGCCATGTCAGTTCCATGTCATGAAACGTGTATGTATCCATTCCTTCATCCCCTTCCGCTGTTTTCAGGACCTGCCCGGAAACCAAGCTTCCAAGCGGTAGATCGGCTGTCCTTTCGCCGAGAATTTCTCTTCATACTCTGTCATCACATTATCTTCCGGCATTTCCGCATGCAGGTCGAGTGAGACACTGACCAGTTCCATGCCGTACTGCGACATCGAAACGAGTGAATACTCGAACAGCCCCCGGTTATCCGTCTTGAAATGGATCTGGCCTTCCGGTGTCATCACCTGCTCATAGAGCTGCAGGAAATCTTTGTACGTCAGTCTGCGCTTTGCGTGTTTCGACTTCGGCCACGGATCCGAGAAATTCAAATAGACCCTGGAAACTTCCCCTTCAGCAAAGATGTCTGTCAGTTCCTTGCCGTTCGCCCGCAGCAGCCTCAGATTATGCGGTATACCGGCGTCCACCGTCTTCTCAACTGCAGACACGAGGATACTGTCGAAATGCTCGATCCCTACATAGTTCACGTCCGGATTGGCCTTGGCCATCCCTACTACGAACTGCCCCTTGCCTGTTCCGACTTCCACGCAGATCGGATTCGAATTGCCGAACAGCTGCGCCCACTTGCCTTTTTTCGTCTGCGGTTCCTTGATGACAATGCCCGCATTTTCTTCCAAGTACTCTTTCGCCCACGGTTTGTGACGTAATCTCATCTTCTATACACTCTCTTCTTCGTTAATAGTCCGACCGGTCATGGCTGTTCCCCGCCTTGCTGACGGGGATCGAACAGCCTGCTTGCCGCAGTTGTCTGGCAGACCGATAATATGGTCTGCGCCGCTTTGAATTGTTTGGATTTCATCGGGACGCTGACTGCCTTCAGCTTCTCTGTCCATTTGTCGAAGTTCCGCCGGTCCACCTGTACGATATCATGTGCGGCTGATGTGAAATCGAGGTAACTGTCTTTCGTCAGCAGCACTTTCCGTATCGGGAAATCAAGTTCCGCCGCCGAAAACAGGCTGGCGATGATCTTCGTCATCCGGTTCAGCGAAATCATCGGATTCAGCAGCCTGGACTCCTTGTCACCGATCTTTTCCGCCCAGAACCGGTCTCCGCTTCCCGTGAAGACAGAGCCGTTCTTCCCGGTCATCACAGTAATGCATAGGCACTCGACCGGTGTCAGCATGATCACTTCCAGCTCCACAGGCGCTTTCTTAAGTTTCAGGACCGGATAATAGAACACGAGGAAACTGTCAGGCAGCCGGCCGAGCAGTTCTTTGAGCAGCCTGTCCCTCAAATAGCCGCCATCGACATTGGACCACTCAGTCAAAGTCGAGCTGGCCCACTTCACCTGGAAGTGGAACAGCTGATCGACATACAGTTTGCGGAGCTGCTGCACAGAGCGCGGCTGCTGGATAAGATTCGGGACGAATTCCAGCTCCTCCTCATGGGCAGGAAACCGGGCTTCCTCTTCCGGAGTCTCTTCTTTCCGGAAAGGAAGCAGCCGGGATAACGTGAAAAAGCGCTTTTTCGGCTGCGTCCCTTCCGCAGCTGCCGCGGCTTCTTCTGTCCCCTCGTCTGTCTGCTGCCAGGCTGCCAGGTCGACTCCGTTGTCCCACTGCCTCTTCATGCGTTCCCATTGTGACCGTTTCAGGCGGATGAACTGTGCCGTATAACGGGAGAGATCCTGTTCATAACGCGAGACGTAATCGAGCATTTTGACAAGCTGTGCCATCCCCCATTCACCTGCGCTTTCCGTTTCAGTTGGTTTTCTGCTGCACCTGTCCGATCGTACTCTCGAATACTGCCTGCAGCCGTGCCGTCAAGGGGCCCGGCTTGCCGTCTCCGACCTGCTCACCGTCGATCGACGTGATCGGTGTGATTTCCGAGGTCGTCGAAGTGAGGAATACTTCATCCATGGCGCGTAATTCGTCCAGCGAAAACGTTTCTTCCATGACACCGATGCTTTCCTGTGCGCAGCATTTCAGCACGACACGGCGGGTGATGCCGTTCAGGATCAGATTGGTTGCCGGATGCGTATAAAGGATCCCGTCTTTCACACCGAAAATGTTGGAAGACGAGCCTTCCGTCACAATACCATCGCGGATGAAGACGGCTTCCGCACAGCCCGCTTCCACAGCTTCCTGTTTCGCCATGACATTCGCCAGCAGATTCAGACTTTTGATATCACAGCGGAGCCAGCGGATATCGTCGACCGTCTTGACCGCAACACCCGATTCGAGTTTTGCGAGCGGACGTGGGTTTTCGATTGCATAGCCCGTGATCATCGGCTCGGTCTCCTCTCCCGGGAAGTTGTGGATACGGGGCGCGACACCGCGAGTTGCCTGGATATACACATGCCCTTCCGTGATCCCGTTATCTTCCGCTAATCTCTCTGCGATCTCTGTGAATTCCGCGACCGTGTACGGCAGAGGCATCCTGATCTTTTCTGCACTCGACAGGAACCGTGTGAAGTGCTCTTCTGCTGTATAAAGACTGCCCCCGTATACTTTAATCACTTCATAGACGCCATCCCCGAAGTAGTACCCTCTGTCGTCGATGGATACGGTCACTTCATCCTTCTGTGTATACTTACCATTCTTGAAATACAAAGTCATGTCTGATCTCCTCTCAAGCAAAAATTGCTTTCGTCTTTCCCTCTAGTGTATGCGCCGGCGGGAGACTCGGCGAACCCGTGCTGAATCCGCCCATCCTATTCATTTTCCCATGTTACCGCCGGAAAATAAAGAACAAAACCTCCTATCTGGCGGATTCAGGCGCTTAAGCAGCTTGCCCTTACTTTTTCAAGCAAATACGTTATACTAGTATTGTCAGAACAAATAGTCTGACAGAATCCAATGGAGAGGAAGTGCGGAGCCAAGGCGATTTCAAATAAGCTAACGTAACATTTCCACGTCTCAAGCCCAACTTATTTGGAAATTGATGATGAAGGAGTGGTTCACCGTTGAATCCTGCTACAGACCGAATGCTGACCCGTATCAAAGATGTCTATTTGTATATCTATGGTAACGGAACTGTCACCACAGAGAATGTAGTTGAAGAATTTAGCATCACGCCGCGCACCGCACAACGGGACTTGAACGTCCTCGAGTACAATGATCTCATCACGAGTCCGGTCCGCGGCCAATGGACAACGACAGCAAGGAAAGTGAAATTGCCTTCTTAACGCAACCCCTCAATTGCAGGAGCTCAGAAAAAGGACTGAATCGCAATATGCCATTCAGCCCTTTTTTCTTGGATCCAGTTCAGCCAGTTCCGCGTCCGACAGCGGCCGGAACGCACCCGGTTCGAGAGATGCATCCAGCCGAAGCGTCCCCATCGACAGACGTTTCAGGAACACCACTCTCTTCCCGACCGCCTCGAACATCCTCTTCACCTGATGGAATTTCCCTTCCGTGATCGTCAGCTCAATCTCCGACCGATCCCCGGCTTCCAGGATTTTCAGGATTCCCGGCTTCGTATGGAAGCCGTCCTCCAGTATCACACCTTCAGAGAATGCATGGATGTCCGTTTCCGTCACCAGGCCGTCGATGACGGCAAAATACGTTTTTGGGACATCTTTCTTAGGCGACAGCAGTTCATGTGCCAGTTTTCCGTCATTCGTCAGGACGAGCAGCCCTTCCGTATCCTTATCGAGCCGCCCGACCGGAAACGGCTCGTACCGCTGTTCCTCAGGCGACAGCAGATCGACGACAGTCCGGTCCCGGCTGTCTTCCGTCGCGGAAATGACGCCTTGCGGTTTGTTCATCATCAGATAGATGAATTCCTGATGGATGACCGGTTCGCCGAGCAGGGTGACCGTGTCTGTTTCAGGATCTATGTGGGCGCCTGGATCTTTCTCCGTGGTGCCATTCACTTTGACAGTCCCTTTGCGGATCAGCTGTTTCACGTCTTTCCGGGTGCCGAATCCATTGTTGCCGAGCAGTTTATCGAGTCTCATTCACGATCGTCCCATCTTCAATTTGTTGGTGATCCGGGTGATCCGGCTGCCGAGCAGTTTCTGTGCAAGCCCGCTCCGGAGTGACAGGAAGCCATAGACGGCTGCTCCGACGCCGCTGCAGATCAATACATACAGCAGTGCCTGCAGCTTGCCGGACGGCACATGGATGGCATAGAGGCCGGTGCGCACGAGCAGGACGGCAGCCAGCATGACCGCATTGAATGCCAGGATCAGGATGATGCGCCGGATGACGATGTGCGACTTATAATTCATCTCCCTGCGGATGACATACAGGTTGACTCCTACCGCAATTGTATAGCCGATGATCGTTGCCGCTATCGCGCCATTCACTTCGAACAGCCGGATGAGCGGGATATTGAGGATCATCTTGAACAGCAGGCCGAGCAGTGATGTGAAAACGATCCATTTGTGACGGTCGATCCCCTGCATGATAGCAGCAGTGACCGTATACATGCCGAACAGGATGGCAGCGGGTGCGTAATGCTCCAGGACGCTTGCGCCCATGCTGCTTTTCGAGTACAGGAACTGGTACGTTTCACCCGAAAGCGCCATGAGCCCGACGACCATGGGGATGGTCACGAAGAGCATGATCTGGTAGGTCTGATCGAGCGA
This sequence comes from Sporosarcina trichiuri, assembly GCF_030406775.1. Classification (NCBI taxonomy): domain Bacteria; kingdom Bacillati; phylum Bacillota; class Bacilli; order Caryophanales; family Caryophanaceae; genus Sporosarcina; species Sporosarcina trichiuri. The sequence continues at coordinate 494,048 of NZ_CP129119.1, read as the reverse complement.
CCGGGTGATCCCTTTCTGATCCCCCTTCGAATAGTAATCGGTGATGACCGGGATGATCGCCATGGAGAATCCTGTCGCGACCATTACGGGGATCATGACGACTTTATGGGTCAGGAAGTTGAGCATTGTCAAATAGGTATCGGTCACTGATGCAAGGCCGATCGATGACATCGTTCCGTTGAAGGTGATCATGTCGACAAACTGGTAGAGCGGGTTGATGACACCTACAAGGACGAACGGCAGAATGTATTTGATGATCTCTTTGTAGATCGCCGACACCGGCAATTCCCCTGCCGGCGGACTGTTCTCGAGAAGGCGGTTCATCTCCGGAGAGTATTTGCGCCAATACAGGCCGAGCACTCCAAGACTTGCGATCGCACCGACAAAAGCGGCAAAGACAGCGAACTTGACAGCTGTTTTCGGTGAGCCGCCGAAGACATCGACCACAAGATAAGCGCCGATCAGCACGACGGCAATCCGGACAATCTGTTCGACGAGCTGTGAGACGGATGTCGGTTCGAATTTCTGATAGCCCTGCAGGAAGCCCCGCATGACACTCATGATCGGGACAGCAAGCAGCGCGTAGCTGACCCAGCGGATGACAGAGGTGATGTCCTGGATGGTGAATACTTGTTCATCATCTTTGATGACCAGATGGGCGATCGGTTCCGCCATGAAGTACAGGGCAAGAAATGACAGGACTCCGGTCACAGCCATGATGCCGACGCTCGACTTCAGCAATTTCCTGCCGGTTGCGTAGTCACCGAGCGCGTTGTATTTGGAGACAAATTTCGAAATGGCGAGCGGTGCCCCTGATATGGCGATAGACAGCGCAATGTTGTAAGGTATGTAGGCGTATTGGTAAAGGGCAATGTTTTTGTCCCCTACAATACTGTAAAACGGAATAACATAGATCAGTCCGAGGGCTTTGGATAAAAAGAGGCCGATCGTCAAAATCGCCGTGCCTTTAAGAAGATTGGATCCCATGATTTTTTTCCTTCCATTCATTGAGCTAGTATACAGTGTACTCTCAGGCGGCAGTTTTCACAATGTTTTCTGCCCGATCTGTTGTATACTGGAGAAAAACCGAAAGTGTGATTGACTATGTATGATGTAATTATAATCGGCGGCGGGCCGTCGGGTCTGATGGCGTCCATCGCAGCAGCGGAGCCGGGCAGCCGTGTGCTCCTGCTGGACAAGGGAAGGAAACTCGGCAATAAGCTCGCCATTTCAGGAGGCGGCCGGTGCAACGTGACGAACCGCCTGTCTGCGGAGGAAATCGTGAAGCACATTCCCGGCAACGGCCGGTTCCTGTATGGCCCCTTCTCCGTCTTCAACAACGAAGACATTATCGCATTCTTCGAAGGGCTCGGTGTTCCGCTGAAGGAAGAGGATCACGGCCGGATGTTCCCGGTTTCAAATAAAGCGAAAGACGTCGTCAATGCGCTCCTGTCCGAAATGGACAGACTCGGTGTCGAGATCAGGACGGAAACGAAAGTCAAAAAGTTGCTCATGGATGAATCGCAGGTGCTCGGCGTCCGTCTCACCGACGGAGAGGAGCTTCGGGCGAAGTCCGTCGTCGTGGCGGTCGGCGGCAAAGCCGTCCCGCATACCGGCAGCACCGGGGACGGCTATCCGTGGGCGGAACAGGCTGGCCATACGGTGACCGAACTGTACCCTACAGAAGTTCCGCTCCTGTCCGATGAGCCGTTCATCCGGTCGAAAGAACTGCAGGGACTCGCACTGCGTGATGCAGCGGTCTCCGTGCTGAATGCAAAAGGCAAGACGCTCGTCACCCATCGGATGGACATGCTGTTCACCCATTTCGGGCTGAGTGGACCTGCGATACTACGCTGCAGTCAGTACGTCGTCAAGGAACGCATGAAAAACGGCAATCAGCCGGTCACTGTCAAAATCGATGTACTGCCGGATGTGAATGAAGAGCAGGCGTTCCAGCAGCTGACGGCCAATTTGAAGGATGATCCGAAGAAAGCGCTCAAAAACGCCCTGAAAGGTGTCGCGCCAGAGCGCTGGCTGCTGTTCCTGTTCGAGCAGCTCGGCATGGATGCGAACGAGACGGCGAATACGTTCGCAGCTGATAAAATCCGTAAACTGGCGTCCTGCCTGAAAGCGTTCCAGATGACCGTAAACGGTACGCAGCCGATCGAAAAAGCGTTCGTTACCGGCGGCGGTGTTTCCGTGAAAGAGATTGAGCCGAAGACGATGGCGTCCCGGAAAAAAGAGGGGTTGTACTTCTGCGGGGAAATCCTCGATATCCACGGCTATACCGGCGGCTACAATATCACGTCGGCTCTCGTTACAGGCCGTCTCGCCGGAAAGAATGCGAGTGAGTATGCTGCTGCGGAATCGATTGATTAAAAAGTGATTAGCCCGGATTGTCCCTCGATAAGAGGGGCTGTCCGGGCTTTTTTCGTGCGAACGGCTGGACTTCGCGGGTTTTTTGATGGGAACGGGCCGGTCTGCCGCCGTAACGGGCGGGTTCCCTGCCAGAACGGGCGGGTCCACCGCCGAAACGGGCCGGTTTGCCGACGCCCTCACAGCCAAAAAAAGCCAGACGGAAGTTCCCGTCTGGCTTTCCTTTATCGAGTTACCCGACTGCCACAATATTGACAAGGCGTCCCGGAATTGCGATGACTTTCTTCAGTTCTTTGCCGTCAATCCATTTACGGACTTCTTCATTGGCAAGTGCCTCTTTTTCCAGCTCTTCTTTCGTGATGTCTTTGGCGACCATGATCTTCGCACGCACTTTGCCGTTGATCTGCACAGCGATTTCCACTGTGTCGTCTACAAGTTTATCCTCATCGTATTCAGGCCATGCGACGTACGTGATCGATCCGTCATGTCCGAGTTTCTGCCATAGTTCTTCAGCGAAGTGAGGAGCGATCGGCGACAGCAGTAAAACAAATCCTTCTGCATATTCAGTCGGCACGCGATCCGCTTTATAGCATTCATTGATGAACACCATCATTTGTGAGATCGCGGTGTTGTTATGCATGTGCTCAAAGTCGTCGGTCACTTTCTTCACGGTCTGGTTATACACTTTCTCAAGCGGACCGCCCGCTTCCCCGCCGATTTTGCTTCCGAGCGTTCCGTCTTCGTTCACGAACAGGCGCCAGATCCGGTCGAGGAATTTGCGTGCACCATCGAGACCGTTCGTCGACCATTCTTTCGATGCATCGAGAGGCCCCATGAACATTTCATAGACGCGCAGCGTATCGGCCCCATGCGAGTGGACGATATCATCCGGGTTGATGACGTTGCCGAGGGATTTCGACATCTTGACGTTGCCTTCCCCGAGGATCATCCCCTGGTTGAACAGTTTCTGGAACGGTTCTTTCGTCTGGACGACACCGATATCGTACAGCACTTTGTGCCAGAAGCGGGCATACAGCAAGTGGAGTACGGCATGTTCCGCACCGCCGACATAGATATCGACCGGCAGCCAGCGTTCCGCAAGTTTCGGATCGATGAGCGTCTCACTGTTTTTCGGATCGATGTAGCGCAAGTAGTACCAGCAGCTGCCTGCCCATTGCGGCATCGTGTTCGTCTCCCGGCGTCCTTTCATGCCGGTTTCAGGGTCGACGACATTGACCCACTCATCGATATTGGCGAGCGGGGATTCACCGGTCCCGCTCGGACGGATATTCGTCGTTTTCGGCAATTCAAGCGGCAGCTCGGATTCATCCACCGTTGTCATCGTGCCGTCTTCCCAATGGATGACCGGGATCGGCTCACCCCAGTAGCGCTGACGGGAGAACAGCCAGTCACGGAGACGGTATGTCACCTTCTTCTCGCCCTTGCCAGCACCCTCAAGCCACTCGATCGATTTCGTAATCGCTTCGTCTTTTCCAAGACCGTCGAGGAAGCCGGAATTCACGTGATCTCCGTCGCCCGTGTATGCCTCGTTGCTGACATCTCCGCCCGCCACCACTTCGCGGATCGGCAGGTTGAACTCCTGCGCGAACTCATAATCGCGCTCGTCGTGGGCCGGCACTGCCATGATGGCGCCTGTACCGTACGAGACGAGTACGTAGTCCGCAATCCAGATCGGCATTTTTTCGCCGCTTGCCGGGTTCACGGCATACGCACCGGTGAACACGCCGGTCTTCTCTTTTGCAAGATCGGTCCGTTCCAGGTCACTCTTCAGCTTGACTTTATCCAGATATGCCTGAACCGCTTCTTTCTGGCTGTCTGATGTAATCTTTTCGACAAGCTTATGCTCTGGTGCAAGTACGGCATACGTCGCTCCAAAAATCGTGTCAGGACGCGTGGTGAACACATCGAATGACTGATCACTTCCCTCGATATCGAACGTCACCTGCGCACCTTCCGACCGGCCGATCCAGTTGCGCTGCATATCTTTCAAACTGTCAGGCCAGTCGAGATCGTCGAGATCCTCCAGCAGACGATCCGCATATTCCGTGATCCGCAGCACCCATTGGCGCATCGGACGGCGCTCCACCGGGTGTCCGCCGCGCTCCGACTTCCCATCGATGACCTCTTCGTTCGCAAGGACCGTTCCCAGTGCCGGACACCAGTTGACCGCGACTTCATCGATGTAGGCAAGACCGCGCTTATACAGCTGAATGAAGATCCACTGTGTCCACTTGTAATACTGAGGGTCCGTCGTGTTGATCTCCCGGCTCCAGTCGTAGGAGAAGCCGAGTTCGTTCATCTGACGTTTGAATGTCGCGATATTTTTCGCGGTGAATTCAGCCGGATCATTCCCCGTGTCGAGTGCGTACTGCTCCGCAGGCAGACCGAACGCATCCCATCCCATCGGATGAAGGACGTTGTAGCCCTGCTTCCGCTTGAACTGGCTCAGGATATCCGTTGCGATGTACCCGAGCGGATGGCCGACGTGCAGGCCGGCGCCTGACGGATACGGAAACATATCCAAAGCGTAGAACTTCGGTTTCGACGGGTCATCCGTCATTTTGAAGGTTTCGTGTTCATCCCAATAATGCTGCCACTTCTTCTCGATTTCCTGGTGATTGTAGCTCATACTCGTGTTCCTCCTAAGTTGAAAAAAATAAAAAACTCCCGTCCCCACTGTAAAATAGGGACGAGAGTGAAGACAGGTTCCCGCGGTACCACCCAAATTGACGGCCATGGCCGCCCAACTTGACTCCTTAACGCGGATTATACGGCACAATACGTTCTGCTGTGCGGACTCGGAAGCGAGTTCACCGGGGCCTCCTGCTGACTCACACCGTCCGTCAGCTCTCTGTAAAGAGGCGATCCGCCTACTGATCTCCGTCGGCGTCCTTGCTATTGAAACTTATTCTACCGGAATGGCCGCCGTTTGACAAGCGGCGGCCGAACGAGCGCTCACTCTTTTACATCGATCGTCAGTTCCGCTTCAGTTGCATCCAGTATGTCCTGGACAGTATACCCCTCGAACACTTCTTTCAGTACAAGTCCGTCCGGCGTCACTTCGATCAGTCCGCGCTCTGTGATGATCTTATCGACGACCTGCTTGCCTGTCAACGGGAGGTCGCACGTCTTTTTGATCTTCGGTTCGCCTTTTTTCGAGACGTGGTCCATGATGACGATGATCTTCTTTGCGCCGTGCACGAGGTCCATTGCACCGCCCATCCCTTTGATCACTTTGCCGGGGATCATCCAGTTTGCGAGATCCCCTTTTTCCGACACTTCCATTCCGCCTAGGATGGCGACGTCGATATGCCCGCCGCGGATCATCGCGAACGATTCAGCGCTGTCGAAATACGCAGCACCCGTACTTGCGGTCACGGTTTCCTTGCCGGCATTGATGAGATCCGGGTCAACTTCCGATTCCTTCGGGTATGGCCCGATGCCGAGAAGTCCGTTTTCCGACTGGAGGACGACCGTCTTGTCCGGTGAAATATAATTTGCGACGAGCGTCGGCATGCCGATACCGAGATTTACATAATCTCCGTCCGCAATCTCCTTTTCCGCCCGCCGAGCGATCAGTTCCCGTGAATTTGCTGTTGCCATACTGTCCATCCCCTTCCTTATCGTGTCGTCAGGCGTTCGATCCGTTTCTCCTGGTCTGCCTGCAGCAGTCCCTGTACATAGATGCTCGGTGTATGGATGCAGGCCGGGTCCAGGCTTCCGGCTTCCGTGATCTCTTCCGCTTCCGCGATGGTGACCCGGCCTGCAGCCGCCATCATCGGATTGAAGTTCATCGCCGTCTTATTGTAGATGAGGTTGCCGAATGTATCCGCTTTCAAGGCGCGCACCAATGAAAAGTCCGCTGTCAGCGATTCTTCGAGGACATATTCCTTGCCATTGAATTCACGGATTTCCTTGCCTTCCGCAATTTCCGTCCCCACGCCGGCCGGGGTGAAGAATGCAGGGATCCCGGCCCCGCCTGCCCGGATCTTTTCAGCGAGTGTCCCCTGCGGCGTAAGCTCGACTTCCAGCTCACCGGACAGCGCCTGCCGTTCGAATTCCTTGTTCTCCCCTACATACGAAGCGATCATCTTCTTGATCTGCTTCTCTTTCAGCAGCAAGCCGAGACCCCAGTCATCGATACCGCAGTTGTTGGAAATGATCGTCAAGTCCTTGACGCCCTTCTCGACCAGTGCCAGAATCAGCTGCTCGGGGATCCCGACAAGGCCGAAACCGCCTACCATCAGCGTCATGCCATCCTGAATCGGCTCCACCGCTTCGCGTGCGGATGAATAGATTGTTTTCATCGGACCTACCTCCAGTAGTTCAGCATAGTTAGTTCTGTACTCATCTATAAGTTAATCAGACTGTTTCGTATTTTGCAATGAAACGAAAAGAAAACCGAAAAGCTTAATAGCTTTTCGGCTTGTAGTCCGTGCGTTTCAGCTGGATGTCGTAAAACAGAGTCGGGAAGACGGACAGACTCATGAGACCTGTCAGCACCCACAGGGCGATCTGGACGCCATAGATGTCGGCGAGGATCCCCCCTGCCATCGGTCCGATCATCTTGCCAATTGTTCCGGCCGAGTTCACGATACCCTGATAGAACCCTTCCTTCCCGCGGGGCGCCAGCTGATCGGCCAGTGCCGGAAATGCCGGCCAGGCGATCATCTCCCCGAATGTCAGAATGATCATCGCAATGACGAATACGTTGAAGACATTGGCGAAACTGACAACGATGAATGAGATGAGCATGATGCCGAGTCCGAGGAGGATCTGCAGCTTCACCCGGTTCTCGATCCGCTTGATGAGCGGCTTGATGAGCGGTTGTCCCAGGACGATGAGCAATCCGTTGATCGTCCAGATCAGACTGTATTGTGTCAGCGTGACACCTACGGACGTGGCATGGGTGGAGATCGTCGTCGACCATTGCGAATAGACGAGCTGCGTCAGCAGATAGCCGATCATGACGATAAGCAGCGCGATGAACGGCACCTTCTTCTTGATGCCCGTGTTCTCTTTCAAGATCGATGTATGCACTTCAGGTGCGATACTCATCTTCTTATAGAAGAAGAAGGCGATGAAGAAGAAAATGATATAGAACAGCAAGTTCGCCGCGAAGATGTAATTGATGTTGACGGAAGCCACGAGACCTGCGAGTGCCGGTCCGATTGCAACACCGACGTTCTGTGACAGATAGATCGAGTTGAACGACCGGCGCCCGCCTTCCGGCCAGACCGTGCCGACCATCGCGTAGAAACTCGGGAAAATGATGCCTCCGCTGAAACCGAGCACTGTCAGCAGGACAACGTAGGGCCCCCACGAGTGATTGACAACGAGAACAGCCAGCGCACCAGATGAAATGAGGATCCCCATCATCATCGATTTGTAGCCGCCGATCTTATCAAAGAAAAATCCGCCAAGCAAGTTGCCAACGACACCCGCCCCAGCGTTCGCCATCAGCACAAGACCCGCAACGGACAAGGACTTCCCTAAATAATCATGCATATATATTGTATTCAGCGGCCACAGAAATGAGTTGCCGATAACATTCACGAACATCCCGATGATCAGGAGCCAAACTTTTTTAGGCAATATGACTGCCTCCCCTCCAGCAATTCCAGTATACGATTGTATGCCTTTATTCCCTGATTGACAAGAGGAAAACGGTTATTTTGCCGCGAAAGGATTCGTTTCTCCGGAAAAGGTGGTACACTGTCTTTTTAAGGAGTGGTATCAATGGAAAACAACAACTATCCGTTCCCATCGGACGGAATGCGCTATCATACATGGTCACGGCATCTGAAAGACCGGTTCGGCTTCAAAGTGTTCAAAGTTGCGCTCGACGCAGGATTCGACTGCCCGAACCGGGACGGCACCGTCGCCTATGGCGGCTGTACGTTCTGCAGTGCTGCAGGCTCCGGGGATTTCGCCGGCGACCGGGTCGATCCGATCGATGTCCAATTCGCTGAGATCCGCGACCGCATGCATAAGAAATGGAAGAATGGAAAATACATGGCCTACTTCCAGGCGTATACGAATACGCATGCGCCTCTCGACAAACTGAAAGAGAAATTCGAGGCGGCTCTCGCCCAGGAAGGGGTCGTCGCCCTGTCCATCGCAACGCGCCCGGACTGTCTGCCGGATGACGTTGTCGAGTACTTGGCGGAACTGAACGAACGCACCTACCTGTGGGTGGAGCTGGGACTGCAGACGGTGCATGAAAAGACGGCGAAGCTCATCAATCGCGCGCACGATTTCACGCTTTATAAGGAAGGTGTCCAGAAGCTCCGTGACCGCAACATCCGGGTCTGCACCCATATCATCAACGGCCTGCCGGGCGAAGATCTGGACATGATGAAAGAGACGGCACGGGAAGTTGCAAATCTCGATGTGCAGGGCATCAAAATCCATCTGCTGCACCTCCTGAAAGGGACGCCGATGGTGAAACAGTACGAGAAGGGGCTTCTTGACTTCCTCGATCAGGAGACGTATGTAAGCCTCGTCGTCGACCAGCTCGAGATGCTGCCGCCTGAGATGATCGTCCACCGGATCACCGGGGACGGACCGATCGATCTTCTGATCGGCCCGATGTGGAGCGTGACGAAATGGGATGTCCTGAATGACATTACGCAAGAGCTGGAGCGCCGGGACAGCTGGCAGGGGAAGTATTACATGAAAGAGCCGATTGTACAGTGAAGACTCCTCGTTTCCGGACAGAACGGGTGCTGTCCTATGCAAAAACAGCGCTGAGAGGTGTCCTTCAGGAAGGTGACACCGCTGTCGACGCCACAATGGGTACTGGCCAGGATACCGAGTTCCTGGCAGAAACGGTCGGGAGTTCAGGTACCGTATTTGCATTCGATGTCCAGCCCGCTGCTGTCGATACGACCAGGGAACGGCTCGGCGTTCTCACAGATCGTACCCGGCTGATCCTCGACAGTCACGCAAATATGGCTCAGTACGTGACGGCGGGTGTATCAGCTGTCATGTTCAACCTCGGCTTCCTCCCGAATGGTGAGGACCGCTCCATCATCACAGCAGCGGAATCGACCGTCCCTGCGATCCGCACTGCACTCCGCCTGCTGAAACCAGGCGGCATGGTATCGGTCGCTGTCTACGACGGACATCCCGGCGGCGCGGCGGAACGGGATGCAGTCCTGGAACTGGTACAAGCACTGGATTCGAAAGAATTCCAGGTGATCCGGTATGAGACCGTCAACACCCGGCAGCGGCCCCCGTTTCTTCTGCTGATAGAAAAATCCGCACGCTGATTCAAGGAAGCCAAACGAAAGACCGCTGCCCGGCAACTTGCGGGCAGCGGTCTTCTTCAATTCAAGCGGCTGATGACTTCCGTCTCTGTCAGATCGGAACGGGTAATCCAGTTCAGAAGACGTTCTGCCGTGTCTTCGGGACTGCTCAGCTGGCCGGACTCTTTGTAGTCGATGAATTTTCCGAGCAGCGGGAACCCTTCCTGTTCACTGGACCGGATCGTCTTCTGCATGTCCGTGTCAATGATGCCCGGCGCAATGGATACGATGCCTGCCGGGAATTCCGCGCGCTTCTGTTCCAGGCGGACGACCTCGGAAAACCGGTCGAGTCCCGCCTTCGTTGTACAGTAGACTCCCCATCCTTCCATTGCACTGCGGCCCGCTCCGGATGAAATATTGACAATCCGCTTCTTTGCATCTGTGCGTGCCAGCACTTCGATGAACTCATTGCACAGTTCGATCGGTGCAGACAGGTTCAGCTCGATCGCCTGGCGGATACCATCAGCTGAGAGGGCGCCCACCTTTCCAACCGGCTCCACTGTTCCCGCATTGTTGATGAGTGTGAATGATTCGGCCTCATGCAAGTAAGGCGACAGGAGCCGTTCAATGGCACCCTGCCGCTGGCTGCGTTCTGTCAGATCGATTTCTTCAAAATGCTCATGACCGCCCGGGTTGCTGCGGGCGATGCCGATTGCGGTCTTCCCCTGTTGCTGTAATACTTCCATACAGGCTGCACCAATCCCTTTCGATGCGCCTGTAACGATGTAGAGTTCCATACAATCCCTCCTTATATGATTATCAGTGTACCTTTACGGGTAAAAAAAGACCAACTGCAGGTTCGCAGCTGGCCTCATTCATTTATTCAGTTCAGTACCTTCACCCGTACATTCTTGCGTCCCCACTGGATCGCCTGGCTGTGTGTCGGTACAAAGACATCGATACGGTTGCCTTTGATAGCGCCGCCGATGTCGCCGGCGACTGCATATCCATAGCCTTCCACATATACTTTCGAACCGAGCGGGATGACGTTCGGATCGACTGCAATCACTTTAAGTGAAGGATTTTTCTTAAGATTCAAGCCTGTTTTCGTGATGCCAGAGCATCCGCGGCAAGAAGCCGTATAGGCTGATGCATTGGCGATGAATTCTTTTGTCACTGTATCATCATTTGAACGTGACGGTGTTTTCGCAGGTTTCTTAGCAGGTGCTTTCGCTGCTGACGCAGTACCGCCGCTTACGACCCGTAAATTCTGATTCGGATAGATAACAGTCGATTTGAGACCGTTCCATTTCATGATATTGCCTACTGAAACGTTATACGTCCGTGAAATTTTGTATAGGGTATCTCCCTTTTTTACCTTGTAGGACGACGCTGCCGCCGAACTTTCATGTGATCCGCTGACTAATAGTGCCGTAGCTAAGATGAATGTGAAAATAAGTTTCTTCAAAAGCTCCGCTCCCTTTTTTAAGTCTGGGTATAGATTAACAGCCCAATATTACAGCGATGTTACAGGTAACCTCCATTCCGGTTACAAAAACAAACCGAATGTTACAAGCGTCAGAAACATTTGCCGATGACTGTTCAAACCGGTGTCAAAATACGGTATACTGTAGAATGAATGTCAGATCAGGATGGTGAATTCAATGCCAATACCACAAGACCATAAAAAGCCTGCAAGACAGACGGCAAAAGAAAGCGCCTTCAATCAGCTGCAGCAATGGATCATCGACGGCACGCTGAAATCTGGGGAAAAGCTCGTCGATAGTGAACTCGCCCAAGCACTCGGCGTCAGCCGCACGCCGATCCGTGAATCGCTGCAGCTGCTGGAAGTGCAGGGATTCGTCAAAATGTATCCGGGAAAGGCGACCCAAGTGACGGACGTCGAAAAGGACTCCATCACCGAGCTGCTGCCGCCGCTGGCCGCCCTTCAGGCACTTGCCGCGGAGCTCGCAGCCCCGGTCATATCGGATCAAATGATCCAAGACCTCAAACGTCTGAACAGCGAATTCGCTGAATCCGTCCGCAACGAGGATTATTTCAACGCACTGAAAATCGATGAATCATTCCACCAGCTTATCGTCGATGCAGCAGCGAATTCGTATATCTCATCGATCACAGAATCGCTGCAGGCCCATGTCCGCAGACTGTTTTTCCATAATTCGATCATCCTTACGGAAAAGTCGATCGAAGAGCATGAGACAATCATCTCCATGCTGGAGAATAAACAAGCCGAGCAGGCTTCCGCCTATATGCGCGGAAACTGGCTGCGGGCGATCAACGAATTCAAATCTTTGAAAGTCTAGTTTCCGAAGACATCAATAAACCGCATGGTCCCGATATTTATCGGGTCCATGCGGTTTGTTTGCTGTTGAATTCTTTGCCGATCAGCTTGCGGTATTCGTCTTCTCATTATTTGTATGACCGGATGTCCCGCCTGCCGCTTTGGCGATGACACCAAAAATGACGATGGCTGCGATGGAAGGGACGAGCCAGCCGAGACCGTCATTGTAAAACGGCAGGACATCGCTGTAGAAGCGGACAACGGGGGCAGTGATGGACTCGAGACGGCCACCCGGCAAAGTGTCCGCGAGTGCTGCCAGACCGTCCACGATACTGACCAGCATGGCAACAGCCGTTACTGCCACGTATACGATCCTTGCATGCCCGAACAGCGGGGATACAAACGTCAGCAGCATCAGTGTTATCGCGAGCGGATACAAGAACATCAGCACCGGTACGGAGTAGGTGATGATATTGGCCAGCCCGATATTCGAGATCACAAAGCAGAACGTTGTGAACACTGTAACGATCGTTTTGTAGGACATCCGCGGAATAAGCGTATGGAAATACTCGCCGCAAGCCGTCATAAGACCGATACTTGTCGTCAGGCACGCGAGCAGGATGACAACAGCCAGGAGTACGAGGCCGGCCTGTCCGAAATAGTGAACAGCCACTTCGGTGAGCACAGCCCCTCCTGTCTCAAGTACGCCGAGTGATGAGACACTGCTGGCTCCGAGGAATGCGATGCCCAAATAGAGGACTCCGAGACATGAAGCTGCCACGAATCCGGTTTTCATAGTGGCACCCATGAACCCCTTTTTCGACTTAACACCCATGGAACGGACAACTGTGATGACAATGATCCCGAACACGAGTGAAGCGAGCGCGTCCATCGTATTATACCCTTCCGTGAATCCGGTGCCGAACGCACCGGAAGCATACGCTTCACCCGGCTGCTGGAACGAGCCCATCGGCTTCCACAAGGCAGCCGCCAGCAGGAAGAGCAGCAGGACGATGATCGCCGGTGAGAGGAACTTGCCGACTCGATCGGCGATCTTCTGCGGATTCAGAGACAGCCAGATTGTCAGACCGAAGAAAACGGCGGTGAACAGCAGTCTTGGGACGAACGGATCCGACCTGCCTAAAAATGGCACAACCCCTATATCGAAAGCTACTGCGCCCGTCCGGGGGGCCGCAAAGAACGGACCGATCGTCAGGTACAGCGCTGAAGTGAAGATGACCGCATAGACAGGATGGATGCGGCTTGCCAGCTCCTGCAGATTGGCGCTTCCTGAAAATCCGATCGCCAGGATCCCGAGCAGCGGAAGTCCTACACCGGTGATCAGAAAGCCGATGACTGCGGGCCAGAAGCTGGTGCCCGCCTCCTGGCCAAGCTGAGCAGGGAAAATCAGGTTCCCTGCTCCGAAAAATAATGCGAACAGCATGGTTCCAATGACAATAAGCGATGACAGCGGTAATTTACGATCCATATGGAACTCCTTCCAACGATGACTGATAGTTGTATGCGATATATTGCAGGTCTACATCATAAACCGCGGCCTGCTAAAAAGCAAGCCGCGGTTTAAATTTACAATGCTCATTGGATAATAATTTCAGTATGACTGTGCCCTTCGACACTCTTCTGCACGCGGAGCACTGCCGGAAATGCCTCTTTCAGTTCTGCGACATGCGAAATGACGCCGATCATCCTGCCGTCTTTCTGGAGATTGACAAGTGTGTCGATCGCTTTCTGCAGTGATTCCTCATCCAGCGAACCGAATCCTTCGTCAATGAACATTGTTTCCACGGAAATGGACCCTTGGAAACTTTGAATGACATCCGCCATGCCGAGTGCAAGACTGAGTGATGCATTGAATTTTTCCCCGCCGGACAGCGTCTTGACATCACGATGCTGGCCTGTGTATCCGTCATAGACATCGATTCCGAGTCCGCTCTGCCTGCCTCTGCTTTCCTGCCGGTCGCTGTGCATGAGCTGGAACTGGCCGTTCGACAAACTATCCAGCCTGCCGTTTGCTGCACTCAGGATACGCTCCAAGTATTCCGTCTGCAAATAGCGTTCGAACGACAGCTTGCGGTCATTCTGCCCTCTTACCAAATCGTGCAGTTCCGCTGTGCGGCCATGCCGTTGCTCGAGGCTGCCCTGTTCCTCGAGGAGAGCTGCCAGTTTCGTCCTGGCCTCCTCTGCTGATTTTGCAAGATGGCTGTCGGAAAGGGACTGCGCATAGGCTTGCTCGTACAACAGCTTGTGCTGCTTGATCCGCTCTTCCATCTGCTCCGTATCCGCCCGCTGCTTTCCGTCCAATCTCTGTTCCAATTCGGTGACTGCACCGTTTACGGTCCGCCATGCCACTTCAAAGTCCTGGATTGCTGAAGCGAGCTTATCACGCTGCGCAGCGGTGCGCTTGCTGTTCCGATAATCCGTTTCACTCTCAAAAATCGATGTGCTGAGCGACTCTGCGAACCGGCCGGCCGCTTGCTGCTGCTTAAGTATCGACTCCTCAGACGCCTGCTCGGTGTATTGGAATGCCGACCGGGCGGAGGACAGCGCCTCAGCCGCCGACTGCCGCTCGGCTTGAGCTTTTTCCCATGCTTGCTCCAGCCGCTTCTTCAGCTCCTGCTGAGCAGTGATTTCCTGTTCAAGAGTTTCAACGCTGCGGAAGTCTTGGGGGACATTGTGGATGGTCGCCTCTAATACCGATCTTGCTTTCTCCAGATCAGCGGCGACTGCCGCAGCCTGCTTCTCCTTATCAGCGGCAGCGGTTTGGAGGGCAGCGAGCGAGCTGCTTTCGTTTTCGTATTTAATTCGTACGGCTTGCAAACTCCCTCTCGCCTGCTTTTTCTTTTCGAGGCGGGCTTCCGTTTTCTGTACAGTTTCCAAAGCTCCCTGCGCCCAGCCGTCATCCGGCTTTGCACCTAACTGCACTTCTGCTTCAGCCAACTCAGCCCGCCCGTTCTCAAGCCGTACTTTCACAGTCTGGAACTGTTCATATGCAGCAGCTGTCTGCTGTTTCGTCTGTTCGAGCACTTCCCGTGTCACTTCATGAGTCGCTCCGCTTTCCTGCACTGCAGGATGATGGGCGCTGCCGCACACAGGGCACGGCTGTCCGTCTTCGAGAGAAGCAGCGAGCAGTGCCGCCTGATCGGACAGCCATTCCGACTCCAAAGTGTCCTGTTTCAGCTTCAGCTCCCTGTAGGTCTTTTCAAAGTCTGCTGCCTGCTGTGAAACTTTGCTGACCGTGTGTTGGAGAGCTATATAATCGCTGATTTGTTTGTGGCTCTCCCTGGCATGATTCAGCTGCTCAAGCAGAATTTCATATCCTTCTGCGGACTGTTCCAATTGCTGCATGCTATTCTTCAGTTCTGCGGTTCCAGCAGCTGCACGCTGCAGATCGGCGGCCATCTTCATCGCGCGCTGCTGTTCTTCAGCAGCCTGCTTCTCAAGACGGATGATCTCCGACTTCCGCTGTTCCAGCTCCCGGACCGCCGGCATGTATGACTGCAGTGTGAGGAGCTGTTTCCCTGCTTCGTCGCGCTGGGGAGTTTTCAGCTGTTCTCTTTTCCAGCGATCCTCCGCTTCAGATGCAGCAAGCTGTGCAATCGTAAGCTTTTCTTCGGCCAGTCTGAGCTCTTCTTTCCGCTTTTTCATCTCGGCAGCGGTTTCGGCTGCCCGCTGTTCTGCCGTTTCGAGGATGGCGGCATGTTCCGCCTTTTTCAACTGCAGCCGTGCTGCCTGCACTGCTTCCTCCTGCCCCTGCAGCCGAAGCCGCTCCGCTCTGTTCTTTTCCAGATTGTCGAATTGGCTGTTCAGCGAAGCGGCTGAAGAGAATTCCTGCTGGGCTTTCCCGTGGGCTTCATACTCACGCTTATAGCGGTCACTGTTCTGTTTCGACTGCTCCCTGTAATGATCCGCCTCCTCCTGCAGTGCATCGAGCAGACGGTGATAATGGATGGATGCCGACTTCAGTTCGGTGTGCAGCCGCGATTCCCGTTCCGGAAAGGCACCCGGCAGATGTGCCGCCAGCTGTTCCATCGTGAGACGTGACGAACGTAATTCATTGTCCAGGGCGTCTTTCCTCACCTTCAGTTTATCTGCAAGGTTCCGGTACCGTTCCGTCTTGAAGATCTTCCGCAAAATCATCTCTTTGTTTTCCGTATCCGATGTCAGGAACTTTCGGAACTCCCCTTGCGGCAGCATGACGATCTGGCTGAACTGGGCTAAGGTGAAGCCGATCAGCTCCTCGACCTTCCTGTTCACTTCTGAGACGATCTGACGGTCGACAGCCGGCAGTTCCCCCTGGTCGGTCAGTTCGTAAAACTCGACCTTACCGCCCGTTTCGCTCTTGTTGCCTTCCTTCGTATAGGGAACTTGCCGGAATACACGGAACCGGCGGGATTGCAGTGAAAATACCAATTCCACTGTTGTCTGCACATCGTTTCTTGCAAAATCGCTGCGAAGTGCGCGGATATCGGTCCGATCCTCTCCGCTTGCCTGTCCGTACAATGCAAAACAGATCGCATCGAAGATTGTCGTCTTGCCTGCGCCTGTGGCACCCGAAACGGCGAACAGCCCATATTCCTTAAGCTTGGTGAAATCCACTGTCTCCGTATCACGGTACGGTCCGAATGCTGTCATCGTCAACTGGTCGGGTCTCATCCGTTCCGCTCCTCTCCATCCAGCAGTTCCTGGAATACTTCATCAAGTATTTTTTCTGTTTCTTCATCTGGCTGCCTGCCGGTCATTTCTCCATAGAACGACCGGAACAGCGATCGGTCATCGAGGCGTTCGATATCGGAAACACGCGAGACTCCCCCATCAGGGAGCGGCCGGTTCACAACCCGTTCCACATGCATGGCATTCGCAAAGACCGACCGCACTTTTTCCATTGGGGAGAGCACCGGCGCCGTGTCGAGAAGTTTGACGAAAACATAATCATCACTCCGTTCAAATTTCAGCAGGTCTTCCATCAGCGCCTTCACCGTACGGATATCCCGATTCTGATACAGCTCTCGTTTCTCCACTTCCGTGTTGCCATCCCCGTCAATCGTCACAACTAAAAACCCTTTTCTATGATGTTCTTCCGAGATGGAATATTTCATCGGCGATCCTGCGTACCGGACCGTTTCGTCTCCCGCAAAATGGGCCTGATGCAGATGACCGAGCGCTGTGTAATGGAATCTCCTGAACAGATCGGCTGCGACATACTCTGCCCCCCCGATTGCGAGCGGCCGTTCCGAATCACTCGTATTCTCCTCCGCCTTCCCGCCGGGTGTCACGAAAGCATGGGCGACAGCTACGTGGCGCGCATTGCCATCCAGCTCACCGATTTTCTGTATAACTTTCTCCATCGCGCTGTGATGGCTGTCCACTGTGCCGTCCCCCGTCAAATTGCGGATGACCGATGGATCGGCGAATGGGATCAAATGGAAGACGACGGGGCCGCTTTCATCCGCCATCTCAACCGTCATGCAGCCGCCATCGCTTTCGGGTTTCCCTGCTATGTAAAGGCCTGTCCGCTTCATCAGCCGGCTGCCGAACTGGAGCCGCGCCGGACTGTCGTGGTTGCCTGCTACCGCAAGAACCGGTGTTTCAAGGTCGACAGTCAGTGTCCAAAGCACTTCATCAAGTAGGTTGACAGCATCTGCAGGGGGGACGGACCGGTCGTACAGATCTCCGGCGATAATGACAGCGTCCGGTTTTTCCTGTCGTACCGCTTCGATGAACTGCTCCAGGACGAAGCGCTGTTCTGCGAGCAGTGAGACCCCCTGCAGCACTTTGCCGAGATGCCAGTCCGCTGTATGGAAGATTTTCATGTGGATGCCTCTTTTCCTATAAGTCTCCTTCCAGTTTATCCGATTTCCGGTGTTTCGCAAACAGGTACAGCCACTCCTCCCCTACGCTGCAGGACGTTACACAGAAAAGCAACCATTCTAAAAATTTTTACTTTCCGCTTTACATGTGAAATCCGATGTTTTATACTGTTGAAAGTTGCACAGAGGAAACTTAAAGTTGCGCAAAGGAAACTGTTTGCAGTATGCTGGATGATGAACAATTCGGCACAATCGTGCATACGATGAAAAACTACGTGCTGCCCTTCACATTCCAACAAAGGGCGAACATTTGCTAAAAAGTTGCACGAAGGAAAAATATATTGATCAACAGGAGGAACAAAGATGACTGAACCCATAACGGCAAATCATATTTCCGTCTCTTATTCAGGCAAACAAGTCGTGCAGGATGTGTCCTTCACTTTCGCGCCCGGCAGCCTGATCGGCGTTCTCGGTCCGAATGGCGCCGGAAAGTCGACGTTAATGAAAGCGATGCTCGGCCTCATCAAAAAAGACAATGGAACTGTCCAGATCGGCAGTGAACCGATCGAACGGAAACGGAAAATTATCGCATATGTACCGCAGCGGTCCAACATCGACTGGAACTTCCCGATCGTCGTGAAGGATACCGTGTTGCTTGGCACCTATCCGAAACTCGGATTGTTCCGCAGACCCAGCAAGCAAGACAAAGCATGGGCAATGGATTGCCTGAAGCAGGTCGGCATGCAGGACTTCGCGGACCGGCAGATCGGGGAACTGTCAGGCGGTCAGCAGCAGCGGGTCTTTCTCGCTCGGGCACTTGCACAGAAAGCCGACTACTTTTTCCTGGATGAACCGTTCGTCGGTATCGACGTATCCAGTGAGGAAGTGATCATCAATATCCTCAGGAAACTGAAGGAGCAGGGCAAGACCGTCTTCGTCGTCCACCATGACCTATCCAAAGTGAAAAGTTACTTCGATGAACTGATCCTCATGAATCGGGAACTGATCGGCGCTGGTCCTGTCGACCAGGTGTTCCAGGAGAGAAATATGACACGGGCATATAACCGCCCGATGACAATGTTCGACGATGTGGAGGTTCAGGTGTAATGGAGTTCATACATGATCTGTTCAATTATGCATTTCTGCAAAAGGCGTTCATCACATCCGTCATGGTCGGGATCATCTGCGGAGTGATCGGCAGTTTCATCGTCCTGCGGGGCATGGCGCTGATGGGGGATGCCATTTCACACGCCGTCCTGCCGGGTGTGGCCATCTCTTACATGCTGAGCATCAACTACTTCTATGGTGCAGTCCTGACCGGCGTGCTGACCGCATTCGGAATCGGCGCAATCAGCCAGAACAGCCGCATCAAAAGCGACTCTGCGATCGGTATCGTGTTTTCCGCCTTCTTCGCGCTCGGTATCATTTTGATTACGAAGGCGAAAAGTGCGACAGACTTGACGCAGATCCTGTTCGGAAACGTTCTGTCCGTCCGTGATTCGGATATGTGGATCACCCTCGTGATCGGCGTCATCATCATCGTCACCGTATTCCTGTTCTTCAAAGAATTGAAAGTGTCGAGCTTCGACGAAACAATGGCGGCAGCCTACGGGCTGAACGTACGATTCATCCACTATGCGATCATGTTCATGCTGACATTGGTGACAGTCGCTTCACTCCAGACGGTAGGTGTCATTCTCGTCGTTTCCATGCTGATCACGCCGGCATCCGCTGCGTATCTGCTGACGAACCGCCTGTCCGCCATGGTTGTGCTGGCGTCATTCTTCGGTGCATTGTCAGCGGTGATCGGCCTGTACTTCAGTTTCTTGTACAACATGCCGTCAGGTCCTGTCATTGCACTGGCAACGACGTCGATCTTCATCCTGGCATTTTTGTTTTCGCCGCAACAGGGACTCATCACTCAGTATTTCCGTTCGAAGAACCCCCGCAAATCTGCGGCGTAAGATAAGGAAGTATGGGCTGTCTGCTTCGGCACACAGCACTTCACTATAATTTCAGACAGAGAAGGGAAAGAAGTATCTATGAAGAAGTTAGCAACATGGCTGGGCCTTTCGCTCATGGCAGTATTCCTGCTTGCCGCTTGCGGAAGCGGTAAAGATGTGTCATCCGCGTCGGGTGACAACAAGGACAGCGGCGGCAAACTGAAAGTCGTCACCTCTTTCACGATCATCGCGGATATGGTCCGTCAGATCGGCGGCGATTATGTGGAAGTGCATAACCTGGTGCCATCCGGAACGGATCCGCACGAATACGAACCGCTTCCGAACGATATCAAAGCAGCTACTGACGCGGACGTCCTCCTCTATAACGGACTGAACCTGGAAGGCGGCGAACACGGCTGGTTCAAAAAACTGACGGACTCCGTCCATCAGAAAGATGAAAACATCTTCAACCTGACAGAGCATGTGGAACCGATGTACTTATCAGGAGCGGACGGACGTGATGAAGAGATGAACCCGCATGCGTTCATCGATCCCGGTGTCGGAGTCAAGATGGCGGAGGATATTACACGCATCCTGAAAGAGAAACATCCGACAGACAGCGACAAAATCGAAAAGACGGGTGAGGAGTATATCGCCCGCCTGAAAGAGATTGATAAGGAATACGAGGACCGCATCAATGACATCCCAGAGGAGAACCGGACACTCGTGACGAGTGAACGGGCATTCCAGTACATGGCGGCCCACTACGGACTGAAGGAAGCGTTCATCTGGGAAATCGACACAGAGGAGAACGGCTCCCCGAAACAGATCAAGGATCTCGTACACTTCATCAAAGAGCATAAGGTTCCTGTCCTGTTCGTTGAGTCGAACGTCGACACTCGTCCGATGGAAACTGTATCGAAAGAGACCGGTGTCCCGATCGCAGACAAACCGATCTATTCGGACGAAATCGGAGATCCCGGCGAGGAAATCGATACGTATGTGAAATACTTGAACTACAACATCGATCTCATGCACGACGAGATGAGCAAAAAACGCTGACACCTGACGAACAGCCGTCCCCAACCCCGGGGCGGCTGTTTTCGTATGAGGTCATGCTGCAAGACCCATCTACATACAATGGAGAATAGAGAAAGGATGATGTCTTGAGGAACAATCCTGTACTGGTCACATCCCGGCCGCTGCCGAATCCGTCCCCTTCCGTTTCAATCGTCTATCCAGAAGTCCTATTGCCCCATCTCCCTGCTGTCCAGCATAGCCTGAACACCCAAATCCGGGATGCGCTGAACCAGCTGCTCATCGACCAGAATTATTATGATCCGAATCTTGTGGAACTGATCGTTTACTATGAAGTGAAGACTAATGAACG
Source organism: Sporosarcina trichiuri (assembly GCF_030406775.1). Taxonomy (NCBI): domain Bacteria; kingdom Bacillati; phylum Bacillota; class Bacilli; order Caryophanales; family Caryophanaceae; genus Sporosarcina; species Sporosarcina trichiuri. Next base: position 472,938 of record NZ_CP129119.1, on the reverse strand, counting down.
CGATATTCTGAGCCTGACGCTGATCGCCTACTCATTTACAGGGGGGGCGCACGGGATGACTGTCGTCAAACCGCTGACATTTGATACAACAACCGGTAAAAAATATTCACTGCATGACCTGTTCGGTTCCCAGGAGTTCGAGAAACCGATCTCGGAGATCGTCCGTAAAAAGATCGACCAATGGGATGTGGACCTGCTCGATCCCCCATTCACCGGTATCCGGCGCGACCAGGATTTCTATTTGGCGGACACCTCACTCGTCGTCTTCTTCCAGCTGTATGAAATCACCCCGTACGTGTGGGGCTTCCCCTACTTCCCAATTGCGCTGAAAGACTTGGAACGTATCATTCCCGAGAACAGTCCGCTGCAGCGGTTCATCCCGTTCCTTTAACGGCCGGACCGTCTGGCATCGTTTGCCACATTCCACACTCTCCTGCTATGCTGATTATATAGAAGGAGAGGTGGAAATCCATGCAGCGGACGTTAGTGATCAGTGATATCCACGGGGAAGCCGGGATGCTGGATGCTCTGCTTGAGAAAGCGGAGTACATCGCGGGGAAGGACCGTCTGATCCTGCTCGGCGATTATATAGACCGCGGGCCGGATTCCAAAGGTGTAGTGGACCGTGTCATCCAGCTCGTCAAAAACGGGGCTGTCGCACTGCAGGGCAATCATGAACACATGATGATCCGGTCATTGACCGAAGGACACGAACGGACTTGGCGCAACTGGACCGGCCGGAACGGCGGCGATGCCACACTGAAAAGCTACGGGTTCGAACCGGAATCCTTTCTGTTCAGAGATGAAGAGGAATTCATCCAGCCTGTCCTGTCGGATGCCGTTCTGGCCAGGCATCTGGCTTTCCTGCAAAGGCTTCCCGTTTACATGGAGGAAGAGGATACGGTCTTTGTCCATGCCGGTGTGAAACCGGACGTGCCGCTGGCGGAAACGGATCCCTATGACCTTGTCTGGATACGCGACGAGTTCCACAGCAAATATGCAGGGCCGAAAACAATCGTCTTCGGCCATACCCCGGTGTCCGGATTGCATGGCGACCCGGATTCCCATCACATTTTTTTCGGTGCCAATTCGATTATCGGCATAGATGGCGGCGCTGTATTCGGCGGCCAGCTGAACTGCCTCGTCCTGCCGGAAAAGAAGGAGATCTCAGTACCTGCAGATCATACACACAAAAAGGGTCCCGCTTCCTGAACAGGAACGGGACCTTTTTTTGCATGAGCCGGTTACTTCTTCTTGCCCTTCTCTTTCCTCTTCCTGTATTCCGCTTCGATGCGCTCGAACCGGCGAACGTCTCTCGGCCTCACCGTGATCGGTTCCTTTTTCAGCATCTTCACCAGCGCGAACAGCATGATGATCAGGAACAGACAGAAGGGCAGCGCCGATACGAGCGAAGCGGACTGCAGGGCCTCGAGACCCCCCGCTTTGAGAAGCACACCTGCGATTGCCGCCATAAGAACGCCCCATGTCAGCTTTACAGCCATCGGCGGCATCAGACTGCCGCGTGTTGTCATACTCCCCAATATATACGTCGCTGAATCCGCAGATGTAATAAGGAAAGTGAAAATAAGAACGAGCGCCAAAATCGTCAGCAATCCGGTGAATGGCATGTGCTGGAATGTCTCGAACAATGCGGACGTTACATCCTGTCCGACCGCCTCCCCGATCTTCGTACCATTCTTCAAGTCACTGTACAGCGCTGTACCGCCCAGCGTCGCAACCCACATGCAGGCGAAGACCGGCGGGATCACCATGACCCCGACGATGAATTCACGGATCGTGCGCCCCTTCGAAACACGGGCGACAAATGCGCCGACGAATGGCGACCAGGCGATCGTCCAGGCCCAATAGAAGATCGTCCACTTCTGGACCCAGGTCCCTTCGCCGTATGGCTGCAGACGCAGGCTGTACTGGATGAAATTCGTAATATAGTCACCGATCGCAAGCGTGAAACTGTCGAGAATGAAAACCTTCGGGCCGACAATGAAGAAAAAGGCCAGCAGGGCGATTGCGAGTCCCAAGTTGAAATTCCCCAAGTATCGGATCCCTTTGTTCAGCCCGCTGGAGGCAGACAGCATGTACGCAGCGAATACGACTGCAATGATGATGAACTGGACGAAGAACGTATTCTTGATGTCGAATGCATACTCCAGCCCGCCGCTCATCTGCAGGACGCCGAGTCCGAGTGATGTGGCAATCCCCATCACTGTCGCAATGACAGCCAGGGAATCGATGCCGCCTTTCAAATATTTGTTGGAACCGACAATCGGTTCAAGGGCTGTGGAAACCAGCCCGTCCCTTTTTTTCCGGAACTGCAGGAACGCGATGACCAGGCCGACCAGGCCGAAAATCGCCCATTGGGAAACACCCCAATGGAAGAACGAATAGCCCATCGCCAGTCTCGCAGCCTCCTCACTGTTCGGCTGCACACCTGACACGGGTGCGCTTATGTAATGGCTCATCGGTTCGGCGACGCCATAGAAGACGAGCCCGACACCGAAACCTGCTGAAAACAGCATCCCGATCCACGTAAAGAACGGATAATCGGGCCGTTCCTCATCACCGCCGAGACGGATCGCTCCGTATTTGCTGATAGCAAGTCCTACTAGGAAGACAATCAGACCGAATACGACGAGCAGATAAAACCAGCCAAAACTCCTTGTCGTGAAATTATAAAGCTTATCGGCGATGACACCGAACTCCTCGGCCCAGATTGCACCTAGCAGGACCAGGATGAAGATGACGGCTGCCGAGATGCCGAATACAGGGTTTTTCCAAAACTTCTTTTCCATTGGCAACGACTCCTAAATAATCAGATACTCATCAGTTACCCTACTTTCGGGGTCTGTAACATCAAAGCGGACTGTCTTGTATTTTTAATCACCCGTATGGTTAACCACCCGTTCTTTTGTCAACAATTTTCTTGAAGGATGTGATTGTATGAGCGAAGCGGATGAACTCGCCCTCTCTTTCTACCTGCCGCTTGTGCTGATTTTGGCAGTGATCGATATTACAGTAGGGGCTTATTGGTCGCTTGAGGGAAAACACTCCAAGAAACTGGCAGCTGTGAACCTCCTCGTGAATATGAGCTGGACATGCACGTTGTTCCCCCTGTTGCTCGACAAGGACCTCTTTTCACGCAGTCTGGAAGCCATTTACGAAGGGACACGGCGTGAAGTCCATCCATTCAGTGAGCCGGGACTGTTCTGGTGTTCCCTTCTGCTTGTCACCTTGCTGCTAATCGTCAATACGGTGGACGTCCACCAGTGTTTCAAGTCGGCAGATCAGCCGGCATCCGACGACTGAAGGATCCGCCGTACTGCTGCCGGCCTGTTCTCCGGGAACCCCCAGACGATCAGGCTGATCATTCCCCCGACAGAGAGGACGGTGGCTGTCGACAGCAGTATGGAAATACCCGGAATGAGCAGACTGCCTGCTGTGACGATACAAAGATCGAACAGCAGGATCACGAAACCTGTATTCAGTCTCATCCAGTTCGCCAGCAGCTGTGCAAGCAGATCCGTCCCGCCGATACTGATTCCTGAACGCAGTAAGATACCGGTGCCCAGGCCGATCAGCAGACCTCCGCAGACTGCACTCGCAGCCGGTCCGATACTGACTGCATCGGAAATAGAGCGTACCGGAGCCAGCAGGTCGATAATCAGCGAGGAGGCGAGCATACCGTGGATTCCGTTATAGAAGAATGGGCGATGCCAAATCCAAGCCATCAGGAAGATAGGAAGACTGATAACCAGAAACATCAAACCGACTTTCATGCCGGATAGGTAATGGATGATAAGACTGATGCCGAGCGCTCCGCCTTCCATCAGGCCGAATGGCACGAGGAACCCGTTGAGTCCCAGCGCGATCAGCATACAGCTGCCGATCTGGATCAGAATACGATATGCCAATTGGATGATCGCACCTCCTGCAAATGTGATACTGCAAGTATATGTCCGAGCACTGCAATACTTTACAGACAGAGCTGAAAAAAGACGCCCCCTCCCCAGATGGGAGAAGAAGCGTCTTCCTTATGATTCAATTACTCGTCTGCCGCGGCCGCCGGGATCAATCCCTTCTCGGAACCGGCAACACAGACAGCTGCGGACGCATCGCCCACAATATTGACAGACGTGCGCATCATATCCAGGACCCGGTCGATTCCGGCGATCAGCGCGATCCCTTCGAGCGGCATATTGACGGAATTGAGTACCATCGCCAGCATGATCATTCCGGCTCCCGGCACGCCGGCAGTACCGATCGAAGCCAGGACGGTCGTCAGCACCACTGTCAGCAGCTGCAGGAACGTAAGCTCAAGATGGAAGAACTGAGCGATGAACACAACTGCGACCCCCTGGTAGATCGCTGTGCCGTCCATATTGATGGTCGCACCGAGCGGCAGTACGAAACTGGCAACCCGTTTCGGCACACCGAGGTTCTCGGTCGTATTTTTGATAGTCACCGGCAGAGTGCCCGCACTGCTCGCTGTGCTGTACGCAACAAGTGCTGCCGGGAAGATCCCTTTGAAGAACGTGACGGGGCTCATCTTGCCGAGCGTCTTCACGGCAAGGGAATAGACGACGAGCGCATGGACAACGCATGCGATATAGACAGCCAGCACCACTTTCAGAAGCGGCATCAGCACCGACAGACCGTACTGTCCGACAACCGGCGCCATGAGTCCGAGTATCCCGATCGGCGCGACACGCATGATGATCCCTGTCACTTTATACATGATTTCCGCAAACCCTTCGAAGAACCGCAGTACCGGCGACGCTTTCTCGCCGATCATCGTAATGGCGATACCGAGGAACAGTGCAAAGAAGATGATCTGCAGGATATTTCCGGTGGCCAGTGCTTCAAACGGATTGGTCGGGACGATATTCAGCAGTGTATCGACGGCGCTCTGCGGTTCAGCAGCAGCCGCTTCCGGCACGGCCGTTTCTCCGGCCGGGATATCGACACCTTTTCCGGGACTCATGAGGAGCGCGACTCCTAATCCGATAATGATCGCCACCGCAGTGGTTCCGAGGTAGTAGATGATCGTCTTTACACCGATCCGTCCGAGCTGTCTCGGATCGGACATGCTTGCGACACCGACAACCAGTGTCGAAAGGATCAGAGGTGCGATGACAAATTTGATGAGACGCAGGAACAGATCCCCCAGCGGCTGCAGGAAATCGATTTTACTGCCGAAAATACTCCCGAGAATAATTGCAAGGACAAACGCCGCAAATATCTGCGTAACCAAATTGAAACGGATCTTCAACATTCTCCCTCCCTTTCTTCTCTTTCCAACACTCTATTTCAAAGCGTCAAATACAATGCAAACGCTTCCAATTATTATAAAAGAAAAACTTCCCGGAGACAAATACAGTCCCGGGAAGTCTTCTGTACATCCGGCCGTCAGAACCAGCGTCCGACGATCGGATAGTTATACGGCTCATCATTGATGGCTTTGACGATAGCGATGATCGGCACGATGAGTGTCATCAGACCGAAGATGACAAGAAACGGCAGTCCGATGAGCACGAACGAAAAGATGATGGATACCGTGATGAGCACCCCCATCACAAGCTGGAACAGCAGCGCCTGTACGGACATCCGTTTCACCTGCAGATCCGGACTGACCAGATAGACGACAAACGGTACGAGGAACGGCGCAAAGAATGCGCTGGCATGCACCAATATTTTAAGTCCTTTTGCTTCCATAGGTATTCACCCTTCCCTTACTCTCTATACTGGATTCTACGGATGAACACACAAAAGGATTCAACTTATTTCGCACCGAACGATGCCGGCATCACGACTGCCGTCACTTCCCCGTTTGCACACAGTTCGCTGTCCGCAAAAACCTCCACAGACACTTTGAACTTCTTAGGATGGATCTCTTCGATAGTTCCGACAGCTTTCAGCCTCCGTCCCTGGGGTGTCGGTTTCAGGAAGTTGACAGAAAGTGAAGCGGTGACAAAGCGTGGCGGCGTCTCGGCGCTTTCCGGCTCGAACCCGTTTTTCCGATGCAGTGCAAGTGACGCAGAGCCAGTACCGTGGCAGTCGACCATGGATGCGATGAGTCCGCCATAGACGAAACCGGGAATTGCCGTCTGATCTGCCTGAGGTTCATAGTATGTGACAGTCTTGTCCCCTTCCCAGCCTGTCCGGAAATGATGCCCCTCCTCATTCAGACGGCCGCATCCGTAACACCACGAAAAGTCATCCGGATACATATCTTGAATTGCGTGTTCTGTAAACTGCTGCAAGAAAATTCCCCCTTTTCATCTGAGTGTCTCCTATTATATCACAATCGTTCTGAGACTTTTCAGGCACCTTTCTGCATATAGTAGTGGCGGAGGACGATATCATCTCGTCGATCTGCTGCGTATAATGCAGTAACCATCGTACCAAGGGGGCTGTGAAGATGAAATTACGGGCCATGCTGTTAGTCTGCCTGCTGATCGGCGGCGCGTATGCCATGTATATATCAATGGTGGAATTCCAAGTGAAAGGGTTCCATGATATTCTCCCGGGACCGGCGAATTCCGTGGAGCAGCTTGTGTTCACGAAACCGCTGCCTGTCAGCTCGGAAGCTACTGCCTGGATTGTCACGGACAAGGAAGAGATCGTCCGTCTGCTGTCTTTCCTCCAGTCGGTCGAGGTGCAGAAAATTGATACCCAGCTCGAGGTCAGCGATCTGGATTTCAACCAGTTCACCATTTCACTGCAGGATACCGACGAAAACCGGATTACCATCCTGACCGAAGACCATCTGATCGTTACTGAAGCAGGTGAACAGTTTACCGTCGTCGGCGACTCTCTGGACATGGACTGGATTCTGCAGTTCATCCTGACGAACCGGCCGGATTCCGGGTAATACAGTCTCGAAATCTTTTTACATTTCAGTCTGCTTGTTTTATACTGGAATTAGTTCAGAATTCGAAATAAAGGAGAGATTCCATTGGTTAAACAATTGCCGCCGCGTTCCGAAGTCCCTGTTCAGGAAACGTGGAATTTAGATGACTTATTCGCTTCCGAGCAGGCGTACAAAGAAGCACTTGAAAAACTGCAGAGGGATGTAAAAGGATTTGCAGAGAAGTATGAGGGGAAGATCCAATCCGCCGATGACGTTATCGATGCAGTGAAAGAATACGAGAGCCTCTACATGCAGATCATCCCGCTCGGCACGTTCACGAATCTGGCAGTCAGCGTCGATCAGACAGACGATGAAACCCAGATGCGGGACAGCCATTTCGGGGCCGTGGCCGCCAAAGTGGGAAGTCAGCTCTCTTTCGTGACGAGTGAACTGCTCGCCCTTCCGGAAGACGTACTGCAGACCGCGATGGAAACATCCGAGGAGTACAGCCACTATTTGAAGGAACTGCTCCGAGAAAAACAGTACCGGCTGCATCCGGAAGCCGAGAAAGTGCTTGCCGCCTACTCCGCTGCCTTCGACGCACCATACGGCCTGTACAACACGACGAAAATGGTCGATATGGATTTTGAAGACTTCACTGTGGACGGGGAAAAGTATCCGCTCAGTTACGTCACGTTCGAAGGCGGCTGGGAAGCTGAACCCGATACACGCAAGCGCCGGGCAGCTTTCGATGCATTCTCGAAGAAACTGCGTGATTATCAGCATACGACAGCCAAGACATATGATGCGCATCTGCAGATTGAGAAGATCACATCCGATCTGCGCGGGTATGACAGCATCACGGATTACCTGCTCTTCAACCAGGAAGTCGACCGTTCCATGTACAACCGTCAGATAGACTTGATCACTGAAGAGCTGGCACCGCATATGCGGAAATATGCGAAGCTGCTGCAGAAGGAATACGGTCTGGACAAGATGACGTTCGCAGATTTGAAGATTCCGCTCGATCCGACCTATGAACCGACCATCACAGTGGAGGAATCCAAGAAGTATATCCATGATTCCCTCGCGATCATGGGAGACGACTACCTGGATATGGTCAAGCGGTCGTACGATGAGCGCTGGACGGATTTCGCCCAGAACAAAGGGAAATCGACCGGTGCATTCTGTTCCAGCCCGTACGGTACACATCCGTACATCCTGATCTCCTGGACAGGCAGCATGGAAGACGTCTTCGTCCTGGCCCACGAGCTTGGACATGCCGGACATTTCTACAATGCCCATAAGCATCAGAACGTCTTCAATTCACGTCCGTCAACGTATTTCATCGAAGCGCCGTCGACGATGAATGAAATGCTCGTGGCCAACCACCTGCTGTCGAATTCGGATGATCCGAAATTCAAGCGCTGGGTCATTTCCTCGATCATTTCCCGGACATACTATCATAACTTTGTCACGCATCTGCTGGAAGCTGCATACCAGCGGAAGGTCTATGAGATCATCGATGAAGGCGGAAGCGTCAATGCTGCGACACTCAACAAGCTGAAACGGAGTGTACTGGAAGAATTCTGGGGTGACACCGTGGATATCAACGAAGGTGCTGAACTGACGTGGATGCGCCAGCCGCACTACTACATGGGTCTCTATCCATATACGTACAGTGCCGGTCTGACGATTTCCACCGAAATGTCGAAACGGGTGCTGAACGAAGGCCAGCCTGCAGTGGAGGATTGGCTGAAAGTCCTGCAGGCAGGCGGAACGAAAACACCTGCGGAATTATCCAAGATGGCGGGTGTCGATATTACGACGGAAGAGCCGCTGAAAAATACGATTGCCTATATCGGCGATTTGGTCGACCAGCTGATTGAGCTGACAGACGAGATCAACGCCCAAACGGCAACCAACTGAAAAAAAGGCTGTCCGGAACGTTTCGCAATCGAAACGCCGGGCAGCCTTATTCATGTGCAATTACCAGAAGGATGGTTTTGCAACCATCAGATAGAGCATGACCAACAGCAGCAGTATGTAACGCCAGGCCGTTTCTTTCAGTGTTCTGAGCAGGCCGTCACGGTTTTCAGGCTCATCCGGGAACCGGCTGAGCACTTTCGAAAAACCGCTCGCAAGGAAAACGATGGACAGCATCATGACGCCGACCGTCACAATCACCCATGATGTATACCATGGCCACGGTCCGAAGATGAGCAGCAGGACACCTGTCACGACGAGCACATGACCCGCGTGCATGACGAACCGTATCGTCCACTTGAACAGCGACAGGAGCATCGATTCTTCCCCCGCCGACGCTGTCCGCATCTTGCGGATGAGCGGAAACAGAACAACCAGCGGACCGACGGACACTACTGCAGAAACGACATGCACGTAGACGATGAGTGTATAGAAGGTACCCATGCCGGGCCCATCAATTCTCTACAGCAGCGAACTCGTGCACCCAGACTTTCATCGCCGGGATCCACTTCATGCCCTCGTGCATCCCCAGTATGGACTGCTTGTATGCATCCAGGCTGTCGAACCCTTCCTGACGGGCATGCTCCTCCGTCACTTCTCCCAAAGACTGTTCGTAGAGGTTTTTCACTTCGAACTCCCTGCCTTCAAGTGTCATGATTTCGCCGGGATACGCATAGACACCGTTTCTTCTCGTCGCAGTTTTCTTGCCTTCCAGCACTTTGCGGACATCCTCTGGTACTGTGACAAGACGTTCCACCGAACATGTTTTTTCAGGGTATTCCATTACGCATTCCTCCATTTCAATATCTCCCTATAGTATACAGGGTTCACAAAGGAATAGCGATCCTGCCGTTCATGGTGCCTGGACGTCCAGTTCATGGGTTTCGTGCTCATGCAGACCGCTGTCGTCTTCCACATGGACAGTGATCTCCGCTTTTCCCGCTGCATCGAATGTCACGTCCCCTGCATATTCGCCGGCTTTCCCTTCTTCAAGCTTCACCCACTGTGCGGCATCTGTTTTCCCGTTCTCTATGATTTCCAGACGGACACGCGCATGTTCAAGAGGCTGATTGTCCTGCTGCAGATGCACCATCATAGCTGCCGGCGTCCCTGCCGCGGCATGGTCCGGCTCCATGAAATGCATGGAGAATCCGGGAGCCGTGTGATGATGCTCATGCCCTTCACCATGGGCACTTGCATGTCCCTCATCAACTGCCGCCCCTTCGCCGATGGTAATGTCTTTCATCGGCATCGTGTGCATATCGCGTGCCGTCACATGCACTTGCACATGGTAGAGTCCGTCAGCATCGAATTCGGTTTCCGCTTCGTAGACACCGTCGCCGGTCTGTTCGGCTTCCACCATACGGCTGTCGTCCTTCTTGCCCTCTTCCCAGATCTCGTAGACGACTTCATCAGCATCCGATACCTTTTCTTCCCCTTGTGTTACGGCCGCTTTCAAAGCGACAGGCTCACCGGCCGTCCCCGTTCCGGGAACTGTCAGATCGACACTGATCGGTACGATTTCAACATCCTCTGTGTCTGTTTCCGCAGCTGTATCTCCATTATCCTGTCCGCACCCTGCCAGCATGAGTGCGATGAGAGCTGCCCCCGCAGCCGGAAATTTCTTTTTCATGAATGATGTCCTCTCCTTATTGCTTAACGGCAAGCCCGCTATAGCGTATGATACTTGTATAGAATCCATTGTACTGTACGTTTTCGAAGTAAGTATGAAGTCACCGCACTTCATGGAATGTTCACGTTATCTTGAGAAACTGGTTTGAAAAGCAAAAGGAAATGAGGCTTATACATGAACCCCTATACAATCATGGTGATTGACGATGAGGCGGAAATGAGGAAAATGATTCGTGCATTCCTGGAGCGGGACGGCTACCAGGTGGTGGAAGCGACTGATGGCGTCCATGCCCTGTCGCTGCTGCACGATGTCCATGTCGACCTGTGCCTGGCCGATGTGATGATGCCGTACATGGACGGCTTCTTGTTCGCCCAGGAAGTGAAACGGACCATCGACCTGCCGATCATCTTCCTGTCTGCAAAAGGCGATGAGCCGGATAAGATCCAGGGGCTGAAACACGGCGATGACTACATCGTCAAACCGTTCATGCCTGGTGAATTGCTGGCACGTGTGGCATCGGTGCTGCGCAGATCCTACCAGCGCAATGATCTGAATAACTCCTTGACGTTCGGTCCTCTGGAAATCGACAAGGAGGCCCACCGCGCCGCCTTGAACGGCAGACCGCTGTCCCTGACGCTGAAAGAATTCGGCATCCTGTACGTGCTGGCAAAGCATACGGGCCGTGTCTATACGCGCGATGAGCTGCTGCAAATCGTCTGGGGCGACGAGCACGAAAGCAGTGTCCGCACTGTCGATACCCATATCAAAACGCTGCGCCTCAAGCTGGGCGACGAAGGGAAGCGGATTGAGACCGTGTGGGGCATCGGCTACAAATTCGAGGTCTGAATCCTTGAAGATGACACTGAGTAAGAAAGTGCTCTCGCTTTTTTTTCTGAGCCTTGCCTGCACGATCCTGTTTTCCTTCTTCTTCATCCACTTCCTCTATTCCAAACTGTATTTGGAAAGTATCGAGGAATCGATCATCTACCAGGGGAAACGTACGGCCGCCCATTACCATTTCGGGGAACTCAGTGAAGACATCATCGAAAAGATCCAATGGTACAACGTTGTCTCGGAATATGAAATTGTCGTTGTGGATCGGCTCGATGAGCTGCCTTCCTATTTCCCTTACAAGGTGGACTATGAAGATCTGATCGATTCCGAAGACCGTCATACTTTGGAAAAAGGGTCATACGTCGTCAAGAAAGGCTACGTATCGGAATTCAACCGGGAAATCCTCGGGGCGGTTTTCCCGATCCGCGGGAAAGACTCCCTGATCGGATTCATCTATATCTATGTGCCTCTCGCAGCTATCCAGGATGTATTCGCCGAGAGCATTCCGCTGCTCGCCGCAGTGGGAATCGGATTCTTCCTCATTCTGTTCCTGCTCATCAACAGGGTATGGGCCTCGCTGTTCAAGCCGCTCCGTAAAATTGAGGATCTCGCTGCAAATGTATCGCATGGTGACTATTCGGGCCGTATCGAAACAAAACGCGATGATGAGATCGGCCAGCTGGCTTCCGCCTTCAACGTGATGAGTTCCTCACTGGAAGCACAAGAAGAGCGGAAGCGGGAATTCACAAGCAACCTCGCCCACGAGATGCGGACGCCTCTGACGTATATCAGCGGCTATACGCATGCACTGAAGCAGCATGCGGACGAGGAGAACACGGAAGCCCGCAGTTATCTTGATACGATCGAGAAAGAGACAGCCCGTCTCAGCAAGCTGATCAGCGACTTGACGGAACTGAACTATCTGCAGCAAGAGCTGTTCACGATCAGTTCGCAGCCGATTGTCGTGGCACAGCTGCTGTTCGATACGATCGACCTGTTCCGCATCCGGATTACGGACCGTGCCATCCGGCTTTCTATTCAGATTGAAGAGGATCTCATCATTTCAGGCGATGCCGACAGGATTCAGCAGGTGTTCTATAATACGATCGACAATGCGGTCAAATACGTCTCCCCGGGTGGTGACATCTCCATCTCCCTATCAGAGCATGGCGGTGATGCCCGATTTACGATCCGCAACACCGGGCTGACAATTTCGAAAGACGATTTAAGCCGGATGGGTGAACGTTTCTTCCGCACCGATAAAGCCCGCACGCGCACGACAGGCGGCACCGGACTCGGCCTGTCCATTGTGAGGGAGATTGTACGGCTGCATGACGGTGCCTTCGTCATGGACAGCGACCCGCAGCTCGGAACTACAGTCACAATTGATTTTCCGCTGCTTACCGAGGAGGATCCGTTATGAACGCTGTCCGTACCATACTTCTGATGACTGCTGTGCTGCTCCTCTCATCTGGGTGCTCTGCCGGACACGGACCGGAGCGCAAGATCTCCACCTTCACGTTTCTGGATCAGCAAGGCAATGCATTCGGCATGAGTCAGCTGAAGGATACCGTGTGGATTGCGGATTTCGTCTTCACCAACTGTGAAACCGTCTGTCCGCCGATGACGTCAGAGATGGCAGCCCTGCGAAGAGAATTCACGGAGGAAGGGCTCGATGTCCAATTCGTTTCATTCACAGTCGATCCTGAAGTGGACACACCTGAGAAACTGATGACATACGCTGAACAATATACGGACGACCAGACGAACTGGCATTTCCTCACCGGGTATTCGTCCAGGGAAATCACTGAGTTCGCGTTCGAGAATTTCCAGACGATCGTCCAGAAGCCAACCACCAGTGATCAGGTGATCCATGGAACGAATTTCTACCTGATCGCCCCGGGCGGTAAGCTTGTCAGTGAATTCAACTATGTGGACGAGGATTATCTCCATGATTTGATGAAAACGGTGAAAAAATATTTGGACTGATTTCGACAGGAGGAATTTTTTGACGAACCAACCATTGATGTCTCTGACCTATATGACCGCTGAAAAAAGAGTCGGCTGGATTGAACAGTCCATTTCCCGGACCGATGGAACACTGGCACTTTATAGAGAAAGCATCCACTCCGCAAACCAGATGTTCCCTCTGCAATCGGTTTTCGACTGTTCTCATAAGCCTTTTTCGGATGGGACTTGCCTGTTTTATCTGCATACCAATCATGGCGTGCGGACATTTCACGTTACGAGTGACCCGGCAGCCTTCGAGAGAACATTCCGCAAGCTGAAAAGCGAGCATGTCTAATATCCTTTCTCCCGGTTTTCCATTGTGACCCATTGCTTCGGTTCTGCGGGATGTTTAGTATCATGCAGACGATGGTATACAAACACTAGAACAAGCAGTACTTACAAAAATCACTTGGAGGGATTCGGAATGGTTGAAAAGTTTTATGTAGAAAATGCAGTGCAGGCGAAAGAGAAAGTAGATGAACTTGTTGGGAAAGGCTATACACATGACGACATCTATGTGTTTGCTCATGATAAAAAGCGCGGATCGGATATCAATGATGCGCTCGATACGGAAGAAGCCGGCATGAAGGAACAGGGCTTCCTCGATTCCATGAAAAACATGTTCAGCTCACGCGGTGACGAACTCCGCAGCAAAATGCACGGGGCTGGTCTTTCGGAAGAGGACGCAGCAGCAGCGGAGAGCGAACTCGACAAAGGCAAGCTCGTCGTCATCGCCAATAAATAATTTCAGTATGCGGCACAGCCCTCACCAGGGGCTGTGTTTTTTGTTGTGCAGCCGCCCTGGTTTTCAGGTATGATGTTGAATGGAAAGCAGGTGCATCTGATGGATCAGCACATACGGAAAATCGGGTTATTCACCGGACTGACGACCCTTGTCCTTTTCATCATCGGTGTCCGGACGATCGGCGGGCACGAACTTGATTGGAAGAATTACCTGGCATTCACCATCTTCAGCCTGACAGTCGGCCTGCTCGCTGTGCTGCTGCTGTTCTATAAACTGAAACTGGCTTTTTGGTTTTTCATGGCAGGCATGGTGATCAGCTTCGAAGAATTCTTCCGCAGTATCTTCATGTATGAAGGTGAACTCGGCCAATCGCTCGGTGTCCTATCGCTGTATATCATTTCCTCATTCAGCCTTGGAATCGGGCTGATCATCCAGTTCATACTCATTTTAGCGAAGAAAAAATAAAAGCAGGCGGGAATGTCTCCCGCCTGCTTTTGGTATACCGTTATACGGCTTTCTCTTTTTTGATCTGCTTGCTTCGTAATTGTCCGCATGCTGCATCGATATCCGTCCCCTGCTCGAGCCGGACGCCGCAGTTGATGCCCCTTTTTTTAAGTGTTTCGTAAAACTTCTTGATGTGCTCGGGTTCGCTTCTTGTATATTGGTCATGCTCATCGACCGGATTGTACGGAATCAGGTTGACGTACGACAGATGCCGTTTGTTATGAAGCAGTTTCGCAAGCTGCTCCGCCTCTTCCGGATGGTCGTTCACATCGTTCAGCAGGATGTATTCGAACGTGATCCGGCGGTTCGTCGTTTCCAGATAATAATCGATCGCATCCATCAGTTTCTCGATCGGGTACGCCCGGTTGATCTTCATGATGCGTGTGCGCAATTCATTGTTCGGTGCGTGAAGGGAAACGGCCAGATTGATCTGGAATTTCTCTTCGGCGAATTCACGGATTTTCGGTGTCAGGCCGCTCGTTGAGACGGTGATGTGGCGTGCGCCGATCATCAGACCCTTCTGATCATTGACCACCCGCAGGAAGTTCATCAGATTCGTGTAGTTATCGAACGGTTCCCCGATGCCCATGACCACGATATGACTGACACGTTCATCTGTGCCTTTCGCATCCAGATGCTGCTGGACTTTCATGATCTGTTCGACGATTTCACCTGCATTAAGATCACGGTTCTTCTTCAGCAGGCCGCTCGCGCAGAAACTGCAGCCGATATTGCAGCCGACTTGAGTCGTGACACAGACGGAGTGGCCATATGGAAATGTCATCAGCACGGTTTCGATCAGGTTTCCGTCCTGCATCTTGAAGAGGAACTTGATCGTCCCGTCGGCTGATTCCTGTTTGACAGTCTGTTCCAGCGTCTGGATTTCGAAATTCTCTTCCAATAATGCAATACAGTCCCCATTGACGTTTTTCATGTCGGCAAATTGCGTGATCCGTTTCTTATAGATCCAGTCCCATACTTGTGCGGCGCGGAATTTCTTTTGGCCATGTTCCGTCAAGAAAGCGGTCAACTGCTCGAACGTCAGGCCATATATGGATTTTTTCATTACATATCCTCATTTCAAAAAATGATGTCATCCGTATATTGTACAGGATATCCGGACGCCGCACAACCGCTGCGCACGAAAAAAGACGCCTTCCGGAACAGGCGTCTCGGACTGCTGCTATTGTTTCGGATTCGTTTTCCTGTCGATATTGAGCTTGATGGCGAACGACAGGAGGTTCAGTGCTGCAATCACCGCAAGGAGGATTGCAATGCTGGTCTGGCCGTCTGCATACCGGTTCCAGGCGAACCAGCCGAGCAGCACGGCAAACAGGATATCCGCAGACTTGGAATTGAAGTATTTCCCCATCGTCAGTTCTTTTTCACGAACTCGGACTTCAGCTGCATGGCGCCGAACCCCGGTATTTTGCAGTCGATGTTATGATCTCCGTCCGAAAGCCGGATCCCCTTCACTTTGGTGCCCATCTTGAGCAGTGCTGAGCTCCCTTTCACTTTCAGGTCCTTGATGATGGTGACCGTGTCTCCGTCCTGCAGCGGGTTGCCGTTCGCATCCTTCACGTCAAGCTGTTCCGTATCGGATACGTCCCCGGCTTCCATAAATTCGTAGCCGCATTCCGGGCAGACGTACTGCAGACCGTCCTCGTATGTGTACGGTGAGCTGCATTGTGGACAATTCGGTAATGTTGCCATCCCTACTCCCCCTCGTTCTCTATCATGCTTCCATGATACCAGATTTCCTTTAGGGACGGTGCTCCATTTCGCGGAGATCCTCCCCCGTCATGTCTGTATCGCTGCAGACAATATGTCCGCCAGTTCGCGGTATAGCTGTGCCATTTCCTCTTCCTTGCCGATCGATACCCTCAGCCAATCCTCGGTCTTCTTTTGTTTGAAGTGGCGTACGAGTATGCCGCGGTCTTTCAGCTCCCGGTACAGCTGTTCTGCCGGCAGGACGGGCGGGCGGACGAACAGGAAGTTTGCAGACGACGGCAGGACATCGAATCCGAGGGACACGAAAGTCTCTTGCGCAGTTTCTCTTGTCCGTTTAATCACGGAGACGGTCTCATTGAAATAGCTTTCATCTTCGATAGCGGCTTGTGCGGCGGCCTGTGCCAGCCGGTCGAGAGGATAGGAATTGAACGAGTTTTTCACGCGGTTCAGTGCTTCGATCATGTCTTCCTGACCGACCGCATAGCCGACCCTCAATCCGGCGAGCGATCGCGATTTCGACAGGGTTCGAACAATGAGAAGATTTTTGAATTCAGCGATGGCGGAAATGGCAGTCTCTCCTCCAAAGTCGATATACGCTTCATCGACGATGACGGGGCGGTCTCCGTTGTTCATGCAAATATCTCTTACTGCCGACAGTGGCAGTACTATGCCGGTCGGCGCATTCGGATTCGGGAAGATGACACCGCCTTCCGATCCGAAAAAACGGGCTTCATCGATCGTGAAATCCTCCCGGAGAGCCGTTTTTTCGTATGGGATGCCGAACAGCTGTGCATAGGCCGGGTAGAATGAGTAGGTCACTTCCGGAAAGCGGATGGTTCTGTCCGTACGGAAGAAAGCCATGAATGCAAACCCGAGCACTTCGTCGGATCCGTTCCCGGCGAAAACCTGGTTCTCGTTCACACCATGGAGCCGGGCGATAGCCTGACGCAAGGTTGATGAATTGGGATCCGGATATGTGCGCAGGCTGCTGCCAAGGCATGATTCCAGTGCTTTGAAGACGGGAGGACATGGCGGATACGGATTTTCATTTGTATTGAGCTTGACGGTTCCCGGACGGAGGGATTGTTCGCCTGCCTCATACGGTTTGGCGCGTTTTGCCATTTCACTCCATAGGTCGGACATGGCTGATCACTCCTTTTCCGTTTTTCGTCCTTTCAAGATATCTGTCACGTTTTTAGCTGGCAGGCCGAGTTCCGCCATCAAAACCAATACGTGGTATGCCAGGTCCGCGATTTCATTTGCTGTTTCATTCAGATTGCCGTTTTTCGCACCGATGACCACCTCTGTCGCTTCTTCCCCGACTTTCTTCAGTATCTTATCCAGCCCTTCCCGAAACAGATAGGATGTGTAGGAACCATCCGCCGGGGCCGCTTGTCGTGCCGCAATCCGGTCAGCAAGATCCTGCAGGACAGTCTCTGCCTGCGACTTGGCGCCGGGCGCTTCCCCGCTGAAGCATGAAGCCGAACCGGTATGACATGCCGGCCCCATCGGATCGACCAGCAGCAGGACCGCATCCCTGTCACAGTCGTACCGGATCTCCCTGACAGTCTGCCGGTTGCCGGATGTCTTGCCTTTGTGCCATAATTCCTGCCGGGACCTGCTGAACAGCCATGTCTCTTTCGTTTTGATCGTCTTCTCGAGTGCCTCGTCATTCATATAGGCAAGTGTCAGCACATCTTTCGTTTGTGCATCCTGTAGGATAGCAGGCACCAGACCGTTTTCATCCCACTTGACGGCAGAAGATCCGGCGCTTCGTTTTGCCTCCTGCAGCTCCTGAAGGGTCACTTGGCCATAGTGCAGGATCGAGGCTGCAAGAGCACCTTGTGCGGACGTGCGCTCGAACAGCTCTGTAATGTGTTGGGGACGGCCTGCCCCTCCGCTGGCAATGACGGGTATGGAAACGGATTGCGCGATTTTCTCAGTGAGCTCCAGATTGTAACCGTTCTGCATCCCATCTTCATCGATGCAGTTGACGACAAGCCCGCCTGCGCCGAGAAGTTCCCCTTCTGCTGCCCATTCCAAGGCATTCTGTCCGGTGTCTTCCCTGCCCGCCTTCGCGTACACGTTCCACTGCCCTTCTGATGACCGGCTCACGTCCATGGAGAGGAGCAGTTTCTCAGCACCGTACCGTTCGGATATCCGGCGCAACAGTTCCGGATCTCTGAGCGCTCCGCTGTTGACGGATACCCGGTCAGCCCCCGCTTCGAAAGCGAGTTCCGCGTCAGACAGCGTCTGGATCCCTCCGCCGACGATGAACGGGATTGTGAGTTCATCGGCGATCGTCCTGATAAGGTCCAGAAACATGCCGCGTCTGTCGACGGATGCCGATATATCGTAGAATACGAGTTCATCGGCGCCCTCAGCTTCATATTTCCTTGCGAGTTCCACGGGATCTGCAAGCTCTTTCACATCTTCGAATTTCTTCCCTTTCACCACACGGCGGTTATCGATGTCCAGACATGCTAGTATTGTTCGCTTTTTCATGAAAGTCCTCCCATCATTTCTTCAAAACGGCCTTCGTTCTCGTAAATGGCTTTGCCGGCGATTGCCCCATGAAACCCATCTTCCTTCAGCCGGCGGACATCCTCCGCAGTCGTGACACCGCCGGATGCGATGATATTGAGCGTGCTGTTCTGCCGCAGCCGGTTCAGGTCGCTGAAGTTGGGTCCTGAAAGCATGCCGTCTTTACCGATATCCGTGTATATGACCGTCTGGATACCGGTCCCAATGAGACGCTGCAGTAATTCCTCAAGCGACACAGCAGCCGTCCCTGTCCAGCCTGCGGTCGTCGGTATTCCGTTTTTCGTATCGATCGAAACGGCGATCCGGTTTCCGTAGTTTTCAACGGCACGCTCCAGCAGACGAGGATCCTCGATGGCTGCTGTCCCAAGGATGACACGCTCGATGCCAGCAGCCAGATACTCATCGATTGTCTTGATAGAACGGATGCCTCCGCCCAGCTGGATCGGTATGCCGATCTTTTCCGCAAGGGACAGAACCAGTTCCCGGTTCACGGACCGGCCGGATTCCGCGCCATCCAGATCGACGACATGAAGCCACTCCGCCCCCTTTCCGGCCCAGTTCCATGCCATCTCAAGCGGCGAATCATGATAGACGGTCTGCCGCCCGAAATCTCCCTGCACAAGCCTGACACACTTTCCCTGCCGGATATCGATTGCCGGCAACAGTATCATTTTCCCAACTCCTTTCAGTCCGTTTATAGTAGACCTTTCGTGGACGGCACCCCTTCGGTTGACGTCCGGGCCGATGCGGTGCGCAGCGCCCTCCCGAACGCTTTGAACACCGCTTCGAGCATATGGTGGCTGTTTTTTCCATAGTGCAGGCTGATGTGCAGTGTGACATCTGCATGACGTGTGAATGCAAGGAAAAACTCCTCGGCAAGTTCCGTATCGAAGTCGCCGATCTTATCCTTGAGACCGGGCACGTTGTAGACGAGCAGTGACCTTCCGCTGATGTCGAGTGACACAGTCGCAAGCGACTCGTCCATCGGAATTGTGACGGATGCATATCGTTCGATCCCTTCCTTCGTGCCGAGGCACTGGCGGAACGCCTGCCCGAGAACGATACCGACGTCTTCCGCACTGTGATGCTGATCCGTTTCCAGGTCACCGGTGCAGGCGGCACCCAGATCGAGACGGCCGTGCATCGCGGTAAGTGTCAGCATGTGATCGAGAAATCCAATGCCTGTACGGATATCGCTGGTTCCTTCAGCGTCCAGTTTCAGGGAAAGGCTGATGTCCGTCTCCGCGGTCTTCCGGTCTATCGCTGCCTGTCTCATAATCCTGCCTCCTTAGTTCTGATGGCAATCGAACCGGCGTGACCGCCAAGCTGTTCAGTCCGTGCCAGTGTGATGATTTCATCCGCGACGGAACGGAGTGCCTGCTCCTCATACCGGATGATACTTGTCCGTTTCGTAAAGTCGTACACGCCAAGCGGCGAGGAGAATTTCGCGGTCCCATTCGTCGGCAGCGTATGGTTCGGCCCTGCCATATAATCACCGAGCGCTTCCGGAGAATAAGGACCGATGAATATCGCTCCCGCATTGCGGATATCCTCCAGCCGCTTTTCAGGTTCGGCAGTCATGATTTCCAGATGCTCAGGAGCCAGCCGGTTGATCAGGCGGATGGCATCATCCTCTGCCGAAAGGACGGCGATCCATCCGTGTTCCGCTATGGCTCTGCCTGCGATGTCCTTCCGGTCAAGCACTTCCAGCTGCCTTCCGATCTCACGGATGACCGCCTGGCCGAAAGCTTCGGTCTCCACGATGCAGCAGGCCGTCGCCTGTTCGTCATGCTCCGCCTGTGCGAGGAGATCTGCGGCGATGAACGCGGGATCGGCCTGTTCATCCGCCCAGATGCATACTTCGCTGGGACCGGCGATCATATCGATTCCGACGTCACCCTGGACGAGTTTCTTCGCACACGCGACATATGCATTGCCCGGCCCAGTGATCTTTTCAACCGGGCCGATCGTTTCCGTGCCGTATGCCAGGGCGGCGATTGCCTGCGCGCCCCCGACTTTGTAGATCTCCGTGATTCCGCACAGATCGGCCGCCGCCAACACGGCAGGGTGAACGCGGCCTTCGGAATCCGGCGGCGTGACCATGACAATCCGTTCCACGCCTGCAATCTTCGCGGGCAGCACATTCATCAGCACAGTTGATGGGTACGCGGCTTTTCCGCCCGGTATGTAGATGCCTGCCGCTTCCACTGGCCGGATGAGCTGGCCGAGACGCACGCCAGGTTCCGGCCGGAAATCCCAGCTCTCTTCCTTCTGCTGATCGTGAAAGCGCTGGATACGCATTTTTGCTGCTGTAAGGGACTTCATCAGACCGTCGGGCACATCCCGGACGGCTTCTGTGATCTCCTGTAGGGTGACCTGCAGGTTTTCGAGATCCGCACCATCATATTGTCTGGCAAGCGCCAGCAGTTCTGTATCGCCGTACTGCCTGACACGTGCGATGATCGCGCGCACAGTGTCTTCGACGGTGTGCCCGGATATCCTTCGCTCCAGCTGCTGTTCAATCTGCTGCCAATCCGTCAGTAGCCTCATGCTGCTTCCCCACTCCTTTCTCAAGCAGTTGCAGGCATTGCCTTACGTCGTCTGTGCGGGTCGCGAAACTCGCTTTGTTGACGATGACACGCGCACTCACCTGAGCGATTTCCCGAAGGACCACAAGGCCGTTCTCCCGAAGTGTCGCGCCGGTTTCCACAATATCCACGATGACATCCGCAAGACCTGCAAGGGGGGCGAGCTCAATGGAGCCATGCAGTTTACTGATCTCTGCGCGGATGCCTTCCTGCACAAAATAAGAGCCGGCGATATTCGGATACTTGGTTGCGACTTTCAAGGTTTGTACAGCGTCCGGCGTGCTGTCCGGAAATCCGGCAACGACCATCCTGCATCCGCCGATCCCGAGATCGAGCACTTCGTATACGTCTTTGCATTCTTCCAAAATGGTATCTTTCCCTGCGATTCCCAGATCGGCAGCCCCCTGCTCGACATATGTCGGGACATCTGCCGGTTTGACCAGCAGCAGCTGGTGCGTCCCGCTGCTGCTCGTGATGATCAGTTTCCGTTCATCCGGGAGGACATCCGGGAATCCGATGCCTCCCTCCGTCAGCAATTCCCTTGCCGTATCCGCTATCCTTCCTTTTGCGACAGCAATTTTCAGCGGTGCCATGCTCTTACACCCCTTTCTTTATCAATTGGCCCGTTATGATTTACCTGCAATCAGAGCATCCACAAAGCAGGCAAAACCGACAGCAGGCAGGTCCGCTCCGAATTTGCGGCTGACGTTATCATACCGGCCGCCCATCAAAACCGGCTTTCCATATGAGCTGCTGAATCCCTGGAACTGGATGCCTGAGTAGTAGTCCATGTCATTGACCATCCCCAGGTCGATGGTGAGACAGTGTCCGTATCCCTGATCTGCCACCAGTCCGATGACGGCTTTCAAGTGGGTGAAGATCTTGTCTGTCCGGCTGTTCATGGAAGATTGTCCGAGTCGTGTGGACACATTTGCCGCGCTGCCGTATGTGCCGATAAGATATTTCAGAAAAGAGCCGGTTGCCTCATCCACTCCGTTTTCGGCGATGAACCCTGCCATCTCCCCGCTGTTCTTCTGCTGGAGCAGTGCCGCAGCCTGCCTTGTTTTGTTTTCGTCCAGCTTCATCCGCTGAGCGGCTTCATCCAGTATGCCGGCATGGCCAATCTCCAGCTTGAAATCCGTCACTCCTGCTTCCATCATCACCTTGCAGGCCAGCAAGATGGCTTCCGCATCCCGCCCGACCGTCTCCTCCCCGAACAGCTCAATGCCCGCCTGCCTTCTTTCGGAGGGGCCAGCCTTATCCTCCTCCTGCCTGAACACGGGCTGCATATACCAGCAGCGCAGATCACGCGCATCAGCTGAGGCACCTGCCGCCAGTTCTTTCATGAGGGCAATCGTCATGTCGGGCCGCAGCACGCGGATGGCACCGTCCCTGCTGATCAGTTTCAGCAGCCGGTTCCGCTCCTGTGTGGTTTGAATGGTTTCATAGGTTTCATAGGATTCCAGCATCGGCAGTTTCACTTCCCGGTACCCTTTTGGTACAGCAGTCCGCAGGAAGACGTTCCGGATCGCCTGCTCTGCTGCTGCTGTTTCGAACAAATCAGTCAAAACATCACTCCTTCTCTTTATCACTTTACTAGGATGAAGTTATCTAGTACTATAAATAGACAGTTTCGAAAAGTCAACAAAAAAGGGAGAGAACTTTCATGTTCGATTATCATATGCACACATATCATTCGGCGGACTGCCGGGCGGAACCAGGACAGATGGCGGAAGCGGCGGTTGCGAAGGGGCTCACGGAGATCTGTTTCACTGACCACGTCGATTATGACTATCCTGATCCGGCGTTCGTCTTCGATTTTGACAAAACGGCGTACCGGAACGAAATTGAGGTGCTGTCCGAACGCTTCAAGGGCGTCTGTAAAGTGAAACGGGGAGTGGAAATCGGTGTCCAGCCGCACTTGCTGGGACAGTATGAACAGCTCGTGCAGGAAGAGCAGTTCGACTTCATCATTTGCTCTGTGCATACCGTGCGCAGGAGTGATCTGCACTCCCGGGCGATTTTCGGGGAACTGGGTGCTGAGGATGCGTTCGAGGCGTATTATTCCGATCTGTACAAGTGTGTGAAGGAGTTTTCGGCATACAGTGTGCTCGGTCATGCGGACCTGATCAAGCGGTATGCGGATCGTGTGCCGAATGCCGATTATCGCGGCATCCTGCAGGATATATTCAAGACGATCGTCCCGAAAGGCAAAGGGATTGAAATCAATACATCCGGCACCCGGTATGGACTCCCTTCTGCAATGCCGAGCCCTGATATTCTGAAACTTTATAAGCAATGCGGCGGTGAGGTGCTTACGATCGGTTCCGATGCACACCGCCCGGAGGATGTCGGTTATGAAGTGAAAAAGAGTCTGGAGCTTGCCCGTGACATCGGCTTCCGGTACGTCGCGGCTTTCCAAGCCGGCGAACCGGAATTCCACCCGATCAGCCGGCTGCTCGGGTGAATGGATGGCTTGGTTCTTCCTGCCGGCCGGGGTGCTGATAGGAGATTGTGAAGTTATGAGCGCGTTGGATGGGTTTATGATCGCTCTTCTTGGCTTATGATCACTTTCTCGGGTTTATGATCACTTTTCTCTTTTTATGATCACTTTCCCGGGTTTATGATCACTTTTCATGTTTTATGATCAT
This sequence comes from Sporosarcina trichiuri, assembly GCF_030406775.1. Classification (NCBI taxonomy): domain Bacteria; kingdom Bacillati; phylum Bacillota; class Bacilli; order Caryophanales; family Caryophanaceae; genus Sporosarcina; species Sporosarcina trichiuri. The sequence continues at coordinate 448,844 of NZ_CP129119.1, read as the reverse complement.
TTTCCGGGATTTATGATCATTGTCCCCGGTTTTCACAAGCAGTCCCCGCTGTTCCTCCGAACACAACAAAACGCCCGGAAATGTCCCGGGCGTTTGGCATTCATTTCACCGATATGAGCTGTTTGTTGACGGTGGCGTGCACTTCTGTCGGCAGACCCCACAATTGGATGAACCCGACGGCCGCCTCCTGGTTGAAGGCGTCTTCTTTCGTGTAGGTCGCAAGTTTTTCGTCGTACAGCGAGTTGTCGGATTTGCGTCCTTCGACGATGGCGTGCCCTTTGAAGAGCTTGACGCGCACAGTGCCATTGACCGTCTGCTGCGTCTCTTTGATGAACGCTTCCAGTGCTGTGCGGAGCGGGGAGAACCACAGGCCGTTGTAGATGAGCTCGCTCAGCTTCTGGGAAACGAGCGGTTTGAAATGGGCCGTTTCCTTGACCAGCGTGATATCCTCCAGCTCCTTATGCGCTTTGATGAGTGTCATCGCACCCGGGCATTCATACACTTCACGGGACTTGATGCCGACGAGTCGGTTTTCGACGTGGTCGATGCGTCCGATCCCATGTTTCCCCGCAAGATCGTTCAGCTTGAGGATCAGTTCATCCAGCTCGTACGCCGTTCCGTCGATGCTCACCGGCACCCCTTTGTCGAATGAAATCTCGATCGTATCCGGCTGATCCGGTGCGTCCTCTATGGAAGACGTCAGGCCGTATGCATCCTCCGGAGGTGCTGCCCACGGGTTCTCGAGGATGCCGCATTCGTTGCTGCGGCCCCAGAGGTTCTGATCGATGGAGTACGGACTGTCCAGCACGATAGGTATCGGGATATTGTGTTCCTTCGCATACTCGATCTCCTCTTCACGCGACCAGCTCCATTCGCGGACAGGGGCGATCACTTCAAGGGTTGGGTCGAGCGCCTTGATGCCGACTTCGAAGCGGACTTGGTCGTTCCCTTTTCCGGTGCAGCCATGCGCCACTGCGACAGCTCCCTCCTTGTGCGCCACTTCAACCAGCTTTTTGGCGATCAGCGGACGGGACAGCGCTGAGATGAGCGGATACTTCTCTTCATACAGCGTACGCGCCTGAAGCGCGAGCAGCGCGTATTCTTGCGCAAATTCCTTTTTCGCATCGATGACATAGCTTTCGACTGCACCGACCTGGAGTGCTTTCTGCTGGATGAATTCCAGATCTTTCCCTTCGCCGACATCAAGACAGCACGCGACAACAGCGTATCCCTGCTCCGTCAGCCACTGGACAGCGACCGATGTATCAAGTCCTCCTGAATATGCCAATACCACTTTTTGCTTTATCATCATGCATTCCCCTTTCGCCTTTTGTATCTTTATACATTATAAAGTATATTTATAATAACATGCATTCACTGAAATGCAATCGAAAACTTCATTTTCCACAAAAGAAAACACACCTTTTCAGATGTGTTCGGTGGTTCTGTTCAGCTGAGTCCGTGTGCCGCCATTGCGTCCGCCACTCGGAGAAACCCGGCGATATTGGCACCCATGACGAGATTCCCCGGCTTCCCGAATCGGCTTGCGGCATCTGTGCAGCTGTCATAGATGGAGCGCATGACGACATGCAGCCGTTCATCCACTTCCTCGGCCGTCCAGCGAAGCCGCATGCTGTTCTGGGACATCTCCATGGCAGAAACCGCCACTCCGCCGGCATTGGCAGCTTTTGCAGGTGCGAACAGCACACCATGATCCTGGAACCGGGTGATCGCTTCTGTCGTACACGGCATGTTGGCCCCTTCGCCGACCGCTTTCACGCCCTGACGGATCAGCATGACGGCATCCTCTTCCGTCAGTTCGTTCTGGGTGGCGCATGGGAGTGCAATGTCGCACGGTACGGACCAGATACCGCTGCAGTCATCGAAATACTCAGCATCCGGATGGGTCTTGATGTATTCCTGTATCCGTTTGTTCTCCACTTCCTTCAGCTGTTTGACACATGCCAGATCGATACCAGCCGGGTCCTTGATATATCCTGATGAATCACTGCATGCAATGACGGTCGCGCCGAGCTGCTGCGCTTTTTCCATCGCATAGATGGAGACATTTCCAGAACCCGATACGATGACTGTCTTCCCTTTGAAAGACAGGCCGTACTCTTTCAGCATCTCCTCCGTAAAATAGACCGTGCCGTATCCGGTCGCCTCCTTCCGGCCGAGACTGCCGCCGTGACCGGGGTCCTTGCCGGTCAGCACACCCGCTTCATAGCCGCCTTTCAGTCGTTTATACTGCCCGAACAAGTAGCCGATCTCCCGTTTGCCGACACCGATATCGCCAGCAGGCACATCGATATCCGGTCCGATATGACGGCTGAGTTCCGTCATGAAACTTTGACAGAAGCGCATGATCTCCCGGTCGGATTTACCCTTGGGATCGAAATCAGCCCCGCCTTTCCCAGCACCGATCGGCTGGCCTGTGAGCGCATTCTTGAAAATCTGCTCGAATGCCAGGAATTTCATGATGCTGCTGTTCACGGACGGATGGAACCGCAGACCGCCTTTGTACGGACCGAGCTCACTGCTGAATTGCACCCGGAATCCCCGGTTGACCTGGACTTTACCGGTATCATCCTCCCAGGCGACACGGAACGTGACAATCCGCTCCGGTTCTGTCAGGCGTTCCAGTATTCCGCTGGCGATATACTCCGGATGCTGGGCAAACACCGGTCGGAGCGAGTCGAAAATCTCACGGGCCGCCTGGAGGAACTCCGTTTCGTTCGGATTGCGCCGCTTCACGCTGTCGTAAACTTGGTGGACATAATCGTTCGATCGCTGCTGGACATCAACATGGCTTACATTCAACTTTGTCATACACATCCCCCTCTTGGATCCGCTGCTTTTCCTTCTGTGTATGACTAGTATACTGCATTATTATACTATTTTGAAATTTTTCTTCAAAAAACCGTCGACCGCGGTCGTTCAGGCAAGGGGAATGTATACTGTTATTTCTTCACGATATTGAAATTGCTTTCCAGCAGCGCCCAGTTCTGCGGGAACGCAAGACCGAGCTTCCAGTACATCATCCCGCGGAGACGGTATTTCTTCAGCAGATCGAATTTCGCCTGGATGCTGCGCGCATCTTCAAACCATACTTCATGGCGTGCGCCCGAAGCGTCGTAATAACTGAAGTGGGGCGCCTGTGCCGTCGAATCGTATTCGATACGGGCACGCTGCGCAACCGCCAGCTCTGTGGCCTGTTTCGGACTCACCGCTTTTGCCGGCTGCCCGCCCTGCGGCGGATACGGTTCCTGCCAGTCGTAGCCATACAGGTTCTGCCCGAGGAAAATTTTGCTGCGCGGGATTTCCTGTACGGCATATTTTACGACCTGCTCGACTTGCGGCAGCGGACTCACTGCCTGCGGTTCGCTGTACGTGTAGCCCCATTCGTAAGTCATGAGAGAGACGAAATCGACGATCTCCCCGTGCGCTTTGTAATCGTGCGCTCCGTAGATGCCTGTTCGCACGTCACTTGTCTTGGGAGCGAGTGCTGTTGACAAGGTAAGGCCGGCCGCATGGAACCGGTCGCGAGCCCTTCTGAGAAATGCATTGTATAATGCCCGGTCTTCCGGGAACAGTAATTCAAAATCGAAATGGATATCACGGTAGCCGACCCGCCCGGCGATTTCCAGTATTTCTGTGAAGAGCAGATCCTGGACACCTGTGCTGAGGAAGACGTCCCGTGCCAGTTCAGCACTGAATGCGAAATTCTCCAAGTTGCTGATGACCATTGCATTGAGAGCCCCCGCATCAGCTGCCAGCTGTGTCAGATTCGCGGTGGACGGGGCGTCCAGAGTGCCGTCCCTCTTCACTTGGTAACTGAACATCGCCAAATATGTCAGATCGCCGACGCGGCGGGCCGTCTCGGTTATCATCGCTTCACTGACGGGTGTACGCGGTTCCACATACAGCAGCGTTTCGACATTCCGCTTCGGTGCCGACGGGATGTAGAGACGCTGTCCGACTGAAAGCGGTGCAGAGATGGAAATGTTATTCCGGTTCGCCAATTGCGTGATCGTCATGCCGTTCCGCTGTGCGATCGAATAGAGGGAATCCCCGGGCTGCACCGTATACATATTCCCATCAGAAGGGATGACGAGCGCCTGCCCGATGGCAAGTGCCTCCGAATTGCCGATTTCATTAACTTCCGCTATTTCTTCCCAGCTGACACCATATCGTTTCCCGATTGAATAGAGGCTTTCCCCCTGGCTGACTGCGTGAATCTGCACGTCTGTCCACACCTTTCCCTTTTTACGGATTGTTCCATCAGTGTATGATGATATGCCGCCTGCTATGCCCCTATGTGCTGGAATGGACCGGATAGAACAGGACACCGCGCGCATACTACAATTGCTCGGCGATCACACATTTCTAAGGAGGAACTGATTTGACAACAAACCCGAATGGCCCGACACATCAGAACATGCAGACAGGCGCTGTACCGCAAAACATGAACCATGGTGGACACGAAATGTTCGACGTCCATGAAATCCTGTCTGCAGCAATCGGAGCTCTGAACCAATCGATCCTGCTGCGTCCGCACGTCAAAGATCCGGAACTGCTCGATATTCTGGACAGGCAGTACCGCTTCATGCTGGATGAGTACAACATTACGGTCGAAAGCTTCAAGACCGGCAAGGACCCATCCCATCCGACGCAATCGTACAAAATGCAGACGGACAATGACTTCATCTACGGTATGAAACCCGGACAGCCGAAAAAACCGATGACCAGCGCTAACGAAATCTCGGATGAGATTATTTCCGGTTTCCTGCTCAGCTCCGCGAAAGCCGGTGCTTCTTCAAAAGCGATGGCTGCTTGCGAAGTGTGCAACCCGGTCTTGCGCCGCGTCATTGCAGACTCCGTTCCGAACTGTATCGAAATGGCATACGAGTTATCGATTTACCAGAACAAACACCACTATTACCAAGTGCCGCAGCTCGACAGACAGGACATGACCGAACTGTTAAATGCGTATGCACCGGCCCAGGGCCAGCCGGGCATGCCGCCGATGCAATAAGAAAAACCGCGGATGCCGTCAAGGCGTCTGCGGTTATTTTGATCGTTTGTAAAATGAAGAAGGCGGATCGGAGATGAACGTATGGAGTTCTCCTGTGACCGGATGGATGATCGACAGCTTTGCCGCATGCAGACCGAGCCGTTTCAGCGGATTCGTCGATGCGCCGTATTTCTTGTCACCCGCGACCGGATGTCCGATCTCTTCCATATGGACACGGATCTGATTTTTCCGTCCTGTCGCCAGCCTCAACTCAAGCAGACTGTACTGGGCGTTACTCTGCAGGCGGATGAATCGGGTGACCGCTTTCTGTCCTCCATTGTCGGTCGGATTGGAGTACACTTTGAATGTCCGTGTCTCCTTCAGCCAGGAGATGATCTCCCCGGACTCCCGGCGGACTTTCCCTTCTACAAGCGCAACATAGCCCCGCTCTTTGACGGATTCGTCCCAATTGTCCTGCAGCTGCTTCTTCACGGTTTCCGACTTTGCGAACAGCATCACACCTGACGTTTCCCGATCGAGCCTGTGGACGATGAATACACGGCTGCTCCGGTCCTTCTTCCGGACATATGCCGAAAGCTCGCTGAATGCGGTCAGTTCTTTCTTATCCTTTGCCGCCATCGACAGGATGCCTGCTTCCTTGTCGATGACGATGATCGCATCGTCTTCGTACATGATCGAAATACCTGTCATTTCACTGTCCTGCTTCGCGGCTTCGTTCGTCAGGATCTCAACGGAATCTCCGGGCTGCAGCATATGATCATGCCGCGTGATGACTTCCCCGTTGACAGCCACCTGGCCGCGCGACAGCGTCCCTTTGACAGCATTCCGGCTTTTCTTGATGGTTGCGAGCAGGAACGGCAGCAGTGCCTCCTCTTTCCGAACGGTGTATGTGTAGGCTTTCGGTGTGTGTTTCGTTGGTTGGTTTCGCATGATCATGTCTCCTTATGGCTTCATTATGCGGAATTCCTGCCGAAATATCAAACGCGGTTTACGACAATGCTTTCAGACCGACGACACCGATAATGATCAGAGCCAGGCTAGCGACACGTGACAGGCTTTTCGATTCCCCGAAGAAGAACATATTCAGCAGGACGGCCCCTGCCGTCCCGATACCGATCCATACGGCATACGCAGTACTCACCTGCAAGTATTTGAATGATGTATACAGGAACAGGAACGACAGTCCGAAGCCCCCAAGGTAGACGGCACCGGACAGCAATGTTTTCCGTTTGCTGTATTTGTTCAGTCCTGCAACGCCGGCGAATTCAAAACCGGCCGCCAGAAATACATATAACCAGCCCATATCAGTTCCCCCCTTCTGTCTGTGTTTTCTCGTCCCGCCCGTCCGCCAGCTTCAGGCCGATCACTCCGGCAACGAGGACAGCGATGAAGAACAGCTTGCCGCCGCTCAGAGTCTGGCCGAAAAACAGGACATCCATGAGAGCCGTACCGATTGTGCCGATGGCCGCGAAGATTGCATAGACGGTCCCTGTCGGCAGGGCGGCGCATGCTTTCGTCAGGAAATGGAAATCCACGAGAATGAAAGCGACGATCGGAATCCAGTGCCACCATTCCGATGCTGTGTTGAAACCGAAGATCCAGACAAGTTCAAAGAAACTTGTTGCTGCTACATAGAACCAAGCTTTTTGCATAATTTTCTGCTCCTCACCCATAATGACTGACTGTCATTCACTTCAATATAAATGTCCGGCGCTCCGCTGATGAATGGAGCGCCGCTTGTTTCAATCGTCCGCCGGCAGCCCGAGAGCGTATGCCAGGAACTTGACCGTTTCCTCTTTCTGGATTGCAGCACGGTTTTCCTGATCCGTCTCCACGTCATACAGATAGATCTGTTCGGCTGCTGATTCCGTCAATGCGATGATCAGCTTCGCAAGCTGGTCGGGGCTGCTGTCGGTCCGGAAATCCCCATGCTCCCGGCCCGTTTCGATGAGACGGCTGACCCATTCGTAGACAGGCGCATAGACGCTTTCCCATTCCCGCAGATGCTCGGATGAAGCGAGACCCGCATAGATCATCGCCTGGATTTCATGATGATCACGGCTGACCCGGAAGATCGCATCCACGAATTGGGCGAGCTGGGTACGGAGAGAGACTGCTGGATCGACAGCTGTGATGACTTCATCCAATGTAGCCTTCACCATCACTTCAGCGATTGCCGGCATCAAAGACAATTTGGATGGATAGTACAGATAGAACGTTCCCTGTGCGACTCCGGCATCTTTGACGATATCGGAAATGGTCGTCTTGTCGACGCCCTTTTCCGTGAACATCCGGATGGCCGACTGGAGAATGGTCTCCTGTTTGTTCACTTGCACCCCTCCTCGAACTGACTGACTGTCATTCATTATAGCACAGGCGGCTGCATCGTTCAAACCATGCAGCCCATCCATCAGCACCAGTCATATGGCGTCTGCTGATAGACATAATAATTCAGCCAGTTGGAGAACAGGAGATGGGTATGGGAGCGCCATGTATTCAGCGGCGTCTGGTCCGGGTCATCATTGGGGAAATAATGGAGCGGCATGTCGATATCCAGCCCTTTGGCGATGTCCCGGTCATACTCTTCCTTCAGCGTGCAGGCATCATATTCCAGATGCCCTGTGATCATGATATTCTTCCCGTCGTTCGACAGGATGATGAACGGACCGGCTTCCTCAGATCCAGCCAGTACGGACAAATCGCGATGAGCAGCCAGTGCCTGCTCCGAAATTCCTGTATGCCGTGAATGCGGAGCGGGGAATTGGTCATTGAACCCTCTCGCAAGGCTCACTGTCGGATCTGTCAGCGTATGGCTGAAGATGCCGAAGCACTTTGCGCTGAGCGGCTGTTTTTCGATTCCGTAATAATGGTACAGTGCAGCCTGCGCACCCCAGCAAATATGCATGGACGATGTCACATGAGTCTCTGCCCAGTCAAGGATCTGCTGGATCTCAGACCAGTAGTCCACTTCTTCGAATTCCATCTGCTCGACGGGTGCGCCGGTCACGATCATGCCGTCGAAACGCTCCTTCTCCACCTCGCGGAACGTCTTGTAGAATGAGGCCAGATGCGTTTCACTCACGTTTTTCGAAATATATGACTCCGTCCTCAGAAATGTGATGCTGACCTGGAGAGGTGTATTTCCGAGAAGCCGCAGCAGCTGCAGCTCGGTCTTCTCCTTCTGGGGCATCAGGTTGACGATGAGTATCCGGAGCGGCCGGATGTCCTGCGTGGTTGCACGCCCCTCTTCCATGACAAAGATCTTTTCTTCTTTCAGCAACTCACCTGCAGGCAGTGCTTCGGGGATTGTAATCGGCATATGGTTCCACTCCAATTCCAGCCAGTCAAAAGAACTCCCGCCAGTCTCTTGAGAGATAGCGGGAGTTCTGTAACGTCCATCTTATCTCTCAAGACAAAGTCTTGTGGAAGTAGCACCTTCCTGGATCATCCAGGGGTTGCTGAAGCGTCATAGGGCCAGTTCCCTCAGCTTCTCTTGATAAGCATATTCATTTACTGACCAGTATACCATTTCTAAATTGTTTGTATAGTGTTTTCTTCTGCACCCGGAAGTGCTGTTCAATCGTCGAATTGGGCGCGTGAGAAACCTCTGCCCAATATTTCGGAGGCATTCAGGAAGATGACGAAAGAAGACGGTTCCTCCTCCTGGACAATTTTCTTGAAATAGATCGCTTCCGACTGCTCGACGACACAGAGGATGATCGTCTTCTCAGCATTCGAATAGCCGCCGAGCGACTTCACTTTCGTCAGACCCCGGTTCAGTTCGTCACGGATCAGCTTCTGTACGGTCTCCTCCTGCTCGGTGATGATCAGGATCAGTTTGGTCGGTGACGTTTGCAGCTGGACGAAATCGATCACTTTGCTCGTCACGTAGATCGCCATGAGTGCGTACAGTGCAAGCTCCAGATCGAATACGAATGCCGAGACGATGACAACGACACCATCGACGATGAGCTGCGCAAATCCGCTTGAGAAGTTCGTATACCGTTTCAGGATCTGGGCGATCAGGGCAGTTCCGCCTGTCGACCCGTTGCCGCGGTAGACAATCCCGAGTCCGATACCGAGCATGATACCGCCATAGATCGAACTGAGCAGCGGATTGTGGATCGGCGTCTCGATCCCCGTCGTCAGGAAGATGAAGAACGGGACGGCGATCGTGCCGACGATTGTCCGCCAGCTGAAATCCTTGCCGACCAGCACAAGACCGAGAATGAGCAGCGGCAGGTTGATGAGCCACTGGACGTACGCCGGATTGAACCCGTACATTTCATACACGATCGTGCTGATCCCCGAAACACCGCCGGCCGCGATCCTCGCAGGGAGCAGGAATATGGTGAAGGCCAGCCCGACAAACGCAGAACCGGCAATGATTTGAATGTAGTCGAACAGCGATGATTTCTTGAATTCCGTAAATGTCATGGTATTCCTCCATTCCTGCTAACTGTACTATTCTATCAAATTTAGCAGGTGACGTGACGAACAACTTGCCGTCAAAGATGAAGTCATCCAATTCGGAACAGTTCAGCTTCTATTCCATTCGACAAAAACTTCCCTAATTTTTTGCATTCCGGTTTTTCAATATGTATGATTATAGAAGAATTGTAGTGCAATTGAAGGGGGCCATGGAATGAAGAATTTAGGCATACTTAGAAAAGTGGATCACCTTGGAAGAATCGTGCTTCCGAAAGAACTGAGGACCAGTCTGCATATCCCGATCGGACAGCCGCTTGAATTCTTCACAGAGGACGACCAGCTGATTCTGCGGAGCTACAGGATCCGGGAAGCATGCGCGGTCACAGGTGAGATCGCTGATGACAACTTCCGGCTTTCCAACGGCATGTACGTCAGTCCGAAAGGCGCACAGCTCCTGCTCGGCGAGCTAAATGACAAATTCTAAAAAAGCTGCCGCCCGGAAGTTGACTCTTCCGGGCAGCAGCCGTCATACTGATTTTCGCCCCGGGTTGTCCAGGAACGCAGTAATCTCCTCTTTTGTCTTGCGGTCTTTGCTGACGAACCTGCCTGCTTCCCTGCCTTCGCTGTAGACGACGAAACTCGGAATTCCGAAGATATCGAGCTCAGCACATAGATCGATGAACTGATCACGATCCACATACACAAATTCATATTCGGGATAATCCGCTTCGATCCCCGGCAGCCATGGGTCGATTACACGGCAGTCCGGACACCAGTCTGCGGAAAACAGGAACACGGTCCGCTCTCCTTGCTTACGTTCTTCAAATTGCTCAACAGATACTAATTTCTCCATGACAGTCTCCTCCTTTTCGAGTTCCAGTATAGCATCGGCTCATGTCCTGGTCAGCTGACCGGCTTCAGTATGTACGGCATAACACAAAAAGACAGCAAGTCCGGCAGTCCGGATTGTCTGTCTTTTTGCATGTCCCTGCATTATTCCGTATGTTCCGTCTTCAGCAGTGGCGGCGGGATGACCCAGCCTTTTTCTTTGTTCATCTTGAGCAGTTTCGCACCGTACATGATTTTGTCCTGCAGGAACTTTGCAAACATGGCTGCGATATCCTCCCGCAGACACTGCCCCATCACCTGGCTGCATGAGACCAATGCCTGGCCGACGTTGATGGAGATGGCAGCGCTGATTTCCGGATCCACGAATCTGGCGCCTGCAGGGATGTCATCCGGGTTGCAGACCGGACGTTCGGGAAGGGTCGGCGGCGGCATGATGCCGTTCTCCTTCAGGACGTCTTCCAGTTTGGAATCCTGCTCCTTCATCATCTCGATCGCTTCTTTGATGAGCTTTTTCAGGTCCTCGTCCCCTGCATGGTTGAGAAATGCCTGATAAGAGCTGATCAGACCTTTGTTCGCACCGACATATGCCCAGCAGCCGATCACTTCACCGTAATGCATCGGTTCGTCTTTTGGATTTCCGCTTAAAATGCCCATGGGTCTCTCCTCTTTTCATTTGTAGTCACTTTCAGACGTAGTATCCGCAGAACGCGACAGACCATCCAAGGAAAAAGGTACCAATCAGTTCGCACGTATGTATACTTTGCGTTCTGTCTGCTACACTGACTGCAAAGGAGGACGTCCAATGGCACATTATTTCGCAGCAATCCCAATCCCTTTTGACCTGATCGCTGGGACCATCCGTGAATTGAACAGCCGTTACGACTTTCCGTCCCATTACAAAGTGATTCCCCATCGGAACGATTATCACATTACACTCATTTTTTTCGGTGCTCTTACGGACGATGAGAAACACAGTGCAGAAAACGCCCTGAGGACAGCGGCTGCCGAGACACCGCCATTCACAATCAGGATCGACGGCCTGTCGTTCTTCGGCAATCCGTCCGGCCCCCGTGTTGTCACCCTTTCCACAGAGCAGAATCAGCAGCTGACGAGTCTTTATGAGTCGGCCGGGTCCCGGCTTGACGGGATGCTTGCAAAACCTCTGCGCCATCCTTACGTACCGCACGTGACGATTGCAAAAAAGACGATCGACAAGCGGCCGCTGCCTGTGGAGAAGGAACAATTCACTCCTCTCGCCCATCATGTAACAAGTATTACTTTGTTCCGGATCGAGCCACCACAGTCGCCGAAGTATGTACCGGTATCCGTCTATCCGCTGCAGGGCATGCAGCCGGTATCGATTCGCCCCGGCGGACCATACTAACGGGGACACCAAGAAGAAAGGATGCGGTCGGAATGGGACGGGACGAACATACAACCAGCGGGAAGAATTCAGCTTCCCTGCCGCAGACACCTAAGAAACAGAAACTTTCAGCCAGCCGGATGCGGGAGGAAATGGCGCGGGAGATCGCACAGCTCGCCGCTCCGAGGAATGATCGGAAGAAGAAGTGATGAAAAACGGACTTCCAGGAACCCGGCCGGTTCCTGGAAGTCCGTTTCGTTTTACTGCCTGCTAAGCCGATTTTGCTGCATCATTTCCGTTCCTTGTGGTATCGGACCATCCATGTACCGCCCTCTTCATGGATGGCAGTGCCGATCCAGCCTGCCCCCAGGATCTCCTGCTGTGCCTGCGTATCCTCCATCGGCAGATCGACCGGGTCGTCATCAGCCAATTCGAGTTCGCCAGCCAAGTATTTCAGCATGACATAACGGGTCAAGTTTCCGTATTTCACGGTCAGCGATGCGATGTGCATGCCGAGTGCCAGCTTGTCCTTAAGGCTCGCGATGTTGAAAGGAGAGACGGTCGTACATAGATAATTGAACCGATCCGTATCCACTGTATCGAGAACTATCCGGCCGAGCTGGAGCTGGATTCCATTTCCCTGATAGTCCGGTGACACATTCGTTATTTCCGAGTACAGGACGGACTGCCATTCATCTGATGGAATACCGGCGTCCCTTCCGAGGTGCTCCGGGTCTTCCCCCGGATCGAGCAATGCCCGGAACGCTATCAGGCGGGCCCCGGCTCGGACGCCTGCAATTATTCCGTTCCCTTCCAGGATGCAGATGAATTCCTCATCCGTCAGCGGCTGGAGAAATGCTTTTTCCGCCAGGCCGCCAATGACTTCTTCCTGCAGCCGCTTGATGTCAGGCAGGTCATTGATCGTCAGCAGTTCAACAGGAAGCCGGGTGCCGTCCTTCAGTTTGACTGTCTTCATAAGGCAGTCACTTTGTCCTTGAAGACGGTCAGCTCCGCCAAGACAGCCTCATCGATATCGACACCGAGTCCCGGCTTGCTGCTCAGGCAGATGAACGGCACGTCGTAGTGCAGATCACCAACATCCTTGCTGAACTTCAAAGGACCTGTCAGCTCCACGCTCGTAATCGCCTTCTGCGAGAACGCGACGTGGAAACCCGCTGCCGAGCCGATCGATGACTCGACCATCGAGCCGATCTGGCAGTCGATGCCAGCCATGTCCGCCATATGGGCCAGTTTCATGGCCGGATACATACCGCCGCATTTCATGAGTTTGATATTGACTTTGTCAGCCGCACGCTTCGCGATGATGTCCCGCATCTCTTTCATGCCGCGGAGGCTTTCATCTGCCATAAGTGGGGTTGCGCTCTTCTGCTTCACCTCCGCTAGGCCATCGATATCGTCCGCTTTCACTGGCTGTTCAAGCCAGTCCAGATGACAGTCCTCCAGCTGTTTCAAGGCCTGCAGGGTCACCGCGCTGTTCTGCCAGCCCTGGTTCACGTCGACACGGATGGCGATGTCGTCACCGACCCGTTTCCGGACGGCTTGGATTCTCCTGACATCCTCCCGTGCTTCGGTCCCGACTTTCATCTTGAATGACCGGTAGCCCGCTTCGATCCGCCCGGCAGCCTCTGCCGCCATAGCATCCGGTTCACCGATACTGAGCACATGGGTGATCGGGAAACGATCATGATACCGCCCGCCGAGCAGCTGGTAAGCAGGGACCCCAAGCGCCTTGCCAACAGCATCCATGCAGGCGATGTCGATCGCTGCCTTGGCGGTCGGCACCCCGTATATCGCTTTGTCCATGACGTCATGCAGACGCTCGAACTCTCCAGGGTACAGTCCGAGGACGGCAGGAGCCAGTGTGTGCTTCAGTACTGCATAGGTGCCTTCCCAGCTTTCACCCGTCACGTGGTCATCCGCCACAGCCTCCCCATAGCCTGTTATTCCTGTATCCGTCGTCAGTTTGACGATGATGGACGGCATATCTTCGTACGTCGCATAGCTGATGACAAACGGATCATGCAGCGGCAGACGGATTGCTGAAATTTCCACTTCTTGAATTTTCATAAAGTTTTCTCCCTTTCCATTGGCAAGCGCTTATATGTAGTGTATCATTGTCGTTAAATAGTCGCTAATTATAAAGGTGGAAAATTCATTGAAAACAAAAATTGCCATTATTGGTTCGGAGTCTTTTAGCAGGCGGGCGGAGGAGTTCACCGAACATCGACCTGATATTTCACTGGAGCTGTATCCCTATGAGGTGCCGGAACAATCGCCCGGGCTTCTGAAGAAACTGCGGCCGTGTGACGCGATCCTCTTTTCGGGATCACTCCCCTATATGGCAGCCGAAGGGGCGTTGAAAACGATTCCCGTGCCTGCCGTCTACATGAAACAGGACGAGACGGAAATCGCGGCGACACTTCTTTCGATTGCACTGCATCGGAGGATTCCGCTTTCCGGGCTGTCCATCGATGTCCGCGACAAGACGGTCCTCGAAAACGTCCTGACAGCCAGCGCCCCTTCTGAGGTTTGGCCGGCTGTGCACGTGCTGGATGAAAAATACAGGCTGGAAGACATCGTCGCGTTCCATGCAGACGCTCTGAAGTCGGGCTGTGCCCGCCTTGCCGTGACAAGTGTCCACGCCGCCTATGACCGTCTCGTGTCGTCCGGTCTTCCTGCGGTCAAGATGATCAATGTCAAAAGCTCATTTCTGAAAGCCGTCGATGCGTTATGCCAGGAAGCCCTCTATCAAAAAAGCGAAACAACGAAAGCGGCTGTCGGCATCCTTCAGGCCGACAGCCGCCTGACAGACAGCGGGGATATTGTGAACCGGCTGGCCCGGCTGCTGCATGCCCATCATTTCGATAATGGGGACGGCGCACTTCTATACACGACACAAGGCGCCATCCGCGCGGCCGTCCAGCTGCCGGAGTTCCAGCAGACGGCCCGCAGTGCGGAAGGGATGCTTGCGTTTGGAATCGGCCACACGCTGACGGCTGCAAAAGAAAACGCCGAAAGCGCACTGGGGTACATGAAGGACGAGCATCCGGACGGTCTCTATCTGCTGGATGATAAGAAAAACCTGCATAATCTTTACAAGATAGGCGGAGACGCCATCGAACTCCGCGTCACCGGGACGGCGCTCACCGAGATTGCAGAACAGACGGCTTTAAGCCCTGCGGTATTATCGAAGCTCACCTCGTTCGGTCAAAACCAGAACACCCTGCAGTTCACGGCCAACGACCTGGCTGACTATCTCGGTGTTTCAAGGCGGACAGCCGAGCGGACCATCAAAAAACTATTGCCTTTCGAGTATATCCGGACGATCGGCGAGGAGATGACCTATCGGCAGGGACGGCCGCGAGCGGTATACGAACTGAACTTTCCGGTCTATTAAAAAGAAACCTGCCCGTTATCACCGGCTGACTGGTGACATCGGGCAGGTATTTCACTGTGTTCAGGAGTGCGCCGGCATCTGATCCTCTTCCATTTCGGGATTCTCAAGCAGCTTCGCATCCTGCTCCTCCATTTTCCGCCGCTCGGTGTCTGACATTTTGACGATCGAGAATCCAGTCAGCGCATAGATGATGGACAAGATCGGCACGACGAAGTTGATGATCGCATACGGACCATATTCCGTCACCCCGACACCAAGCGTCCCGAGGATGAACACCCCGCACGTATTCCATGGGATGAAGACCGACGTGAGCGTTCCGCCGTCTTCCAAAGCGCGGGACAGGTTTTTCGAACTCAGCCCTTTGTCTTTATACGCACGGCTGAACATGCGTGACGGAACGACGATGGAAATATACTGTTCTGCACACGTCGCATTCGTCATGATGCAGGCGCCGATCGTCGAGATGATAAGGGAAGCCGTCGACTTCACGACTTTCATCAGCTGATCCATGATGGCTTTCAGCATACCTGAATACTCGAGGATACCGCCGAATGTCATGGCGACGATCGTCATCGAGACGGTGTACATCATGGAGTCGAGTCCGCCGCCGTCGAACAGGTTGTCGACAAGTTCGTTACCGGTATTGATTGAAAAACCTTCCTGCAGCGCCGTCAGGGCGTCTGTCGCCGTTCCGCCCTGGATGAAGATCTGGCTGAGGAAGCCCATGAGAATCCCGACGATGAGTGCAGGGACAGCCGGCACTTTCATGGCGACCATCACAATGACGGCCAGCGGGACAAGCAGCAGCCATGGGGAGATCAGGAAGCTCTCCTGCATGACTTTCGATGTCTGTGCGATCTGGCCGAGTTCCAGATGGGCGTCCGCAAAGCGCCGGCCGAGGAACGTGAATACGCCGAACGCAATCAGCAGTGCCGGCACTGTCGTATACAGCATGTGCTTGATATGATCGAAAAGATCGGTTCCTGTCAATCCGGAAGCCAGGTTGGTCGTGTCTGAAAGCGGTGACATTTTATCACCGAAATAAGCACCTGAGATGACTGCCCCGGCAACCATGCCGGCAGGAATCCCCATGCTGAGCCCGATTCCCATTCCGGCAACACCGATGGTCGCCATTGTCGACCAGGAGCTGCCGATTGCAAGGGAGACGATCGAGCAGATGATCATGATGGCGACGAGGAACCATGCGGGTGTTATCAATTTCAATCCGTAGAAGATCATAGTCGCGACAATTCCGCCGCCCATCCAGGCACCGATCGTCAAACCGACAAGCATGATGATGACAACAGCCGGAAGCGCCAGACGGATCCCTTTGTACATCATTTCCTCTATCTCTTTCCACGTGAATCCGTATTTCCAGGCTACCAATGACGCAACAGACGTACCGAGGATCAGCGGCATATGCGGGCCCTGCCCCAGCCAGACGACGGTTACGAGCATGACGAGGATCATGATGACCAGCGGCAGCAGTGCCATCCAGAAATTGATTTCGCGTTTTTCACGAGTTATGTTTTTCTCCATACAGCTCCACCCCATTCGATTTATCAGACTAGAAACAACTGTCGCTAATTAGTCGTTATTGGAATAGTAAACGCGTTTTTTTCCGCTGTCAATAGTTTTTCTGTAAACGGTTTCAGTGATATACTTATCGTATACACGAAAACCGGCTGTTTTTTCGGACTTTCCCGCAAATGTCCGCACGTTGGCCGGATCCGTACCCCGAAGGTGGCTTCTCAAAATGAAGAAAGAACATAAGAAAGAATCGTTCCGGCATCTCATCCTGCGGTATCTGTACATAGCCGTCGGCGCGACGCTTGCGGCGGTCGCACTTGAATTGTTCCTCATCCCGAATTCCGTCATCGACGGCGGCATCATCGGTATTTCGCTGATCGTGAATTACCTGTCCAATATCCCGTTCGGCATTCTGATCCTCGTGTTCAACCTGCCGTTCGTCTTTTTCGGCTACAAGCATATCGGCAAGAACTTTTTCATTTCGTCTACGTTCGCCATCGTCTTCCTCGCCGTCATCGAATTCCCTCTGAAAGCGGTCGGTCCGTTCGTTACCGACCCTCTGCTGGCAACAGCGTTCGGCGGGATCATACTCGGCGCCGGGGTCGGCATTGTCATCCGGAACGGCGGTGCCCTGGATGGTACGGAGATTCTCGGGATCCTGCTGACACGGAAGATCCCTTATTCCGTCGGTGAATTCGTGATGTTCCTCAACCTCTTCATCTTCGGATGGGCGGCATTCGTCCTCGGTCCGGAGAAAGCGATGTACTCGATCCTGACGTACTATATCGCTTCCAAGGCGATTGACGCCGTTATCCAGGGGTTCGATGAAACGAAAGCGGCCATCATCGTGTCGGACGAATTCGAGGAGATGGCGGCAGCGATCGGTCAGCGTCTCGGCCGGTCCGTCACGAAGCTCCACGGCAAGGGCGGATACAGCGATGATGAGAAAGATGTCATCTATGTCGTCGTGACCCGCCTTGAACTGACCAAGCTTAAGCAGATCGTCCATGATATCGACCCGTCCGCCTTTACGACAATCATGGACACACAGGAGACCCATGGCTCTCGCTTCAAATCCCCGATCCACTGAGAGCTACCCAGCGAGACGCCCCGGCGTCTCGCTTTTTTGTTTAAATCCACTCCGGCAGATGCATTCTTAGAGGAAATGCACTCTGAAGCGGAGGGATTGTTTGGACAACGACGTTACAGAGCGGAAGACGCTGATGACCGGCCGCTGGCAGCTCGGTCTCCTGCTCTGTCTGTGCACTGCGGATGCTCTTGCTACGGATACAGGCATCCGGCTCGGCCTGATCGCGGAGAGCAATCCCCTTATGGCGCTGCTGTACGAGGACAGCCGCCTTTCGTTCTATCTGGTGAAACTGGCTGGGCCGATTCTGCTGATGGCCCTGTGGTCTCCCTGCAGCCAGTCTCCTGCGGTCCGACGGTTGCTCGCGGCCGCCATCATCCTCTATTGCTCCGTCCTTCTTCTGCATGCGTGCTGGATTGCGCTCTCCCTCATCTTCCTGGCCTGATCGGTTCGTACCGGACGTCTCCGGATGTTATACTGGCAGAAGAAGATTCAGCAGATTGCGAGGGTGTATCATGAAACAGACAATTGGAATACTGGCGCACGTGGATGCCGGAAAGACGACGTTTTCCGAGCAGCTCCTATTCAATACGAACCATCTGCGGAAACGGGGCCGCGTCGATCACCGGGATGCATTCCTCGATAACCATTCCATCGAGAGGGACCGGGGAATCACGGTGTTCGCCGAGCAGGCGGAACTGGCATACAACGGCCGTGCATTCACACTGATCGATACGCCGGGACACGCCGATTTCTCCCCTGAGATGGAACGGGCCCTTCACGTCATGGACGCCGCCATCCTCCTGATCAGCGGAGCGGACGGCGTGCAGGGGCATACGGAGCGCGTTTGGGAACTGCTGCGCGCCCGCAATATACCGACGTTCCTGTTCCTGAATAAAATGGACAGGGAAACGGCGGACGCCACTGCCCTTTTCGGCGAGATGGCAAGTCTACTATCAGACAACATCTTCGATCTCAGCCATCTCAATCCAGACGGTACGATGTCCGATGAGCTTGCCGAGTGGCTCGCTGAGCGTGATGATGAGCTGCTGGAACAGTATCTGGACTCCGGGTATGATGCCGCACTCTGGCACCGTTCCCTGCTCTCCGCCATCCGGGAAGGCCGTGTGTTTCCGTGCGGACAGGGCTCTGCGCTGCACAATAGCGGCATCGATGAATTTTTCGCTGCCTTCTCGGAGCTAACGGAACAGGACGAACAGCCCGCTTTGCGGTCGGCCCCTTTTGCAGCAACTGTTTACAAAATCCGTCACGACTCAGACGGCAGGCGGATGACGTTCCTGAAAGTCCATGCCGGAGTGCTGGACGTGCGCGATGAACTAGCTGTCTCTGGCGGCGAGCCGGCAAAAGTGACACAGCTCCGCCTGTTTAATGGCAGCCAGTTCGTCACAACTGCCGAAGCATATCCCGGTGACCTGGTTGCTGTTCTCGGTCTTTCCAAGCCCGCGGCAGGCGATGTCATCGGTGCGGTCATTCCGCCCAAACAGGACGGGTCGTCCGTCCCTGCCCTGAAGGCGGCCGTCCGCCATGATCCGTCTGTCCCGGGCAAAGAAGTATGGCGGCTATTCCGTATGCTCGACGCTGAGGATCCGACACTCCATGCGAGCTGGAATGAGCACAGCCAGGAGGTCGAAATCCGGGTGATGGGTGTCATCCAGCTCGAAGTGCTGCAATATGTCTTGCTGGAACGGTTCGGTATTTCCGTGACGTTCGGGGAGCCTGCGATCCTCTATAAGGAGACGATCGCTGCGCCGGTCACCGGATACGGTCATTTCGAACCTTTAAAACATTACGCCGAGGTCCATATACTGCTGGTACCCGCCGAGCGTGACAGCGGTATCCGCTTCGAGTCCGTCTGCCATACGGATCACCTGTCCCCCGGCCATCAGCGGGTCATCGAGAAACACTTGTCCGAGCGGGACCATCACGGCCTGCTGACAGGATCGCCGCTGACCGACGTCACTGTCACTCTGCTGACAGGCCGTGCGCACAATGAACATACATCCGGGGGCGATTTCCGGGAAGCCCTGTTCCGTGCGCTGCGTCAGGGCCTGGAACAGGCAGAGAATGTGCTGCTGGAACCTTATTATTCATTCAAAATCAAGGCTTCCGCCGAGCTGACCGGCCGCGTGCTGACAGATATCCAGGCGGCCCATGGCTCCTTCTCACCGCCAGAGTCTGACGGACAGACCATGACGGTAACAGGACGCGTCCCCGTTGCAACATTCCTTAATTACGGGTCAGAATTCGCCTCGTATACAGGCGGCAAAGGACTGCTCACCCTGACCTTCGGCGGCTACGGCCCCTGCCATAATCCCGGGGAAGTGATCAGCCGGATCGGCTATGACAAGGATGCAGACCCTGCCTATAGTTCCTCTTCCGTGTTCTGTGCGAAAGGCAAAGGGTATACAGTCGGCTGGGAAGATGCAAAAGAGGCGATGCACTGCGAAGTTACCGAGAAATGAGGGAGGACGATGAAGCGAGTTGCCGTGACAGGCTACAAACCGCATGAATTAGGGATTTTCGATGCCAAGCACCCCGGCATCGGCATCATCAAGACAGCGATCGGCGAGCGGCTCAGGACCCTCGCTGAAAACGGATTGGAATGGGTGATGATCAGCGGGCAGCCTGGTGTCGAGACGTGGGCCGGACAAGCGGCAGATGAACTGCGGGACCAGTTCCCGGACTTGCAGCTCGCGCTGATCACCCCGTTCCTTGAGCAGGAGAAGAACTGGAATGAGGCGAAAAAGGAAGAGTATGAGGAACTGCAGATGATGGCGGACTTCCAGGTCAGCCTGACCAAGCGTCCATACGAGGCGCCCTGGCAGTTCATCGAACGGGACAAGTTCCTGCTGCGGAAGACGGACGGCCTGCTCATCGTCTACGACGAGGAAAACGAGGGCTCCCCGAAGTTCATGAAACGGATGGCGGAACAGTTCGCGGATACCCATCCGTATGAAATCCTGACCATCACCGCCGATGATCTGCAGCTGATCGCCGAAGACATGCAGCGGGAGCAGCAGGATGCATTCACCGACTATTGACACACAAAAACACGGCATGCCTCCGTCCATTCCGGGAAGCATGCCGTGCTTTTGTGTTACAGGATCGATGTCGTCATGAGGATCATCGTCATGAAGAAGAGGGTCATGTAATTGACCGAGTACAGAAACATCCAGTGCGCCCACTTGTAATCGTCTTTCATGATGAACCCCGCAAGAGACAGGCTGAGGAAACCAATATTCATGATTGTGACGAATACGATGAATCCCATGCCGAATGCGGCCAGGAAGAATGGCAGCGGCAGCAGACAGGCTGCATAGACGACCGACTGGCGCTTTGTCATCGGTATCCCTTTGACGACCGGCAGCATCGCGACACCCGCCGCACGGTATTCATCCGCTTTTTTGATGGCGATTGCAAATGTATGAGGCATCTGCCAGATGAACAGGACAATCGCGAGGACGATCGGCACCATATGATACGATGGCCCGACTGCCGCCCAGCCGATCAGTGGCGTCACAGCTCCGGAAACGCTGCCGATGACCGTATTCAGTGTATATTTCCGTTTCGACCACATCGTATACAGAACGACATAGGTGAACCAGCCGATGAATCCATAAATGGCGGCTGCCGGCGAAGCGGCATACAGCAGCAGGATACCGGCAACCGACAGGATGATGCCGATTTTCAGAATCGTCTCCATCGGGATATTACCGGTGACTGTCGGACGTTTCTGCGTCCGGGCCATCACCCGGTCAAGGTCCACTTCGTACCAGTTGTTAAGCGTCAGAGCACCTGCCATCAGAGCCGTGCTGCCCGCCATCGTCAGGAAGAACAGCGAGATATATTCGGCAAACGTCCCGCCGTAGAAATAGATCGCGAGCCAGAACCCCGCAAAGACAGGCAGGACATTCGCAATCAGCACAGGGCCTTTAAAGAGATATTTCAGGTCACTGGCAAGCGTGTCAGACACATGCCGTCCCTTTTCGAGCGTCCGCTCCATTGGTTTTTGCATAAGTTCGCATCCTTTGAAGAATGATAAGAAAGTTAAAAAGTCCGTTCCTTCATTCTACTATATCATTTTTCGCCTGGGAACAGAAAGGGGTGAAATGAAAAACCTGTGACAGTTTTCCCGTAACGCTCCAAGCTTTGGCCGGTTTTCTTTGTTTTACACATAACCGTAAGGGAATATGAGGGGTAACCGAAAGGAGACGATTCAATTGACTGCGCACGTTCCCGAAACAGCACGTACGAATTGGAAAAAGCTTGCTGCAGATGTCATGGTACCGGTCCTTGGTGGATCCCTCGCTGGCTGGCTGGCGAACCGGAACACACAGGATCGCTACAACAAGCTGGAAAAGCCGTCGTTCAGTCCGGCACCTTCGGTATTTCCTATCGCCTGGACAGCACTGTATGGGCTGATGGGATATGCAAAATACCGTGCAGACCGGCAGACCCCGCCCGCCATGAAAGCAAAAGTGCTCACCCCCTACGAACTGCAGCTCGGTCTGAACTATATCTGGTCGTTCCTGTTCTTCAAATGGAATCTGCGGGGCACCGCTCTGATCGAGATGACAGTCCTGCTGGCAATGATTTCACTGACGGCCTACGAGTTCCAAAAAGTCGACTCCGCGGCCGGCAAGCTGCTCCTTCCCTATATCGGCTGGGTATCGTTTGCCTGGACACTGAATTATTCGATCTGGAAACTTAACCGGAACTGACCTTTGCGTAGCAGACTGCTTTTTTGGGTATAGCAACAAAAAACAAGTCAGCAATCATCATTCTACAGCAAGGGGTTATGCATATGAAATGGCGCGGACGGAGAGAAAGCACGAATGTGGAAGATCGCAGAGGCAGTCGCGGAGGCCTCGCCATCGGAGGCGGACTCGGAACGGTTGTCATCCTCCTTGTCGTCATGTTTCTTGGCGGAGATCCGTCCGAGCTGCTCGGGGTGCTCTCGGACAGCGGAACGGCTCCGTCAGGGCAATACCAGGAGACCGATCAGGAACACGACCGGGCGGATTTCGTGAAAGTCGTCCTCGCCGACACCGAAGATGTCTGGTCGGAAGTGTTCGCCGAAGAAGGCATGACGTACCGCAACCCGACGCTTGTCATGTATACAGGAAGCGTCCAGTCGGCATGCGGCACTGCAAGTTCCGCCGTAGGTCCGTTCTATTGCCCGGGCGACGAAAAGCTGTATATCGACCTGAGTTTCTACGATGAATTGAAAAACCAGTTCCAGGCACCCGGCGATTTTGCCATGGCCTACGTCATCGCACACGAAGTCGGGCATCACGTCCAGAAACAGCTCGGCACCAGCGATAAGATGAACGTACTCCGCAACCGGCTTTCCAAGGAGGAGTACAACAAATACAGCGTCCGGCTGGAGCTGCAGGCCGATTATTTCGCGGGCGTCTGGGCAAACCGGGCAAATGGAATGGACCTTCTTGAAAAAGGGGATATCCAGGAGGCGCTCCGTGCAGCAAGCGCCGTCGGAGATGATACGATCCAGCGCCGCTCGCAAGGGTATGCCGTCCCTGAAAGCTTTACACACGGGACATCCAAACAGCGGCAGGACTGGTTCGAAAAAGGGTACGACAACGGCACGATCGAAGGCGGCAATACGTTTGCCGGGCTGAATTTCTGACAAAAAAGCGTTCCGGCAGGCCAATCGGCTGCCGGAACGTTTTTTCATGCGCACGGATCATCTCCCTGGAGCAACGATCGGTGCATATTCGTTTGTAATCCCGTCGATTTGATCGCATATGATACGAGCACCGGCCATGGAATAACAGGTGCCGTTCCCTTCGTAGCCGAGCAGGAAGTATGTGTTCTCCTCTTTCGCTGAACGGCCGAGGAATGGAAGACCGTCCTTTGAGACACCGAATAAGGAATTCCAGGCATCCGCTATTTTCACATCCGCTAAGGAAAACATGGAGGCGACTTCATCGAGGATCTCCTGCCCTTTGCGCCGTATCAGTTCCTGATCTTCATACAGACGGTCCGACTCCTCGTCGAGTCCGCCGGCTATGATACGCCTGTCTGCCGTTGTCCGGAAGTATAAATAGGGTTTCTTCGTCTCCCACACCATGACCTGATCGGGCCAGAGCGGTCCGGCCAACGGCTCGGTGGCAATGGCGAATGTCTGGTTGATCTGCGCCTTGTCCCTGATTTCCGGATACAGATCGGTGTACCCCGTCGCAATGACCAGGGACTTATACCGTATTGTATGGCCGCTCTCAGTTCTCACACAACTGCCCGTGCGGGAATTCACATCAACAGGTGTGTTCTCATAGTACTGCACGCCGGCCGCTGCATTGAAGTCAGTGAGTGCACGGATGAACCGGTACGGGTTCACTTCGGCATCATGCCATGTATGCAGTGCGGCCGGCTTATCGATCCCGTACTCGGCCAGCAGTGCCTGCCGGCTCAGGAAATCGGCCGGAAACTCGTATTTTTTCAAGTAGCTGTATTCACGTTTCAATTTTTCGGCATCCTCTTCGCGTGACGCATAGTAGATGCTGTCCCGCAGGAGGTATTCCACTGCATCCGGCAGCTCCCCTGCCAGCTCCGTCAGTTCATCCATCGCTTCCAGGCACATGCGGTAGAACAGGACAGCATCCCTTTCCCCGATCAAATCAACGAATTCGGACAGCATCGTATCGCTCGAATACTGAAGCAGACCGGTGTTGGCAGAGCTGCTTCCCATACCTGCCCTTCCGCTGTCCATGACAGCCACCTGCTTGCCGGCACGCGCCAAAACAGAAGCGGCAAGGGTGCCCGACATGCCCGCTCCGATCACGAGCACCTCCGTTTCCAGGTCTTGCTGCAGTGCCGGGAAGGCTTCCTCCCCGTTTTGTGTCCGGTCCCAGTATGTCTGTCCTGTTGTCAGCTTCATCGTAATCTCCCTTTCTCTCCATCTCGGATGCTTGTCTCATTCCCTGAATGGGAGAGTCCGCAAACCTTACAGAGCAGGGCACGTTCATATTTTCTTGCGGATCCTCAAGGAAAGCTGTTCAACCGCAATCGCAGCGAGCGTTCCGGTGATTAGGCCATTGGACAGCACGGAAGCGAGCACAGCCGGAAGGCCGGAAAAACTTGCAGAGGGGATGAACATGATCCCGACACCGGTCATCAGTCCGATGGCCGCTGTTTTGCGTGCACGGTATTTGTCAGGGTCTTCATCCAGCTCGGAGAACGCCATCGACACCATGTTGGTGAAGATGGCAAAGGTCACCGCATAGGCGACTGGAGCCGGCAGTGCGGCGAAAACGGACATGATAGCAGGAAACAGTGTCATGACCACGATCAGTACACCACCTATGATGAATGGGACGAGAGAGGCCATCCCGGTCGCCGCTACAAAGCCGGCAGCCCCCGATATCGGGACGGGGCCGATTGCGGAGAAAGCCCCCGCCAGCAGGTGGTTGACACCGGATACAAAGGAACTCTGACGGATCCGGTCTTCGCCGGTCCGGCCGTACTTCTGCTTCAGCAGCGTCTCCATCACCCGGACAGATGCCAGCAGATTCGCAATCAGCAGCAGGGTGATGAACAGCGCGGTGACCGCCACTCCCCCATCCCAGACAGGAGGCCCGAAGACGAAGAGCCGCGGCAGTTCGATCCAGCTGCCCGGCGCATGCCTGACTGCCGGTGCCAATCCGAGAATCGCGAAGACGGCCCAGCCGATCAGGATGGAGAACAGGACCGCATATCTTGAAAGCCAACCGCGACTGCTCTTCATGGCTGTGAACGTGACCAGCAGAACGATGAAACTTCCCGCTGCAGTCCGGATGCTGAGCAGATCCCCCGCCGATTCCGTACCCGTCATCCCTTTCAGGAACGTGCCGCTCAGCTGAAGGATGAGCAGCATCAGGTAAGTGAACGTGATGGCCGGTGTGAACAGCGCTTTCATCTTCGAGATGACACCAGCTGCGGCGAGCAGCAGGAACAGCACACCGCTGTACAGCATGCCGCTCTGCAGTGCCTGCAGCGCTTCGCCTGATGTATTGTAGAAGACGCCGACCATTCCGGCGTAAACGACGAAAATACCCCACCATAAACCGGCTGGCCCCTCATTAATCGGCAATTTATGGCCGAAAAATGCCTGCAGCAGTCCGGCGATGCCGAGAACAAAAATTGTCCGCTGCAGGAACAATGCCGTGCCGCCAGGATCCATGCCGAACACATGAGCGATAGCAATCGGCGCGGCGATGGATGAGGCCATCAGGAAGACGGCCCATTGTATTCCGCCCGCAAGCTGTTTCATAAGTTGCCCTCCCTTTCAGCACAATACGATATAATTTCGTTCTACAGTATAGCATGATGGACTGGCAGTCATCGCAATTGTTTGCGGCCCCTCGCTTGAATCGGCCGGACATCGGGTAGAGAATGGATAGAGAGAACAAGGAAAGCAGGTGTCTGTACGTGGGAAACCAATTTGAAGAAATGCGGCAGAGACTGCATCATATCGGCAATCTTTCGAATTATATCGAAGACCTTTTCACGAAACTGCCCGGAAATCTGATCTCCGAGAAACAGCGGAAAAAAATGATGAAAATTATGATGGATGATGAAGATCTTCAGAATCTCCTGGACGGACTGAAAAACCCCCGTCCGCCGAAATTCGTGCTCGTCGGCAGGACGGGCGTCGGCAAGAGCAGTCTAATCAATGCGATCAGCGGCCGCTATCTTGCGGAAGTGAGTGACGTCGAGATCGGAACGAAAGAGGCGAAGCGCTTTGCATACGAAGCGGACGGCCATACGTATTTCGAAGTGATCGACACACGCGGCATCGGGGAGTCGGAGACGTTCGATACGAATGCCGAAGACGCTTTGAAAATCGTCATCCAGTCGTTTGAACCGGATGCTGTGCTGTTCCTGCAGAAAGCGGCGGAGCGTGCGCATATCGATAAGGACATTCAAATCACAAAACGGCTCATGAAGAAAGCGGCGGAAGGCCTTCCGCTGATCGGTGTGATCACGCAGGTGGACGAACTGAATCCGTCCCGCATCAAGGAACCTGACAGCTACCCGCCGGAGAAGATCCGGCTGATCGCCGAAAAGACAGAACAGCTGAAGAGGATTTTCGCACAGGAAGGGATGGAACCGGCAGCCATCCTGCCTGTATCTTCCTACCTCGAATGGACGGAGCAGGACGGCGGCAGCCCGAATATCGCCTTTGACGGAAGATATGGCATCGAGGAACTGATCGATTTTTTGGAAGACAGCCTGGATATCCGGGCAGCCATCCACTTGAGCCTGTCAATCCGCCTGAACACAATTACTGAACGGATCGCTCTCCGTTTCACGAAAGTGTTCTCTGCACTCGCAGGTACTGTAGCCCTCAGCCCGCTGATCGCGACGGACATCGCTGTGCTGCTTGCGCTGCAGTCCATCCTGCTGATGATCATCGCGTTCTTGTCAGGCCGTGAGCTCGACTTCAAGACCGCCCGCGAAGTGATCGTCTCGCTAGGAGGCATCGGGGCAACCGGCTTCACACTGCGGATGATCGCACAGCAGGGCAGCAAATTTGCGAACCTCATCGTGCCAGGCGCCGGCTCAGCCATCAGTGCAAGCATCGCGAGCGGCGGCACCTATGCGATCGGGAAAGCGGCGATGGCCTATTTCCTGCGCGGCGCAGATGAAAGCGAACTCAAAGAGATTGTCAAGCAGGCGCAAAAGGAATTCGAAACAAACGAATGAAAAAAACTGTCCTGCAGGCCCGATTTCAAAGGCGCAGGACAGTTTTTTCAGTTGAAGTCGATTGTTTGCGGCGGCTCGCCTTTTTTGTTCATCAGACGGATCTCATCGGGAATCACTTTCAAGATGACCAAGTCCGGGTCATCCGGACCTTCGAACCATGGCTTCATATGATCGTTCCAGACTTTCTCACGCAGTCCTTTATCGTCCGAGATCGTGACGGTCCCTGCGATTTCAAGATACGCATCGCCATATCCTTCGTCTTGGTAGCCGAGCAGGATATGCGTATTCGGATTGCTCTCCAGTTCGTCCACTTTCTCAGTTTTTTTCGATGTCGCTGTGTACATCGTAAAGTTTTCGGAGAAGAATGTCATATACCGGCTGAATGGCTTTCCTGCCTGTACGGTCGCCATCGTGCCGACATGACTGTTCTCCAGGATTTTCTGCGCAGTTTCTTTTGTATTCATGGTACCCTCTCCTTTTCGATCAGCTACTCCCAGTATTCCTTCTATAGGAGTTCACTAAACCTGGAAAGGCTTCCCCAGCGTCACACTGCCTTATTGCGGCCCGGTGTCGCCAAAACAATCACCCAGCCGATCAGCGCACCGGCAATCGCCGGGATCAGCCAGCCGATCTGCTGCTCATGAAGCGGAAGATGTCCGAGAACATCCAAAGCCGGTTCGATGACGATACCGCCGCCAGCCAGCCCGTCGAAAATGCTGACCAGGGCAGTTCCCGTTAATGCGAGTGCATAGACGACCGGCCGTCTGCCGAATGCTCTGTCGACGAACGACAGCAGCATCAGAACGATTGCAAGCGGATAGATCATCAGCAGAACCGGCAGTGACAGCGAGATGAGCTGTGTCAGTCCGACATTCGCGACAAGCGCACTGAATACGGAAAACAGGACGACAAACGACTTATATGGCAATGATGGAAATGCTTTAGAGAAGAACTGCGCACACGCCGATACGAGACCGACCGATGTTGTGAGACAGGCGAACAGGATCGTGACCGCCAGGATGATCGGCCCGAGTGATCCGTAAAGCAGTTCAGATGCCAGGGAGAGGATGATCCCCCCGTTTTCCTGGGCACCGAGCACTTCCATACTGGAAGCGCCGATAAAGCCGAGCGATATGTATACGAAACTCAGACCTGCGGCTGCGACGCCGCCTGCGATAATCATGGATTTCAGCAGACCTTTCGATGTCGTCACACCTTCCGCATGGATTGCCACAGTTATTACACTTCCGAAGATGAGCGCCGCGATGACATCCATCGTCAAATACCCTTCCACGAAACTTTTAAAGAACGGATGGGCACCGAACACTTCATCCGGAGACATGATCGTTCCAACAGGCGTCAGAAAGCTTTTGATGGCGAGCAGCGCGATGACGGCGAACAGGACAGGCGTGAGGAACTTACCGATCCGATCGACGAGTTTGGCCGGATTCAGCGCCAGCCCGATCGTGATAGCGAAAAACACGATACTGAACAGGACGAGCGGCCATTGTGCGCTTGCAAGTGTTTCCGGGAGGAAGGGTGCCATGCCGATTTCATAGGAAACCGTAGCCGTCCGTGGAATTCCGAAGAACGGACCGATCGCCAAATAGACAATTGTCGTGAAAATGATGCCGAATACCGGATGGACCCGGTCTGCAATCGACCTCAGATCTCCGCCGGCATGTGCGATCGCGATGACCGCCAGCAGCGGCAGGCCGACTCCGGTAATCAGGAAACCGAACATCGCAATGGCGAGGTCCGTCCCTGCCAGTTGTCCGAGTTTTGGCGGGAAAATGATATTCCCTGCTCCCAGGAACAGTGCAAAGAGCATGAAACCGATGATGAAATTCTTTTTAATTGTCAATGCTTGTACAACTCCTCATAGTACATGGAAATAAACGGATTAAACAAACTTTTCTCATTGTAGAGCGTAACAAACATTCAGCAAATTAGAAAGGATTATTATCTGAAAAGCGGGTACAGCAAAGAATGGAGGTCAATTGTTTGTTATGGAATACTATTTCCCATACAATGACTCACTGTAAAAACATCTGGGAGGCAGCACATATGAAAAAGTTTCTATTGCTTGGAGCGATGGGGGTCCTGCTGGCGGGATGCTCAGACAATCAGGACACCGAGGAGCCTGACACAGCGGATGACCAGACTTCCTCGCTGGAGGAGAACTCAGTGAATACTCCGCCGGACAGTGAAGCTGATGCAGAACAGCAGGCTTCCGAAGCAGCGGAAATGGAAGGAACAGATGGGGATTCCGATCAGGCGGACGAGAGCGGCGAAGCTGAAACTTCCGTGGATGACCCGGCGCTTGCAGACTTCGAGGAATACAGCACGGTCAAGGAAACAGCGGACATCGATGGCCTGAAAGGGATCGTGGAAACCGATAATCCCGGCACCCGTGTCATTCTGTATGAAGACGAAAATGGAGAAAAGAAAGTGAAGAGTATCTTCGTGAAAAAAGAGAACTGGCTGAAAGTCATCTCGCTCGTCGATGACGGCATGCTCTACAACGACATACTGAAATGAAAAAAGGAACAGACCATGCCGACGGCATGGTCTGTTCCTTTTTCATCACCTGAGGTATCGGCGTGCACCGGCATATTCACTGTTATACGGTTCAGCTGTGATCGGCATGATTTCGACAGTCCGTTTCGGATTTGGCGAGTGGATCATTTTCCCGTCACCGATATACATCCCGACATGATGGACACTGCCCTGCCCTCTGTTATGTGCAAAGAAGAGGAGATCCCCCGGCTGCAGGCGGTTTTTCGCTACTGCCGTCCCATGCACTGCCTGGACGCTGGCATCCCGCGGCAGCTCGATTCCGTGCTGACGGTAGACCGAATAGGTGAACCCGGAGCAGTCCAGGCCAAAGCCGGAGGTGCCTGCCCACAAGTACGGCAGTCCGTTGAATTTCTTCGCAGTTGTAAGGATATCGTGCTGGGATGGCTTCGGCACGGCTTCCCCCGGCTTCTTCACTTTCACGTCTGTCTGGCGGATATACTTCGCACCATCAAGAGGAGTCTGCACTTTGACCCAACCGGACGAAGTGTCAATCACCGGCAGCTCCGTATTGAAACTGATTGTCATGAACGGCTGCCCCGATGCTGCGGAAGCATAAAGCTTGGCTGTTGGTGAACTGACAACCGCTTTTGCACATCCATCGTAATCGGCATAGCTTGCCTTCACGTGTGCTGCCGGCACCCATCCCGGGTAGCCAGCTTTGTTCTTCGGCGAGTACTGGTCTTTCACTGCGATCTGCATCCACTTTCCGGATGTCTTCAGAACTTCGACTTCCTGTCCGTACAGGGCCTGTGTTTCCGTCTTCCCGACGAGCCACTGCTTCTGCGGAATCGTCATCGACTTCGTCCACTTCGCCATATCGGCAGGATCCCCTGTGGCCGGCCGGTCGACAGTCCGTGCGAGATTCGGCGCTTTCCACAAAGTCGTCACCGGCGTGCTGACATGGTAGGTCTTTTTACTGACCGGCGCGAAGCACGCGAGCACTTCACGGAAGTCCGGCTCCAGGATCCGGGCGAGGAAGATTCCGAAATGGGCCCGGGTCAATGTCATTTCCGGCTTGAACGTATGGTCCGGATAGCCGAACGTAACATTGTTCGCGAACAGGATCCCGATGGACGGGGCTGCAAAGCTTTTCTGATTCACGTCTGTGAATGCAAAGCCTGTCTGGCCCTGTCCTGTCTTCAGGTCGAACGCACGCACGAGGATGGCAGCCATCTCGGCACGCGTCAGATAAGCCTGAGGATTGAATTTCCCCTGCAGACTGCCGACCATGATCCCTTCATCGGCGACGGCTGCTATGATGCCGTACCCCGGCATCCCTTTCTTCACATCGGCGAGTTTCGGATCCGGTCTGCCGGAAGTCGGAAGGTCCCGTGCCTTCACGAGCATTTCAGCAGCGTCAAGTCTGGTGATGGACTTGTTGACGCCGAAAGCGACGTTCGGACCTGAAGCTGTGATACCCCGTTCCGCGAGAAACTCCAATTCGGCTTTGGCCGCGTATTGGTCGCCCACGTCGCTGTAGGCTCCGGCGGCAGATGCATCATATGTCACAGAGAAAAAAAGGGCGGCAAGCAGTATGGGGAAAAGCAGTTTTTTAACCATGTACAGCCTCCTGAACCAGTTGATACCTTAAAGGTACACGAGTTACCCGGTTCTGTATAGACTATTTCAGTCAGGAAACTGAATTATTTCACCGCATGATTTCTAGGAGCCTGTTGATTTCCCTTGTGCCGATTTCCTCCCATTTCCGTTTGTCCGCAATACGGCCGTCCTTATCGACCGGTTCCTGGAACTGGTTGAAGGTGGCTGTCAGCAATGAGCTCTCATCGGACTCAAAACCGACGTTGACGACATGCTTGATGAGGAACGGTTTCGCAAAGAGGAGAGCCGCATGATCCTCATCCAGAATTCCCGCAACCACCCGGAACGGCGCCCGGACGTAGATCGTCTCCCCTCCTTCCCTGTTGAGCACCCTGTCAAAAAACCCGCTGTCATAGTCCCAGTTGCCGCCAAGATGATAGCCGGCCTCTTCCAGCCGGTGCCGGATGCTGCCATAATTAGTCTTGCGTCCTTCAAGTCCCGTTGTCAGTTCAATCATTTCAACACTCCTGTCTCTTCCTTTTAGCGTAGTATCTGCTTTCCGGCGGATTCCATACTGGTGATGGAACTGTAAAAACAAACTATGCTATAATCGTTTTGGTACCTGGTATTGAGACGGACTGCTAATTGTAAAAGAAAACCTGCTGAGGGGGATATCACATGCTTGATGAATTGCTGAACTTGAAAGGGAAAAATATTGTCGTCATGGGGGTTGCCAATGAACGGAGCCTTGCATGGGGAATTTCATCCGTACTGTTCGACGTCGGTGCGAACGTGATCTTCACGTACCGGAAAGAACGGTCGCTCGCCAAGCTCGAGAAAGCGCTGGAGAAGAACGGCCGGAATGCACGGCTCGTTGCGGAATGTGACGTGAATGAGGATGAAAGCATTCGTGCCGCGTTCAAGAAGATCGGCGAGGAAGTCGGCGTCATCCACGGCGTTGTCCATTCTGTCGCATTCGCTCACGCAGAGGACCTGCACAACGATTTCGTCGAGACATCACGGGACGGTTATGCGTTCGCCCAGGACACAAGCGCCTACTCCCTCGTCGCGACAGCCCGGGAAGCACGTCCGTATATGACAGAAGGCGGGTCGATCATCACGATGAGCTATCTGGGCGCAGAACGTGTGCTGGATGGCTATAACGTGATGGGGGTCGCAAAAGCGGCACTCGAATCATCGATGCGCTATCTGGCCAATGATCTTGGGAAAGAGAAGATCCGTGTGAATGCGGTTTCGGCGGGCGCTGTCCGTACACTGTCCGCAAAAGGCGTTCCTTCGTTCAATACGATCCTCCACCAAATCGAGGAAAAAGCGCCGCTTCGCCGGAATATCACACTGGAAGAGGTCGCGAAGATGAGCATGGTCATGCTCAGCGATCTGTCGAGCGGTGTGACAGGTGAAGTCGTCTATGTCGATGCCGGCTATAACATCATGGGCTGATTGACGGTAACTAGTAGAAAACAGGCTGTCGGAACGACCGGTGCATACCGGTTAATTCCGTACAGCCTGTTTTTTCAAATCAGTTGTTGGCTTTCATCGCTTTCTTCGTCCCTTTTCCGATGATCGCATCATAATCGATATAGGCGAAAAGGTCTTCCCCGATTGTGCTGCTGAACTGCTGCAGTTCGGCAGCTGTCAGGTCTTCGATCCCCTTGCCTTCCTGCTCGCAATACAAGATCAGGCGGCCGACGATACTGTGGGCATCCCGGAACGGCACCCCTTTGCTGACGAAATAGTCCGCGACTTCTGTCGCATTCAGGAACCCTGCTTTGACCGCGCCTCTCATGTTTTGCTCATTCACCTGCATCGTGTCGATCATGCGCGCCATGATGCCGAGGCAGTCGATGACCGTATCGGCAGCATCGAAGAATTGTTCCTTATCCTCCTGCATGTCTTTGTTATAGGCAAGCGGCAGCCCTTTCAGCGTCGTCAGAAGAGCGAACAGCGACCCATAGACCCTCCCTGTCTTTCCGCGGATCAGTTCAGCGGCGTCCGGATTCTTCTTTTGCGGCATGATGCTGCTGCCTGTTGAATAGGCATCCGCCATCGTGATGAACTTGAATTCCTGGCTGCTCCACAAAATCAGCTCTTCGCTGAGACGGCTCAGATGCATCATGGCAATGGAGAAATCCGACATGAGCTCCAGCAGGAAATCGCGGTCACTGACACCGTCCATATAATTATCCACGGGTTTAGCGAAGTGCAGCAGCTCGGTCGTCACAGTTCTGTCGATCGTATGTGTCGTGCCGGCGAGCGCCCCGCAGCCGAGCGGGTTTTCATCCATCAGTTCAGCCGCATTCTCGATCCTCTTCTTGTCCCGTTTGAACATTTGGACATACGCGCCGAGATGATGACTGAACGTGACGACCTGTGCCCGCTGCAGATGCGTATATCCGGGCATGATGACATCATGTTGCATCCCCTTTGCATGCAGGGAGTCGATGAGCGATTGAAGGGCAGCAGCAGTTTCCCTTGCTGTCCGTTTCGCGTACAGCCTCATATCGACCGCCACTTGATCATTCCGGCTGCGCGCTGTATGCAGTTTTTTGCCTGCTTCACCGATCCGCTGTGTCAATTGCATTTCGACGAACGAGTGGACGTCTTCATAGTCGCCTTCGACTTTCAAAGCTCCGGAATTGACGTCCGCCTGGATCGCCTCCAGGCCATCCGCAAGCGTCTCCCCTTCTTCCGGTGTCAGCAAATCGCAATGTACCAGCATCGCAACATGTGCAAGGCTGCCCGCGATGTCGTCTGCAATCAGTCGATGGTCGATCGGCAGCGACGTGTTGAACTGCTCCATAAGTTCGTGTTCTTCCGATGTGAAACGTCCGCCCCATAATTTCATGTGCCCATCCTCCATTATGTATAATTATTAATTACGATGAATTATAATTCAATCTCAACCATTTTGCAAACTTCCCTCTTGCCGTCCCGTGCATTTGTATCGGACACGGATTTGGGGTATACTGAACAGTACGCTCATAGAACTGAAAAGCGGGTGATCCTTATGTCCATATTGTCCAATACTGACCGAACTTATAAATTTTCTACCCACTCCCCTGACACACCTGTGTCAGGGGTTTTTGTTTCCCCACTGCAACTATGTGAAATGGAGGCGATCCGATCATGACGAACACCACCCATTCCCGTCCCTCACTCATCGCTATCTGGGTCAGCCTGATCAGCAATATCGCGCTCACCGTCCTGAAGATCATCGTCGGATCGCTGTTCCGCAGTCCCGTGCTGCTTGCGGACGGCTTCCATAATGCCGGGGATGTCGTCGCTTCCGCAGCCGCACTGACATCCATGCGGATTTCCAAACGCCCTCCGGATGAAGACCATCCGTACGGACATGGCAAGGCGGAAGTCATCAGTTCCGCACTCGTCGGCCTCATTTTGGGGGCGGCAGCCATCTATATCGCTGCGGAAGCAGTCATGGCAATCTTTGAAACACCGGCAGCCGCGAGCCTGCTTGCGCTGATCACCGCTGTTGTTTCGATGATCTGGAAGCAGGCCCTCTATTTCTATACGATGCGGATCGGCAGGAAAGAGAACAGCAAAGGGCTGATCGCAACCGCATACGACCACCTGGCTGATG
Source organism: Sporosarcina trichiuri (assembly GCF_030406775.1). Lineage (NCBI taxonomy): Bacteria > Bacillati > Bacillota > Bacilli > Caryophanales > Caryophanaceae > Sporosarcina > Sporosarcina trichiuri. Next base: position 413,664 of record NZ_CP129119.1, on the reverse strand, counting down.
TGTATGCGTCGCTGGCCGCTGTCATCGGGATCGGACTCGGCCTGCTCGGCAGCTACTTTGATATCCCGGTCCTGCTGTACGGCGATCCTGTTGCAGGATTGATCGTCGCTGTGCTCGTCTTCCGCCTTGCCATCCATATCGGCAAAGAGGCCCTCGATATCCTGATGGAGAAAACTGTGAGCGCTGAACGCCTGGCCGCGTTCGGTGAGCTCATCCATGAGTTCCCGGAAGTGAAGCAGATCGACCGCCTCCGCGCACGTGAACACGGGCATTATGTGTTGGTCGATATCCGGCTCAGCATCCCTGCCGACCTGTCGATCCAGCAAGGCCACGATATTACGAGCCGGCTGCGGAACGCCATCAAAGACGCCAATCCGGACGTGGGGGAAGTGCTCATCCATGTGAATCCATGGTATCCGGATGATGCCGAACTGCCGGAAAAGACGTTATGATGTATACTGGACAATATTGAAGGAGTGGTGGCAATGATAACGAACTGGCTGACAGCCTATATAGAAGCGAATACGACGGATGAGGGAATACCGCTGACGGAAGCGCAGGCCGCTTACGCCAGGGAGAGGGGACTTCTTCCAGCAGGCTCAGAGGTCCTGGCGCCTCCACTGTTCAATCCGTCCTATGTCACGGCGGACAAGGAGACGGACGAAGAGACCCCTGCTGAAGACGGGATCGGCAGCCGGCCGATCACCTGGGTGAAAGACCATCCGGACCGCTACGTCTATGCAGAAGAGCCGCTGTTCCAGTCCGTCGGGGTCGATGGCATCTCTTTGGAGGCCGACGATGTATTCGGCACAGTGACCGCCCTGTTCGGCCTGCGTTTGCAAAAAAAGCACGGAGAGTGGCTGAAACAGTATATCGATCAGGATCTCGGCACAGCTCCCGGCACCCGGAGCATGATGTTTTCGAATGACGACGGTCTGTGGGATGTGAATATCGCTCTGGATCACGCGGAAGGATTCTCGGATGCACTGACGTTCAATGACACGCTGCAGTTGCTGTACAGCTGGCTGTTCCGCATGCTGACCGCTCTCGAGGACCAGGCGTGACGATGCAGACAGACCGTTTTCTCTATACGTATGTCCGGCAGACCGATGATCATGACCTCTGCCGGCTCGAAATGCGCGCGCTCTTCGGACAGGACACCACAGCCAACTACCTGTTCAGCGGCCGCTGTATCGATCCCGAGAGGAGCCCTTTCATGAAAGAGCGGCTCGACGTGCTGGCAGCCGCCGATTCCATCGAAGAGATCATCCGGTTCGCAGCAACCCTGCCGGATGACGGCACAACCTTCCAGATCCGCTGCCTGAATACGATGGCTCTCGGTGAAACCGAAAAGATTCCGCACCCCGAGCGCCGCAGGATCGAGCGATCCATCGGGCTGAAGATGGCTGCAGCGGCGGACCTGTTCAGCCCGGACCTGCTATACGGTGTCGTCCGTATCGGGGACACCTTCCTGTTCGGCAGCCTGACAGAAAATACGGCCGGGTGGCGCAACCATATCAAGAAGCCTGAAATGTATTCGACAGCTCTCAGCACGCACGTGGCCCGTGCTGTCGCCAATATCGCCGTTCCCCATCCGGAAGGCGTCCGGGCGATCGATCCGTGCTGCGGCATCGGCAACGTCCTCGTCGAAGCCCGCTCGATGGACATCGACATGACCGGCCGGGACATCAACCCGCTCGCTGTGCTCGGGTCGCGCAAGAACCTCGAACATTTCGGTTTGACGGGCACTGTGGATGTCGGACCGATCGAGGAAGCCGCCGGCCATTATGACGCGGCGGTCATCGATATGCCGTACAACCTTTACACGCATGCGACCCGTGAGCAGCAGGCCTCCATCCTGAAGGCCGCCCGCCCGCTCACCGACAAGCTCGTCCTCGTGACGATCGAAAACATGGACGACCTGCTCGCCGACGCCGGTTTTACGATCACCGACCGGTGCATCGCGAGGAAAGCCCATTTCGAACGGGAAGTTGTGGTTTGTGAATGAAAAGAAACAAGCCGTCCAATTTGGGCGGCTTGTTTGTTTGTATGAATCACCAGGCTGGTATTGTGTAATCAAGTCTCCCAGCCGCTTATTATTAAAGCATGCATATTACTCTTCTACAATCGCGCCCGATTCTAGAATAAACCCTTAAAAAGTCACAATCGATATTATGTTAGTCATCTAGCAATTTTCGGTTTTTACTATATGACTTTCTCAAAGAAATATAATTTAAAAGAAAGAAAAATACTGTTGCTAATGTAGCTGGTCCAATAACATTTACTACTTCTTGTAAGTTAGCTGGAACTCCTTTAAATACACCATAAACGATTATAAATAGGATTCCGAAACGAATCGATCCATAAACTTTAGAACGTTTTTCCTTTTTGTATCTTGCTTTTGTTGCAATTTCAGGATATTCAATACCCGTCAAGGTCGATCTCAAAAGTATATAAATACTCAAAAACCCTAAAGAAATAAGTGCCATCACATCTCCAGGAACATTTAAATCTATTAAAAAAGAATCAACAATTAAATATAGAAAGAGCAATATACTGTGACCGTCAAGTAGAATTAAGCAGTTTTCGGCAATTATCACACAACAGTTTTCAACAATTAAGATTCAACACCTGTTGTCGTAAATAACGTCTGACGATATTTCATTCGAATGCTGTTCTGCTCCTCGCTGAACGTTAAAATCTCGCTCCTATGCAGTAAACGATCCAGGATGGCTGTGGTCAATGTCGGATCTCCTAAAAACTTCCCCCACTCTCCAGGCCCCTTGTTGGATGTCAAAATAAAGGCTGCTTGATCATACAGTTCATAAATGAACTGGAAAAATAAATGAGCTTCCTGCGGCTCGTAGGCCATGTACATGACGTCATCGATAATGATTAAATCGGATTTGACGATTCGTTTGTAGCGGGTTTTAGACTTGGCCGTATAATCCTTGGTCTTCAATACATACATCAATCGGTCCATCGAGATGAAGGACACTTGGTGTCCTCTCTCAATCGCATGAATGCCTAATGCTGTAGATAGATGGGTTTTGCCGACACCCGTCGGCCCCATCATGATCAGTGTGAAACATTCTTCTACCCACGCTAGCTCCTTTAAGACATTCAGTTGCTTGGCCCCGATTGCGGTCTGTTCTTCCAACCGAAAGTTCTCCAAGGTGAGCAGTTCAGGAAACTCTGCCCATTTCATCAACTTATCCCGACTCTTTGTCTCCCGGCATCGCACCTCATAATGAAGGAATTCATGCATCAATTCATGATACGTCCATCCCTTCGATTCGGCCTCCCGTAAAATTCGGGGCAGCTCCTTTGCGGCCTCTGCTAAGCGCAGGGTCCGGCATTGATCTTGCAGATCTTCGTAGAGTGGCTTCATACCAGATCACCTCCTTGGAAAATCTGAAGGTAGATATCTTCTTTCCGTTCGGGGGCTCGAAGATCTTGATATTTTTCATTTACCGCTGCTTCACGCTGTCCAGTCTTCTTCTCTTCCATCTCCAACGAGATGGCGATGTCCCGTAAGTCATGAGCGCTGCTGAGTCGCAGTCGTCGCATCTCCTGAACAGCCGGGGATAAGAATTCAGGATACTGAAGGCCGACTGTCTGGACAATCTGCAATTGATCGAGCAGGTGACGCGGATATCGTTCCTTCAATACCTCAATCAGCCAGTTGGAGAGCTCAGCGTCCGCGATCATTTCGGTCACCTGTCGGATTGATGTGTCGCGTTTTGTCTGGTTCCGTTTCCGGTGGCCTGGATCGGATATAAGCTGGCCTTTTCCCTTCGCGATGGTATGTTTGGCGATCACCGGTCCTGTTTGCTGCAGACGGATCAGAAGGTGATCTTTATGTTCTTCTACATAGGCGATGTTCGGCGCGTCCGACCGGAACGTACCAAGTGGTACGCTATAGCGGTTCCCTCCAAAGCGAATCACATTGTCTTTGTGAATCTGTCTTGTTATACTGGACGTACAGACATTTTCGAAAATGTAGGTTCCTGAGACCGGTCTGAGGTGTTCCTTTTCCAGAGTATACACTTCGGCAGGTCTTTTTTTCGTCGTGTGATGAACGTTATAATTCCCGGTCCGTTTCAGCCATTTCATGCAGGTATCTTGCCAGTGGCGTAATTGATCGAATACCCGGTTCTTGGCGAAGTTTCCTTTTACGTACTGGATCACCCGTTCAATTTTCCCCTTTGTTTCCGGGTCAGCTTTCCGGCACAGATAAATCCTGAACTTCCGTTTCTGATGATACCTGGCGAACTCTGCGGTCAGAATAATATCTCCCGCATTTTCACTGACGGCCAGAAGGTTGTCCTGATCATATACGATTTCTTCGGTCATGCCTCCAAAATAGGCGAAGGCATTCTCATGCATCCGAATCAAATCCTTTGTGGTAAAGGGCCTGTCGAGCCACTCTACATATTTATAGCGAGAATGGGCCAGGACGAAACCGATGAAATAGAGTTTCTGGCTTTTTCCATCAACCGTTGGCTGTCGTGTCTGCCCGAAATCGACTTGTATCTGGAGTCCCTTAGGAAGTTCGGGCACAGCCGCATATTCTCGTTCTGCCAACTGTTTAGGAATACAATATTTCTCTCTAATTTCGTTAACGTAATTCCTCACAGTCCCTTCACTGACGAAGTTCACCTCCAGCTTTTCCTTTAGCCAGTCTGCGATTTGTGCACCTGTAAGATCTGGATGCTCTCTCAGCCATCCAAGGATCTGCTTCTCATACGGATCCAGTTTCTTCTTTCTTGTCTGTAAAGACAAGGCAAACTCGTGAAATTCCTCCGGAGTCTTTCCCCCATAATCTTTCACTCTGTTTCTAGAAATCTTAAGCTTTCTAGCGATCGCTGCGTCTGAAAATCCTTCCTCACGCAGTCGCTTCACTTCAAAATACACCATCCAAATTTCCACTTCCTCTTTCCTCACTTTCTATAGACTATCTCTAGTATATAGAAAGCAATATAGTAGCGGAAAACTGTTGTGTCTTATTTGTTGAAAACTGCTCTCTCTAGTTTAACGTTTACATATACTTAAAATTAATACTGATTCAGCTACAAAATACAGAAATCGTTTTTCCCTATATTCATCTTTTGATAATAAGTTAGCAATCCACGTTTTTTCCATTTCAATCTACCTCCCAAAATAATTCATCAAGTGTTTTATCCAATGCTTTTGCAATTGCAATACAAAGATTCAGACTTGGATTATAGTCTCCCTTTTCAATTAAACCAATCGTCTGTCGGGTTACTCCAGTTACTGTGGCTAATTCATCCTGTTTCATAGAAACTTTTATCCGAGCTATCTTCACGTTATTTTTCATAGATACCTCTACTTTCTTGCAATATATATATTACTTACGTAACTTATACTTTACATTACATTTTCTTAAAGTCAATTAAAAAAACGCTAAAAAGTAAAGAATAAATTCCATACTTTTTAGCGTTTAAAACTTTCTTCCGATAAATGGCCCGTTTGTGGAGCAATACACGTTACAATCCTCAGCCGCTTTCCATCTGCCTTTGCAGCAGATGGAAGCAATCCAATACCCTGTCGTAGCTGAGAGTCCTCATTCGAATATCCTAATTGGTCTTATTTTGAAATCTCCACGGCATAGTCCGCCAGCAGCCGAGCTCCGTATCCGGTTGCTGTTTTTGGATAATAGCCGGAATCAGATGTTTTCTGCATGGCCCCAGCCATGTCGACGTGCAGCCACCGCGTGTCCTTGGCGACGAATCGGCGCAAGAAGAGTGCGGCCGTGATCGAACCCGCAAAGCTCAGGGAACTGATATTGTTGAAGTCCGCGTAATCGCTGGCGAGCGTGGTATCGTACGCTTCCACGAGCGGCATCGGCCAGACGGCATCGCCGTTCATTGCCCCGATTTGTTTTAATTTGTCTGCGAGTTCTTCATCCCCGAATACACCGGCGATATCCGAGCCGAGCGCATTTTCGATGGATCCTGTAAGCGTCGCGATATCGAGGGTGTACTTGGCGTTCAATTCACCCGCCCGTATTAGGGCATCGGCGAGGATGAGGCGTCCTTCTGCATCCGTATTGCCGACTTGCACGGTGTGCCCATTTTTGTACCGGATCACTTCACCCGGCAGGACAGCGGTATTGTCTATTGTATTCTCTACCATCGGAATGAGGGCGACTACGTTGACGTCTGCACCGGAATCAGCGAGCAGTTTCATCGCGCCTGCTACTGCCGCCGAACCGCCCATGTCCATCCGCATGTCGCTCAGGTCCTTGCCGCTTTTCAGGCTGATGCCCCCTGTATCGAATGTGACGCCCTTGCCGACAAGCGCGACGAGCGGTTTGTCAGGATTGCTGCGGTAGGTCATTTCGACGAACGATGGTGCATAGCGGCTTCCCCGGCCGACTGTCAGCACGCCGTTCATCTTCATCTCTTCCAGTTTGGCCTTGTCATGGACGGTGATTTCGACGTCAGTGCCGCTGAATGTTTCTTTCAACCGCTCCGGGTACGTTTCCGGATTCAGGACATCCGACAGTTCGTTCATGAGGTCACGGGAGAAGGACATGGCCTCCGCGCGCAGCTCTCCCGTGTGCGCATGCTGCTCTGCTGCCCCTTCTATGGACAGTTTCGTGCAGAACGGTTCAGCGTCAGACTTATATGTGAGGAATTGATATGCCCCTAAGTACCAGCCTTCTGTGAATGCAACCGCAGCGTCTTCTGCCGGGATGGCGGAAAATTGCCGGCTGATGGATGTCGCGGACACTATGGCGCTTTCAACCTTCGCACGGCTCAGTGTCCTGGCTGCTTCCCCCGCAATGGAGCGGACGGTTTCCAGGCACCCTTCCTTGCCTTCTTTAACATTCAGGACATACCATTGCTGCCCGTCCGCGAACACGGAGCTGCCGGAGCCAGCCGGGATCTGCTGTGCAAACGTTCGTAATTCCTCGTTTTGCTGGATGGTTTCGTCTGTCGTAAAGAGCACGTTAACTTGTGTCATTCTCATTCTCCCCATTCTGTCTGGATTGCTATATTAGGATTGTTGTTCCGTTCCCAGTGTACCATATGAACACAGATGATTCGAATTATTGAAGATTCATTTTTCAAGTTCATGCGTTTTGCTGCTTGACCGTTTCTCCCACTTGCTTGAGCGCGCCGGCTTATTGCTTGAGCGCTTCTTCCAGGTGCTTGAGCGCTTCGGGACTTGCTTGAGCGGCCCACTGACTCTTTGAGCGCCCCGGCACCCAGCTTGAGCGTTTCTCCACAAACTTGAGCGCCCCCAGTGCCGGCAAACAAAAAAGCCACCCCTCTGCAGGAATGGCTCAGCTGTTGACGGAATTCATCGTATCACCTTTTTGGACATTTTCATAATTCGCAGCGCCTGTCCGTTTCTTGATTTCCTCTTCGGACAGCGGCGGAGTGATCTTGCTTTCTTCGACCGGGGTCTCTTCCAAGTACTGCGTATTCTCGAGCTTGCGGTTACGCGCGTCCACGTCACGCCCGTAACGCTCAGCCTCGTCAACGGTCATCTGGCTGTTTTCCGGTGCGTTCTCTGGTACATCCACTGCAATTCATCTCCCTTCCATCTGAAACACTTCGGTAACTCAGTATTCCCCCGCCAGGTATATTCAAAACATTTTGCAGGCGGATGAATTCGCTGAGAGGATTGTGGTACGCTGAATATCAGAAGAGGTGATCAGATGAACATATTAGTCGATGCCGACGGCTGTCCCGTCGTCGATCTAACTGTACAAACTGCCAGGCAGCACGGGATCCCCTGCCTGCTCATTTGCGATACCGCCCATCAGATGGAACGTGAAGGCGCGGATACACTTGTCGTCTCCAAGGGTGCAGATGCTGTGGATTTCGTCCTTGTCAACCGGATCCAGCCGGGTGATATCATCGTCACCCAGGATTATGGTCTTGCCGCCATGGCACTTGCAAAACGCGGCAGGCCGATCGATCAGAACGGCAGATGGTATACGGATGACAACATCGACCAGCTGCTGTTCGCCCGGCACACCGCGCAAAAGGTCAGACAGGCCGGTGGGCGGCTGAAAGGACCGAAAAAGAGAACGGCCGAGCAGAATGAGGCATTCCTGAGCAGTCTCGAAAGATTGATCGCCCAGCAGGCTACCTGATTGATTCCTGATAGACATAGCGACCTGCCTGCCTGCATATAGTTAACGCGTTACGGTGCAATCTGGACAACACATACATCCGCGTCCGTCTCGGCATACAGGCTGTGTTTCTCAAACGGCGCCATGTGCAGAACGGTTTCGGCAGTGACGGAGACCGGTTCGCCTTCCACTGTGAAGCGGACGGTCCCTTTCCTGACGATGATTAGCACTTCCATATCCGCATCATGCTCGGCGACCTCCTCACCTTTGCGCAGCTGGATATTCAATATCTTGCCGTTGGTTCCCGACCATACCGGCTTCACGGATTTCGCCTGCTGTACAAGCTGATTGTTCGTTTCGATCAGTTTCATCCTGAATTCCTCCTCGTTCAGCCAAGTGCGCGCCGCATATCCGGCAGCACTGCTGCAGTCTGTCTTCATTGTACAGATTTCCGTCCCGGCTATCACATATCTTGTCTAACCGCGTTTGCAAAGATGCTAAATAGGAAATAAGTAACTTAAAGACGTTAGGAGGATTTTAAATGCCACAGATTTTATCGGTAAGCACTCACCTTCCGCCGAATCTGGTGAAGCAGGAAGAAGCCGTCGAGCTGTCACGGTCCGTATTCAGCGGCCGTTTCAAGGATATCGAACGGCTTTTGAATGTGTTCCAGAACGGTGATATCGAACAGCGGAATGTCTGCATGCCGCTCGATTGGTATGGAAGACCGCATGACTTTGAAGAGCGCAACGATCTGTACATATCGAAAGCTGTAGAATACGGCACATTGGCAGTTACGGACTGCCTGCATTCAAGTTTTCTGGATCACCCCGTCTCCTACGAAGATATCGATGCCATCATCTTCGTTTCCAGTACGGGTATCGCGACACCGAGCATCGAAGCACGCATCATGAACAAGCTGCCTTTCCGCGATGACGTCAAGCGGATTCCGCTGTGGGGGCTCGGTTGTGCCGGGGGTGCAGCGGGGCTCAGCCGCGCCCACGAGTACTGCCGTGCCTATCCGAAGGCGAACGTGCTCGTCCTGGCGATCGAACTGTGCAGTCTGACGTTCCAGAAAGACGACTATTCGAAGAGCAACCTGGTCGGCGTCTCCTTGTTCTCGGACGGCGTCGCCTGTGCACTTATTGCGGGTGATGATTCGGCCTTGTCAACGGACCGGGTTCGCCCTTCCATCATCGGGACAACGTCCAAGCTGATGCCGGATTCCGAGGAGGTCATGGGCTGGGATGTGAAGAACAACGGCCTGTATGTCGTTTTTTCGAAAAGCATTCCAACAATCATCACTGAATGGCTCGGGCCGTTCGTCCATCAGTTTTTGGCAGGTCATGGGCTGAATGATCAGGACATCTCACATTTCGTCGCCCATCCAGGCGGCAAGAAGGTGCTGAAGGCGTATGAAGATGCCCTGCATTTCGACAGTTCCATGACGGCCATTTCGAGGGATGTCCTGCGCATGAACGGCAACATGTCCTCCCCTACTGTGCTGTATGTCTTGAAGCGGTTCATGGAAACCGGACCTGCGGCCGGCGAATACGGTGTGCTGGCAGCGCTCGGTCCCGGGTTTTCCGGGGAACTCCAGCTGCTGAAATGGGAATGAGGTGGACTGATTGCTGTTCTGGATCCTGTTTTTGATCGTCGTCTGTCAGCGTCTCGCTGAACTGGCTGTTGCCAAGAGCAACGAAAAGAGGATGAAAGCGCAGGGGGCGTATGAAGTTGGTGCACGTCATTATCCGGCGATCGTCCTGCTGCACACAGCGTTCTTCGTCTCCCTGCTGCTTGAAGTGCTCATCCGGAAGCCGCCGCTCTCGCCGGTCTGGGGGCTGCTGCTCGCCGTCTTCCTGCTTACGCAAGTGCTGAGGATCTGGTGCCTGGCATCCCTCGGCAAGTATTGGAATACGAAGATCATCATACTTCCCGGTGCGGATGTTGTGATGAGAGGCCCTTACCGCTTCATCCGCCATCCGAATTATGTTATCGTCGCAACGGAGATCTTGGTTCTGCCGCTGATATTCGGTGCCTGGATCACGGCCATCCTCTTCACACTGCTGAACATCTGGATGATGTCCGTCCGGATTCCGGAAGAAGAGCGTGCGCTGAAGGAAGCCACCAATTACAAAGAGAAGTTCTCATTGGATAATTGAAAACAGCGGTCCGTCATCGAGACGGACCGCTGTTTTTTCATGCGGATTCTCTATCATATGTGAGAGTCTTGCCTGTCAGGCTGAACAGGATCGTCAGTACGGGAGAGAACAGGCAGAACAGCGCGAAACCGAAATAGTCTGCGACCGGGACGCCGAGTACATCGGCGATGAAGATCCCGCAGACACTCCATGGGACCAGCGGATTGACGACCGTCCCGGCATCCTCCATGACGCGGCTCAGATTTTTGCTGGCGAGTCCGAGCTTTTTGAACTGCCCCTGGAACGCCTGGCCGGTCAGCAGGATGGATAAGTACTGTTCACCGATCAGGACGTTGATGCTGACAGCGGTGGCGGCGGATGCCCCGATGACGGAGCCCGCTGTCCGGAGCGACTGCTCCACTCGTGCAAGCAGCGTCTGGACGATCCCGAGCTTGAACAGCAAGCCGCCCATCGTAAGAGCCAGTACCACCAGAGTGATCGTGAAGAACATGCTGCTGATCCCTCCCCGGGTCAGCAGGCTGTCCACCGCCTCCACGCCCGTTTCCGAGACGAACCCGCCGAACAGGATGCCGAACACCTCGGATGCGCTGTACGGATGCAGCCCGCAGCCGACCGCGACTGCCGAAGCTGTGCTGCCAGCAAGCGTCAGCAGTGCAGGGACTTTCATCAGTGTCAGGGCGATCAGAAGTACGAGCGGCACGAACGAGACCCAATGGACGAGTCCTGTCTCGATCAGCGCCTCCCGGAACGAGTGGATCGTATCCATCTTCGCTCCGTCCGCAGCGGGCGACAGGATGGCGAAGATGATGAACGACAGCACGAATGCCGGCACGGTCGTCCACATCATATTGCGGATATGGGCGAACAGGTCGACTCCGACGAGCGAAGACGCCAGATTGGTCGTATCCGAAAGCGGCGACATTTTGTCCCCGAAGAACGCTCCGGAAACGATGGCTCCAGCTGCGATCGCAGGCGACAGACCGAGCACACCAGCCATACTGAGCAGTGCAACGCCGACGGTCGCCACGGTTGTCAGCGAGCTGCCGATGGAGATACCGATGATCGCTGTGACCGTGAAGGCGATCGCATAGAAGTACGTAGGTGTAATGAGCTGGAACCCCGCATTGATGAGACTCGGGATCGTCCCGCTCATCATCCAGCTGCTGATCAGCATGCCGATGAAAAAGAACAGGAACACTGCGCCCATACCGGCACCGGCACCTTCGGTCATCCCTTCCTGCAGCGTGCGGTACGGGACTTTCCTGAACAGGCCGTATCCGATGAGCAGAAGGATGGCGGCCAGTATAGGGAGGTGCGGCACGGCGCCGAACCCGATGATGCTGACACTGATTGTCAGGATGATCAGGACGGCGAGTGATAGAGATGCTGTGAATGATGGTTTGATAACTGGCTGGATGTGGTCCATGTCGTGCCCTCCTCGGCAAATGCAAAAAACTCCATTCGTCCCCATAAACAGGGACGAAGGAGTTCTCCGCGGTACCACCCAGATTGACAGGCAGCCAGGGCCCGTCCGCTTCATTGGTCTCAAAGCTGTACAACCGATGACGTACTTCACAATCCGGCTGCCTGGACTCCCACCGACCGTCCAGTCTCTGTCTTCTGCATACCCGGATGTGCTACTGCATCATCACTTTGATCACTATTCATAATATATCGGAACGAATGTTATTGAAATCTTACCACGCAAAATCGGATTGTCAAGCACGCATCGATTTCATCGCTGTTCACAAGCGACGCCGTCTTTGTCGCCGTCCAGCCGATCCGCATACGCGGGATGGCCTTTCTTCACACCATCCGGGTACACTTTACGCAATTTGGTGCAGTTCGCGAATGTCTCTTTAGCCTTATCTTTTGCTGAAGACGGCTTTGGCGCTGACGATGCTCCTTTCCCCTCCGGATAGGCAGTACTGTCAAAACCGCGGTCGGTCGCATAGTCCTCAAGCGTCCAGATACCGATCCCCTTCTTTTTCGCTTCAGCTTGCTTCCTCTCATACTCATCGAGATGACCGGTGTTCGGTGGGTACACATACGCCACACGCGCAAGACCCTCTTCCAGCAGTTTCTCCTGCACACTCTCTCCGTCTATGTAGATATAGGCGAGCAGCCGGTTGTATTTGTCATACTTCGGTCCGACGTCGAACTCGATTTCCAATCTGCCGCTATTGAGGATCTCCTGATTCCGCCGTTTCGCCTCTTCGCCGAACGGCTGCTTTCCGAGACGCGGATGGTTCGTCTCCGGCGTGTCGATCAGCAGATAGCGCACGTTCTGCTCTTTGCCTTCGTACTCGATTATGATCGTATCACCGTCAATGGTTTTGATAAGCTCAACTGGGATCAGCCCTTCCCTGGTCGGAGCCGTCTCTTCCGCCGGGCCGAACAAATAATAGGCACCGGCCAGGATGACAGCGATGACTAATGCGGACAGGCTCCCTTTCGTCTTCCGTCTGCTTCTGTTCTGCGGCATTTCGCCCACCACTTTCCTTACGTCATTCTTGTCAGTTTACCAGCATTGCAGGCAGATGAAAAGCAGCCGCGGCAATGGCGGCTGCTCCTGAATTTATCGGTTCCAGTGGCGGTGCTGTGCGACTGCCTGGACGAATTGGTCAGCGAATCCATCTTGTCCGGCTGCCACCACACCGTCCGTCATTTCGACGTTCGATTTCTCTGCGAGCGGCTGTGCTTTCGACAGAAGGGCGATCGGTTTGAAGTGTTTGTACGCTTCGTTCAGGAAGTCGACCGTATCCATTTCATACTGCTGCTGGTTCTCCGCGTCCCCGCCTGCAGCGACGATTGCATCATAGAGGACAGCGTGCATCGTCTGGGTCGTTTCATCGATTTCCGCTTCCAGGCCGCCTGCTCCGGTCACGGTTCCGTACCGTTCACCGATCAGATCGACATTCATACCTGCGTTCAGGCACGTCTCGACAAGTGTCTCCACTTCTTTGTCGTCGAATCCATTGCCGATCAGGATTCCGACTTTGCGGGTATCCGGAAGTTTCGCTTTGTTTTCCTGGCTGAGAGCAGGTGACTCTTTCTCAACAGTGCTCTCTTCATCGCCGTTCGGTGCGTGTACACCGACTGCATGGGCAACTGCAGAAGCAAGCCCGTTATCTACGTTGCCGAACATATCGACGACCTGCTGGCGGACGTCTTTGTTTTTCACCTTGCCGACTTCAAAGCTGAACGCATCGACAATATGCTTTTTCTCCGGCAGACTCATGCTGTTCCAGAACAGCTTCGCCTGGGAGAAATGGTCTTTAAACGAATCGCTCCGTGCGGCAACCTTCCGACCTTCCACCTTCTCCTGATAATGGACATATCCGCCATCCGCTTCCGAGGATACGGAAGGTGTGTTATCCGCCATCGAGTTTTTGTGGTAGGCGACCTGTCCTGTATTGATGGTCTGACGGCCGTAGCCATCCCGCTGGTTGTTGTGGAACGGACAGACCGGACGGTTGATGGGCAGTTCATGGAAATTCGGCCCGCCGAGACGGATCAGCTGTGTATCCGTATAGGAGAACAGACGGCCCTGCAGCAGCGGGTCATTCGAGAAATCGATGCCCGGCACGACATGGCCGGGATGGAATGCCACCTGTTCCGTTTCGGCGAATACATTGTCCACATTCCGGTTGAGCGTCATCTTTCCGATGAGCTTGACCGGCACATCCTCTTCCGGCCAGATTTTTGTCGGATCCAGAATATCGAATTCGAAATTGAACTCATCTTCCTCCGGTACGATCTGCACACCAAGCTCCCATTCCGGATAATCACCGTTCTCGATACTTTCCCAAAGATCCCGGCGGTGGAAATCCGGATCTTTCCCGCTCACTTTCTGGGCCTCATCCCAGACGAGCGAGTGGACGCCCAGTTTCGGCTTCCAATGGAATTTGACAAAATGAGATTTCCCTTCCGCGTTGATGAACCGGAAGGTATGTACGCCGAACCCTTCCATCATGCGGAAACTTCTCGGAATCGCACGATCGGACATATGCCACATGATCATATGTGCGGATTCCTGGTTGTTCGCAACAAAATCCCAGAACGTATCGTGGGCGGACGCCGCCTGCGGCATCTCATTATGCGGTTCCGGCTTCACGGCATGGACGAGGTCAGGGAATTTGATGGCATCCTGGATGAAGAATACCGGCATATTGTTGCCGACGAGATCATAATTCCCTTCTTCCGTATAGAACTTCACGGCAAATCCGCGGACGTCACGCACCGTTTCCGCGGAACCGCGGCTTCCGGCAACAGTCGAGAACCGTGTGAAGACCGGTGTTTTCTTTCCAGGCGTCTGAAGGAAGCCGGCCTTCGTATACTCGCTCATCGACTCGTACAGTTCAAACTCACCGTGCGCGGCATACCCTCTCGCGTGCACGACCCGCTCAGGGATACGCTCGTGATCGAAGTGCGTCATCTTTTCACGGAAATGGAAGTCTTCCATCAGGGTCGGCCCGCGGTCACCCGCTTTCAGCGAATGCTCATCCTCCGAAACTTTCAGTCCCTGGTTCGTCGTCATCGATTTGTTATGGTCATTGGAACGAAACGTCTCGAGCTGGCGATGCTTTTCGTTCTGCATGTCTTTTTCGTTTTGCACTGTTCCGCCTCCATTCAAGAATAGCTGTCTATCCTCTATTCCCGGAGACTTTCCCGCTAAACTGTCAGCCTGTGAAAAATCCTCCTGTGACATAACCTGCAGCGGTGAACAGCAGACCGAACAGGACGGAGCCGGCCAGGTAGAGGATCGATCTGCCGTACTTCCCGAGCCGCATCATGCCGATCCCCTCTTTGATCCACGTGGAGAACGTTGTAAGGGAGCCGGCGAACCCGGACACGAGAAAGAATGTGATCGGTCCCGGCAGCTGAAGCCTCATGACAAACCCGATCAGCAGGCAGCCAAAAAGGTTCACGGCCAAGGTGCCGACTGGTGCATGAGCGTCCTGGTTCAGTTTTTTCGAGACGGCAAACCGGAGCATGGCGCCAAAAAACGCTCCGGCGGAGACTGCAAGTATATCTGCTGCGGTCATGTGCTCTGCCTCCTTCCGCCAAGTACGATGCCGAGTGACCCGGCGGCCAAGCCGGCGATGAGACTTGCCCCGACGTATAGCAGCGCCTGCACGGGATCCGATTCAACGAGCGACAGCGTCTCGAAGCTGAATGTGGAAAACGTCGTGAACGACCCGAGGAAGCCGACGGAAATCGCGTCGAAGGCCGTCCTGTTGACAAGTGTCCACTGCAGTGCGCGTTCGACGAGGAAGCAGAGGATGAACGCACCTGCTATATTGACGGCGAACGTGCCGGCTGGAAAGCCGTCCGTCATCGGGTACAGCAGGCTGATCCCCGTCCTCGCGAGTGCGCCGAGAGCACCTGCCGCCCCGATTGCCAGATAGGTCTTCATAGCTCCGCCATCTCCAGCATCCGCTTCTCCAGGACCGGCTGCAGCGCCAATTTTTTGGTCGTTCCTGCGAACCGGATCTCGATCGACTCCTCCCCGACTTCAAGGATCTCCCCTTTGCCGAAGACCCGGTGCTTCACGAGCGTGCCGGCATGCAGCTGCTGCAGCTCACCGATGCCGTCCGGATTGACAGGGACCGATTTCGGGGCAATCGTGCTGTATGCCGGTTTGGAGGACGGATTCCGTTCTTTGGCAGGCAGAAGAATACCCCGGACTTCATCGAGGAATCTGGAGTCTTCTTTCCCCTTGCCGTCCTGCGAAGCGAACGAACACAGTTCAAGCCGCTCCTTCGCGCGCGTCATCCCCACATAGAACAGGCGCCGTGCCTCTTCGAGGGCATGACGGTTATCCAGGTCTTCATCCGACGGAATGACGCCTTTGACCAGATCCACCATGAACACCCTGCGGAATTCCAGCCCTTTTGCGGAATGGAATGTCGACAGTGTCACAGCCTGTCCGTCCGGCTGTTTCTTCGCCTCCTGTACAGCCTGCTCGAGTGTTTTCAGCTGGTCCGCGAATTCGATCATCGTCCGTGTCTGTTCCGCGATCGATTCGAGTGTATCCAGGATGCCCTTCAGGCTGTCCGCCCGGTAGCCGAACTTCGAAGACATACTCACCAGACTCTCTTCATAGCCGAGCTCATACCGGATCATCCGGATGATCTGCGCCGGCCGCATGTCGGGGATCTTGCGGTAGGCGGCCTCATACTCTTCCAGTTTGCGGACCTGGCTTTCCTTCAGCACTGCTGACTGGCGGTACGCTTCGAACACATTGCCAGGCAGCGTACTCACAGCGAACGCGGTCAGCGCGCTCCGTGATATGAAGAGGTTCATCTTTCCTGCCACTTTTGCAAAAAGGTCTTTCCGTTCCCAATTGAAACTGAGACGCATGAAGTTCAGGACATCCTCCACAACCCAGTGGGAAAAGAACTGGTCATCGGCATCCTTCATATAGAACGGGATGCCCCTCCTGTGCAGTTCGTTGACGAAAGGAGTGGAGGATGCATTGTTGCGGAACAAAATAGCCGTTTCGCTCAAGTCCGTTTCAGCAAGAAGCTCGTAAATCACATAGTCCACCTGCCGCTTTGTATCGTCGAACCGACGGAGACTGACATCTCCCTTTTCTCCATTGTCCGTCTTCATCTCTTTTGGCCAGCGTTTTTTGTTCCGGCGGATGAACTCGGCGGACAGGCCGACGATTTCCCGGGATGACCGGTAATTCTGTTCCATGGACAGCAGCTTGGCATCCGGGTAGACAAGTTTGAAATCGAGCAGGTAATCAGGGTCCGCGCCACGCCATGAATAGATCGACTGGTCATCATCCGCGACGACACAGAGATTGCCGTGCATGGCGGTGAGATGCTCCACCAGTTTGTGCTGGACGAATGAAGTGTCCTGGCTTTCATCCGTCAGGACATAATCGTATTTGCCTTGGAATTCCCCTGCCAGGCTGTCGTCGACCCTCATCGCTTCTTCCGCTGTCAGCAGCAGATCGTCGAAATCGAGGAGCTTCGGTCCAGCCTGCTCCCCTTTCATCTGCTCATATTTCCTTGCAATGGCTGCAGCCTGTTCGAACGGCTCCAACTTCGGGCTCCAGCTGTCCGCAGGGATCATCCGGTTCTTCATCAGGCTAAGATAGGTCGACAGCGCAGTGACCTGGTCATCGGTCCCATTCTCCTTCAGGACGGTCCGGCAGGCGGTTTTCAGCAGTTTCTGTTTCGCATACCCTTCCAGGAGCGTGAAGCTGCTTCCTTGCTTTGCCAGCCACTTTTTAACTATCGAGAAGGCCATGCTATGTATGGTGGAAAAGTCGGCAGGCGGCAGATCGGGGAACAGTGAACCGAACCGCTGTTTCATGTCGATCGCGGATGCCTTGCTGAACGTGATCGCCTTGATGCGTCGCGGATTGACCGCAAGTTCTTCGATCAGATAACCGATCTTCATGATGATTGTCGTCGTCTTCCCGGATCCCGGGCATGCCAGCAGCAGCATCGGGCCCTCTGCCGTCCGTACGGCTTCCTGCTGGACATCATTCAGCCGGATGGACAGCTGCTGCTGTTTCCGTTCAAAAAAGTCTTCCATTTGCATCAAATCTCCCCGTAAAATTCATATCTCCAATTTACCACAAAGAATGTCCGGACGTGTACAAAGGGCAATTGAAAAACCTTCCTCAGCGAAAGAGGAAGGTCCGGGTATACAACTGTTTTCAATTTAGAAGCCGCCGGTTTCGAGGCGGTCGTTCTTCAAGTCTTTTTTCTTATCATCGCTGCCTGTGTAGGCGGTGGAAGCGACTTCGTTCTTATGGCGCTGTTCGTCCGTGTATTCGGTCCCTTCCATACCGCTGGATTCCTGGTCGGTCCGACGCTTTTCATTTTCATTGGATTTTGCCATCGTGAATCCCTCCTTTTCGATCTACGGTCAGTATACCCGCAAAAAAGAGGGATAACCCAAAGGCTCGCCAGTTATTCCGGACTGCCGATCTGGGTTAGCGGGAAGAACCGGAACTTCACCTTGCCGACGACCGAATCTTCATCGATGCTGCCGAAGATACGGCTGTCCATGCTGTTCGTCCGGTTGTCTCCCATCACAAACAGCTGGCCTTCCGGCACGGTCACTTCGAAATCCTGTGTAAGGTTCTGGCCCTCCGGCAGAGCTGCTTTGTTGGTGTCCAGATAATGCTCCGGATACTGCTTGCCGTTGATGGTGAGGACATCATCTTTCATGACGACCGTATCGCCCGGCAGTCCGATAACCCGTTTGATGAAATCTTCTTCAGCATTCGGCGCATGGAATACGACTTTATCGAAATGATCGAGTGATGAAATTTTTGAAATGACGACACGGTTCCGGTCATGGTAGGTCGGCTCCATCGACTCGCCGGAGACGATGACCGGCGTGAATAGGAATTGCCGGACGATGATTGCGATGATGACTGCGGCGACCAGGGATTTCCCCCATGACCAAAATTCTTTCTTTGTTCCTTCTTCCATTGCTGTCCCTCCAATTCAGTTCTCTATCACATAGCCAAGCGAGCGCAGGCCGTTATCGATGAATGATTTCGTATACTGGAACACTTCTTCCCGTTCAGGCTCCAGATAGACATCGTGATAAAAACCGCGCCATTCCTTGAATTGAAATTCAGTCAGCGGCTGGCGCTTCAGCCATTTTTTCGTTTCCCGGATGTCCGTCAGACGGTCTGCACCCGCTGTATGGATGAGCATCGGCACGTCCTGCACCGGCTTTTCGGATTGGACGGCCCCTTTTGTGAACGCCGCCATCTCCTTATACCAGCTCCCGGTGACAATTGACCGGACTTCTGGCGCATGGCGTGTCTTCGGCCGTTCCTCCTCATTCCTCGACAGCATATCGTATGTGATACCGTGGTCCAGCTTCATGGATCCAGCGATACGCGTCAGCATCGACGAAAATTTCGGCGGCTGGTGTTTGAGCACGAGCCATGGCGAACTGAGGATGACTCCGGCGCACTCCAACTGTCTTCGCTGCAGCGTCCGGATCACCATCACGGCTCCTAGCCCATGCCCCACTACAAATACAGGCACCGTCTCCTTCAGTGCCGCCTCGATCATTTTACCCGTGAATTCCATATAGTCATCGAAAGACTCGCCGTGCGGACTGCCTTTGTCATCCGGTCCGTGACCGGGAAGGTCCCCGGTGATGACATCAAAGCCCGAGATACGGAACTGCTGGATGAGCCAGGCATGGCGATGATGATTTTCATACGCACTGTGCACGATCACGACAACCGCTTTCGCCTGGCCGTCCGCTTCCCATTTCCACATGATAGGTTCCTCCCTTTATTGCCTTATGCAACCTTCTTTGTGCACACTCTGAAACTTTGGTAAAATTATTATACAGCATTGCATCACAAGGAGGGTATTCCATGATCTATCCATATAATGAAGTCACACCGGTCCTTGACGAATCGGTATTTGTCGCCGACCATGCCGTCATCACCGGCGATGTCGAGATCGGTGCGGGATCATCCGTCTGGTTCAGCACAGTCATCCGGGGTGACGTTGCACCGACCCGTATCGGCAGGAACGTCAGTATCCAGGATCTGTCCTGCCTGCACCAGAGCCCGGGCACCCCGCTTATCATAGAAGATGACGTCACCATCGGCCATAAGGTTACATTGCACAGCTGCACTGTCAAAAAAGGGGCATTGGTCGGAATGGGATCTATCGTCCTGGACGGCGCGGTTATCGGAGAAGGTGCATTCCTAGGCGCAGGCAGCCTGGTGCCGCCGGGAAAAACAATCCCTCCCGGCATGCTCGCACTTGGCTCCCCAGCAAAAGTCGTACGGGAGCTGAACGAAGCGGACCGGGCGGATATGGCGCGTATCACCGCGAGCTATGTGGAAAAGGGACAATCGTATAAGCGGATGCAGCAGAAGAGCTGATCATCCTATACCAAAAGCAAGGCAGCGACTATTCCGCTGCCTTGCTTTTTTTCATCATAGCGTCCGGCCGGCATGGACCGCTCCTGCTCTCAGCGTCTCCGCTTTGTCGGTGCGTTCCCACGGCAGATCGACATCCGTTCTGCCGAAGTGGCCATAGGCGGCCGTCTGCTTGTAAATCGGACGGCGCAGGTCGAGCATCTTGATGATCCCGGCAGGCCGGAGATCGAAATGCTTCCTGACGAGTTCCACCAGTACATCTTCGGACAGCTGACCGGTGCCGAACGTATCCACGGAGATCGACACAGGTTTCGCAACACCGATTGCATACGCAAGCTGCACTTCACAGCGGTCGGCAAGCCCTGCAGCGACCAGGTTCTTCGCCACGTAGCGGGCCGCATACGAAGCCGAGCGGTCCACTTTCGTCGCATCCTTGCCCGAGAAGGCACCGCCGCCGTGGCGGGCATAGCCGCCGTACGTGTCGACGATGATCTTGCGTCCGGTCAAGCCGGCATCCCCCTGCGGTCCGCCGATGACGAAACGGCCTGACGGGTTGATGAAATACTTCGTCTCCTCATCAAGCAGATGCGCAGGCACGACCGCGTCGATGACATACTGCCGGATATCGTGCTGCAGGCGCTCGAGCGTCACCTCCGGGTGGTGCTGTGTCGATGTGACGATCGTATCGACACGCACCGGTTGGTTGTCCCCGTCATACTCGATCGTCACTTGCGTCTTGCCGTCCGGCCGCAAGTAATCGAGGGTTTCGTCTTTCCGGACCTTCGTGAGCTGGCGCGACAGCTTGTGCGCCAGGCTGATCGGCAGCGGCATGAGCTCTTCCGTTTCGTTGCACGCAAAGCCGAACATCAGGCCCTGATCCCCAGCACCGATCGCTTCCAGTTCTTCGTCGTCCATCTGCCCTTCCCTCGCTTCGAGGGCGACATCCACACTCGCCGCAATATCCGGTGATTGTTCGTCGATTGACGTCAGGACGGATGATGTCTCGTAGTCAAAGCCGAATTTCGCACGTGTGTAGCCGATCTCCTTGACGGTTTCCCGGACCACTTTCGGGATGTCGACATAGGTCGTCGTCGTGATTTCACCGATCACCAGCACGAGACCTGTCGTAATTGTTGTTTCGCATGCCACCCGTGCATTCGGATCCTCTGCGATGATGGCATCCAGGATCGCATCTGAAATCTGGTCGCACATTTTGTCCGGATGGCCTTCCGTTACCGACTCTGAAGTGAACAGCCGCCGATTAGTCATCTGATTTCCTCCTTCAGCCGCAGGCTTCCCTGCAGCGGATTCGTGATACGGTACTCTCGTTTTCCCAGTTTCGTCCCGCGCCTGAAGAGAAGCGACGTTAACGGTACCAAGGACAAAGGCGAACCATATAATAGAAAAAGCCTCTCACTCACGTATCGCATACATGAGGAAAGGCATATGTTTACAGGCACCTTTCACTCTTATCGTCCAGGGAGTGATCCCTGCTTCAGGTTTGGCACCTTCTCACAGACAAGGACGTCTGTGCAGGTTGCCGGGCATCATAGGGCCTGTCCCTCCGCCAGCTCGGGATAAGAGTATCCGTTCAACTATCTATGCTACGAAAAAAGACACCGGTTGTCAAACATTTTTCCGTATCTCTCACTTGAGTTTTCAATTAGTATAGTTTATTATTCTTAATGTGTTATACTAATTCAAAATATAGCGCCCCATCGAGGGCTATAATGAAAAGGACGGTAATCGACCTATGATTTCAGCGAAACTTGATAATGGACTCAAAGAGCTTCTTTCCGGACCAACCGTCACCATGCAGCCGTCAGTGCCTGTATTGGTTGAAAAGGCAGTGTCCCGCGGAGAGGCAAAGCTGTCAGCCGATGGAGCCGTTACAGCGCAGACCGGTAAATACACCGGCCGTTCACCTAAAGACCGTTACATAGTGGAAGCGACCCCTTCCAAAGAGAACATCGACTGGGGTTCTGTGAATCGTCCGATTTCCGAGGACCATTTCGATTCATTGTACCACAAAGTGCTCGGCCACCTGAAAGCAAAAGATGAGCTCTTCGTCTTCAAAGGCTTCGCAGGTGCCGACAAATCATCACAACTTTCCATCCAGGTCGTCAACGAGTATGCCTGGCAGAACCTGTTTGTCCACCAGCTGTTCATCCGGCCGACGGAAGAGGAACTGAAGACGCATGAGGCTCAGTTCACGATCCTGGCTGCCCCTTCGTTCAAAGCGGATCCTGCAGTCGATGGAACGGATTCCGAGACGTTCGTGATCATCTCCCTCGAAAAGCGAGTCGTCCTGATCGGCGGAACCGAATATGCGGGAGAGATGAAGAAATCCATCTTCTCTGTTATGAACTATCTGCTTCCTGAAAACGGGATCCTGTCCATGCACTGCTCAGCAAACGTCGGAGAAGACGGCGATTCCGCATTATTCTTCGGTTTGTCCGGGACAGGAAAGACAACCCTTTCAGCAGATGCGAACCGCAAGCTGATCGGTGATGACGAGCATGGCTGGTCGGATCACGGCATCTTCAATATCGAAGGCGGATGTTATGCGAAGTGCATTAACCTCTCCCCTGAGAAGGAGCCTGAAATCTATGGTGCGATCCAATTCGGCACAGTTCTCGAAAACGTCGTGCTCGATAAAGATACACGCATCCCGGACTACGATGACAACACGCTGACCGAAAATACGCGGGCTGCCTATCCGATCGGCAACATCGACAACATCGTCCTGCCGTCCGTGGCAGGCCACCCGAAAACAATCATCTTCCTGACTGCGGATGCGTTCGGCGTCCTCCCTCCGATCTCAAAGCTGACGAAGGAGCAGGCGATGTACCACTTCCTGAGCGGTTTCACATCCAAGCTCGCCGGAACGGAACGCGGCATCACATCTCCGGAAGCGACATTCTCGACATGCTTCGGATCCCCATTCCTCCCGCTTCCTGCAACGGTCTATGCCGATATGCTCGGGAAGAAGATCGATGAGCACGGCTCCCGTGTGTTCCTGGTCAACACAGGCTGGACGGGCGGCGCATACGGTGTCGGCAAACGGATGGACTTGAAGCATACCCGTACGATGGTGCGCGCAGCACTGTCCGGAGAGCTCGATACTGCGGAAACGGAAACGTCCGCTACGTTCGGTCTTCAGATTCCGACAGCAATCGAAGGCGTGCCTGCCGAAGTGCTGAACCCGCGGAACGCTTGGAGCAATCCGGCTGACTACGATGCCAAAGCAAAAGAGCTTGCGGACCTGTTCAAGGAGAACTTCAAGAAATTCGATCACGTTTCACCTGAGATCATCCAAAAAGGCGGTCCGATCATCTGATTCTGACGCAGCGAAAAGAACCTCCCGGCCGGGAGGTTCTTTTATTGTGCTTTCATCCAATCCGTCAGATCACGGACGATCTGTGCATTGTGCCAGGAAGGGAAATGGTGGGTGTAGTCCGGGAAATACCAGGTTTCCACAGGTTTCTGCGCTTCCCTGAGGGCGTCCTCCAGCATGATGGACTGCTCAGGCGAAACGTTCTCGTCTTTCAGCCCGTGGATGATCAGGACACGTGCGTCTATCTCACCGACTCGGAACAAGGCTGTCCGTTCCCGGTATGCATCCGGCGCACTGTTCGGGGACCCGCCGATGACCCGCTTCATCATCCTGCGCATGTCTTCCCGCTCTTTGTAAGTGAAGACGACGTCGGACACCCCCGCCCAATGGACGGTGGAAGTGATATCCTCCCTGAGGATCGCTGTCCAGAGCGCCATCAGACCGCCGCGGGAAAACGAAAACAGGTGTATCCGGCCGTCTTTCCATTTGGTGCTCTGTTTCAGGACATCGACTGCACTGACAGCATCCTGCAGATCCGCGCCGCCGAATTCATCGCGGCCTTCCCCGCCGCGGTTGCCGCGGTAATACGGGGCGAACACGACGAATCCCCGGCTTGCGAACTGGGCGACACGGGCAGGCCGCACCATGCCGACATGCTGGATTCCGCCGCGCATATAGACGATGCCCTCGAATTCCCCTTCCTGCTTCGGTTCCGCAAGTAGCCCCTTCACTTTCATACCGCCGGACATGTAGGTGATCTCCGTAAGTTCCACAGATGCGTTCGGGGAAGGATATACCCGGTATGAGACAATCTCCGCATCATTCATCATGACGTATCACCCACTCCCTGAGCTTATGCATCCCTTCGTCTTTCATGTGGAAGCTCAGTGTCACGCAGGAATCGAGCTCCTCATCGGTCATCCATACAGCACCGTTCGTTTCGTACAGTTCCGGATCCTCGTCGATCGCAGCAACGTCTGCCGTGAAGACCGCCTTGCAGAACGGCGGCTCGGTGTAAACGACATACTCGGCAAATTTTTCAGGACGGCCGATCGTCACACCTGTCTCTTCCTTCACTTCCCGAACTGCTGCGTCCTCGATCGTCTCCCCCGGCTCCGCTTTTCCTCCAGGAAACTCGGTACCCCGGATAACATGCTCAGTCAGCAGCCACTTCCCGTCGTGTTTCAGGACGACGAGCACGTGCCTTGCTTCGAGTTCCTGTTCACCGAAAATGAGCTCAACGCGGCTGCCTTTCAAATCTTCAAACGTCAACACGGCAATCACATCCTTGTCTGGCTGACCGGCTGCCCCTGCTGACGATTCTTCAGCGAGTCTTCACAGGCTGTCTGAAAAACGGCAGTTCTTCAATGAATGCCTTCGATTCCTCGTCTGTGAATTCATGGACGAGGGCATACATCTTGTAGAGCCGGCGGTCAACGTGATGGTTGTCCCGATCGTAATGATAAGGAACATACGGCAGGTGCGCCCGCAGGAAATTCCTGAATTCCAATTCATTCGTCTGAGCAAAGAGGTGCTCAAAGATTTCCAGATATGACTTCGGTATCTCCACCGCGAATTCATAGGGTGAATCATCCGGATACTGCATGATCTGCTGGTTCGTGATAGATACATACATCTTCACTTTCGGTTCCGCCAATTGGATCCCATCCTTTTTACGTACAGTATGGTTCTGTACGGCAGGATGTATGTATGCCATCCTCAGGTTACATAGAGGTCGAATTTGCAACTTTTTCCACAGCATCGGCGACATTCTGATGGACATTCGGATCGAGCGGATGAGGGACGAGATCGCCGGGCTTCGTGGATTCCACGATTGCCAGAGCAGCGGCTATGAGCATATCGTATGTGATGCTCGATGCCTGTGCGTTCAGCGCGCCGCGGAAGATACCAGGGAACCCGAGGACATTGTTGACTTGCCGGCCGTCCGCTGCAAACGCGGCGCCTGCCTGCAGTGCTGCCTCCGGCTGGATTTCAGCAAACGGGTTGGACAGCGCCAGGATGATTTGGCCCGGCCGCACCATCTCGGGTTTGATAAGTCCTTCAACGCCCGTTGTCGCGATGATAATATCGCTTGTCGCCATAATGTCTTCCAGAGATTCCGCAATGGTCCCCCCATATCCGGCAAGACGCTCAAGTGCGGCGTCATTTCGATCTGTTCCTTTCATTTCCTTGACGCCGTACGCCATCATCATGCGGCTGATCGCAAGACCAGCAGCTCCGAGTCCGATCTGGCCGACGACGGAGTCTTCAAGCTTCACGCCGGCCTGCCGGCACGCGGACAGCGTGGACGCAAGCGCGACAACCGCAGTACCATGCTGATCATCATGCATGACGGGGATATCCAGATCTTTCTTCAGCCGCTCTTCGATCTCGAAGCAGTGAGGCGATCCGATATCCTCGAGCAGAATACCGCCGAATGTCCGACTGATATGTTTGACGGTATCGACGACTTTGTCAGGATCGCTCGTATCGAGAAGGATCGGCACTCCGCTGATTCCGGCAAACTGGTCGAACAGGACGGACTTGCCTTCCATAACCGGCATTCCGGCGACCGGGCCGATATTGCCGAGCCCGAGGATTGCAGTTCCGTCCGTCACGATGGCGACCGTATTCGAGATGCCTGTGAAGAACTGGGCCTGCTGCGGATCTTTCTCGATCACTTTGCAGACGTTCGCGACGCCCGGCGTATAGACGCGCCGCAGATCCCCGAGAGACCGGATCTCCATCCTGCTCTTCATATGTATTTTCCCGCCTTCATGGGCACGCAAAACATCGTCTGAAATGGCCTGCACCTGAATGCCGTCCCCGATTGCATTGATGGCGTCCACTATTTCCATCAGCTGTGCTTCGTCGCTGCATTGAACGGATACGTCCCGGATTGTTGACAGTGTTCCGACTTTGATGGTCTGGATGTCACCGATATCCCCTTCCAGCTGGCCGATTGCATATGTCACTTTTGCTAAATTGCCCGGCTTTGAAGGCGTTTCGATGATCAGGTTGCGTAAATAGGGTGTGGTTGACATTCTGAATTCTCCTTTGTATCGTCCGTATCTTTGTTGGTTGAGTCACAGACCTATTTTACACATTCACTTTTAGTTAGACAATGAAAACAAAAAACAGCGCATTCCCCCGCGGAAGGGGAGTGCGCTGCCGGTCAGGCTTTCACGTCGACCGAGCCGCCTTTTGTCGGGTGTGCCGCTTCAGGCATCGACTGAAGCAATTCCATTGCAGCGGACGCACCGGACGTCATACTCTTATCCAAAATGGTGAGCTGGACGGCGGACTGCAGGCTTCGCAGCTGGTTCGACATGATGGATGTTATATCCATGAAATCAGCTCCTTTCCCCTCTGTTATCGGCTGTGCCGTGCAGGGGTGAAGCGATCCGCCTTATTTGTTGTCTTCACCGAGGAACGCGTTCAGCATCCACTGGTGCTTCTCGATGCTCTGGTACACAGCATTGAGGAGATCTTCTGTCATGACGTCCCCTTCATCAACCGACAGTTCCATCCCTTTCTTCAGGGATTTCATGATCGCATCAAAGTCAGACACGAGTGTCGCCACCATCTGCTCCGCCTTTTCGTCACCGGATGCTTCGCTGATCACCGCATCCGAAAGATGCTGTTTCAATGTTGCTGTCGGCTCACCGCCGAGCGTCAGCACACGTTCCGCTATATCATCCATGTGCTGTGTCGCTTCGTTGTACAGTTCCTCGAATTTGGCATGCAGAGTGAAGAACTGGTGCCCCTTCACATACCAATGGTAATTATGCAGTTTCGCATACATGACCGACCAAGTGGAAACTTGTGTGTTCAATTCCTTCAGTAAATCTGCAGACATGACAAAAACCCCTTTTCCATTCATATAGTAAATACGTCTCCCTGTCATTTTACCACCGGAGGGAGTACACTAAACACAGTTCAACATAAGGAGTTCGTTGCTATGAAGCAGATCATCGTGACGCTGATCCGTTTCTATCAGAAATGGATTTCCCCCCTGTCGCCGCCGACATGCCGCTTTCATCCGACCTGCTCTCATTACGGTGTCGAAGCAGTGGAAACGCACGGCGCTGTCAAAGGAATCTTCCTGACCATTATCCGCATCTCGAAATGCCATCCGCTGCACAAAGGCGGATTCGATCCCGTGCCTCCTAAGAAAGAGAAGGCCCGATAACTTTAGCACTTGCAAGCACCTGTCTTTTCCGTTATGATAGACAGGCGCTTTTTAAATCGTAATGATTACTAATTGGAGGTATTCTGATGAAACATAGCAAATGGGCGGCTGCCGTGTTCCTGATCATCCTGCTGCTCGCCTTGGGTGCATGCGGCAAAAACGATGATAAGGCTGCATCTGAAGGTGCTGAAGGTAAAATCTCTGTCTACACAACCGTCTATCCGCTGCAGTACTTCGCAGGACGGATCGGTGGTGACACTGTATCAGTAAAGACGATCTATCCGGCTGGTACGGATGAGCATACTTTCGAACCGACGCAGAAAGAGATGATGAAGCTTGCGGATGCCGACTTGTTCTTCTATGTCGGACTCGGCCTTGAAGGATTTGTCGATAATGCCGAAAAGACACTGAAAGATCAGCACGTGAAGATGATTGCGGCTTCAGAGAACATCGATCCGTCCAGCTTGATGGGAGGCCATCATCACGATGGAGATAAAGAACATGAAGACGGCCATCATCACGGGGAGATGGACCCGCACGTCTGGATTTCCCCTGTCCTCAGTGCAGACCTTGCGGAGGCTGTCAAAGATGGGCTGACCGAGCAGGCACCCGAAAACAAGGAGTTATACGAGAAGAATTTCGAAGAGCTGAAGAAAGATCTCGAAAAACTCGATGATGAGTTCCGACAGATGAGTGACAGTGCCTCTTCGAAAACATTCTTCGTCTCCCACGCCGCTTACGGCTATCTTGCACACCAATACGGCCTTGAACAAGTGGCGATTGCCGGCTTGAACACACAGAGCGAGCCGTCCCAGAAACAGCTTGCTGCCATCGTTGCAGAAGCTAAGGAAAAGCATGTGAAGACAATATTATTCGAGCAGAATGTCAGCTCGAAACTGACAAAAGTCGTTCAGGATGAAATCGGCGCCGATTCAGCCGTTCTCCACAACCTGTCCGTGTTGACGGAGGAGGACATCGCAAAGGACGAAGACTACTTCACACTCCAACGCCGGAATATTGAAGTGCTCACAAGTGTATTAAACTGAAAAAAGGCAGGGAAAGGAGCTATCCGGCTCTTTCCCTGCCTTTTTAATGCTGTCTATCCACGTTTTCGTCCGCAGCCAGTTCACGGAGTCTGCTGCGCATCAGCTTATTCGATGAGTTGCGCGGCATCTCCTCGATGAAACGGAATACCTTCGGAACTTTATAGGCGGCCAGCCGCTCCCTACAGAAGGTTTCCAGGTCCTCAGGGGCAAGCTGCTGCGGTCCGGTCGTCTTGATGAATGCAGCAGGCACAGCCCCCCAC
Organism: Sporosarcina trichiuri; assembly: GCF_030406775.1. Taxonomy (NCBI): domain Bacteria; kingdom Bacillati; phylum Bacillota; class Bacilli; order Caryophanales; family Caryophanaceae; genus Sporosarcina; species Sporosarcina trichiuri. The sequence continues at coordinate 384,662 of NZ_CP129119.1, read as the reverse complement.
TTCTCATCCCGCATAGCACAGACGCCGGCCTCTTTGACGGCGGGATGCGCGGCGAGCACTTCCTCGATTTCAGCAGGGTAGATGTTTTCCCCGCCCGAGATGATCAGGTCGCTTCGGCGGTCGGAGACGAACAGGAAGCCGTCCTCGTCGAAATAACCGATGTCCCCGGAATGGAGCCATCCATCCTGCAGGGCACCTTTTCCGGAATGACGGCCGACATACCCTTTCGTCACGTGCGGTCCCCGGATCAATATCTCCCCCCTGCTGCCGGGCCCGGCCGCTCCCTCGATCCGGATATCCGAGAAGAACAGCGGCTTCCCGGCGGACCCGATCTTGCGGAGGGCATCTCCTGCTGACAGGGTGGCGGTCTGCGAACTGGTCTCCGTCATCCCGTATGTCTGCAGGACCGGCAGACCGATCCGCTGCGCCCGCTCCAGGTAATTGACGGGCACCGGTCCCCCGCCGGCAAGCAATGTGCGGAACGTTTCGGGCACGGTCCGTCCGCTTCTTTCGAACTCCGTCAGCAGCCGTTCCAGTGTGACGGCCACCGCAGACATGCCCGATACCCGGCCGCTGCCGATTTCCTCCGCAGCGAGATATGCGTCGAATTTACGGAACAGCCGCACCTCCGTACCATACAGCACTGCCCTCGCGAGTATCGAGAAGCCGCTGATGTGGAACAGCGGCATCATATGGAGCCAGGCATCCCCGTCCCGCAGACCGCTGTTCAGGACTGCCGACACTGCACTGGCAGTATGGTTGCCCGCCGTCTGGCGAACACCCTTTGGAAATCCGGTCGTGCCGGATGTGTACATGATGGTGAGGGTGCGGTCGTCCTGCCACTCTCTCTCCGGTTCCACGGGGTGTGCCGGAAGTCTGCTGAAGTCGCTGTAGGAAAGCGCACCACAGTTTGCAGAACCGGTCTGCGGTATGCAAAAATCTTCGCAGATCAGCAGGTCGGCAGCGGCATCGCCGAGCTGATATCCGATTTCCTCCGCTGTCAGACGGACGTTCAGGAGGACCATTTCAACACCTGCCAGCAGGCAGCCATGGATGAGGACAGCCATCTCCGCGGAAGTTCCGCCGAGCAGGGCTGCCCGGCTTCCCGCGTGCAGTCCGGCGGCCCGCAGTTTCCCTGCATGGTCCATAGCCCGGTCATACAGTTCCGCATAGGACAGCGTTTCCCCTTCAAATGAAAGTGCCGGCGCTTCCGGGCTGAGGGATGCCCGTTTCATCAGCCAATTGGGTATCATTGGACATACTCCTTCCTAAACAAAAAACTGCCGGTATCGGCAGTTTTTGTCTGTATTTATCAAGGGAACCTTGGGAATTGGCCGAAGTCCGGCTTGCGCTTCTCTTTGAATGCATCCCGTCCCTCTTTCGCTTCGTCGGTTGTGTAATACAGAAGTGTCGCATCCCCCGCCATCTGCTGGAGACCTGCAAGACCGTCCGTGTCCGCGTTCATGGCTGCTTTGACAAACCGGAGTGCCGTCGGGCTCATGGAGAGCATTTCCTCACACCACTGAACGGTTTCATCCTCCAGTTGTTCATACGGAACGACTGTATTGACGAGTCCCATATCAAGTGCCTGCTGTGCGTCGTACTGACGGCACAGATACCAGATTTCACGGGCTTTCTTGTGGCCGATGATACGTGCCAGGTAACCCGAGCCATAACCGGCATCGAATGAGCCGACTTTCGGACCCGTCTGGCCGAAGATTGCATTGTCCGCAGCGATCGTCAAATCGCAGACAACATGCAGCACATGGCCGCCGCCGATAGCAAATCCGGAAACCATCGCAACAACCGGTTTCGGGATGACGCGGATCAGGCGCTGGAGGTCCAGTACGTTCAAGCGCGGAATTTCGTCGTCTCCGACATATCCGCCATGACCTCTGACTTTCTGGTCGCCGCCGGAACAGAATGCTTTCTCTCCCTCGCCAGTGAGGATGATGACCCCGATGCTCTCGTCGTCGCGTGCTCGTGAGAATGCATCGATCATGTCTGTAACCGTCTTCGGGCGGAATGCGTTGCGCACTTCCGGACGGTTGATCGTCACTTTAGCGATGCCGTTATACTTTTCATACTTAATATCTTCATATGTATGAAGCGTTTCCCATTGCCGTGTCATAATTGTCCTCCTCAAAATGAATGATGTGCTGCAAAGTTCTCTATTATTGTAGCAAATTTCTTCGGTTTTTCCACGTGGATTGCATGGCCCGCATCCGGCACCTGTTCATGGACAGCATTCGGCAGCAGTGTTTCCATCTCTTGCGCGAGCCGTGTGAACTTTCCGTCGAGTGTTCCGGTCACAAGCAGGACGGGGAACATCATATGAGGAAGCGCCCTCCAATACGATGGCTGGCTGCCGGTTCCGATCCCTTCCAGGCTGCCGGCCAGCCCATCTGCTTTCTGGTTCATCCGCTCGCTGCGTATAGCAGATTGCGTCTGTTCGGGCAGCCATTTCTGGGAATCGAACAGAGCGATTGCCTCCCAGAAACGGACGAACTCCGCCAGCGGCTCATTCCGCAGCCGTGCTGCCAGGGCCGCATCATGCCGCCGTCTGTCGGCGCGTTCCTCTACTGTGCGGAGGCCCGGCGACGCACTTTCCAATAGGAGGCCTGCGATACGCTCCGGAAACGCCGCAGCATATCCAAGTGCGGTGCGGCCGCCCATCGAATAGCCGACGAGAAGGATGCGGTCCAGCCCGAGATACGTAAACAGCTGATCGAGATCTTCCGTCTGGGACGCCATTGAATACCGGGTGCTGTCCGCAGGGCTTGCGGACCGGCCGTGCCCCCAAAGATCCACGAGGACCACATGGAACCGATCCGCCAGCAGGCCGGCAATCGAATGCCATGTCACTGTACTGCCTGTGAACCCATGAAGCAGGACAACTGCCGGGCGGTCACTGCATCCATACGTTTCATAATGAAGAGACTCCCCACCAACAGAGAGATATTCAGAAGCCATGCCTGTCCAGCTCCTCCCCTGCCGATTGCCAGAGAGCCCGATGTGCCGCCGTGTTCTGTTCCCGGTTTGAGATCATCTCGATGATACGGAGCGGTTTTGTCTTCGGCTGCTGCAGCTGTTCTTCCAGCTGCGCAACTGATGATACACAACTGTATTGGATATCATAGAGCTCGGCGAACGGCGCGAAGGACAGGTCTGTCGGTGTTCCGAACAGCTCTTCGAAATGCGCAGGCTCCGTCGACTGCGGCAAATAGGAGAAGATGCCGCCGCCATTGTTATTGCTGAGCACGATCGTGAGATCCGTCTCTTCCATCCGGGAGACGATGAGGCCATTGCTGTCATGGAGGAACGACAGGTCGCCGATCAGCAGCCAGGACGGCCGTTTCCGCGCTGCCTGAATTCCGAGCGCTGTCGATACAACACCATCGATGCCGTTTGCCCCTCTGTTCGAGAAGCAGGCAATATCCCGGGATGTATTGCGGAAATACGTATCCAGATCCCGGATCGGCATGCTGCTGCCGCTGATCAGATCACTTCCGTCAGGGAGCTGATCAAGCAGAGTACGGACATAATCGCCTTCGTGCTCTTCGTCCCATCTGTGCGACGCAGTGACTTCCGAAACAATCCGGTTCGCCTCCGACCAGTCCTCCGTATAGGCAGGCTGCTGATGGGATTCCGACTGCAGGGAAAGGACTTCTTCCGGGCAGGTCTGCAGATGATGGGTCGCAATGCCGATCGGATCCCTGAACAGCGCGGATTCATCCACCACTGCATAGACAGCCGGACGCGCCTGTTTCAAGAACAGGGTCAGCGGTTTCGAAACCGGCTGCGGTCCTATGCGGAAGACGGTATCCGGCGCCAGCCGTTCTGCAAGCCGGTCCTGTTTCAGCAGCGCGTCGTACGAGTCGATGCAGAGATGCCTGCAGGACTCCGGTACTTCAGAACGCAGGTTGGACAGCGGATCACAGAGGACCGGCCAGTTCATCCGCTCTGCAAACGCCCAGACGGTTTCTTTCGGGAATCCTGGAGGCAGTTCCCCCGCTACCAAAAGTCCTCTGGATGCTCTGCTCAACAGTCCGCTGACCTGCCGTTTCCGGTCTTCTGCAAATACACTTTTTCCGGCAATGCTTGCCTGGAATGTGACCGGAGGCGCTGGCTGGCCGAGATCGATCAGCAGCGGTTCACGGAATGGTGCATTCACATGAACCGGTCCTTTCGGTTCGGTCATCGTCACAGCGACAGTTCGGGCAATCTGCCGCTCCAGAAAGTCATCGACGGCTGCTGATTCTTCAGGAATCGGCAGATCGACATGGTACTTCACGTGTTCCGCGAACATACCGGGCTGACGGATCGCCTGCGGCGCACCGACGTCCCTGAGTTCATGAGGCCGGTCCGCTGTAATCACGACGAGCGGGATACGCGCGTAGAAGGCTTCCGTGACTGCAGGATGGAAATTGGCCGCGGCTGTCCCCGATGTACACAGCAGGGCAACTGGCAGCTGCATGGCCTTCGCTAACCCGAGGGCGAAGAACCCTGCAGAACGCTCATCCACCTGCAGATGGGTCTCGAACCTGTCGTCAGATGCCAGCGCGTACGCAAGCGGAGTGGAACGGGATCCGGGACTGATCACAGCATGCACCATTCCCAGCCGTGCAAGAGATTCCGTCATCCGTTTTACATGGTTGGTCAGTATTATACGTTTATCCATGCAGTGTCCCTCCAAGGGCGCGGAGCATCGGCCTGAATTTCACCCATGTCTCCTCATATTCTTCGTCTGCCTTGGAATCGGCCACAATTCCGCCGCCTGCATACAGCCAAGCCTTGTCCTGCTCAAGAAGAGCCGACCGGATGGCAACGGCGAATTCCCCGTTGCCGGAAGCGTCCGTCCAGCCGACCGGAGCGGCATAGAAACCGCGATCCAGCTTTTCCTCATGCCGGATGATATCCATCGCGGTCGCCGTCGGGACACCTCCGAGAGCCGGCGTCGGATGGAGCGCCTTGATGAACTGGAAAATGCTGCTTTCAACTACGAGAGTTCCTTCGACAGGGGTATATAAATGCTGGATATCTCTCACTTTCATGAGTTTCGGACCTGCTGCTGATGTACGGGATGCACAAAGTGAATCGAACACACGGGTAATCATCTCGACGACATAGTGATGCTCTTCCCGGTTCTTTTTATCCGCCAGAAGCGCTTCGCCCAGCTTGCGATCCTCCTCGGCTGTCGTCCCCCGTCTGCTCGAACCCGCCACGCATGCCGAATAGGCTCTCCCGTCCTTTATCTCGACCAGCCGTTCGGGAGTCGCCCCGAAGAACAGCTGGCTGCCGCGTTCAATGCCGAACAGGTAGCTGTCGCGCTGTTCGTTTGTGATCGACTGCAGCACTGCTGTATGGTCTGCCGGCTCATCGAACTGCAGGGCGAGCGAACGGGCGATGACGACCTTATCCGCTTCCCCGGCAGCGATCTTCCCGGTGACCGCCGTAACTGTATCCAGATAGCTGTCTTTTCCGAGCTCTTGCATCGAGAGGACGGACGGCTTCGTAAAGTGCAGTGAATCCCGCATCTGCGCTTCGTGTATCAAGCGGTCCCTCTGCTGCCGCAGCTCATCAAACTTGCCGGAGCTCTCCGGGGAGTCCGTAATTAGATTGATGGCGACCGCTGTCCGCCCATTCTCGATTTTCAGTTGAAAAACAGGAACTGAAAAGAATGCGCGCGGAAAATCCCCCCATTCAGAACTGCGGGATCCCTGCTCAGCAGTGAATGAAAAACCTCCTGCCAGGATGGGGTCCATGTCTTTTTCTTCTTTGATGAGTTTCGTGCAGTATTGTTTCCACTCAGCCTCTATTTTCCCGAAGCGATCGTGCTCCGCGTCAGCCGTAAGGGTCAATGCATGCCCGATCCCGACGAGTGTCAATGTCTTCGAGGCGTTTTCCCAAAAGAACCGTTCTGCATATCCGATGGAAGACCCGGCCTCAAAAAAAGAAAGCGGAGAAATTCCGCCCGCCTCTATCGTTTCAGTGAAGAAGCGGATATGCGGGTTGGCTGCACGATCAGTATGTGCAGGCAGTTCCGTAAGCTTCCGATTCATAATATTCTCTCCTCTGTTGGCGTGTACTAGATGCCATTGCAGTATCCATTATAACGGAAATGGGCCGCTCCCGCATTTTTGGGGACCCGGGGATACCGAACACGGGCGGAATAGAGTACAATGGAAAGTGGATTCAAAAGTGAAGGAGAGAACGAAATGCAAGATACAATCAAAATCGAACAAGGCTGGAGGATGTGGTGGCAGCTGACCCGGCCGCACACACTGACCGCAGCCTTTGCACCTGTATTCCTCGGCACGATGCTCGCCCTGCCGTTCGGACGGCTGGACTTCCCTCTCTTTGCAGCCATGCTGCTCGCAAGTGTGCTCATCCAGATGGCGACGAACATGTTCAATGAATACTATGACTACAAAAGAGGCCTGGACACCGAGCACTCGGTCGGCATCGGCGGAACGATCGTCCGCAACAAAGTGAACCCGAAAACGATCCTGAACCTGGCTCTTTTCCTATATGGCATTTCCGTACTGCTGGGCGTCTATATCTGCATGCAGACGTCCTGGTGGCTTGCAGCAATCGGTCTCGTATCGATGGCTATCGGTTACTTCTACACAGGCGGCCCCTACCCGATCGCCTATACCCCGCTTGGGGAACTGTTTTCCGGTGTTGTCATGGGGATGCTGCTCGTCCTGATCGCCTTCTATATCCAGACAGGGACCGTATCGGAACGGGCTGTGCTGCTGTCCATACCGAGTGTTCTCCTCGTAGCTGCAATCATGATGGCAAACAATATCCGGGACCTCGAAGGCGACAAGCTGGGAGGACGGAAGACGCTTGCCATTTTGCTCGGACGGGCGAATGCCATCCGGGTACAGAGCGGATTCTTCATCCTGGCATTTGCCTGGATCATCGGTCTCGTGCTCTTCGGCGGACTCACTCCATGGAGCCTGCTCGTCATCCTGTGCGTCAAGAAGCCCATCTCCGCCATCAGGATATTCAAAAATCACGAAGCACCGCTCCAAGTGATGCCAGCCATGAAATTCACAGCGCAGACGAACACCTTCTTCTGCCTGCTTCTGGCGGTCGGCTTGCTCATTGGCCACCTCCTCCACTAATATCTGCTGGAAGACCGTCTACCATACGGTCTTCTTTTTTTTGCTTTGCTGATCCTGTCTGAAGTTGTTCCGCTTAGGTTTAAGGACCGGGCGAAAAAGGAATTCAGAGAACTAACAGCTGAATGCATATGAATTCAGCCGTTCTGATCCATACTAGCAGGTAAATCCATAAAGGACGTGAATGAAATGCTGACAAAAGAACAGACCATGACATTGAAGAAGGAACTGCTTCGTCTACAAGACGACTTAACGGTGACCGAAGAACGGACGACGACAGACACAGCACCGCAGGACGAGATCGGCGAACTCTCCACTTATGATAATCACCCCGCAGATATGGGGACAGAACTGTATGACAGGGAAAAGGACAGGGCCCTGAACGAGCATGCATCCGAGGAAATGGAGAAAGTGCAGACAGCTCTCAAGCGGATGGAAGAAGGCACCTATGGGGTCTGTGAGGAATGCGGCAAAGACATTCCATTTGAACGACTGGAGGCAATTCCCTATACGACAGTATGCGTGGAAGATGCAGTACAGGAAGTGCCTGATGACAGACCGGTGGAAAACGACTTGCTGAAGATGGCGAAGCCGAACACATTTGCAGATCGGCGGGAAGGGATATACGAAGATCCGATCGACAGCTTTGAAGCGATCGCGAAATCAGGGACGTCGGAAACCCCATCCGACTTCACAGGGGACCACGACAATTATGAAGATCTGTATGATACCAATGTGGAAGATGAAAGCACGGAAGACATCGATGTCATCGCAGCGAGCGACATCGACGGAGAACCGGCTGGTTATGTGCGCAGTGACACAACAGCCGAATACGAAGAAAATCTCGATGATGAGAACCTGGAATCTGAACTCGGCGACATTCCATACCGGAAAAGAGACAGTTATGTAGATAAATGAATACAAAAAACCTGACTGCAGAACAGTCAGGTTTTTTCAGTATGACCCCTACGGGATTCGAACCCGTGTTACCGCCGTGAAAGGGCGGTGTCTTAACCGCTTGACCAAGGGGCCAAACAAATATGGCGGAGAAGGAGGGATTCGAACCCTCGCGCCGCTTTCGCGACCTACACCCTTAGCAGGGGCGCCTCTTGAGCCACTTGAGTACTTCCCCGTATGAATGGCTCCGCAGGTAGGACTCGAACCTACGACCGATCGGTTAACAGCCGATTGCTCTACCACTGAGCTACTGCGGAATAGTGGGCCTAAGTGGACTCGAACCACCGACCTCACGCTTATCAGGCGTGCGCTCTAACCAGCTGAGCTATAGGCCCAAATGGAGCGGGTGAAGGGAATCGAACCCTCATCATCAGCTTGGAAGGCTGAGGTTTTACCACTAAACTACACCCGCACGACTATGGTGGTTCAGGACGGAATCGAACCGCCGACACAAGGATTTTCAGTCCTTTGCTCTACCGACTGAGCTACTGAACCAGCAAAGAGAACTATGTATAAAATAAAAATGGCGGTCCCGACCGGGATCGAACCGGCGATCTCCTGCGTGACAGGCAGGCATGTTAACCGCTACACCACGGGACCATTTGGTTGCGGGGGCAGGATTTGAACCTGCGACCTTCGGGTTATGAGCCCGACGAGCTACCACTGCTCCACCCCGCGATAATAATAGTAGTACTGCATTTGAGCTTTCACGCTCATGGTTCTGCTGTTTGCAAGATTACGGATTTCTTTCAGAAATCCTACAAATCGTCATCTTTGTATGACGCTTTGCTCCACCCCGCGATAATAATAGTAGTACTGCATTTGAGCTTTCACGCTCATGGTTCTGCTGTTTGCAAGATTACGGATTTCTTTCAGAAATCCTACAAATCGTCATCTTCGTATGACGCTTTGCTCCACCCCGCGATAATAATAGTAGTACTGCATTTGAGCTTTCACTCTTACGTGCTATGTGATGAAAATGGAGGAGGTAGAGGGATTCGAACCCCCGCGGGTTTTGACACCCCTGTCGGTTTTCAAGACCGATCCCTTCAGCCAGACTTGGGTATACCTCCGATATGGACAGCAATACTGGTGGACCTTGCAGGACTCGAACCTGCGACCGGACGGTTATGAGCCGTCTGCTCTAACCAACTGAGCTAAAGGTCCTTTAGATGGCGGCAGAGGGGATCGAACCCCCGACCTCACGGGTATGAACCGTACGCTCTAGCCAGCTGAGCTACGCCGCCAAGAAATGAATGGAATACTTATGGTGGAGCCTAGCGGGATCGAACCGCTGACCTCCTGCGTGCAAGGCAGGCGCTCTCCCAGCTGAGCTAAGGCCCCATGAATTACTGGTCGGGAAGACAGGATTCGAACCTGCGACCCCTTGGTCCCAAACCAAGTGCTCTACCAAGCTGAGCTACTTCCCGGGTCATCTGTAAGTAGAAGCATAAAAATGGCGCGCCCGGCAGAAGTCGAATCCACAACCTTCTGATCCGTAGTCAGACGCTCTATCCAATTGAGCTACGGGCGCAATATACATTGTATTACCTGATTAAGTAAAGTGGAGCGGAAGACGGGATTCGAACCCGCGACCCCGACCTTGGCAAGGTCGTATTCTACCACTGAACTACTTCCGCGTAAAGGATGCGGATGAAGGGACTTGAACCCCCACGCCCGAAGGCACTAGATCCTGATTCTAGCGCGTCTGCCAATTCCGCCACACCCGCATAATGCTAATGCATCCTTTTGATGAAACTAAGAGATGGTGAGCCATGCAGGATTCGAACCTGCGACCCTCTGATTAAAAGTCAGATGCTCTACCAACTGAGCTAATGGCTCGTACAAAGTGGTGCCGGCGAAAGGACTTGAACCCTCAACCTACTGATTACAAGTCAGTTGCTCTACCAGTTGAGCTACACCGGCACAAAATATGGTGGAGGATGACGGGCTCGAACCGCCGACCCTCTGCTTGTAAGGCAGATGCTCTCCCAGCTGAGCTAATCCTCCATAATACGCATTGCTGCGCCTGCCTGGCAACGTCCTACTCTCACAGGGGGAAGCCCCCTACTACCATCGGCGCTGAAGAACTTAACTTCCGTGTTCGGTATGGGAACGGGTGTGACCTCTTCGCCATCATTACCAGACAAGTGATCTGCCGCTTAACGACATTTCATATTATATACTATAAACCATGTAAAGTGCAAGAGTTTTTTTGAAAGGATTTATTGTTCCTTCAAAACTGGATAAAACGGACATTGTGCAGTCAAGACCGCCTCACGGCGCTTCGACTTTCGCGTAATCCAGCTTCGACTCCCTGATGCTTGAGGTCATAAGTCAACTCGTCTGCGTGGCAGAAACCGCCACTCCGCCGATTCGCCTTATGCTTGTCGCATCAAAACGGTCGTCTCCGCTTTTTTGTTTTGGTTAAGTCCTCGATCGATTAGTATCTGTCAGCTCCACATGTCGCCATGCTTCCACACCAGACCTATCCACCTCATCATCTTTGAGGGATCTTACTTACTTGCGTAATGGGAAATCTCATCTCGAGGGGGGCTTCATGCTTAGATGCTTTCAGCATTTATCCCGTCCACACATAGCTACCCAGCGATGCCTTTGGCAAGACAACTGGTACACCAGCGGTGTGTCCATCCCGGTCCTCTCGTACTAAGGACAGCTCCTCTCAAATTTCCTGCGCCCGCGACGGATAGGGACCGAACTGTCTCACGACGTTCTGAACCCAGCTCGCGTACCGCTTTAATGGGCGAACAGCCCAACCCTTGGGACCGACTACAGCCCCAGGATGCGATGAGCCGACATCGAGGTGCCAAACCTCCCCGTCGATGTGGACTCTTGGGGGAGATAAGCCTGTTATCCCCGGGGTAGCTTTTATCCGTTGAGCGATGGCCCTTCCATGCGGAACCACCGGATCACTAAGCCCGTCTTTCGACCCTGCTCGACTTGTCGGTCTCGCAGTCAAGCTCCCTTATGCCTTTGCACTCTTCGAATGATGTCCAACCATTCTGAGGGAACCTTTGGGCGCCTCCGTTACCTTTTAGGAGGCGACCGCCCCAGTCAAACTGTCCGCCTGACACTGTCTCCTGCCCGGATCACGGGCAAGGGTTAGAAGTCCAATACAGCCAGGGTAGTATCCCACCATTGCCTCCGCGTAAGCTGGCGCTCACGCATCCAAGGCTCCTACCTATCCTGTACAGGCTGCACCGGAATTCAATATCAGGCTACAGTAAAGCTCCACGGGGTCTTTCCGTCCTGTCGCGGGTAATGCGCATCTTCACGCATATTATAATTTCACCGAGTCTCTCGTTGAGACAGTGCCCAGATCGTTACGCCTTTCGTGCGGGTCGGAACTTACCCGACAAGGAATTTCGCTACCTTAGGACCGTTATAGTTACGGCCGCCGTTTACTGGGGCTTCAATTCGAAGCTTCGCTTGCGCTAACCTCTCCTCTTAACCTTCCAGCACCGGGCAGGCGTCAGCCCCTATACGTCACCTTACGGTTTTGCAGAGACCTGTGTTTTTGCTAAACAGTCGCCTGGGCCTATTCACTGCGGCTCTCTCGGGCTGTTCACCCTACCAGAGCACCCCTTCTCCCGAAGTTACGGGGTCATTTTGCCGAGTTCCTTAACGAGAGTTCTCTCGATCACCTTAGGATTCTCTCCTCGCCTACCTGTGTCGGTTTGCGGTACAGGCACCTCCCGCCTCGCTAGAGGCTTTTCTTGGCAGTGTGAAATCAGGGACTCCAGGGAAACTTCCCCTTGCCGTCACAGCTCAATGTTACAGGAACGGGATTTGCCTCGTTCCACACCTCACTGCTTGGACGCGCATGACCAACAGCGCGCTCACCCTATCCTTCTGCGTCCCCCCATTACTCAAACGGCGGGGAGGTGGTACAGGAATATCAACCTGTTATCCATCGTCTACGCCTATCGGCCTCGACTTAGGTCCTGACTAACCCTGAGCGGACGAGCCTTCCTCAGGAAACCTTAGGCATTCGGTGGAAGGGATTCTCACCCTTCTTTCGCTACTCATACCGGCATTCTCACTTCCAAGCGCTCCACCAGTCCTTCCGGTCCAGCTTCAACGCCCTTGGAACGCTCTCCTACCACTGACACCCAAGGTGTCAATCCGCAGTTTCGGTGATTCGTTTAGCCCCGATACATTTTCGGCGCAGCGCCACTCGACCAGTGAGCTATTACGCACTCTTTAAATGATGGCTGCTTCTAAGCCAACATCCTGGTTGTCTGGGCAGCGCCACATCCTTTTCCACTTAACGAATACTTGGGGACCTTAACTGGCGGTCTGGGCTGTTTCCCTCTCGACTACGGACCTTATCACCCATAGTCTGACTCCCAAACATAAATCATCGGCATTCGGAGTTTGTCTGAATTCGGTAACCCGGGATGGGCCCCTCGTCCAAACAGTGCTCTACCTCCGAGATTCTGACGTTTGAGGCTAGCCCTAAAGCTATTTCGGAGAGAACCAGCTATCTCCAGGTTCGATTGGAATTTCACCGCTACCCACACCTCGTCCCCGCACTTTTCAACGTACGTGGGTTCGGGCCTCCAGTAAGTGTTACCTTACCTTCACCCTGGACATGGGTAGATCACCTGGTTTCGGGTCTACGACCCCATACTCATGCGCCCTGTTCAGACTCGCTTTCGCTGCGGCTCCGCGTTCTCGGCTTAACCTTGCATGGAATCGTAACTCGCCGGTTCATTCTACAAAAGGCACGCCATCACCCATTAACGGGCTCTGACAACTTGTAGGCACACGGTTTCAGGATCTATTTCACTCCCCTTCCGGGGTGCTTTTCACCTTTCCCTCACGGTACTGGTTCACTATCGGTCACTAGGGAGTATTTAGCCTTGGGAGATGGTCCTCCCGGATTCCGACGGAATTTCACGTGTTCCGCCGTACTCAGGATCCACTCTGGAGGGGATGGAATTTCGGTTACGGGGCTTTTACCCACTCTGGCGGGCCTTTCCAGGCCGCTTCGCCTACCCCATCCCTTTGTAACTCCGTATAGAGTGTCCTACAACCCCAGGAAGCAAGCTTCCTGGTTTGGGCTCTTCCCGTTTCGCTCGCCGCTACTCAGGGAATCGATGTTTCTTTCTCTTCCTCCGGATACTTAGATGTTTCAGTTCTCCGGGTCTGCCTCGTATCTGCTATGTATTCACAGATACGTACCATCCTATTAAAGATGGTGGGTTTCCCCATTCGGAAATCTTCGGATCACAGCTTACTTACAGCTCCCCGAAGCATATCGGTGTTAGTGCCGTCCTTCATAGGCTCCTAGTGCCAAGGCATCCGCCGTGCGCCCTTCCTAACTTAACCATAAAGTCATTGTTCTTCCGCCATCCAGCGATGAATGGACGTCAGAACGAAAAAGAATCGCAGTCCGGCTCACAAATGTGTCCGGCTCGGTTGATTGTCTTGATTTGTTGCTTCAATGTCGTTTTATCCAGTTTTCAAAGAACAAGTTTGAAAGTTCAATTGCGGACAAAAAGTCCGGCCATGAGCCTTCAAAACTGAACGCAAAATGTCAACGTAAGAACCGAAGGTTCTTTTCCGAATGTGCAGCTTCTTCCTCGCAAGGAGGTTCCGCTGACATATATCCTTAGAAAGGAGGTGATCCAGCCGCACCTTCCGATACGGCTACCTTGTTACGACTTCACCCCAATCATCTGTCCCACCTTCGGCGGCTGGCTCCCGTAAGGGTTACCCCACCGACTTCGGGTGTTACAAACTCTCGTGGTGTGACGGGCGGTGTGTACAAGACCCGGGAACGTATTCACCGTGGCATGCTGATCCACGATTACTAGCGATTCCGGCTTCATGCAGGCGAGTTGCAGCCTGCAATCCGAACTGGGAACGGTTTTCTGGGATTGGCTCCCCCTCGCGGGTTTGCAGCCCTCTGTACCGTCCATTGTAGCACGTGTGTAGCCCAGGTCATAAGGGGCATGATGATTTGACGTCATCCCCACCTTCCTCCGGTTTGTCACCGGCAGTCACCTTAGAGTGCCCAACTGAATGATGGCAACTAAGATTAAGGGTTGCGCTCGTTGCGGGACTTAACCCAACATCTCACGACACGAGCTGACGACAACCATGCACCACCTGTCACCGCTGCCCCCGAAGGGGAAGGCATGTCTCCATGCCGGTCAGCGGGATGTCAAGACCTGGTAAGGTTCTTCGCGTTGCTTCGAATTAAACCACATGCTCCACCGCTTGTGCGGGTCCCCGTCAATTCCTTTGAGTTTCAGCCTTGCGGCCGTACTCCCCAGGCGGAGTGCTTAATGCGTTAGCTGCAGCACTAAGGGGCGGAAACCCCCTAACACTTAGCACTCATCGTTTACGGCGTGGACTACCAGGGTATCTAATCCTGTTTGCTCCCCACGCTTTCGCGCCTCAGCGTCAGTTACAGACCAGAAAGCCGCCTTCGCCACTGGTGTTCCTCCACATCTCTACGCATTTCACCGCTACACGTGGAATTCCGCTTTCCTCTTCTGCACTCAAGTCCCCCAGTTTCCAATGACCCTCCACGGTTGAGCCGTGGGCTTTCACATCAGACTTAAAGGACCGCCTGCGCGCGCTTTACGCCCAATAATTCCGGACAACGCTTGCCACCTACGTATTACCGCGGCTGCTGGCACGTAGTTAGCCGTGGCTTTCTGACGAGGTACCGTCAAGGTACGGGCAGTGACTCCCGTACGTGTTCTTCCCTCGCAACAGAGCTTTACGATCCGAAAACCTTCTTCACTCACGCGGCATTGCTCCATCAGACTTTCGTCCATTGTGGAAGATTCCCTACTGCTGCCTCCCGTAGGAGTCTGGGCCGTGTCTCAGTCCCAGTGTGGCCGATCACCCTCTCAGGTCGGCTACGCATCGTCGCCTTGGTAGGCCATTACCCCACCAACTAGCTAATGCGCCGCGGGCCCATCCTGCAGTGACAGCCGAAACCGTCTTTCAGAGTTCCTCCATGCGGAGGAACTGATTATTCGGTATTAGCCCCGGTTTCCCGGAGTTATCCCCATCTGCAGGGCAGGTTGCCCACGTGTTACTCACCCGTCCGCCGCTGATCGCCGGGAGCAAGCTCCCGGCGATCCGCTCGACTTGCATGTATTAGGCATGCCGCCAGCGTTCGTCCTGAGCCAGGATCAAACTCTCCATAAATCTGAGAGCTGATGCACAGCGCATTGCGTCGTCAGCTTCACTCTCTCAGTCAGTCACGTACGTAAGTACGCTCCTTCCTTCGTTCGATCGCTTCCTAGCACTGCATTGCACCTCAGCACTCAGATACACTCATTCAACATAATGAACAAGCGTATACAGAAAATTGATTGCTCAATTTTTGCTGGCATCATAATGATGCTTGTTAGATCTTGATGATCTGGTTTGTCCGGTCCGCCGACGGGGCCGACTGAACGCGGACGATTTATCGTTGACATTTTGCTGTTCAGTTTTCAAGGTTCGCGTTGTTCGCTTGTTGTTTTCAGCAACTCTTACAGTATACCGCACTGTGATTATCGTGTCAACAACTTTTTTAAAAAAATACTTGCCCTTTCGGAATGTGTTATGCGTGTTCCGAAGGACAAGTAATAATATACAACAGACTCGATATGGTTTGCAAGCTTTTTTTGAAATTAAGCTGCAGTTTTTTTCCGCCCGTCCGCTACGAACAGCAGAATCCCAAGCAGTACTACAATTCCGCCGATGATTTGTGCGGCGGACAGGCTCTCGCCGAATACATAATACGCTAAGATGGAAGCCCCGACAGGCTCGAAAAGGATCGCAATCGATATGGCATTGGTACTCACCCATCGTATAGCCCAGTTAAACAGCGTATGTCCAAGAAGATTAGGGATCAGCGCGAGAAGCACAAACCATACCCAGTCCGACTGCACTGCCGGAACCAGTGCCTCCCCTTTGATGATCACATACAGGAAAAGTGCTGCCGAGCTGATGGAATAGACGACGAATGTATAGGTGATGAGTGACAGCCGCTGTCTGACGTCCTGTCCGAACAGCAGGTACGCAGTGATGAGAGCGCATCCAATCAAAGCGAGGACGTCCCCGAAGAACGCACTGCCCCCCAGCCGGAAATCACCGAAGCTGATGATCACACTGCCCATTATCGCAATTACTGCGGACAGAATGGTTTTTACCGATATCTTCTCCTTAAAGAAGAAGTATGTACCTGCGAATGCGAATATCGGCTGCAGTGTCACCAGAACGGTCGAGCTTGCAACCGATGTATAATTCAATGATTCAAACCAGAAGATGAAATGGAACGCTAAAAAGATTCCTGCCAGGGTGGAAAAAACCCAATCCCTTTTTGTCAGAACCCTGATTTCCTTCCGGTATTTCAATAAAAAAACGGGAAGCATGAAGATCACCGAGAAAAACATCCTATAGAATGCGGTGACTCCGGCTTCAGCACTCACCAATTTTACAAATATGGCAGAAAGGGCAACAGAAATTACACCTATGATAATAGGGATTGCCGGATGGACAGCAGGCTTGTTCATGAACAACACTTCACTTTCTATCAATGACAGCGATTGAAAAAGATTGAGAATGGTTATAGCAATCAGTATAGCACAGCCGGTTGTTCTGCACATTCAGCAAATAAAACAGCCGGCTGCTGCCTGACCGGACTTTCCCATCTGGCTTGCTATACTATTGCCACTAGCGACTTAAAAGGAGACTGATGTAATGAATGGTTGGATCGGATTACTGAAAAACGGAAACAGATCCGCTCTCATGGCGGCAATCGTCAATTTAATAATCTCTGTATTGAAAGCAGGCGCCTTCTTTCTTACCGGCAACGTCGCAATGTATGCGGAGATGATGCACTCATTGGGTGACGCCGCAAATCAGCTGTTTGTCTATACGGGATCCGCTCTATCCAAAAAGGCCCCGACCCCGAAGTTCCCCAACGGGTTCGGACGTATCGTCAATCTGGTCTGCCTGGGCGCCGTCCTTGTCGTTGCCATTCTTTCCTATGAAACGATCATCGAAGGTATCCATCACATTTTGCACCCTGCGGAGAGCACCGGACTCCTCATTAACCTCGGTGTATTAGGGCTAGGCATTGTTCTGGAATCATTCGTGCTCTACAAAGCTTCCAAGGAAGTGATGCACGATGCAGGACTGGCCCATAATGGGATCTCTTCCCTACCAAAGAGCTTTGCTCATCTGTCCAAAGCGAAGCCCCCGACAAAGTTGGTATTCATGGAAGATCTGGTGGCAACGAGCGGAGGTGTCATTGCATTCATCGCTGTCCTGCTGGCCCACTTCCTCGGATGGACAGCAGCCGAAGGGATTGCATCCATCGCAATCGGTGGGATGATGTTTTACGTCGTCGGCAAGGTGTTCCTTGAAAACGCGCGCGGAGCAATCGGCGAGACGGATGAGGAAATGCTGGCCCATATCGCACATCTGGTTGCCGAAGACCCCGACATAGTCGACATCCAGCGTGTGGAAGTTGTGAAAGAAGGGGAAAGCCTGCATGTTGAAATCGTCGCGGAAGTCTCTACTGCCAATACAGTGGAATATGTGCTCGCTGTGAAAGATCGCCTGATGACTCTCGTGCTGTCACAGAAAGGAATACAGGACGTGATCATTTCGCTGATCGGTGATGACGGCATCCAGTCCTGGAACGACACGAACAGCTCCCGTCTCATCGAAAACCGAAAAAAATTACCAGAATAAAAAACGGACCGGATCGCCAAATTTTGAATTGGCGCCGGTTCGTTTTTTTATAGTGAATTTGTCAGAATCTGAACAACATCCTGTTTGGACAGCTTGGCGAAATTGCCGAGCGGGCCATTGACAGCTGCTTTTTCTGCCATCAGCTCGATTTTTGAATCATCGATGTCGTAGTCCGCAAGCTTGCGCGGCGCACCGATCGATGACCAGAACGCTTCCAGTTTCTCAATGCCTTCGATTGCTATTTCCTCATCTGACTTCCCTTCTGGGTCCACACCGAATGCATTCACTGCGAGCTGTGCGTACCGTTTCGGGTTCAGATGCATCGTATAGCGCATCCACTCAGGGAACAGGATTGCAAGTCCTCCGGCATGCGGGATGTCGTAGACTGCCGATACTGCATGTTCGATGTCATGGGTTCCCCAGTCACCTGTATACCCCATTCGCAGGAAGCCGTTCAATCCCCAGACGCCTGCGAGCATCATTGTCGCACGGAGCTCGTAATCATCGGGGTGATCGACGACTTGGGCGCCTGTACGGATAATCGTGCGGAGAGCACTTTCACACATCTCGTCCTGGAATGGCGTATTCGAGGATTCATTGAAATACTCCTCGAAGATATGGGACATTGTATCGACGATTCCATTGACTGTCTGATCACGGGGAACAGACATTGTATACGTCGGATCCAAAACGGAGAATTTCGGGTAATTGAGGGGTGTTCCCCATCCGTATTTCTCTTGCGTTGCTTCGTTCGTTATGACCGAACCGGCATTCATCTCCGAGCTGGTCGCTGACAAAGTCAGGACAGTGCCGAATGGAAGTGCATCTTGCGGTGTCGCTTTGCGGACAACGAAATCCCATGGATTCCCGTCATACTTTGCCGCACAGGCGATGAGTTTTGTGCAGTCGATGACCGAGCCGCCGCCGACGGCCAAGATGACGTCGATTTCTGCCCGCTTACACAGATCGGCTGCCGCGATCGCTGTGGACAGACGGGGATTCGGCTCCACTCCGCCGAATTCATGGATCGTCATGCCGCCGTCTTTCAAGACATTCATGACATCATCATACACACCATTAGTTTTGATGCTCCCGCCGCCGTACACGACAAGCACTTTGTTTCCATATTGTTTCAGTTCGTCTGCCAAGTTGCTGACCTGTCCTTTTCCGAACAGCAGTTTGACAGGATTTTGGAATACGAAATTATCCATTTCCATCGCCTCCTCAGGTACCTTCTATTATGTTTCACAGCTTTCAGCGGTGCAACTGATTTGCATAGACCGCCAGACAGGAAAAGAGCGCCCCGGCAGCGGGACGCTCTTCTGTACTCCTTATGCCCATCCGCGGAAACGGGAGGCTTCCGCTGTTTTGCGGATTCCGATCATATAAGCTGCAAGACGCATGTCAATGCCGCGCGTAGTTGCCTGCGTGTAGACATTATCGAAGGCTGTGACCATTTTCTCGGTCATACGTTCACGCACGTCCTCTTCAGACCAGTAATAGCCCATGTTGTTCTGCACCCACTCGAAGTAGGAAACCGTTACGCCGCCAGCGCTTGCCAGCACGTCCGGAACGAGGAGGATACCGCGGTCCGTAAGAATCTTGGTCGCTTCGCTCGTTGTCGGTCCGTTCGCCGCTTCCACAACGATATTCGCTTTGATGTTGTGTGCGTTGTGCTCCGTAATCTGGTTTTCGATCGCTGCCGGAACGAGGATATCGCAATCCAGCTCGAGCAGTTCTTCGTTCGTCAGTGTGTTTTCGAACAGCGTCGTGACTGTTCCGAAGCTGTCGCGGCGGTCAAGGAGATAGTCGATATCCAAACCGTCCGGATCATGCAATGCACCGTATGCATCCGAGATACCGATGACTTTCGCACCTGCATCATGAAGGAACTTCGACAGGAAGCTTCCGGCGTTGCCGAATCCCTGGATGACGATCCGTGCACCTTTCATATCAATGCCACGGCGTTTCGCTGCTTCGTTGATGATGATTGTAACACCTTCAGCAGTCGCACGGTCACGGCCTTGTGATCCGCCGAGGACAATCGGTTTGCCTGTGATGAAGCCCGGAGAGTTGAACTCGTCGATCCGGCTGTATTCATCCATCATCCACGCCATGATCTGAGCGTTCGTGAAGACGTCCGGAGCAGGAATGTCTTTTGTCGGCCCCATCACTTGGGAAAGAGCGCGTACATAGCCGCGGCTCAGACGTTCCAGCTCACCCATCGACATTTCTCGCGGATCACAGACAACGCCGCCTTTACCTCCGCCATACGGGAGATCTACAATACCGGCTTTCAGCGTCATCCACATCGACAGCGCACGGACTTCGTCCAATGTCACGTCTGGGTGGAAGCGCACGCCGCCTTTTGTAGGGCCGACTGCATCGTTATGCTGGCCGCGGTATCCAGTGAATACTTTCACTTTCCCGTCGTCCATTTTGACCGGAATGCGGACTTCCGTCATGCGCATCGGTTCTTTCAGAAGATCATACATGCCTTCATCGTAGCCCAGCTTGTCAAGTGCCTCTTTGATAACAACTTGTGTAGATGTGAACAGATTCAGGTTTTCAGTCATTGGTTTGGCTCGCCTCTTTGTTTCATAATGGTTTTTCCTAGTTCATCGTATCATATCGGTCTGTCGAATTGGAAAGTTTTTTAGTTCGCAAAGACACTTTTGATCTTCTCGATTGCCCAGTCCAAATCTTCTTTGCTGATCACTAAAGGCGGCGCAAAACGGATGACTGTATCATGCGTTTCTTTGCAGAGCAGGCCAAGTTCTTTCAGTTTTTCACAATATGGCCGCGCTTCTTCTGTCAGCTCCATGCCGATGAAGAGACCGCGTCCGCGGACTTCTTTAATGACGTCGTTCTCGATCTTTGCGAGCTCGCTTTTGAAGTAGTTGCCGAGTTCTTCCGAGCGTTCAGCGAGTTTCTCATCCTGCAGGACATCCAGGGATGCGATGGAAACTGCGCACGCCATCGGGTTTCCGCCGAATGTCGAACCGTGTGAACCAGGGTTGAACACTTCCAGGACTTCCTTATCTGCAACGACACAGGAAATCGGGAACACGCCGCCGCCCAATGCCTTGCCGAGGATATACATATCAGGATCTACATCTTCCCACTCACATGCAAACATTTTACCAGTACGGCAAAGACCCGCCTGGATTTCGTCTGCAATGAACAATACATTGTTCTCCTTGCAGAGTTCGCGCGCTTTTTTCAAATAGCCTGCAGGAGGGATGAGGATTCCTGCTTCCCCTTGAATCGGCTCGATGATGAAGGCAGCTGTATTTTTCGTGATCGCTTGTTCAAGTGCATCAATATCGCCATACGGCACAAGCTTGATGCCCGGCAGCATCGGACCGAACCCGCGCTTGTATTCAGGGTCGGATGAAAGGGAAACAGCACCCATCGTCCGGCCATGGAAGTTGCCTTCGCAGCCGATGATCTCCGCTTTGTCCGCTTCAACGCCTTTGACATCATATGCCCAGCGGCGCGCTGCTTTGATCGCTGTTTCTACAGCTTCAGCTCCTGTGTTCATCGGAAGAGCCATTTCTTTGCCTGACAGTTCAGTCACTTTTTCATACCATGGGCCCAATTGGTCGCTGTGGAATGCACGGGAAGTAAGGGTTACTTTGTCTGCCTGGTCCTTCAGTGCCTGGATGATTTTCGGGTGACGGTGTCCTTGGTTCACTGCAGAGTACGCAGAAAGCATATCCATATATTTGTTACCTTCCGGATCCTTTACCCATACACCTTCGGCTTCAGAAATAACGATCGGCAGCGGATGATAGTTTGGTGCACCATACTTGTTTGTTTGTTCAATCACTTGTTGAGATACTGACATTCAAAATCCCTCCTCGGTTTGTTATGTAAAAGCAGCGCCTGCCCTGGGGCAGGCTGCTGTGATAGTTGTCTGATCAGCTTATTAGAACATTTCCGAAGTTGTCTTGCCCTGCATGTGGAGCTGCAGGTAATCCGGGCCGCCTGCTTTCGAGTCAGTTCCGGACATGTTGAATCCGCCGAATGGCTGGTATCCAACAATCGCGCCTGTGCAGCCGCGGTTGAAGTACAGGTTCCCGACATGGAAGTCTTCACGAGCCTGCTCCAAGTGTTCACGGTTCGTCGTGATGACTGCGCCTGTCAGGCCGTAGTCTGTGTCGTTCGCCATTTCGATAGCTTCTGTGAAGTCTTTCGCTTTCGCCAATGCGACGAACGGTCCGAATACTTCTTCTTTCATGATACGTGCATCAGGCTTGACGTCAGCGAATACTGTCGGTGCGATGAAGAACCCTTTTGAGTCGTCCCCTTCGCCGCCCGCGATGAGACGTCCTTCTTTTTTGCCGATTTCAACATAACCCATGATTTTATCGAAAGCATTTTTGTCGATAACAGGACCTGCGAAGTTCGACTGGTCCGCCGGATCTCCGTACGTCAATTCCTTCGTCAGTTCCTCGACACGGCCGACAACTGTGTCGTACACATCTTCATGGATGATGGCACGTGAGCAGGCCGAGCATTTCTGACCGCTGAAGCCAAACGCCGATTTGACGATGGACTGAGCAGCAAGTTCAAGATCCGCTTCGCTGTCCACGACAATGGTATCTTTACCGCCCATTTCAGCGATGACACGCTTCAGCCAGATCTGCCCTTCGTTCACTTTCGAAGCGCGCTCGTAGATGCGTGTTCCGACTTCGCGCGATCCTGTGAAGGAGACGAACCGTGTACGCGGGTGGTCGACGAGGTAGTCGCCCACTTCAGCGCCTGAACCCGGCACGTAGTTTACAACACCTGCAGGCATTCCTGCTTCTTCGAGCACTTCCATGAACTTGTAGGCAACAACCGGAGTTGTCGATGCAGGTTTCAGAAGAACTGTATTACCTGTCACGAGTGCTGCGACAGTTGTTCCGGCCATGATCGCGAATGCGAAGTTCCATGGGGAGATGACAACGCCTACGCCGAGCGGAATGTAACCGAAACGGTTGAACTCGCCCGGACGGCTTTCTACAGGGATGCCGTCTTTCAGCGTAAGCATCTGGCGGCCGTAGTATTCCATGAAGTCGATTGCTTCAGCAGTGTCCGCGTCCGCTTCGTTCCAAGGCTTCCCTGCTTCTTTCGTCAGAAGAGCTGAGAATTCGTGCTTGCGGCGGCGTACGATTGCAGCTGCTTTGAACAGGATATCCGCACGCATCTGCGGATCTGTCTTTCTCCATGTGCTGAACGTTTCGTCAGCGATTTTCATCGCCTTTTCCGCGATGTCTTTGCTCGCTTTGGATACGCGGCCGATTGTTTCTTCTTTGTTGGCTGGATTGAATGACACTAGCTTGTCATCTGTCATGATACGCTCTCCGCCTACAATCAGGGGATAATCTTTACCAAGGTAAGCTTCAACTGTTTTCAAGCCTTCCTCGAATGCTTTTTTATTTTCTTCCTTAGTGAAGTCTGTAAATGGTTCATGTTTGTAGGGAATCATGATAGTCCTCCTTTGAATTAGCGCAAAAAAAGTTTGCACTCCGTTCGTGATTACATTTATAATAATGCAAGATATTATTGCGCATTGCAAGTATTATTGTTTAAAACAGAGAAAAAGTTGGGCGGTGTCAATGAATGAACAGTTTCGACGAATCACTCTTCCCTTTCTATGAATTCGCTGTCCAGAATGCGGGAATCGGCATCCACGCTGTCAACAGTGATGGCCGGACGATAATCTACAATGACAAGATGAAAGAGATCGAAGGGCTGGAACTCGAGGATATCCGGGAGTTGTCCATCCTTGAACTGTTTAAATTCCGTCAGCAGCCGAGCACACTTATGGAAGTGCTGCAAAACGGAAAAGAACAGCTGAATATCAAACAGACGTACTGGAACCGCAATGAAACCGAAATCACGACCATCAATAACACCTATCCGATCGTCCAGGACGGACGGCTGATCGGCGCGATCGAATTGTCACATGACGTCACTGCACTCGAGAAGTTCGTCCTCCAGCCGCTGAAGAAGGACAGGGATCCCATCCTTCTCAACCATATCGTGGCTGAGTCGGAGTCCATGAAACGAATCATCGCGACGGCCAAGAAAGCGGTGCGCGCACGGCTCCCTGTTCTGCTCATAGGAGAAGCCGGCACTGGGAAAGACCTTGTCGCGCAAGGGATCCATCATGAGGTGCCTGATGAGGACTCATCGTTCTATACGCTATATTGCAATCGTTCGGATATGCAGGCCATCGAACGGCTGGCTGGAAAATTGGCAGAAGACGCACCGTTCACGTTATTTTGTGAACGTATCGACTTTCTATCCATCAAGCTCCAGCGAAAATTGCTGGAAATCCTTGAAACCTCTGAAGCAGGGTCACGGCAGTTCATCGCAAGTATCGGGGAAGATCCCGTGGAACTCATCTCCTCAGGTGTACTACTGAAGGAACTCTATTACTTCTTTGCCTCTTTCACGATCCGCTTCCCTCCTTTGCGGGAACGGACGGAAGATATCCTGCCCTTCGTCAGGAGATATTTGGCCAGACGCAGAGAAAGCTTCGGGACGGTCTTGGAAGACATCACAGAGGATGTACAGGATCTGTTCCTGTCGTACTCCTGGCCGGGAAATATGCGCGAGCTCGAAGTGCTGCTCGATGAGGTCGCGTCACTCGCCTCGTCGGAGACGATTATATCAGTGGATATGCTGCCGCTCCATTTCAGGAACAAGAGCAATGCATTGGAAACCGGCACAGCCCTTGCCTCCCCATTCCAGCCGGCAGGCGGCAGTGATTTCCTGCCGCTCGACAAGTTCTTGCGGGAAGCGGAATCCTACTATATACAGCGGGCGCTTGCCATGCATGACGGAAATATCACCCGCACAGCGAATGCCCTGTCGATGAGCCGGCAGAATCTGCAATACCGGCTGCGGAAAAACAAAAACGGAGGAGAGGCATGATGCCCCTTCTCCGTCTTCAATAGCCTGATTTGTCGATCCAGTCGCGAAGTTTGTCTTTCAGTGAGTTGAATCCTGTTTCGTCCTGCTCGTCGACCCGTTCTTGCAGCGACTTGCGGGGGCGGTTGTTTTTCTTAGCGGCAGCAGGCGGTTCCTGCAATGCCCGGATGGACAGACTGATCTTGTGATCTTGTTCATCAACATCCAAAATCTTCACGTTCACCTGCTGCCCTACAGCCAGATGCTCATGGATGTCCTTCACAAATCCGTATGTGATTTCGGAAATGTGGACGAGCCCCTGTGTCTGATCATCCAGAGCGACGAATGCGCCATAAGGCTGAATCCCCGTCACTGTACCTGACAGTTCCTGACCTGCTTCGTATTTACCTGTCATGCGAACAGCTCCCAATCGTGTTTTGACTATCTGAAATTGCCATAACGGCCACTATCAGTATAGCATCGGAACACTAGCGGGAGCAAAAGATAGTCACTTGACGGCCGTACTGCCTATTACGATATGATACATTTCGCTTCGAACTTCACAGCGAGCAGCTTATAGGAGATCTGCATGCAGTCTTCCAGCGGAATCCACAGACCGCAACAAGGTTCATAGACATCGCGGATCCGTTTTGCGAGATCACTCGGATGATCCAGGACTTCCAGTTCGCCCAGGATTATCGCGATCTCCCGTCCATACGCTTTCGGCCCCGCTAGGAACGGGTCCCATTCTTCCAGCAGAGCCGCTGCTTTTTTATTGATTTCTGCAGTTTGCACACCAAGTCACCTGATTTTTCTTTTTTATTTATGATAGCATAGGATTGTGAAAGAATACAGGTGGTACAGGGGGAATACATATGACTGAATTTACGCAACTTGTCGAAAGACGGAATACGACGTCCATGAAGTGGGATCGGATGGATAGGATCTATGGCATTGAGAATACGGAGGACATCCTGCCGATGTGGATAGCGGACATGGATTTCAAGGCGCCGCAGCCTGTGCTTGACGCGCTTCAGGGACGGCTGGATCATGGCGTGTTCGGCTATTCATACGTGTGCGAGGGCTGTAAAGACGCTGTCCGGGAATGGTTTTCGAAGCGGCACGGCTTCGAACCGAAAAACGAATGGATGCTGTCCCATCATGGTGTCGTACCTGCCATTGCTTCCGTCGTCGAGACACTGACCGAAGAAGGAGACACTGTCTTACTAACACCGCCTGTCTACCCACCGTTTTCCAGCGTGCCGAGCATGCAGCACCGGACTCTTGAAGAATGCCGGCTGACGGAAGGGGACGGACAGTATTCACTCGATCTTGAGAAATTGGAAGATTCTTTGAAGAAAAATGTCAAACTATTCATATTTTGCAATCCGCACAACCCCGGCGGGATCGTCTGGCCGGTCGATGTGCTGCAGGAAGTCGTCCGCCTGTGTGCAAAGTACGATACGCTCATTCTGTCGGATGAAATCCATGCGGACCTGGTCTTTGCTCCGCATAAGCATACGCCGCTGCACCTGGCAGCAGGTGACGACTACAAACGGATCATCACATGCGTCGCACCGACGAAAACATTCAACCTGGCCGGCATCCAGGCGGCGATGATGATCATCCCGGACGATGCGCTGCGTCAGAAACTGCAGGACAACGGCATGGCACACGGTCAGATGGAATTGAACGCCTTCGCCGGAACTGCGCTGCAAGCCGCCTACCGCCACGGCGAATCATGGCTCGAGACATTGCTCGACACGGTCTCGGGTAACATGGATTATGTGGTGGACACACTTCCTGCACAGGTCCCGGGCGTCCGTGTCACCAAACCGCAAGGCACGTACCTGCTGTGGATCGACTACCGGGGAACCGGCCTGTCGGAAGATGAGATGATGGACAAGCTCCTGAACAAAGGGAAACTTGCCCTCGAACCGGGAACGAAATACGGTGAAGCCGGCCGCGGGTTCCTGCGCATGAACGTCGCTGCATGCCGCTCCACCGTTGAGGACGGCGTCACCCGGTTTGTCCGGGCTATGGACTAAGAAGAAAGAAAACAGCATCCTCAGTCATGAGGATGCTGTTTTTGTCGTTCTCCGGCCTCGCGAGCTTCTCGCCGTTCGCGCAGGATCCGTTCTTCCAGTTCTTTCGTTTCCAGTTCCTGTTTCTTCGAATTCCGTCTGAACCAATAAAGCGTCAGCGCCATGAGGATCATGAAGAAGACAAAGGAAATGGCCGCTGGAATGTATTCCGTCTTGTCTTCCGGAAAGTAAAGGAAAGGCATCAGAATCGTCATCATGCCAAGCACTTCCTAACACTAAAAATTTACAAAATCCTTACTGGACGTCGATCGATTCAATCTTGACATCTTCAAGAGGCTTATCGTTACTGTTCGTTTTGACAGCAGCAATCTTATCAACGATATCCATGCCCTCGATGACCTGTCCGAATACGGTATGCTTCTGGTCGAGGTGCGGCGTGCCGCCCATTTCCCCATATGCTTCCGCGATTTCTGCCGGCCAGCCGCCTTGTTTCAGCTGCTCGACGGATGCCCCCATCAGCTTTGGCGCCTGCACGATGAAGAACTGGCTGCCGTTCGTGTTCGGACCTGCGTTCGCCATGGAGAGCGCACCGCGCAGGTTGAACAGATCCATTGTGAATTCGTCTCCGAATGAGCCGCCGTAGATGCTTTCGCCGCCCATTCCTGTACCTGTCGGGTCGCCACCCTGGATCATGAAGTCCTTGATGACCCGGTGGAAGATGATTCCGTCATAGTAGCCTTCTTTTGCGTGCTCAATGAAGTTTTCAACCGTTTTCGGCACCTTTTCTTCAAAAAGCTTGATTTTGATCGGTCCCATTGTGGTATTCATCGTAATAAGACGTTCGCCTGCTGCTGTTTCTTTTGATAATTGCGGATACATGTGGGAATCCTCCTCAGGAATAGTGTTTTTCGGCTGTTCTGCCGTGGCTGCCTCTTCTTCGTCGGCTGTCTTCCCCTCTTTCGCCTGCTGTTGTCCGCATGCGGACAACACGAGCAACAGGACAGCCGTAAGTGCAACTATGCACAGTTTCTTATTCAATTTGCTTCACCCTGAACAAGTTTACCATATCCGGCGTTCAAACCGAACTGCAAGCACTTGACTTCCTTCGGGTGCCGAATTGTTCTATACTGATAAAATACAGTTTGTACAGAGGGAAGGACTTCTATGGATATACAAAAACGAAATTTCATCATCATCTGGGTTTCCAACTTCCTCGTCGCAGGCACCATGACGATGATCATGCCCTTCTTATCTCTTTATATCGAGACGTTCGGGAACTATTCCGATGCCTACGTGCAGAAATGGTCAGGCCTTGTATTTGGTGCGACATTCATTACAGCGCTGATCATGTCCCCGATCTGGGGGCGGATTGCGGATAAGTACGGCTTCAAACCGATCCTCATTATCAATGGATTCGGGATTGCCGTCTCCGTCTTCCTGATGGGGTTCATCCATTCAGTGGAAGCTTTCTTCATATTACGCCTGCTGAATGGTGTCGTCACCGGCTTCATCCCCACCTCACTCGCATTCATTTCAGCTAATACGAAACGGGAAGAAGCCGGGAAACGCCTCGGGACCCTCCAGATGGGGAGTGTCACCGGGACGCTGTTCGGACCGGTGCTCGGCGGACTGCTGGCAGACGCATTCGGGTTCCAGTATACGTTTGTCATCACCTCCGTTTCCGTCATCATTGCAGCTTTGATCATCATCTTTGGTATCAAGGAAGAGCGGAAGGTGAAAAGCAGCCGGGCGGTTTCCTATTCACGCAAAACGATTCTCGGCGGGCTGCTGAAACACCGGCTCATGCTCAACGTTATGGTTGTGACGTCGCTGATCCAGATCGGGAATTTCAGCATCCAGCCGCTGCTGTCCCTGTACGTTTCCCACCTGACGACCTCCGAGGATGTGGCATTTCTGGCAGGCATCACGTTCAGCGCTGCCGGTGTCGGAAACCTGCTGTTCGCCCGGAAATGGGGCAAGCTCGGCGACCAGATCGGCTATGAGAAGATTCTCAGCTTCCTGCTCATCCTGTCTTTCCTCTTCATCATTCCGCAGGCATTCGTCGGCAGCCTGTGGCAGCTCGTCATCTGGCGGCTGCTGTTCGGTATTTCAATGGGCGGCATGATCCCGATCACGACCGCGCTGGTACGGCGGGAAGCCCCGATCGATATCCAGGGCGAAGTGATGGGCTACAATACGAGCTTCCGGTTCCTCGGCAACATCATCGGACCGATGTTCGGCGGGATTGTCAGCGGATTCCTCGGAATTTCATCAGTTTTCATCACGACCGGGGTCCTCTTCCTGCTCGGCTTCGCTTTCCTCTATTACGCGAAGCGGAAGCCAACCCAGGACTTCGAAGATTTCCTTGCCGAGTCCCAGGAGAAATAGATTTGAAATATAGCACACTCCACACGCCGGAGTGTGCTATATTTTGTTACAGTGAAACAATTTGAGGGGGAACAGACCGTGAGACAGCTGGCAGGAATCGCTGTTGCGCTGCTCAGCCTCCCGCTGCTCTTCTGGCTGCAGAATGCAGTTGCGGCAGAGTGGCAGGAAGCGAACGCGTATAAGGAACAAGTTGAAGAGACGATTGAACTTTCAGAGCCGCCCGTCACTATACCGATGACGTTATATGATCGGAACGGTGCACTGTTCGCGGAGGACTATTCGGAATGGCGGGATCCGCTGCCGATCGGGGAAATCCCACTATTTGCGAAACAGCTGTTCCTGGAAAGTGAGGACAAGGGGTTCTACGAGCATCGCGGATATGATGTTGCCGCGATTGCACGGGCCTTCGCAGTGAATGCCGCATCCGACGGGCTGACCCAGGGAGCGTCGACGATCACCCAGCAAGTGGTGAGGATGCGCTTCCTCTCCCCTGAAAAGACATATGAACGGAAATTCAGGGAAATCCTTTATTCGGCGGAACTCGAGAAACAGTCGACGAAAGAGGAAATCCTTGAGATGTACATGAATGAAATGTATTTCGGCAATCAAGTATACGGCATAGGAGGCGCCGCCACCTACTATTTCAGCAAACAGCTGAGCCAGCTGAACGAAGAGGAGACCGCATTCCTGGCGGCGATTCCGAACAACCCGTCGATGTATGACCCGCTGCGTCATTTCGATGCCGCGAAAAAACGGCAGCAGCGACTGCTCGATGTGCTGGCAGCAGCCGGCGTCATTACAAAAGCGGAAAGTGAAGCGATCGGAAAACGTCCGGTCGTCCTGCAGGTCAAACGGAAGAACAGCAGATTTCCCGTTTATCATACATACGTGATGCATGAACTGAAACAGCTTGTGTATGAAAAAGAAGGATTCTCGGAGCGGCTGCTGAAGGCGGAAAACAAGGAGCAGCGGACAGCGATTCGGCAGCAGGCCGATCAAAAGGTATCGGAGGTCGTCGATTCCGGTGTGCAAATCGATACAGCGCTCGATCCGCTGAAACAGCAGAACGTCGAAGAGCGGATATCTTCCCTGCTCAATGGCCGGGGCATCCAGGCCGGGGCTGCAATTATCGATAACGACACACGCGAACTCGCTGCCCTGTACGGCGGCTATGGTTATCGTAAAGGTGATTTCAACCGTTCGTATCAGGCCGTACGCCAGCCCGGTTCCGCCATCAAGC
This sequence comes from Sporosarcina trichiuri, assembly GCF_030406775.1. NCBI lineage: Bacteria > Bacillati > Bacillota > Bacilli > Caryophanales > Caryophanaceae > Sporosarcina > Sporosarcina trichiuri. The sequence goes on along the minus strand of NZ_CP129119.1, from coordinate 354,261 downwards.
CGCTGCTCGTCTACGCGCCTTACCTGGAAAGCGGGCCTTTCACGGAAAACTCACCGATCGACGGCAGCCCGATCTGCATCGGTTCCTACTGTCCCGAGAACTTCGGCGGGTATCAGTACGGCGTGACAACGCTGAAGAAAGCATTCAGCCGAAGCTATAACACGAGTGCCGTCCGGATCATGCAGCGTGTCGGTGCAGACAAGGCGTTCTCCTATCTGGAGCCGTTCCAGTTTGACCACTTCACGGCGAAGGACCGGCAATACACAGCTGCGCTCGGCGGATTCGAGCACGGGACCACACCTTATGAAATGGCGGACGCCTATACGAGCTTCGTCGACGGTACATACAAACCGTCCAGAGCAATCCGTTCCGTGAAGGACCGGAACGGAACGGTGCTGTACAAATGGGATGACATGCGTCAGACGGTCTGGTCAGCCAAGACCGCTGCCGCTGTCCGCTCGATGCTTGCGGAAACTGTGCGGACCGGCACGGCAAACGGGGTCCGGCAGACAACCGGCTACACTGGCGCGAAAACCGGAACGACGTCAGACTATAAAGATCTGTGGGTCGCCGGCATGGATGCCGATCATACAGCAGCTGTCTGGACAGGTGATGACCGGCCGCGCAGACTCCAGCAGGAAAGTGAACAGAAATTACATTTGCGTTTATTTTCCGCCGCTCTGTCAGACTAGCTGCCCATCGGCAGCTGGTCTTTTTCCATGCCCGGAATACTCGCGGAGATCCCATTATACAATCTGAGCAGTATATAGACGACGGCGAACAGCAGGACCGCCCATATGACAACCTCGAAGAAAATGACGCCGATAATCGTCATCATGGAAAATTGATGGTGCAGCTGATACGTACTGTAGATGAAATAGATGAATGCAGCCGCCAGAAAGACCGCACTCAGCCAGACGATGGACTGGACAGCGGCGACTGATGCCAATGCGCCGATGAAATAGATCAGTTTTCCGCCCCGTCCGTCAGGGAGCGGTATCCCCTTTTCATCATCGGCAGGACGGTTCCTGTAAAAGAACAGCATAGCCGTCTCATGTATTGTTTCCGCTATGAGTTTCAGCGCGCTGAAGACCATGAAATAGGCAAGTGCGTAGATGGTCAGCAGGAACAGTTTCATCTGTGTGTCCGTCAAAAATTCTAGAAGTCCGTTATACAGGCCGATCTCCCGGAAGATGCCGAGCGACCAGCTGACTGTATAGACGCCGAACGTCAGGCTGAACAGCATGATCGTGAAGAACGGCAAGTAACTGAATAAGTATGGATTTTTCATAATACACCTCTGCGGGCTTCTATTTTTCTCGGTTTTCCCAATGACTCTATAATATAGGAAGTGATTGACCTCCTGCAATTGTTTCTAAGTGCCGGCTGTGCATTCGGCCTGGTTTTGCGTTATACTTTAAAACAATGTCGACATCTAGTTAGCTTAGGAAAGGGGAAGTTTACGTGGAGTTTGTTTGGTTCATATTTCTGCCGGCAGCCGCTGCCCTGCTCATCCCGGCATTGTTCCGGCGTGTCACCGGCATCCACACAGGCTGGTTTGTCCTGGCTGTTCCGGCTGTGCTGTTCGTCTATTACAGCACATTCGTCCCGCATATTGCAGGCGGAGGACAGTCGGTCTCAGTGTTTGACTGGATTCCTTCACTCGGAATCTCATTTACATCCTATCTGGACGGGCTCAGTCTCCTGTTCACCCTCCTCATCACAGGCATCGGCACCCTGGTCGTCCTGTATTCGATCTTCTACCTGGATCGCCAAAAAGAGAATCTTGGGAACTTCTATGTATATCTGCTGCTTTTCATGACGGCGATGCTCGGTGTCGTCCAGTCTGATAATGTCATCTCGTTATACTTGTTCTGGGAGCTCACTTCCATTTCCTCCTTCCTCTTGATCGGATACTGGTATAAGCGGGACGGTTCCCGTTTCGGCGCGCTGAAGTCGATGATGATCACGGTCGGCGGCGGGCTGATGATGCTCGGGGGATTTGTCCTTCTCGGAACAATGGGCGATACATATTCAATACGCGAACTGATTGTACGGCTGCCTGACTACGCGGGTGATCCGCTGTTCACGCTGGCTGCCGTCCTGCTGCTCCTTGGTGCATTCACCAAGTCTGCCCAGTTCCCGTTCTACATCTGGCTGCCGGATGCGATGGAGGCACCGACACCGGTCAGTGCGTACCTGCACTCGGCGACCATGGTCAAGGCCGGCCTGTATCTGGTCGCACGATTCACGCCGATTTTCGCAGACTCCTCCGTATGGATCTGGCTCGTATCGGGAATCGGCCTGCTCACCCTGATGTGGGGTTCTTTCTTTGCCGTGAAACAGACAGATCTGAAAGGAATCCTGGCGTTTTCAACAGTCAGCCAGCTCGGATTGATCATGTCGCTTCTCGGTGCCGGGGCGATCGCCTACCATACGGACGACAAAATGTTCCGGATTGCGATGTTCGCGGCGATTTTCCACCTTGTCAATCATGCCGTGTTCAAAGGGAGCCTATTCATGGTGGCCGGTATTATCGACCACGAAACCGGCACGCGTGACATCCGTAAGCTCGGCGGGCTCATGAGTCTCATGCCGATCAGCTTCTCGGTCGCTTTCATCGGCGGACTGTCGATGGCCGGACTGCCGCCGTTCGGCGGATTCCTCAGTAAGGAGCTGTTCCTGGAATCCATGGTGAACTTGAAGAATTTCGATTTGTTCAGCTTCGATACGTGGGGCGTCCTGTTCCCCGTCATCGCCTGGATTGCAAGCGTATTCACGTTCGTCTACAGCTTCTACTTCGTCTTCAATACGTTCGCAGGGAAACGGAAAGCGGACAAGCTGCCGAAACAGCCTCACGAGGCACCGGCTGGCATGCTCGTTTCACCTGTGATCCTGGCAGTCGGCGTCATCGTGATCTTCTTCATCCCGAATGTGGTCGGCAAATGGCTGGTCGCGCCTGCAGTGGCAGCTGCCCAGCCGCAGCTCTACAGCTCACCTGCTGCTGCGGAAGTCCATGTAGCCGCCTGGCACGGGTTCGAATCCGTCCCTCTCTGGCTGACAGTCGGCGTCATCGTGTTCGGTTCCGTGCTGTTCGCATCGATTCCGAAATGGCGTGCGGTCTATGCGCTGCAGCCTGAAAAGCTTTCCCTGAATGGACTGTATAACGGCATCATGTCCGCTTCGGAACGCGGTATGAACAAGCTGTCACGCTCCTATATGACAGGGGTCATCCGGACGTACCTCATCTATATGTTCGCATTCCTGTCCGTGATGACGATCGTCATCCTGTTTGCAAAAGGGGCTTTCCGTCTCGATATGGACAGCCTGTCACCGATCACACTGTTCGCTGTCATGAACGCGATTGTGGCCATTCTCGGCGCCGGCATGGTCATCATGTCGAAAAACCGGATTTCCGCCATCATCGCTCTCGGTGCGGTCGGCTATTCCGTCGCTTTGTTCTTCGTCCTGTTCAAAGCACCTGACCTGGCACTCACACAGCTTGTGATCGAAACCATTTCCGTTGCGCTCTTCCTCCTGGCATTCCGGCATCTGCCGGCGATGAAGACCCATGGGGAGACAAAGCAGAACAAAGTGGTCAATGCGGTCATCGCAGGCAGTGTCGGACTTGCGATGACACTCGTCGCCATTTCGGCGCATTCCAACAAACTGATCGACAGCATCTCACAGTTCTATAAGGACACCGTCCACACGGAAGCGGGCGGCGGAAATATCGTGAACGTCATCCTCGTCGATTACCGGGGCTTTGATACACTGTTCGAAATTGCCGTCCTGTCGATCGCAGGCATTGCGGTGCTCGGCATGATCCGTCTCCGCCTTGCAGGAAAGGGGTCAGATGATGAGAAAAAATAACGTCATATTGCAGACGACGACCAAGGTCGCGTTCTTCATCATTTTCCTGTTCTCGATCCATATTTTCTTTGCCGGACACTTTGCCCCGGGCGGCGGGTTCGTCGGCGGGCTGCTGACGACAGGCGCGATCGTGCTTCTGCTGCTCGCGTATGATCTGGAGACGATCCAGGCGACGCTGCCGTTCAATTTCACAATTGTCATCGGCATCGGCCTGCTGCTATCGTTCAGCACAGCTGCCGGCTCGATACTGTTCGACGTTCCGTTTTTCACTCATGCATTCGGCCATTTCGACCTGCCGCTGTTCGGGGATACGGAGCTTCATACGGCGATGCTGTTCGACGCAGGGGTCTACCTCGTCGTCGTCGGTGCTGCCATCACCATCATCCAGTCGATCGGAGGGGATGACTAATGGAATTACTCATGGCTGTCACAGCGGGCCTGCTCTTCACAGCTGCCATCTACTTAATACTGTCCAGAAGTCTCATCAAGGTCGTGCTCGGTACTGGGCTGCTGAGTCACGGCGCCCATCTGTTCATCCTGACGATGGGCGGGCTCGGCGGCGATGCCCCGCCTGTTCTCGCTGACGGAGTGGATTCATTTGCAGATCCTCTCCCCCAGGCGCTGATCCTGACGGCGATCGTCATCAGCTTCGGGGTGACGGCGTTCATCCTCGTGCTGGCGTACCGGACGTATGCTGTCCATAAGACGGATGATCTCAGTCTGATGAAAGGAAATGATGAACATGATTAACCTTTTGTTGTTTCCGATCATCATCCCGTTCTTCACTGCGATCCTGCTGCTGTTCTTCAAGGAGCAAGTTCGCATCCAGCGGGTACTGACGGTTATCGGGCTCAGTGCCGGCATCGCTGCCGCACTTTCTCTTGTTTATAAAGTGAAACAGGACGGGATCCAGTCGATCACGCTCGGCAGCTGGCCGGCGCCGTTCGGCATCACGTTGGTATCCGATATGCTGTCCGCACTCCTCGTGACGACGACACTGATCATCACACTGATCATCGTCATCTACAGCTTCAGCTCGATCGGGCGTGAACGGGAGCGCTTTTTCTACTATCCCGCCATCCTGTTCATGATCACCGGGGTGAATGGCGCATTCACCACGGGAGACATTTTCAACATGTTCGTATTCTTTGAGGTGCTGCTGATTGCGTCCTACCTGCTGATCGTACTCGGCGGTGAAAAGCGGCAGCTCCGTGAGTCCATTAAATACATACTGGTCAATGTCATTTCATCAGCATTCTTCGTCATTACCATTGCGTATTTGTACTCAGTCGTCGGCACGCTCAACATGGCGGATATCGGCGATAAGATTGCAAGCATCGGACAACCGCCGATCCTATCGGTGATCGGTGTGCTGATGATGCTCGTCTTCGGCATCAAAGCGGGGATCTTCCCGCTGTACTTCTGGATGCCCGGTTCATATGCCGCGCCGCCTGTGCCGATTCTGGCACTGTTCGGCGCTCTGCTGACGAAGGTCGGCGTCTACGCCATCATGAGAATCGATACGCTGTTCTTTGTGAGTGACCTGGGCTTCACGCACACGATCCTGCTTGTGCTCGCCCTCCTGACCATTGCAGCCGGCTGTATCGGTGCACTCGCCTATTTCGACTTGAAGCAGATCATCATCTACAATATCCTGATCGCAATCGGTGTCATCCTGTTCGGCGTCGCGCAGATGAACGAACCCGGCATGCAGGGTGCCATCTTCTATCTGCTTCATGACATGCTCATCAAAGGGGCCCTGTTCCTGCTCATCGGCATTATCATCTATGTGACCGGGACATCGAATCTCCGCGAAATGGGCGGTCTCATCAAGACTCATCCGTCCCTCGGCTGGATGTACCTGGTTGCGGCCTTCGGGCTGGCCGGCATCCCCCCGCTCAGCGGGTTCGTCGGCAAGCTCCTGATCGTCCAGGGCGGTTTTGAGCACGGCCGTCTGTTCAGCACGATTGTAATACTGGCTTCCAGTCTCGTCGTCCTGCTTTCCGTCATCCGGATATTCGTCTATGCGTTCTGGGGAGAACCGAAAGTCCTCAGGCCGTCAGACCGCAGCATATACCGCCGGATGATGTTTCCTGCAGTCCTGCTAGTCGCTCTGTCCGTTGCATACGGAGTCGGAACGGAGTGGATTTACCCGTACATCTCGGATGCAGCACATGTGCTGCTCAATCCGGACAGTTACATCACTGCCGTGTTAAAGGAGTAGATCACGTTGGCATTTCAAATCTTATTGAATTTCTTCATCGCAATTACGTGGGTGCTCATTACGGCGACTTTCACTCCATCCACTTTTGTCATCGGCTATTTGATCGGCGTCCTGCTGATCTTACTGACCCGGCGGTTTTTCCGGGACAGGCTTTACTTTTTCCGTCTGTGGGCATGTGTCAAGCTGACGGTCATCTTCTTCAAGGAACTGATCCTGTCGAATATTTCAGTCGCTATGCTCGTCTTGAGGCCTAAGCTGCATCTGCAGCCGATGATCTTCGCGATGCCGACGCTCCTCGAAAAAGACTGGCAGATCACTCTTCTGTCCAGTCTGATCACGCTGACACCGGGTACCATCGTCGTCCATGTCTCAGATGACCAGCGGACGCTGTATGTGCACGCCATCGACGTGGATGATGTTGACGAAGCCATCAATTCCATTCGGGAATCATTTGAAAAAGCGATACTGGAGGTGAGCCGGACATGAAGCTGTTCATATGGATCTGCCTGATCATCGTCTTCCTGTCGATGCTCGGAACGCTGGTGCGGGTCTTCAAAGGGCCTTCGACACCTGACCGGCTGATTGCACTTGACGGGATCGGTATCATGCTCATTTCCATCATCGCCCTGCTGTCCATTGCGTTCGAGACGATGTACTTCATCGATGTCATTCTGCTGATTGCGATCATGTCATTCATCGGCACGGTATCATTCTCGAAATTCATCGAGAAAGGGGCGATCATCGACCGTGATATACGTCGCTAATCTAGTTATCGGGTTCTGCATAGCCGTCGGTGTGTTTTTCACAGTTGTCACGGTGGTCGGTATCCTGCGGCTGCCGGACGTCTATACACGGGCGCACGCCGCTTCCAAGAGCGCCACGCTCGGCGTACTCGGCATCCTGGTCGGGGTGTTCCTCCACTTCTGGTGGATCAAAGGGCATTTCAGTATCCAGCTTCTGCTCGGAAGTGTGTTCCTGTTCATCACCTCTCCGGTCGGCGGTCACTTGATGAGCCGCGCCGCCTACATGTCCGGCGTCAAGCCGACTGACCTTACCGTCGGTGATGACCTGGGTGAAGCGATCGGCGAACAGAAATCCCATGAAGAAGACTGAAAAAGCAGCTTTCCGGTATTGTGCCGGGAAGCTGCTTTTTTCCGTCCTGCCGATACAGCAGGTATAGCCTATTTCAAGGTCACCAATAGCCGTAAGGTGAGTACGGCGGATAATAGCTGTATGGGGAATATCCATATGGAGGATACCCTCCATACGGCGGATATCCACCATATCCGCCTCCGTAACCGCCTCCTCCGTATGGCTGAAACGCATTTCCAATGAAACTGCCGACGAGCCCCCCGAGGAACGGCGCACCGAATCCATAACCGAATCCGCCGCCTCCATAGCCTCCAAAGGAATTACCTCGATAACGTGACATCGTCCTCCCCCTTTCCCACCTATCCTATTCAATGGGCTTACGGGGAGGCAGGCGGCTGCCTATTCCGCGTCCGGCTCTTCCTCCGCCAGGCGCTCGATGAATGTCGCAAGCGTGCGTGACATGACGCCGGTCGCCCCTTTCGGCCCGAGATTATGCGGTGCGCCTGCTTCTGATGTACCCGCGATATCGAGATGGATCCACGGGGTATCGCCTGCAAATTCGCCGACAAACCCCCCGCCGAAAATCATATGGCCGTCACGCCCCGGGGAATTGTTAAGGTCCGCCACATCGCTTGTGCGCAGACGCTTCTTGTCATTCTCGGTGAGCGGCAGCCGCCAGACGAACTCGCCAGTTTCGAGGGAAGCTTCCATGAACGATTCGAAAAATGCCTCATCATTCGTTAAGGCACCCGTCTTATCCTTGCCTAGTGCGACGATGACGCCGCCTGTCAAGGTCGCGACATCGATCAGGCAGTCCGCACCCGACTGCTTCGCGTAAGTGACTGCGTCCGCCAGAACGAGCCGGCCTTCCGCATCCGTATTGAGCACCTCGATCGTCTTGCCGGACAGGGACGTGATGACATCATCCGGTTTGAACGCATCACCTGATACCATGTTGTCTGTCGAAGCGATGACTGCAATGACGTTCTTTTTCGGACGCAGCTCACCGATGATCTGCATTGCGCCGAACACAGCTGCAGCGCCTCCCATATCCCCCTTCATGCCGACCATGCCGTCTTTCGGTTTCAGCGAGTAGCCGCCGGTATCATAGGTGATGCCTTTTCCGACCAGTCCGACAACATCCGTCCAGTCCTCATTGCCGCCCGCATACTTGAGGACGATGAGCCGCGGCTCTTCGACAGACCCTTTGTTGACCGCAAGGATCGCTCCCATGCCGAGTTCTTCCATCTCCTCTTTCCCGAGCACTTCCAGTTCGAAATCATACCGTTCCGCCAGTTGTTCCGCATGCTCCGCCATCTTGACCGCTGTCAGGATATTCGGCGGTGTGTTGACGAGTGTCCGTGCGGAATTGACAGCTTCCGCATGCACTCTTCCCACTTCGGCTGCGGCCTTCAGCTCGTCCTCATCTGCGGTGCTGATCAGTTCAATTTCAGCGAAGCAGAAGTCCTTTTCATTCGACGTCGTTTTATAGTCATCGAATTGGTAGCTGCCCAGAAGCATTCCCTGGATTGCGGCAAATGCAGTGTCATCCGCTTCCAGTGTATCCGTTGTAAAGGAATCCGCCCAGATCGAGACATTTTCCGCTTTCCGTCCTTTCAGCTCTTTTCCGGCTTTCGCGAAGACTTCCAGCAGAATCTGGTCAGTCAGCTTCTTCGCTGGACCGAGGCCGATGAAGAGGACACGTTTGACCGCTGTACCGGAAGCAGCCGGCAGTTTTGTGACCGCTTTCAGATCGGTGGAGACATCCCCTTCTTTCACCCAATCCAGCAGACGTCCGCCGAACAGGTCATTCAGACTGTCCCATCTTTCCAAGTTTTCCGGATGTTCCGGCAGGCCGACGACGAGCACATCGAGCGCCGCCTGTTCGATTTCCTTGTTCGCAATGGTTGTTTTCATTTGACTACCTCCTCATTTTCATACATTCTAATTATATACCAGTTGAGGAGGAAACGAAAAAGATTCTTCGGGTTCCGTACTAATACAATGACTATTTCATACGAGGAGTGCCTGCATGATGATACTGAACAACGTCCCATTGCTCGTTGCGCTGTTTGGGATCCTTTTTGCCCAATTCGTCAAAATACCGATCCACTTCCTGCTGACGCGGGAGCTCGACTGGAAGCTGATGACGTCGACAGGCGGTATGCCAAGCTCCCACTCTGCGGCTGTCACGGCACTTACAACCGCTGTCGCCTATGAGCATGGACTCGATTCGTCCCTGTTTGCGGTATCGGCCATCTTTGCAGTGATCGTCATGTTCGATGCGACGGGCATACGGTATCAGGCCGGCCAGCAGGCGGTCATCATCAACGAAATGCGGAGGGACTTCCAAGTGTTCGTCAGTGAAGCGAAAGACTGGGTCCAGAAAGACGATGAGCAGAAGATGCAGGAACTCAAGACCCTTCTCGGCCACAAGCCGAATGAAGTGGCCGCTGGCGCGATCACCGGCATCCTGATCTCCGTTATCACCTATACCTTCATACTATGACAAAACGCCCGGACAAAGCCGTCCGGGCGTTTCGTTAAAACATCTGATAACCCTGCTTACGCAAGAGCTTGCTGACGATACCTGAGATGATCGCACCGAGCATTCCGCTCGACAGGATGACGATGTCGACGGTGTGGAGCGCCATCAGTTTCTCTCCGAGCAGGCTGAATGCATGACCCGGTTTCGTGATGTATTCATATGCCTTCACTTCATCTATGATCAGGATGACGACAATCGGGTAGATGACCGCCATGATCCACGACATGCGCAATAGCATATTCAGCAAAAAACCGATGCCGAAGAACATGACGATAAAGATGAGGACTGACAGGATGATCTCTGTGAGTGAAATTGTTCCCAAATCGATGACCTCCATTTTCCTTAGTCTAGTTTACCGGATTCCTCCCCCCCTTTCAACAGCCTGGACAACTGTCATGAAGTTGTCGAAAAAGCAAAAGACTTGGGGATCATACTGCAAACCGGCCCGTTTCCCTTCGCTGCAAAAGGCACGCTTTCCGCGGGGCGCCCTTGAGCCTCCTCATCGCTCCGCTTTTGCGGAGTCTCAAGACTGGCGCTGGTTCCCGCAGGAGTCGGCCTTTTTCCGCTCAGGTACACTCTGTTCACGCATTAGTAAATACTTGCAGCAAATAGAAAATGCGCAGAGGATGTAATTCCTCTGCGCATTTTTGCGTTCCTATCGAATCTCGTCAACTTTAAACTGCATGTCTTACAGGAAATCGAATTTCCCTTTTTTGAATGTCAGTCCGGCACCGCCGATCAAGTACAGCGCGCGGTTGTCGACCATCTTTTTCATGAACGAGGCTTTCGCGCCGGTCATCTTCTTGCCGAACGCGACACCGATCGCGTCACTTGAGCCGAGCGACGCAATGCTGCCCTTCAAGTCCGGCACAAATGGAGATGTCGGCTGGCCTTTCATGAGAGCTATGAGGTTGTTCGCACACATGTCGCCCTGCTGCATCGCGATCTGCGCAGTCGGCGGATACGGCCGGTTGACCTCTTCGTTGATCATCAGTGCGCAGTCCCCGACGATGAACACATCATCGTATCCAGGCGCGCGCAGGTCTTTTTCGACTTTGACACGGGCACGCATATTTTCGATGCCCGTTTCTTCAATAAGGCGGTTGCCGCGGACGCCTGCAGCCCAGACCACAGTCCCCGCCTCGATGAATTCGAATTCGTCCTCGCCCTTTTTGAGCTTGACGCCTTCCGGTGTCGCTTCGACGACCGGTGTGCCGATCGAAAACTCGATGCCTTTGGACTTGAGCTGGCGCACTGCATAATCGACGAGTTCCGGGTCGAATCCGGGAAGCACCATCGGCGCAGCCTCAACACAAAGGACTTTCACTTTGTCCGCCGGCACGTCGAATTCTTCACAAAGTTTCGGGATACGGTCCCCGAGTTCGCCAAGGAACTCGATGCCGGTGAACCCGGCGCCGCCGACGATGATGGTCAGACGGCTGTCGGACTTCTCTTCTTCTTGCGACCAAGTGGCGAACTGGTACTCGATATGCTCGCGGATCTGACGTGCAGCGTTTACATTGGCGATCGAAAGCGCATATCTGTCGAGACCCGGGATACCGAACGTCTCGCCTTCGAATCCGAGTGCGATGACGAGATAGTCGTACGTGAAGTCTCCGGCAGTCGATGCGACGGTCTTCCCGCTGACATCGATTCCTGTCACTTCCGCTTTGACGAATGTCACTTTATCCTTTTTAATGACGCGGCTGATATCGTACCGCACCTGCTCGGGGCTCAGTGTCCCGGCAGCTGCTTCATGGAGCCAGGTCGATTCGTAGTGGTAATCGTTTTTGTTGATGAGGATGATTTCGGCTTCGTCTGTTCCAAGTGACTTCTGAAGGTTCACTACAGTAGACAATCCGCCATATCCGGCGCCTAACACGAGGATTGTAGGTCTTTTCACGGCAATCGGTTCCACCTTTACATGTATGATGTGCCGGTTTGCAAAAATCGTGCGACCCTGCAATCCAGCGCGGTTATTTCGTTTCCACATATTATAGTAGCCTTTTTACCATGCCAATTCAATAGCAGTTTCGGTTTCTTATGATTGCTGTCGAAATAAGTTCGGATGAACTTCACAATTCACGGAAGTGTAGTTTACGCTGAGCGGGCCCTGCACCCGGGCCATACGAAAAGCCCTCCGCCGGCTGACACCGGTGAAGGGCTTTCCTGAAATGCATCATGTGCAAATGGCCGATCAGTCGCAGCTCGCCGGCGCGCCGGCTTTCTTTGCTGTGCGGAATGAAGTCCCGCATCCGCATGATGCAATCGCATTCGGATTTTCGATTGTGAATCCGCCGCCCATGAGAGACTCCTTGTAATCGATTTCCGTTCCGGCCAGGATGTCGGTATCTTCGGAAGAGACGACAATCTGGATACCGTGCAGTTCAAGCATCTGATCCGTATCATGCTGTTCCTTGTCGAATCCCATGCCGTATGTCAGTCCGCTGCAGCCGCCGCCATTGACCGAGACACGGAGGAAAGAGCCTTCTTCCCCGTTATGCTCCATCATCTGTTTGACGCGGTATGCAGCTGATTCCGATAAGTTGATCAGTTGTGTCATATGATCTCCTCCTAATTTGTTTCTATTATATCAATATTAAAATTTCCAATCCAACAAAATCCCTTTGGTCCTGTCTGTTTGGTATACTGGGAAGGAATGCATGAAAGGATGATCTGCCATGGAAGTGACCCCGCTCTATGATAAGAAGATGACTTGCCTGAACTGCAAGGAGCACTTCACGACGACAAAGGTGCGGTCCCGGTTTGCAAGAGTCGCGTCGACCGATAGCGATTTCAAACCGAATTACAAGGACCGTGCCGTAAACCCCCTTTTCTATAATATTGCCGTATGCCCGGCGTGCGGCTTTTCGTTTACGGAGGACTTCGCTCCGTACTTTGCGCCGGGAACGAAAGAACAGATCGCTGCGGTCATCACTGCCGGCTGGCAGCCGCGCTCCCTCGGCGGCGAGCGGACACTCGAAGAAGCGATAGATGCCTATAAGCTCGGCTATCTGAGCGCAATGGTGAAACGGGAGAAAGCACTTACGATTGCGGGTATTGCAGTACGGACGGCCTGGCTGTACCGTGAGTCAGACAGCCAGGGAGAAGAAACACGATTTCTGAAATTGGCACGCAATCTGTACGAAGAAGCCTATTCCAACGACGATCATGCCGGCACGCAGATGTCGGAATCCCGTGTCCTCTATATGATCGCGGAACTCTCCTGGCGCATCGGTGATCGGGAAAAAGCGATCCAGCACTTCTCCCGCATCATCGAACACCAGCGGATATCCACGGAGCCTCAGCTCATTGACATGACGAAGGAGCGGTGGCAGGAAATCCGGAACGAAACGTAAAACAGGAACAGGCCCGGTCGGCCCATTCCTGTCAGGTTGCAGCGGAAGATCAGAATACTTGCTCCACTTCCACGACACCGGGCACTTCTTCGAGAAGCGCACGCTCGATGCCGGCTTTCAATGTGATCGTCGAACTAGGGCACGTACCGCATGCGCCAAGCAGGCGCAGTTTAACGATCCCGTCTTCCACGTCGATCAATTCACAGTCACCGCCGTCACGCAATAGGAACGGACGCAATTTATTCAAAACTTCCTGGACGGATTCGTTCATGGTAGCTTCAGTCATTGGTTGTAAACTCCCCTTTCCTTTATATTCATTATAAACTGGATCACCCGAAAAATCCATTGAAGAATCAGGAGGCGTTGTTGATGGAGACAAAACATGTCCTAGTTGAAGTATACGGTGCAGAGGTGGTCTGTGCAAGCTGCGTGAACGCACCGACCTCGAAAGATACGTATGAATGGCTCGATGCCGCAATCCGGAGGAAATATCCAGATCAGCCATTTGAAATAGTATATATCGATATCGATTCTGTCATTACGGATGCTCGGCAGGCCGATATTGCCGCCAAGGTGCAAGATGATGAGTACTTCTATCCGCTTGTTCTTGTCAATGAGGAAGTGCTCGGCGAAGGACACATCCAGCTGAAGCGGGTGTACCGGGAACTCGAGAAGAACGGTTACATCCCTGCCGGCTGAGTGATAATCGCGAATTTATAAATGAGAACAAAAAATCGCACGCTGCCGGCCGGCACGTGCGATTTTCTCTTCAGCCGTTATGCCATTTGTACATCCAGAGAACACCCGATTTCAGCAGCCGGGCGATCCTGCCTGTGACAGTGCGGTCAGCGAGATAGGCGAATCCCTGCTTCTTGCCGAGCGATCCCATGAATCCTTTCAGCTTGATATCCGGCATCGTGTCCGGCAGTTTTTCCCCATTCCACGTGTGGCGGAGCACCGTGACGATCTGTTCCGCCTGACCTTCTGCCAGCTGCGCGCTCGGCGCATGCGGGAGTGAGGCGATATCACCGACTGCATACACGTCTTCACGGCCCGGTATCTGGTGATACTGATTGAGCACAACACGGTTGGACTTGTCTTTTTCGACATCGAGGTCACGAACCACTTTTGTCGGCTGGATGCCGGCAGTCCAGACGACTGCGTCGACTTCGATGCGGTCCTCGTGATTGAACAGGCGGTTTTCTTCCACCCTTGTAATGTTGGAGTTTGCAATGACGTCGACATCGTGCTTGTCGAACCAGCTCTGGATGAAATTACTCAGGCGCTCCGGAAAATCACGCAGGATCCGGGGACCGCGGTCGAACAGTTTGATGTTCAGATCCGAACGGCTTTCCCGCAGCTCGCTTGCCAGTTCAATTCCGCTGAGTCCCGCGCCGACGATCGCGACGGTGGCACCGCCGCTCAAGTTCAGCAGTTTCCTGTACGTTTCCCGGGACTGGCCGATCGTCTGGATGCTCGATGTATACTCTTGTGCACCCGGGACGTCATGGTAGTTGTCTTCACAGCCGAGTCCGATGACCAGCTGATCATAGGGCACTTTCCTTCCATCTGCGAGCAGGACGCATTTCTCATCCAACTCGATGGATGCAATTTCGCCTTCCGTCACTTTGAGCCGTTCGTGGGTCGGCAGCTGGACACGCACATCGCTGTCAGGGACTGTGCCGGAAGCGAGGGCATAGAATTCCGTTTTCAAGCTGTGGAAGGAGGTGCGGTCAACGAGCGTCACCTCGACATCTTCGGGCAGATTGCTGAGGATCCGGCTCAGGATTCTCATATTGCCGTATCCGGCGCCCAATAATACTAGTTTCTTCATAATAGTCTCCTTTGCCTGAGAGATTTCCGATCGTTCTTCATTCCTGAGTATAACAGTTTGTGACTTCCTTCACAATAAGGCAAGTGTTTTGACGGCTTCGGGAAAAAAGAGTACCATCGGATAAGGTGAGGTGATGGATGTGAACCCGATAGTGGAGTTCTGCATCAGTAATTTAGCGAATGGTTCTCAAGAAACCCTCGAGACGCTCGAAAGGGATCCGAATATCGACGTACTGGAATACGGCTGTCTCAGCTATTGTACACTTTGTGCAGAGTCGCTGTATGCCCTGGTGAATGGTGAAGTCGTCGAGGGGGACAGTCCCGCCGAGCTGACGGAAAATATTTATCAGTTCATCGAAGAGAACCCTCTTTTTTAATAGAACAAATGGAGAAGGCTGTCCTGCCGGGTCGTTGTTGCGACCTTACAGGACAGCCTTTTCAATTGTACGGCCTTCAGAATAACTGATGATCTTTCCAGTCGGCAAGTGATTTGAATACATGCGTAGGCTGTTCAGGTTTGCTGAGGACGAGCTCACGCGGTGTAACACCGCCTTCAAGATGGATCGTATCGATGCCGTACCGGATGCCCGACAGAATATCCGTATCATAATTATCACCGATCATGATCATCTCATCTTTCCGGACACCGCTCTCCTGGCGGATGAATTCCAGCATATATGATTCCGGTTTGCCGACGATGACCGGCGCCACACCTGTGGAGGACCGGACCAGTTCGGCAAACGCCCCGTTCCCCGGAACGAGCCCTTCTTTGCCAGGCACGGACAAATCTCCATTCGTCGCGATGAATTCAGCACCTGCCCGGATGGAAAGGCAGGCATCCGCAAGCTTGTCATACGTAATGCCGTGATCGATTCCCATGACCACCACGTCTCCGCCCCGGCTGACGGTCCGGATGCCCTTCTCCGCAAGCGCCTCTTCCAGCCCTGCTTCCCCGATCATCTGGATGGTCCTGCCGTGCAGCTCCCGTGCGCAGTATTCAGCAGCGGCAATGGCGGACGTCATAATGTGCGATTCATCCGTCTCGATACCGAATGCCGCAAGCTTCCGAACGATCTGTTCGCGGGTATGCGAAGAATTGTTCGTGATGAAATACGCATCGGCTGAAGTGCCTGCCAGCGACTTGAGGAACGCGACCGATTCTTCGATCGGCTCGGTTTCTTTGTACACAGTGCCGTCCAGATCGAAGCAGACCGCCTTATAATGTGTCACTGGATGACTCCTCCGGAAGGAACGCGGACACAGGACCAAGCTCGTTTTCGAGATAGGTCAGCACCCGCTCCGGGAACCGCTTGAGTACCGGCAGACTGCCGTGCAGTGTCTTCGTCACTTCGTCGAGGTCGACGTGCGTGAAATCGCGGACAAGCATTTTGCGCAGGCCGATCACGTCTTTCAGCGGCCGGTCCATGTCAGGATCGATGACTTTCTCATCGTTCATGATGTCGATGATGTCATCATAGCTGCCGGGATCCCGCATGATGAAACCGTCAATCATCGAATTGCCGACATCGATGACGGATTCAATCACACTCTGGGCGATCCGCTCCAATGCAAGTTTTTTCAAGGAGTTTTCCTGCCAGCCGCTCTCCGACGAGAACTGTGCGAGCAATTCTTCCATATAGGCCAGTGTTTCACTGATCTTCTTCCTGTCGATAAAATACATACAGACGCCTCCAGTGTGTAAGTTTCTCTGCCACAGCAAACAGGCGCCGCCGAAGTTTCTGACTGACGCCTGCCGATCGATCATGAAGTTTTCTTAGCGGTCTTCACAGGTCCGTCCTTCGGCTGCTGGGATGCATCCGGCTGCTCTTTCTTCACTTTGCCGATTTTCTTCAGGACGAAGTGCGCACAGCCGAAATTGCAGTACTCGTACAGATAGTCCTGAAGTGTACTTATTTTGGTTTCGTAGGTGGCCTTCGAACTGCGGTCATCGAAGAACCCTTTGAGCCGCAGCTGGCCATATCCCCAGTCACCGAGAATATAATCGTACTTGGACAGTATTTCGCTGTATCGGCTTTCCAACGCTTCACTATTGAACCCGTCACGGTGATTTTCGATCACTTCGAATTCAACCTGATCCAGCGTAATCCGCTGTTCTGTCATGCTGACTCAGCCTTTCACCGTCAAGGACTCCAGTTCCTCTTCGCCCTTGCGCTGGCGTTCCTTTGCCGCGCTGTTCACCTGTTCGTCCGCATGATAGCTGGAACGTACGAGCGGACCGGACTGGCAGTGGGAGAAGCCTTTGCTCATCGCGATATCGAAGAGCTGCCTGAATTCCTTTGGCGTATAATATTTTTGGACAGCCAGATGTTTTTTCGTCGGCTGCAAGTATTGCCCGATCGTCATGATATCCACACCATTTGCACGCAGGTCGTCCATCGTTTCGATGATCTCTTCCCATGTTTCACCGACCCCGAGCATGATCGAAGACTTGGTCGGAATATCCGGATGCATTTCCTTTGCCCGGCGCAGCAGTTCGAGCGACCGGTCGTATTTCGCACGCGCCCGCACCCGCGGCGTCATCCGTCTCACCGTTTCGATGTTATGGTTGAGTATATCCGGCTTCGCATCCATCAGGCGCTTAATGTTGTCATACTCCCCGCCCATATCGGAAGGGAGCACTTCCACTGTCGTGAACGGATTCTTTCTCCGGATCGCACGGATGGTCTCCGCGAACACCCCGGATCCGCCGTCTTTCTGATCGTCCCGCGCAACCGCCGTCACAACGACGTGCTTCAGATTCATGAGCGCGACCGAGTCCGCGACCCGCTCCGGTTCTGCCAGATCCAGTTCGGTCGGCAGACCTGTTTTCACCGCACAGAAACGGCAGGCCCGTGTGCACGTATCCCCGAGGATCATGAACGTAGCTGTTCGCCGTTCCCCCCAGCATTCATGGATGTTCGGACAGCGTGCTTCCTCACAGACCGTATGCAGATTCTTTTCACGCATCAGCTTCTTCAGATCTGTATAGTTTTCATTCGTGTTCAGTTTGATTTTCAGCCAATCCGGTTTCCGGATGTGCTCTTTTTTCGTTCCCGTCCCAGGTGTGCAAGACATCGTGACATCGACTCCATTCCCTTTAAACATTTTCAGAATTCCCGCTTCAGTAAATGTACCATACTATCCGGCGGCGGACAACATACCGGACAGCGGGCTGCATGAGAAAAAGCACCCTGCGCAAGGGTGCTCTCCGCCGTTTTCCTTCTATCGTCAATGTCCTCCGAGATAGGCGTTCCTGACCTCTTCACTCGACTGCAGTTCTTCTGCCGTCCCGGACAGGATCCCCCGTCCGGTCTCGATGACGTAGCCCCGGTCCGCAATGGATAATGCCAAGTGGGCGTTCTGTTCGACGAGCAGGATGGTCGTCCCGGCCTCATTGATATCTTTGACCGTTTCGAAGATCGTTTTCACCATGAGCGGCGCAAGGCCCATCGACGGCTCGTCGAGCAACAGCAATTTCGGTCTTGCCATGATGGCACGGCCCATCGCAAGCATCTGCTGCTCGCCGCCGGACAGTGTCCCTGCCGACTGCTTGCGGCGTTCGTACAATCTCGGGAAGATGTCGTACACTTTCTTGTAATCCTTCCCGATTTCCCCTTTGTCCTTGCGGAGGAACGCGCCGAGTTCAATATTCTCCTCCACGGACATTTCCGCGAATACCCGCCGCCCTTCCGGCACCTGCGACACTCCCATCTTGACGATGGACTGCGCAGGCTTCCCCTGGATGGCGGACCCGGTATACTCGATCGTCCCCTGTTTCGGTTTCAGCAGGCCGGACACCGTTTTCAGGAGAGTGCTCTTCCCTGCTCCGTTTGCGCCGATCAATGTGACGATCTCCCCTTCGTTCACCTCGAGCGAGACGCCTTTCAATGCATGGATGCTGCCGTAGTAGACATTCAGATCCTGGATGCTCAGCATGCTCATACGACTTCCTCCCCCAAATACGCTTCGATGACTTTCGGATTGTTGCGGATCTCAGCAGGCGTCCCTTCCGCGAGCAGCACACCGTGGTCCAGTACATAGATCCGTTCACAGATGCCCATGACCAGGTTCATGTCATGCTCGATCAGCAGGATGGTCAGCCCGAATTCCTTCCGGATGAACGCAATCAGATCCATCAGTTCCTTCGTTTCGAATGGGTTCATGCCCGCAGCCGGTTCGTCGAGCAGCAGCAGCTTCGGATTGGCCGCCAATGCCCGTGCGATCTCCAGACGGCGCTGTTTCCCGTACGGCAGGTTCATCGCCTTTTCGTCCTTGTACTGGTCGAGTTCGAAAATCTTCAGGAACTCCATCGCCTTCTCTTCCATCTCAAGTTCACTTTTGAAATAAGGCGGCAGCCGGAGCATGGAACTGAGTACGGAATCCTTGGCCAGCGAATGGTAGGCCACTTTCACGTTATTCAGGACGGACAGTTCGTCGAACAGCCGGATATTCTGGAACGTCCGGCTCATGCCGAGTCGCGTCACTTTGAACGGCGGCAGGCCGTTGATCTTCTTCCCGTCGAAAAAGATTTCCCCTTCAGTCGGTACATAAACGCCCGTCAGCAAGTTGAAACTCGTCGTCTTGCCGGCCCCGTTCGGACCGATCAGACCGACCAGTTCCCCTTTATGGATTTTCATATCGAATCCGGAAACAGCTTTCAAGCCGCCGAATTGGATGCCGGTATTCTGGACATCCAGTAAGATGTCACTGCTCATGCTGTCGTCCTCCCTTCGGCCGCATCCACATCTTCAAGTAATCGGTGAATTCCAGCTTGCCCATCAGCCCTTTCGGCCGGTAGAGCATGACGATGATCAGAACGAGACTGTAAAGGATCATCCGGGTTTCCGGGAAATCCTGCAGGAATGTCGAGACGACCGTCAGCAGGATAGTTGCCACGATCGCCCCTGACAGACTGCCAAGACCGCCCAGCACGACATAGATCAGAATATCGATCGATTTCAGGAACCCGAAGTTCGCTGGCTGGATAATATAGAAGTTATGCGCATAGAGCGCACCTGCCACGCCTGCAAAGAACGAGCCGATTGCAAATGCGAGTACCTTGTAGTACGTCGTGTTGATGCCCATCGCGTCAGCGGCGATTTCATTTTCCCTTACTGCGATGCAGGCCCGCCCATGCCTGGAATTTGTGAAGTTCACGATGACGAGGATCGTCACGAAGAGGCAGATGAATGTATAGGTCCACGTCGTCAGGTGGGTGACCTGCATTCCGGCCGCGCCGCCGACGTAATCGATGTTGAGGAACACGATCCGGATGATCTCCGCGAACCCGAGCGTGGCGATGGCCAGATAGTCTCCGCGCAGACGCAGACTCGGAATCCCGACGACGAGCCCGGCAAGCGCTGCGGCGATGCCGCCGATCAGGATGGCAGCGACGAACGGCAGGTCGAGTTTCATCGTCATGATCGCGGCGACGTACGCGCCGACCGCCAGGAATCCCGCATGGCCGAGGGAAAACTGTCCGGTGATACCGATGACGAGGTGCAGGCTGACCGCAAGCATGATATTTATTCCCATGAAGATAAGTGTATTGGAGTAGAAATTATTCAGGAAGCCTCCGCTGATCGCAAACTGGACAGCCGCATAGAAGACGATCGCCAGTCCGGCAAACACCCAGAACTGCTTAGATTTTTTCATCATTTCCTTTCACCTACACTTTCTCTCTTGTGTGTTTGCCGAAGATGCCGGAAGGCTTGAAGATCAGGATCAGAATCAGGATGATGAAGGCCGCCGCATCGCGCCACAGGGAGAACCCGAGCGCGCTGACAACCGTTTCCACGACACCGAGGACAAGTCCGCCTGCGACAGCACCCGGGATGATGCCGATCCCTCCGAGCACCGCAGCGACAAACGCCTTCAAACCCGGGATAACACCCATCAGCGGATCGATCTTCGTGTAATAGATTCCGAAGATGACACCTGCCGCGCCGGCAAGCGCCGATCCGATCGCAAACGTTGCGGAAATCGTGTTATCCACGTTGATGCCCATCAGTTTTGCAGCTTCCGCATCGTAGGAGACAGCGCGCATCGCTTTCCCGATCTTGGTCTTATGTACAACGAACTGCAAGATGATCATCAGGACAACAGAGACTGACAGAATCAGGATCGCCTGTGTACTGATCTGTGCGCCGAACAAATTGAATGTCTTATTCGCGAACACTTCCGGGTATGCAGCAGGCTGTGCGCCCCGGATGTAGATCACTCCGTTCTGAATGAGCAGGGACACGCCGATCGCCGTGATGAGCGCCGCAATCCGTGTTGCGTTTCGCAGACGCTTATACGCGACACGTTCTATGATGACGCCAATCACCGCACAGATCGCCATCGACAGGAGCAGTGCCGGAAAGAAGCTCAGGCCCCATCCGGTAATAGAAATGTAACCGATGAATGCGCCGATCATGAACACTTCGCCGTGCGCGAAGTTGATCAGCTTGATAATGCCGTACACCATCGTATAGCCGAGCGCAATAAGCGCATAGATACTGCCTAACGAAATGCCGTTGATGAGCTGCTGCAGCCATTCCATGAAGTCTCACTCCTTATTTCTCATCTGACTTCCATCCAAAAAAAGAAGGGGGAGGGAGTTCCCCCGCCCCCCTGATATTACGGATTCACCTTCGTATTGAACACTTGCTCGCCATCTTTGTATTCAAGGATGGTGGCCGATTTGACAGGATGGTGATTTTCATCGACGGAATACGTACCGGTTACGAGATCCAGTCCGTCCGTCTTTTCGAGTGCCTCTTTGATTTTCGTGGAATCTGCGCTGCCTGCCCGCTCAATTGCATCTTTCAGCAGGTACACCGTATCATAGCCGAGCGCATTGAAGGCATCCGGGGACTTGCCGTATTTCTCATTGAACTTATCGTTGAATGCTTTTACGGCTCCATCCGGGTCATCAGCTGAGTAGTGGTTCGTCGTGAATGTATTGTTGAGCGCATCCGCGCCTGCCAGATCCAGCAGTGTCGGAGAATCCCAGCCATCGGCGCCCATGAGCGGAACGTCGATGCCCATTTCACGCGCCTGCTTGACGATCAGTCCGACTTCTTCGTAATAGCCCGGGATGAAGATGAATTCAGGGTTCGCGGATTTGATACGTGTCAGTGTCGAACGGAAGTCCGAGTCTTTCGCTACATAGGACTCTTCCGCGATCACTTTCCCGCCAGCCTTCTCAAAGTCCTCTTTGAATGAAGCGGCCAGGCCTTTCGAATAGTCGCTCGAGTTGTCCGCATAGATGGCGACATTCTTCACGCCTAAGTCGTTATATGCGAAGTTCGCTGCGACAGTCCCCTGGAAAGGATCGATGAACGATGTCCGGAAAACATATTCGTTCACGTCGCCCTTTTCATTGACCGTGACGGTCGGGCTTGTGCCGGACGGACTGATGAGCGGTGTCTTATTGTCATTGGCGATCTGTGCCTGTGCGACTGTCGCACCGCTCGTTGCAGCCCCGATGATGACGGATACGTTTTCCTGTGTTGTCAGTTTGATAGCTGCGTTCGTTGCTTCCGCAGCATCGGACTTGTTATCGATTTTGACGAGCTTGATCTTTTGGCCGTCGATTCCGCCGTCGTCGTTGATTTCATCGACCGCCAGCTGGATGCCGTCCGCTTCGGATGTCCCATACGAGGCGACCGCTCCCGACAATTCCAGGTTCACACCTACCTTGATGTCGCCGCCGTCTTTCGAACCGGAAGCGCTGCCCTTATCTCCGTCTCCGTCTGAACAGCCGGCCAGGAGACCGACGCCAAGCGTCATTGCTGCCAGTAAACTCCATGCTCTTTTGAATTTCATTTCTCTTCCCCCTTATTTTTAACTATTCTGAAATTTGGACAGAAAGCAAAACACAAGGCGGATCAGCAGATTGTCTGCCGGCCGTTTCTGTCTGTAACCCTATTCTAGAACAAACTTCTAATTCAGTCTATACAAATTTTCATAATCTTATTACAAGATTGATAAATCAGCATTATCCCGTCATTCCTGTCCTCTGGATAATGGGAACTATTTCTAAATAACTAGTTGATGAATTCCAGGGAAACAAGAAAAAAGGTATCCCCCACAACTATGGAAGAATACCTTTCACCTATTATTCAGCTGCAGGAGCCACTGCATTCTGACGGGACCGCATCGTCCAGAAAGTGAACAGGACTGCAAGGATGATCACGACAGCGATGAGGCCTATCCAGATCGAACCGGTCAGACCGAGCACGATATACCCTCCTGTTGCAATCCCCGCTGCGACAAGTGCATACGGCAGCTGTGTGGCAACATGGTCGATATGGTTGCTGCCAGCCCCTGTGGACGACAGGATCGTCGTATCGGAGATCGGCGAACAATGGTCACCGAACACTGCGCCCGCAAGCACTGCAGACAGCGCCGGCAGAAGCAGCTCAGGTGCAGCATTCACCATGATCGTCCCTGCTATCGGCAGCAGGATTCCGAACGACCCCCACGACGTGCCTGTCGAGAATGCCATCAGGCCGGCCAGGACAAACAATACGACCGGCAGGAAGCCGACGGGAATATTCGACTTCGAGACGGCTTCGGACAGGAACAGCCCAGTCTCCAGGAGGTCGATGAGATGCGTCAGCGACCAGGCCAGGATCAGGATCAGCACAGCCGGCAGCATCGCTTTCACACCGCTGACGAACGCTCTGCCGATCAGGCCGGCGGAAGCGGTCTCATTCACCTTGAACTGTGCGGCGTACAGGATGATCGCTGCAAGTATGCCGGCAGCACCGCCGAAGACCAGTGACAGAGGTACATCCGTATTTTCGAAAATCGTCCAGAGGTTGAGTTCCCCGCCGATCCGGAATCCCGTCACGATCATCGCTGTCAGAGTGACGGCCACCAGTGTGACAATCGGGGCGACTAGATCGCGCACATGACCGTGGGCATGCTCGGGAAACTCGTCTTTCAACTGTCCCGGTATCTCTTTTTCAGGATCGAACAGCTGGCCTGTTTCCTCTGCCCGTCTTTCGTGTTTCTTCATGGTGAAGAAATCGACATTCGTCCAGGCGAAGAAGAAGACCATGGCGAGTGTAGCGAGAGCATAGAAGTTCATAGGGGCCATCAGCAGGAAGGCCCCAAGCGGTGAATAGTTCACTGCTGTAGTTGTCGCCAGGATCAGCGTCAGCTGTCCGATCAGGAATGCCCCCCAGCTCGAAACCGGGGAAATGACGCAGACCGGGGCGGATGTCGAGTCGATGAAGTATGCGAGTTTTGCGCGTGAAATCTGATGGCGGTCGGTGATCGGCCGTGCAATCTGCCCGACTGCCAGTGCGTTGAAGTAGTCATCCACGAAGATGGCGATCCCGACAGCGACTGTCAGCAGTTTCGCACTCCGCCGCGTCCGGATGCGTTTCACAGCCCATTCGGCAAATGCCCGGCTGCCGCCTGACAGGCTGACGAGCGCGGTGATGACGCCGAGAAAGAGGATGAACACCATGATGTAAATATTGTACGTATTAAGTGCGCCATCGTCCCAGAAGGAGACAGCCAGTGCTTTTCCGAGCTGCATAGCCGTTTCCCCCGGTGCGAACGATGCGACGAGCAGCGCAGCCGACAAAATTCCTGCGCTCAGTGACAGCAGGACCCGCTTCGTTGTCAACACCATGACAATCGCAATTACGGGCGGCAGAATCGAAAGCCAAGTACCGATCATTCCAATTTCCTCCTTTGTTTTCGGGTATGCGGGAAAACAAAAAGCCGGCACCCGCTCACTTGTGAAAGTGTACCGGGCACCGGCTGTCTACATGTCGTTTGTTTGATAATCACGTTCGTTATCCAACTGACGATTGTAGCTCATCACGGACAATATAACGTCCATGACAGTGCCATTCCTGTTCGAAATGACCCCAACCGCAATGGAGATGACCTCCATACGGCTTCGGCAAAACTTCCTTTTTCACATGGTCTTCAACGTCACTCTCGCATGTGATACTCATAAGCAATGCAGCCTCTACCCTATCGAATATGATATTACCTTTTCAGCATACCAGATAGTGAAGGGACATGCAAGGGAGCTTACGGAGCATTCGTGTCGCCCATCGGCACTTCGATATTAGCCGGACTCTGTCCCCCCTTCGTGTAGATTTGAGGTACGACTCCCTGGATGATGCCGATCGCCACTGGGAAGGAATGCTCGACAGTACTCTGTTTTGTCGCCACCGGGATGATGATTTCAACATTGACTTCCAGGATTATGTTCACTTCCATATACACGTTGTTAATGCCGTATTCCGTGATTTTCGTATCGATATTGCCATGGACATCACCGATGATATGGAAACGGATCGGTATTTTCGGGCCAAGATTACCGAGCAGCGGAATGCCCGCCACCTGCCCGATCGGCACGAAAAAGACGACCCCGCCGTGTTTCTCCATTTCCTCAGTGTCAAAGTCGATCCCTTCCCCGTCCGGCAGCATTGCCAGATCTCCGGATTCCGCCCGGTCCAGATGCTCCTCCACAAGCTCATGGATCTCCGCCATGATCTGACTGATCGTCTCGGCATCGACTTTCATCGTCACGGTCTCTTTTGAATCGTTCGGGATATTGATGAGCACATCATTGACATCCAGGACACTGTCCGACCTGGATTGGATCGCCTGGCTGATGACGTGCGCCGCTATTTTACGTGTCTGCACCTCAGCATATTTCATGTAGACGGGTGTCAGTTTGGCATTCAGATAATAGAAACTGAAGACGATCGCCACCACTAACGACGGCAGGAGGATTTTGAGCCATCTGCCTTTCGATTTCTTCCGCTTCGGAACTTGCGTATGGAATCTCAAAAAGGCAGCACCTCCTTTTCATATCCTATGAAAGGGGGGTGCTGCCTATGTCAGTTTCCAAGCTGCCTGCCATACCAGCCGGCGATATCCCGGATCAGTTCAGGGACGAGATAATCGATCTTTTCGGACTTCATGTCCGGGTAGAAGAAGCCGAATGTGAACATGTCCAGGGTGGCCAGCTTATAGGTCCCATCCATCCGGACACGCTCGCTCCCTATGTACAGCAGGCCGTCTTCCATTGAAAGCCGGGTCTGGATCATGGCCCCCATCATCGTGCCCCGGAAGCCGAGCCCTCTCACTTCCGTACGGATCCATGAAGGATCATCCGAAATGATCCAATACTCGAGCAGTGCCCGGCCGGTCACCGTCATGACACAGGCATTGATGGGATGCGGCAGAACGCGGTGCAGATCGCGCAGCGTCACATCCCCTTCCGGCAGGCTCCCGAGAAACAGACCGGCATTGAATAGTGCGCAGTCCGCACCTGTATACGCCAGCAGCGCCCTTCCGAAGAAATCCGACAGGCCGCTCGGACCCGACAGATTCTGGCTGAGCGGACACGGGGACTTGAACACAGTTTCATCAAGCAGTTCCTCACCCGCCTGCAGGAAAAGTCCGAACGCCCGCTCCGCTGCCGGCGGAGCATCCAGCTGTTCAGCCGGTATGACGGCAGCTGCCCTGTCCGTGATTTGTCCGGCTTCCAGCGTGATGCACATATGGCCGACATACTGCCCGTATTTGCCGGTGGCGGCGAGAAGGGTAGTTCCTTCCCATTCACCGCGCAGGAACAGGTGATGAGTGTGTGCACCGAGGATGACATCGATGTCCCCCGTCTCCGCTGCAAGTTTTCTGTCTTCATGGATCCCCAGATGGGACAGGCAGATGACCACATCGGATGTTTCTTTCAGCTGTTCCGCGAGTGTCTTCAGGATGGGCAGTGGCTCACTGACAGCCCAGCCGAGCTTCCCGTAGAAGGCTTCATAGACCGCTGTCGCTGCAATGACGGCAACTGAAGTGCCCTGTGCTGTCTCGTATTGTTCATAAGGGACTGCCCACTCCAGCGGACGGCCGCCCGCTTCCGACAGGTTTGCGACGATGACATCGAACGCCGCGTCATCGTACAGATGTGCAAGATCTTCCGGAGGCAGTGTGATCCCTTCATTGTTGCCGATCGTAACCGCATCGTAGCGGGCCCGGTTCAGCAATTCGGTATTCCCTTTCCCATGTGTCGCTTCCGTGAAAGGGTGCGAGCGGTCCACGAAGTCCCCGAGATCGAACACGAAGACCGATTCTCCAGCCAGCTCATGCTGTTTGCGCTGCTGGAGCAGATACTCGTGGATGCCCGGCCAGTTGTCAAAATGGCTGTGTACATCATTCGTATGATAGATATGGATCGTTTCCGTTTTCTGTGTAATGCCGATCATCCCCAGATTCCGTCAATGATTGAATTGACCCCGAACAGCAGAAGCAATATACGCAATACGACAACGAGCGCTTCGGAGCTCAGCTTCTTATTCAGCATCGAACCGACCGTGCCGCCGATATAGGCGCCCGGAATGACTGCGAGCGAATACAGCCAGGGCACATGGCCGAGATAGATATGCGTCCCTGAATTCACAAGCGCGGACAGGAACACCATGAGCATCGATGTGCCGACCGCCACGTGGGGCGGGAACAGGAACAGCAGGATCATTCCCGGCACGAGCATCGCTCCGCCGCCGATCCCGAAAAGACCTGACGTCAGGCCGATGAAAAAGGTGAATACGAGTGCGAACCAGATGGGATACCCGTACACATGGTCCTGACCCTGCGGATCGGTGAATGTGATCGGTTTGCCATGGTCGACGAACCAGCGGATCGGTTTTAAATATTTTTTCACAAGCAGAAGTGCCGCCAGGAAGATCAGCAGCAGCCCAAAATAGATATTGAATGAATTCAGATCGAGCCCTCTGTTGAAAAAGGCACCGACAATTGTCCCGGGAACACTCCCGGCGAAAAAGATGAGTCCGCTGCGGTAATCGACGGTCTTCGCTTTCAAGTGATACAGCGTGGACGACAGCCCGTTGAACACCATCATGATGACGGACATGCCGACGACCGTCTGCGGCGTCACATGCGGAATCCACCCGAGATCAATGCCGACGAGCAGTGTCACCGGCACGAAGATCGTCCCGCCGCCGAGCCCGACGAGCGAGCCGACGACGCCCGACAGCATGCCGATGGCAATGAGCAAAATATATTCCATTCCTATTCCCCCTCAAAGATGTCGAGCTGCTTCGGGGCAAGGTCTTCGAAGGAGAGGCCGAGCATCTGCTGGAACTGTTTCGCATTCCCGGCAGCATGCCCGCCTGAATTATTGTTGAAGATGACTGCCGTATACGCCGCGTGCTCAGACGCCTGCTCCACAGCCGCCTGGATCTCCTGTAGCTCCCGATCATTGTAATCATACAAATAGCGGACTTTCCGCCAGGCTTCCCGGCTGCCGCCAGGGTTTTTCCAGCCGGCGAGATTGCGTCCATGCAGCCGTACCATCGCCTTATCCGGATGCGTCACCCGGGGGATGAACGGCACACTGCCTTCCCCGGCCTGCGGTTCGTCGGTGATGACGTGGATCAGTTTGTTGTCGGACAGGAACTTGAACGTCTTTTCCCGCAGCTGCTCCGAATACCAGGACTGGTGCCTGAACTCGACAGCCAGATCGAACCCTTCCAGCTGCCCGCATATGTATCGTATTTCCTCGACATGCTCTTTGACACAATCGAACCAAGGCGGGAACTGTATGAGGATCATCGACAGCTTGTCCGCTTCCTCGAGCGGCTGCAATGACAGACGGAACAGCCGGAACATTTCCTCCTTCGATTCATACGGCAGCTCCCCGCGCAGATGACCGGTCATCCCCTGATACGCTTTGACGATGAACTGGAAATGATCCGGCGTCTCCCGTATCCATTTCCGGATATTGCGCTCCGGCTGAATCGCGTAAAATGTAGAGTCCAGCTCCACGATCGGAAAATGCGCGCTGTAATCGATCAGTTTGTCTTTGGCGGATGAGGTCGGTGCATAGACATCCGGATGGTCGCCCCAGCCCGTCAGGCCGATTTCTATCATGAGAATCCCTCCATTCTTGTCTTGTTCCTTACCCGTATCATATCATAACTAGTCGTCCTGGCCGGGCAGTCTGCCTGAACGCAGCAACAGCCGGCAGATCGGGATCCGCCGGCTCTCGTTACTCTTCTTTTACATAGACGGTCCAGCCATGGGCGGCCTTGATCAGCTCTGCCGCTTTCTCTGCACTGTCCCGGCTGCTGAATGTGCCCGTCACGAGCCGGTATGCGCTGCTGCCCAGCGGCTTTTGATTTTGCGGTGTCAAAACCAATCCGAAGTACGCAGCTATCGCGGAAGCTGCTGCCCTTCCTTGTGCCTGCAGTTTCTGCGAATTGCGGAGTGCAGCAATATCCGTCCGGGAATCCATGAACCCACCTTCCATAAGCACGGCGGGCATACGGGTCTCCCGCAGGACATGGAGATTCTTCTTCTTCACTCCCCGATCGCGCAGCCCCATCGCTTTCACGATCTCCGGCTGGATTAACCGGGCGAGCCGGACAGACTCTGGATTCGCATTCCGTGCATCCATCGTGTACGTTTCCACGCCGCCCCAATCGCCCCAGGAGCCTGTATTCGCATTATGATGGAACGAGATATACAGATCGGCCTGCTGTGCATTCGCTCGATCTGTCCGCTGTCTGAGCGGTATGTCCGCCATTCCTGATGGATCATCCACCCGTACGACTTCTACGTTTTCATATTGCAATAATGCCGTCTGTGCAGCCAGCAGAACCCTGTTGTTGAACAGCCATTCCTTCTCCCCGGCGGGCGACTGTTTCCCTGGGGTGCCCAGCCCATGTCCTGCATCCAATACAATACGAACCAAAGTCATCGTCTCCTTTCCTTCCTGCCCGTTATATAGGACCCTGCGGCGGAAAGGGATAGCGGCTGCCGGGCAAAAGCATCTGGACGGACAAATTGTAATCCTGAACCTGTCCGGGTTCCCAAATGAAAAAACCTCTGCACGGATGTGCAGAGGCAGGAGGGGGATCAGCCGATCGATCCTTCCATTTCGAACTTGATCAAGCGGTTCATTTCCACCGCGTATTCCATCGGCAGTTCTTTCGTGAATGGCTCGATGAAGCCCATGACGATCATTTCGGTCGCTTCCTGTTCGGAGATGCCACGGCTCATCAGGTAGAAGAGCTGCTCTTCCGATACTTTGGACACTTTCGCTTCGTGCTCGAGCGAGATGTTGTCGTTCAGGATTTCGTTGTACGGAATCGTATCGGATGTCGACTTGTCATCCATGATGAGCGTATCGCATTCGATGTTGGAACGGGCGCCGTCCGCTTTCCGTCCGAAGTGGACGATACCGCGGTAGCTCACTTTTCCGCCGTGCTGTGAAATCGACTTCGACACGATTGTGGACGAAGTGTTCGGTGCTAGGTGCATCATCTTCGCGCCGGCATCCTGATGCTGGCCTTTTCCGGCGATGGCGATTGATAATGTCATACCGCGGGCGCCTTCACCTTTCAGCAGGACTGCCGGGTATTTCATCGTCAGTTTGGAACCGATGTTGCCGTCGATCCATTCCATCGTCGCGTTCGCTTCACAGACCGCACGCTTCGTCACGAGATTGTAGACGTTGTTCGCCCAGTTCTGGATCGTCGTATAACGGCAGTACGCGTCTTTCTTGATGATGATTTCGACGACTGCACTGTGCAGGGAGTTTGTCGTGTAGACAGGTGCTGTACAGCCTTCCACATAGTGGACGCTTGCGCCTTCGTCGACGATGATGAGCGTACGCTCGAACTGTCCCATGTTTTCCGAGTTGATCCGGAAATAGGCTTGCAGCGGTGTATCGACTTTCACGCCCGGCGGCACATAGATGAACGATCCACCCGACCAGACAGCCGAGTTCAGTGCGGCGAACTTGTTGTCCGAATTCGGGATGACGGTGCCCCAGTACTGCTTGAAGAGTTCTTCGTTCTCGCGGAGCGCGGAGTCCGTGTCCTTGAAGACGATCCCCATGTCTTCGAGCTCTTCTTTCATGTTGTGGTAGACGACTTCCGACTCATACTGAGCCGACACGCCTGCCAGGTATTTCTGTTCCGCTTCCGGAATCCCAAGCTTGTCGAACGTCTGCTTGATCTCTTCCGGCACTTCGTCCCAAGAACGCTCAGTCGCTTCAGACGGTTTGACGTAGTATGTGATCTCGTCGAAGTTGAGCGAGTTCAGATCGCCGCCCCATTGCGGCATCGGCTTGCTGTAAAACAGCTCTAGGGATTTCAGGCGGTAGTTGAGCATCCATTCCGGTTCTTCTTTCATGCGCGAGATCTCTTCGACGATTTCTTTCGTCAGACCGCGCTCGGAACGGAATACAGATACGTCCTTGTCGTGGAACCCGTATTTGTAATCGCCGATTTCCGGCATTTGTTTAGCCATTTGCTATTCCTCCCGTTCATATCATTCGGAATCGTGTGCGATCCCTTTCTCCATTGCTTTCCATGGCAAGGTTGCGCACTTGATGCGGGCCGGGAATTTGGCCACACCCGTCAATGCCTCGATATCTCCGAAGTCGACGGTGTCGTCCACGTCCTTGCCGAGCATCATATCGGAGAATGCATGCGCTGCGTGAAGGGCATCTTCGGTATTCTTCCCTTTGACGAGCTGTGTCATCATCGAAGCGGAGGCCATCGAAATCGAGCAGCCTTCCCCTTCGAATTTGGCATCTTTCACGATATCGTCTTCCACTTGCAGAGTCAGATGGATGACATCGCCGCACGTCGGGTTGTTCATGTCGATAGTGACGTTGCCTTCGTCGAGCACACCTTTGTTCCTTGGTGTTTTGTAGTGATCCATGATGACCGATCGGTACAGCTGGTCGAGTTTTTCGTTTTTCATTACTGGAAATACTCCTTTGCCATGCGGAGGCCTTCTACCAGACGGTCCGCATCTTCTTTCGTGTTGTACAGATAGAAGCTGGCACGGGCGGTGGCTGAGACATCGAGCCATTTCATGAGCGGCTGGCAGCAATGGTGCCCGGCACGGACGGCAATCCCGTTCATGTCAAGGACGGTCGCCAGGTCATGCGGATGGACGCCTTCCAAGTTGAACGTGATGATGCCCGCACGCTTGCCCGCATCACGCGGTCCGTAGATTTCGAGACCTTCCACTGATTTCATCTGTTCCATTGCGTAAGCGACCAATTCGTGTTCGTGCTGTTCGATTGCGTCCAGACCGATCGCCTGGATGTAATCGATGGCTGCCGCCATGCCGATCGCTCCGGCGATGATCGGCGTGCCGCCTTCGAATTTCCAAGGGAGCTCTTTCCACGTGGAGTCGTACAAACCGACGAAGTCGATCATTTCGCCGCCGAATTCCGTCGGTTCCATCGCTTCAAGCAGTGCTTTCTTGCCGTACAATGCGCCGATACCGGTCGGCCCGCATAATTTATGGCCGGAGAACGCCAGGAAATCGCAATCGAGATCCTGGACGTCCAGTGCGATGTGCGGAGCCGCCTGGGCTGCATCGACGACCATGATAGCATCATGGGCATGGGCGATCTCGGTGATTTCCTTGATCGGGTTCACGGTGCCGAGCACATTCGAAACGTACATGATGGAAACGATCTTTGTCCGGTCGGTCATCGCATCGCTCACTTTTTCGAGCGAGACGGTGCCGTCTTCTTCCAGATTGATATATTTCAGGACAGCTCCTGTCGCTTTTGCAAGCTGCTGCCACGGGATGATGTTGGAATGGTGTTCCATATAGGTGATGATGATTTCATCGCCCTCCGAGATGTTGGCACGGCCGTAGCTGTCCGCGACCAAATTCAGAGCGGTTGTCGTTCCGCGCGTGAAGATGATCTCCTTATCGGAAGAAGCATTCAGGAACTTCCGCACGGTTTCCCGGGCGCCTTCGTAATCTTCGGTTGCCCGGTTGCCGAGCGTATGGACGCCCCGGTGGACGTTGGCGTTATCGTAATTATAGTAATGCTCCAGCACCTCGATGACCTGACGCGGTTTCTGTGACGTCGCCGCGCTGTCGAGATAGACGAGGGGGAAGCCGTTCACTTCCTGGTCGAGAATCGGAAAATCATTGCGAATGTCAGGATTTAGCATTAGCGCACTTTCCTTTCAATTACCTCCGTCAGCTGTTTCTTGACGCCTTCAATCGGAAGTTTGCTTACAACCGGCTCCAGGAATCCGTGGATGACGAGGCGTTCCGCTTCCTGCTTCGAAATCCCGCGGCTCATGAGGTAGAACAGCTGCAGCGGATCGACACGGCCGACGGATGCTGCGTGGCCTGCCGTAACGTCATCTTCGTCGATGAGCAGGATCGGATTGGCATCGCCCCGCGCCTTTTCACTCAGCATCAGGACGCGTGACTCCTGCTCGGCATTGGAGCGGGTTGCCCCTTTTTCAATCTTTCCGATTCCATTGAAGATCGAGGAAGCAGCATCTTTCATGACGCCGTGCTTCAGGATATGGCCTTCCGTATCCAGTCCCCAGTGGACGATCTCGGATGTGAAGTTCTGCTTCTGCGAACCGCGTCCGACGACGACGGACTTCATGTCGCAGCGAGAGCCGTTGCCGACGAGGTGTGTCAGGTTGTCGGAAATCGTGTTGCTGTCGTTCATGAGACCGAGCGCCCAGTCGATGCGGCTGTCACGGCCTGCGACGCCGCGGCGGTTCACGTACGTCGTGAACCCTTCTGCGAGTACATCGACAGCCCCGTATGTGACAACGGCATTGTCGCCTGTGAACACTTCGGAGATGATGTTCGCAAGACCTACCGCATGCTCGACTGTGGACAGGTAGTTTTCCACGTATGTCACGGAGCTGTTCGCTTCCGCCACGACGATGACGTGGTTGAATAGGGACGCTTTCTCATCATCATGCAGGAACAGCACTTGGATCGGCTGCTCGACGACAACGTTCTTCGGCACATATACGAATACGCCGCCGTTCATGAGGGCCGCATGGAGCGCTGAGAGCTTGTGCTCGTCCACTTTGACGCCGTCCGTCATGAAATACTTCTTCACGAGGTCTGCGTGTTCCCGTGATGCAGTGAAGATGTCCGTCAAGATGACGCCCTGCGCTTTCAGATCTTCGGAAAGCGAAAGATAGGCAGGTGTATTGTTGTGCTGCACGTAAATGTTCTTCTGGTTCTCTGCATCGACAAGCAGCTTCGCATCTTCCGGAAGCTCACTCAGATCCGCATAGGCGCTGCTGTCGACCGCATGTACAGGAAATTCCGTGAAATTCCACTTGTCGATCTTCGTTTTGTCTGGTTTCGGCATTGGAAGTGCTGCCGCTTTTTCGAGCGCTTCCAAGCGGAGATCGGACAGCCATCCTGCTTCGCCTGTAGAGGCGGCATAAGAGCGGACGTCGTCTCCGGTCAATGCCAATTTCGTTTCAACCGTCATGTTCAATCGTCCTCCCTCTTACGCTTCTTGTTCTACTGTCTCTTCTTCGATACCGAGTTCTTCTTTGATCCAGTCGTAGCCGTGCTCTTCCAGCTTGCGTGCAAGTTCTTCCCCGCCTGATTTGACGACACGGCCCTGCATCATGACATGGACGTGGTCCGGCGTGATGTAGTTCAGCAGGCGCTGGTAGTGGGTGATGATCAGGCAGCCGAAGCCTTCGCCGCGCATTTCGTTGATGCCTGTTGAGACGATGCGCAAAGCATCGATGTCAAGACCGGAGTCGATCTCGTCGAGTACTGCGAATTTCGGTTTCAGCATCATCAGCTGAAGGATCTCGTTACGCTTCTTCTCCCCGCCCGAGAATCCTTCGTTCAGATAGCGTGTTGCCATATCTTCATCCATTTCAAGAAGTTCCATTTTGCTGTCGAGTTCACGGATGAACTTCATGAGGGAGATCTCATCCCCCTCTTCACGGCGAGCATTGATAGCAGAACGGAGGAAGTCCGCATTCGTGACGCCTGTGATCTCACTCGGATACTGCATGGCCAGGAACAGACCGGCTTTCGCACGCTCGTCCACTTCCATTTCAAGCACATCTTCGCCGTCCAGCAGGACCGTACCTGATGTCACTTCGTATTTCGGATGCCCCATGATTGCGGACGCGAGCGTGGATTTACCTGTTCCGTTCGGTCCCATGATTGCATGGATCTCATTTGTATTGATGGTCAAGTTGACCCCTTTAAGTATTTCTTTGTCTTCGATTGAAACGTGAAGATCTTTGATTTCCAAAGTTGCCATTCCAATACCTCCAGTATGCGTAATAAGATGATTGCTCATCTTCTAATTATCATCATTCTAATCTTACCCCATCCCGCCGTCCGTTGCAAATCATTGAGAATGATTATAAATAATATAAAAATCCTTTAATTCTTCGCGATCAGCAAGTATTTTCATTTTCAATTAAGTTTCACAGAGTGAGAATATAAGCCTTCATAAATTGGCTTAAAACCGCGGTTCAGACGCAAAAAACCGCTTCCTCCGAAAAGGAAACGGCTCGGGCCCGGTCATTTGGCCGGTGTTCTGTCTGAAAAGCTGTCGACGATGATGGCAAGGGCTCCGTCGCCCGTGACGTTCGTCGCTGTGCCGAAACTGTCCTGCGCCATGTACAGGGCGATCATGAGCGCAATCATCGACTCGTCGAATCCGAGCATCGATGCGAGAAGTCCGGTCGCTGCGACGACTGCGCCCCCCGGTACGCCCGGAGCTGCGATCATCGTGACGCCGAGCATGAAGATGAAGCCCAGATACGAAACGAAACTGATCGGTGCTCCGTTCATGAGCATGACGCCGATCGAGCAGGAGACCAATGTGATCGTACTGCCGGACAAGTGGATCGTGGCGAACAGCGGAATGGTGAAATCCGTAACTTTCGCGGACGCTCCGGTCTGCTTCGCCTGCCTGAGTGTCACCGGGATCGTTGCCGCCGAGGACTGTGTCCCGATTGCTGTGAAATAGGCGGGAGCCATCGTTTTCATCAGGCGGAACGGATTGCGCTGGGACACAGCGCCCGCCACGGTGTACTGGACTGTCAGCATGATCAGATGGAGCACGATGATCATGACGAACACGAAGATGAAGATCGACAGCACTTTCGCAACTTCACCTGTATAGGTCATGTTCAGGAAGATCCCGAAGATATGTATCGGCAGAAGCGGGATGATCACGACGCTGATGACTTTTTCAATGATCGTATTCAATTCCTCGAACACGCGGAGCATCGTCTTGCTGCCGATTGACGCCATGCCGATGCCGAGCACGAACGCCAGCAGCAGGGCCGTCATGACGCCCATGAGCGGTGTCATCTCCATTTTGAAGAAAGCGGCCGCGGCTTCCTTTCCCGTACTGATGGACTTATCCGACAGTCCATTGATATAGGAAGGCAGAATGGCCGTTGCCGCAAAGTACGCAAGGATTCCAGCCACGATCGTGGACGCATAGGCGAAAACGGTTGCAAGACCGAGCAGCTTGCCGGACCCCTTCCCGAGTTTGGCAATTCCCGGTGCGATGAACGCCAGGATGATGAGCGGCACGACGAAGTTCAGGAACCCGCCGAACAGCATATTGAATGTCGCAAACAGACGGGTGAAGTTTTTCGCAAACCCTTCCCCGATCAGCGGAGTCAAATAGCCGAAGCCCACGGCCAGGCCGATGGCGATGACAATTCTCCAGATGAGTCCTATCTTGAATTTCAAAACACAAACCCCTTTCACACAGTAAATAGGTAAAGACTTTTTCATCATACAATATATTCATCTGGATTATTAGCCTATGAACCGTTTTCTTTCTATTCAAAAAACCACCTTAGCCGGATAACCGGCTAAGGTGGCCTGCATGGTTTTTATTTTTCCACTGGAACAACGGAGCCCTTCCATTTGTCGAGGATGAAGTCCTGGATCTCTTTCGATGTCAGGACATCGACGAGTGCTTTGACAGATTCTTTGTCTTCGTCCCCCGAACGGACGGCGATGATATTGACATACGGCGAATCGGAATCTTCAAGTGCAATCGCGTCTTCCAGCGGGTTCAGGCCTGCATCGATCGCATAGTTCGAATTGATGAGGACTGCATCGCCTTCTTCGCTTTCATACATTTGCGGAAGCAGGGCCGCTTCGTAGTCCGCTTCGAACTTGAGGTTCTTCGGATTGTCCGTGATATCTTTCACTTCGGCTTTTGTCTTGTCGATACCGTCTTTCAGTTTGATGAGTCCTTGTGCTTCAAGCATTGCAAGGACGCGTCCGTGGTCTGCGACCGAGTTGCTGATCAGGATGGTCGCACCGTCCGGCAGTTCATCGAGGGACTTGTATTTCTTCGAATAGACACCGATCGGTTCGATATGGATACCGCCGGCATTCTTGAAATCATAGCCGTTGTCCGCAATCTGTGTCTCCAAATACGGAATGTGCTGGAAGTAGTTCGCATCCAGGTCCCCTGACTCCAGATCTTTGTTCGGAAGCACGTAGTCCTGGTATGTCTCGATTTCAAGATCGTACCCTTTCTCTTTTAGCAGCGGTTTCGCTTCTTCAAGGATTTCAGCGTGAGGCACGTTGGATGCCCCGACTTTGATTGTTTTTGATTCTTCGTCTGAACCGCCTGCGCTGCCGTTCTTATCATCTTTCGTACCGCAAGCCGCCAGTGCCAGAACGAGCACAGCGAGTAAAATACCTGTCAACAGTTTTTTCATCCATTCCACTTCCCTTTACTGTATTTTTATAATGCAGGCTGTGATGCCTGGTAATGCCGGATCAGCGTTTGTCGAGCTTTTTGACTGCCCAGTCCCCAGCGAACTGGAGGATGAAGACGACGATGAGGATGAGTACCGTGGACACGAGCGTGACGTCGGTGCGGCTCCTCTGGAAACCGTCCAGGAAGGCCAGTGTGCCGAGTCCGCCTGCGCCGATGATGCCCGCCATCGCCGTATAGCCGACGAGTGCAATCGCCGTGACCGTGATGCCCGAGATGAGCGCGGGCATCGATTCAGGCAGCAGAACTTTGAAGATGATGGTGGACGTCTTCGCCCCCATTGACCGGGCCGCTTCAAGCACCCCTTTGTCAATCTCCTGCAGAGCGATCAGCACCATCCGTCCGTAGAACGGCGCGGCACCGATGATCAGTGCCGGCATCGCCGCCATCGGCCCCCGGATCGTCCCGATCAGGTATTTCGTGAACGGAATCAGCAGGATGATCAGGATGATGAACGGGATCGAGCGGAAAATATTGACGATCGATCCTGTGAGCAGGTTCACAAGGCGGTTCGCCCACACATGACCCGGTGATGTCAGGAATAATAGGATACCGAGCGCAAGGCCGAGCACGAAGGTGAAGACGGTGGAAACGGACGTCATATAGAGCGTCTCGGCGGTCGCTTCCCACATTTTCGCCCAATCGACGTTAGGCAGATACGTTTCAATCATTTCCCGAACACCTCCGTCTGGACACCCTGCTCATTTAAGTATCCGATCGCTTTGCCGATGGCCGCTTCTTCACCGGTCAGCTGCAGGATCAGCGTTCCATATGCGCCGCCGCGTGTCTGCGAAATGTTGCCCTGCAGGATGCTGACGTCAATCGGGAATTCACGGATCAGACTGGCGAGTACCGGCTGTTCGGTCCGTTCCCCGACGAACGCGAGCTTGACGAGTGTGCCGTCCGGATGATCCTCCCGCATGAGCGACATGACTTTCTTGGCGTCTTCCGGCTCGGTCACCTGGGACACGAACCGTTTCGTGATCGCCTCTTTCGGCGCCTGGAAGATTTCCAGCACATCGCCTGTTTCGACGACACGTCCCTGCTCCATCACCGCCACCTCATGGCAGATTTTGCGGATGACGTGCATTTCGTGTGTGATCAGGACGATTGTCAGGCCGAGACGCTCATTGATGCTCGTCAGCAGATCGAGGATCGCATCTGTCGTCTCCGGATCCAACGCGGACGTCGCTTCATCACACAGCAGGACTTCCGGATCGTTGGCAAGTGCACGGGCGATGCCGACACGCTGTTTCTGGCCGCCCGACAGCTGGGACGGATACGCATTCTCCCTTCCGCCGAGACCGACCAACTCAATCAGCTCGGCCGCTTTCCGTTCACGCTCCGCTTTCTTGACGCCGGCGATCTCGAGCGGGAACGTGATGTTCTCTTTCACGGTGCGTGACCAGAGCAGATTGAAGTGCTGGAAGATCATGCTCACCTTCTGACGGGCGGTGCGCAGTTCCTTTCCGCCGATCGACGACATGAGCCTGCCATTCACTTCGACAGAGCCCTCTGTCGGCCGCTCCAATCCGTTCAGCAGACGGATCAGCGTACTCTTGCCGGCGCCGCTGTATCCGATGATGCCGTAAATACGGCCTTCTTCGATCGTCAGCGTGACGTCATCGACAGCTTTGATGCCAGACGCCGCGGTGCCGAACCGCTTGTTGACATTCGTTAGTTGAATCATCCCGCTCCACCTCACCGTTCATTCAAATAAGTCGTTCTGTCCGCTTGGCGGATAAAAACAAAAACACCTTTCTGCAGATTCACAGAAAGGTGTACGCGAAAAATTATGTGCGTTCAACCGATCTCTCATCTTTCAAAGCATGCGCTTTGTGTGACTTGGCACCATTTCAAAAAATTTGACGGTTGCCGGGCTTCATAGGGCACTTCCCTCCACCACTCTGTATAAGAGTCAGCTATTCAATTGGTTGCTACTAGTTATACCATAGGGGTTCCCAGGTGTCAACTGAGTTTTTCGAGGATATTCTGGACGGACCGGAAGGCATAGACTTTCTCCACCGGCTGCCCGGTACGATGGATGAGCAGGCAGGGCACACTCTCCACCTGATAATCTTCTGCGATTTGTTCTTGATAATTCAAGTCGGCCTTCCCGATGACAAGATCAGGTTTCAGTTCGGTCACGACGGAGAGGATCCTGGAAGCGACCGCGCATGTGCCGCAAAGAGGCGTGTATAAGTAGTATGCACACAGGTCCTCCTTTTCCGTAATCTCTTTCCATTCACGGTATGACCATTGTTCCATATGGCGTCTTCCCCGCTTTCTGATACATGCTGGTCAAAAAGAAAAAACGCCGGAGCTGCCCGGCGTCTGTTTGCTGCTGTTATTCTCCGACAGTCATCTTGTCGTAGTCTTCCGCCGACATGAGCTCATCGAGTTCTTCCGGCTTGGACGCTTCCACGACGACCATCCATGCGCCTTCGTATGGAGACTCGTTGACGAGTTCCGGGCTGTCTTCGAGGTCTTCGTTGACTTCGACGACTTTGCCTGTGATCGGTGCATACAGTTCAGATACTGTCTTCACGGATTCGACGCTGCCGAACGGCTCGTCCGATTTCAATTCATCGCCGACCGACGGCAGTTCCACGAATACGATATCGCCGAGTTCGGATTGTGCGAAATGTGTGATCCCGATCCGGTATTTACCGTCTTCTTCTTTTACCCATTCATGCTCTTCAGAGTACTTCAAACCTTGTGGTGTGCTCATTCCATTTCCCTCCAGCTATCAAATTAAATGTCTAATTTCATATTGCCACAGCCGTCCGTGAAAGACAAGAAATGAACTCAGGATTTCCAGGTGTCTTCAAACGTCTGTTCCGCAAATCCGACAGTCGTTTTCTCTCCGTCCGTCACGAGCGGGCGCTTGATGAGCATGCCTTCTGAGGCAAGCAGTGCCAGCTGTTCATCCTCGGACATTGCCGGGAGTTTGTCTTTCAGACCGAGTTCCCGGTACTTCTGGCCACTCGTATTGAAGAACTTTTTGAGGGGCAGACCCGACGTCTCCACCATCTGCCTGAGTTCACCAGCGGATGGCGGCTCTTCCGCGATATTGGCAGCCGCATATGAAATGTCGTTCTCCTTCAGCCATTTCTCCGCCTTTTTACATGTCGTGCACTTCGGGTATCCGTAATACGTCACGTCCATTCCAGTCACCTCCATGGTGATAAGTGTACCGCAAAAACACCCAGACTGCCGAGCGGCAGTCTGGATGCTCATCAGGCCTATCCCTTATCAGACGACATAGCGTGCAGCATCGATCAGTTTCTCGGATGCTTCGCGCTTTTTCGCGATGATGTTGTACGGGTTGGACCGGGTCAGTTTGCGCAATGCCGACACCATCATGCGCTGGTTGTCGCCGTCCACTGCGGCGTACAAGGTTTCCTTCGCATCGCGCTCGATGGCGGCGAATGCTTCCTGGCAGAAGATTTCCGTATACAGGACTTTCTGACGCTCTTTTTCCGGACCGTTCTTATCGACCGCCTTCTCCGCGCGCAGCAGTGCCGACTCCATGGCGAAGATGTTGTTCGCGATGTCCGCGATGTTGACAAGCACTTCCTGCTCTTCTTCCAGCTTCGTGCCGAAACGCTGCGCGGCAAGGCCGGCTGCAAGGAGACCGATCTTCTTCGCGTTCTTCACGAGCATCCGCTCCTGTGCGAGCGGCTCGTCACCGGGCTCTTCCGGCATCATCATAAGCAGCTCTTCCTGCAGGGCCTGGGCCTGCTGCAGCAGAGGCAGCTCGCCTTTCAATGCTTTCTTCATGAACGTGCCCGGTACGATCATCCGGTTGATTTCATTCGTACCTTCGAAGATCCGGTTGATGCGTGAATCGCGGTAGGCGCGCTCCACTTCGTATTCCTGCATGTAGCCATAGCCGCCATGCAGCTGGACCGCTTCGTCGACGATGTAATCGAGTGTTTCCGATCCGACGACTTTGTTGATGGAGCATTCGATCGCATACTCGGCAATCGCTGCAGCGATCGCTTTCCCGTCTTTCTGCTGCTCTGCCGTCATCTGGCTCTGCCGCTGTTCAAAATAACCGACTGTGCGGTAGATCAGGCTTTCCGTCGCGTACAGACGTGCCGCCATCGTTGCGATCTTCTCCTTCGTCAAGTTGAACGAAGAAATCGGCGTGTTGAACTGCTTGCGCTCGTTCGCATACGAAATCGCGAGTTCGAGTGCACGCTTTGCGCCGCCCACTGTCCCGACACCGAGCTTGTAGCGGCCGATGTTGAGGATGTTGAATGCGATAATATGGCCACGGCCGATCTCGCCGAGCAGGTTCTCGACGGGCACTTCCGCGTCAGACAGGATGAGTGTCCGTGTGGAGGAAGACTTGATGCCCATCTTCTTCTCTTCCGCACCGACCGACACGCCCGGGAATTCACGCTCGACGATGAACGCCGAGAACTTCTCGCCATCCACTTTCGCATAGACGACGAAAACATCTGCGAACCCTGCGTTCGTGATCCATTGCTTTTCACCGTTCAGAATATAGTGTGTGCCGGCGTCGTTCAGCTT
Source organism: Sporosarcina trichiuri (assembly GCF_030406775.1). Lineage (NCBI taxonomy): Bacteria > Bacillati > Bacillota > Bacilli > Caryophanales > Caryophanaceae > Sporosarcina > Sporosarcina trichiuri. The sequence continues at coordinate 312,199 of NZ_CP129119.1, read as the reverse complement.
TGCAGTCGTCTTCGCACCAAGCGCATCCGACCCCGAGCCCGGTTCCGTCAGCGCATATGCAGAGATCTTGTCACCTGCAACCGAGTTCGGCAGATACTTCTTCTTCTGCTCTTCGTTCCCGAACAGGACGATCGGCAGTGTCCCGATTCCGACATGGGCGCCGTGCGTGATCGAGAAGCCGCCCGCGACGGCCATCTTCTCTGAAATGAGTGCCGAGGAGATCTTGTCGAGACCGAGACCCTCATATTCTTCCGGTACGTCAGCGCCGAGAAGGCCGAGGTCCCCAGCCGACTTCAGCAGACGGACGGAATGCTCGAATTCATGGTTCTCGAGTTTCTCGACGACCGGCAGCACTTCGTTTTTCACATAGTCCTCTGTCGTCTTCGCGATCATCTTCTGCTCATCTGTATAGTCTTCCGGTGTGAAGACACGGTCCGGTGTAATATCCTCCGTCAGGAACGCCCCGCCTTTTACCAGCTCGTTTGTAGTTGTCTCACTCATATCGTTTTCCTCCTCATGTATTGGATAAGGTTGTCATAGTAATTCGAACACGCCTGCAGCGCCCATGCCGCCGCCAATGCACATCGTGACGACGCCGAACTGTTTCTTCTGACGCTTCAGTTCATTCATCATGCGGACAGTCAGGATCGTACCCGTCGCACCGAGCGGATGACCGAGCGCGATCGCTCCGCCGTTGACGTTCACCTTGTCGGTATCGAGACCGAGTTCCCGGATGACCTGCAGCGACTGAGAGGCGAATGCTTCGTTCAATTCCCATACATCGATATCGTCTTTCGTCAGGCCTGCCAGTTTCAGCGCTTTCGGGATTGCGGCGACCGGTCCGATCCCCATCACTTCCGGCGGGACACCCGCGACTGCGAAGGAGCGGAATTTCAGTATCGGTGTCAGCCCTTCGGCAAGAGCTTTTTCCCGGTCCATGACGAGGACGGACGCCGCTCCGTCTGACGTCTGCGACGCATTGCCCGCTGTCACAGACCCTGTGACGGAGAATGCCGGCCGCAGTTTCGCGAGGATTTCCGTCGTCGTCCCTCTTCTTACGCCTTCATCCATCGAGAACGTTTCGTGCTTCTCATCGAATTTGCCGCTGCTGTCCACGTACCCTTTCATGAATTCGACAGGGACGATCTCTTCGTCGAATTTCCCGGCATCGATCGCAGCGGCCGCCCGTTTGTGGGATTCCACTGCAAAGGCATCCTGGTCCTCACGGCTGACCCCATATTTTACGGCGACCTGCTCTGCGGTATGCCCCATGCCCATGTAATACTGCGGCGCCTCTTCCGCAAGTTTCGCGTTCGGACGGACCGTATTGCCCATCATCGGCACCATGCTCATCGACTCCGCACCACCTGCGAGGATTGCTTCCGATGCACCGAGCATGATCCGCTCGGCTGCATAGGCGATCGACTGGAGACCGGACGAACAGAACCGGTTCACTGTGATGGCGGGAGTCGTATCCGGGAGTCCCGCAAGCGCTCCGATATTGCGCGCCATGTTCATGCCCTGCTCCGCTTCCGGCATGGCACAGCCGATGATCAGGTCCTCGATCGGCCCGTCATAGCCGCCAGCGCGTTTCAGCGTTTCTTTTATAGTAAGGGCCCCGAGGTCATCCGGCCGTACTGTCGCGAGCGATCCTTTGCCCGCCTTCCCGACCGGTGTGCGGGAACCCGCAACGATTACTGCTTCACGCATTGTATTTCCTCCTCTGTTGATTGCTCTCTTTCCTTCAGTTGCGGAGCGGTTTGCCTTTGACGAGCATATGCTGCATGCGCGCCTGTGATTTCGGCTCCGCCACCAGGCTCAGGAAGGCTTCCCGTTCCAGATCGAGCATGTACTGCTCATCGACGAGTGTACCGTACGGCAGCTTCCCGCCAGCGAGCACGTAGGCCAGTTTCTTCGCGATCTTCATATCATGATCGCTGATGAACCCTGACAGCCGCATGCCTTCCGCACCGAGCAGCAGTGTCGCATAGCCGGTCTCCCCGACGACCGGGAATTCCTCTTTTTTCGGCGGCTGGTAGCCGTTTTTCGCTAACGCGAGCGCTGATTGTTTTGCGTCATAGAGCAGATGATCTGGATTCACACTGATCCCGTCCGCGAAATCGAGGAAGTTGTTCTCCCGCGCCTCCTCGGCGGAAGTGGAGACGTTCGCAAGCGCGATCGATTCGAACACTTTGTTCGCGATGTTCTGATAGTCGACCTGCACGCCCTGCGGCAGCCCTTTCAGATGCTTCAAGTAGAGTCCGACGTTGCCGCCGCCGCCCGGGATGAGTCCGACACCTGCTTCGACAAGACCGATATACGTCTCCATCGATGCCTGGATGTGCGCAGCCGGCAGACAGACTTCCGCACCGCCGCCGAGTGTCATCTGGAACGGCGCCGCAACGACCGGTTTCGTCGAGTACTTGATTTTCATCATCGCGTTCTGGAAGGTGCGGACGACGAAGTCCAGTTCAAAGATGTTGTCGTCCTGTGCTTCCATGAGAATCATGCCAAGGTTCGCGCCGACGCAGAAGTTCTTGCCCTGGTTGCCGATGACGAGCCCTTTGTAGTTCTTTTCGACTTCATCCACAGCAAAGTTGATCATCTGCATGATGTCGAGTCCGATCGCGTTCGACTGGGAATGGAATTCAAGCAGCGCAATGCCGTCGCCCATGTCGATCAGGCTCGCGCCGGAGTTCTTTTTGATGACACCGTGCTGCTTCTTGTACCGCTTCAAGTCGATCACTTTCTCATTGACCGGCACTTCCGAGTAGCCGTCGCCATCGAAGTAGTAGCGTGTATGGTCTTCTTCCTTATAGAACGTTTCATAGCCTTTGCCGAGCAGGTTCTGTACAAATTCCGGGATGGTGTCCCCTTCTTCTTTCATACGTTCGACGGACTTGGCGACGCCAATCGCATCCCATGTCTCGAACGGTCCCTGCGTCCAGCCGAAGCCCCACTTCATGGCATTGTCGATGGCGACGATATCGTCTGCAATCCGGCCATGCATTTCCGCGGAATACCGGAGTGTCGGCGCGAGAATATGCCAGAGCAGTTCGCCGGTCCGGTCATCTGCATAGACGAGCGATTTCACACGGTTGCCGAGGCCCTTCTGCTGTTTCGCCATCTCGATTGAAGGCGTTTTCAATTTTTTCGCCGGGCTGTACTCGAGCGTCGCCGAGTCGATCTCGAGGATCTCCTTGCCCTTTTTCAGGAAGAAGCCCTGCTTCGCTTTGGCGCCGATCCAGCCGTTGTCGATCATCTTCTGCATGAACGGCGGCAGTTCGAACACTTTCTGTTCGTCGCCTTCCGTCTTGTCGTAGGCGTTCTTCGCTACGTGCATGAACGTATCCAGTCCGACCACGTCAAGGGTGCGAAATGTTGCTGATTTCGGGCGTCCGATCAGTGTACCGGTAACGGAATCGACTTCCCCAACGGAATACCCACGCGCCTCCATTTCACGCAGCGTGACGAGCAGCCCATATGTCCCGATCCGGTTGGCGATGAAGTTCGGGGTGTCTTTCGCCAGAACAACACCTTTCCCGAGACGGTCCTCCGCGAACCGTGCCATGTAGTCGGTCACTTCCTGTGATGTCCGCTCAGCCGGGATCACTTCCAGCAAATGCAGATAGCGCGGCGGGTTGAAGAAATGGGTGCCGAGGAAATGGGTCTGGAAGTCTTCCGAACGGCCCTCGGCCATATCATTGATACTGATACCGGATGTATTGGATGTGACGATCGTTCCCGGTTTCCGCACACGGTCGATTTTTTCATAGAGTGACTTTTTGACAGCCAGGTTTTCCACAACGACTTCGATGATCCAGTCTGCGTCGGCCAGTTTTTCCAGGTCGTCTTCCAGGTTGCCGGGTTCGATGAGGGACAGATTCTTCTTCGATGTCAGCGGAGCCGGTTTCTGTTTCAGCAGTTTCTTCAATGCTCCGGCCGCCATCCGGTTGCGCACTGCCGGACTCTCGATCGTAAGCCCTTTCTTTTCCTCGTCATCTGTCAGCTGGTTCGGCACAATGTCGAGAAGAAGCACAGGGATCCCGATATTGGCGAGGTGCGCCGCGATTCCGGAGCCCATGACACCGGACCCGATGACCGCCGCTTTCTTGATATGATAAGCCAATTGAATGTCCTCCCTTAACGTTTGAATGAATACTCATTCATTTTATGCGTAAAAAAAATAGAAACCCCTTCTATGAATACAAGTCTAGCTCATTTCCAGCGTTTTCGCAATATTTAAATCTGAAAAACTTCCATCACTATGGGGAAGGCAAGTTCGTTCCCACTTACCGGTTTTCATTGTACACTGGGGGTATGAAAGGTAGGGATTGCAATATGGAATCAATCAAAACTTCAGAACAATTTTACGACATCATTTCGGATAAGTCCCGCTCCATCGTCAAGTTCCAGGCCGGCTGGTGCCCGGACTGCCGCGTGATGGACATGTTCATCGGACCGATCGAAGAGAAATACGACGAGTATGACTGGTATGACGTCGACCGCGACGTTCTCCCTGAAATCGCCGAGAAATACGATGTCATGGGCATTCCGAGTCTTCTTGTGTTCGAAAATGGCGAAAAGAAGGCGCACTTGCACAGTGCCAACGCGAAGTCCCCGGATCAGGTGACCGGGTTCCTTGAAGGGATCTCCATCTGACAGCACGCGCAACCGGATGTTTCGGCATCCGGTTTTTTCGTGCCATTTTTCCAAGTTCCTGTATAATAGGGGAGAACCATAGAAACTACACAGAGGTGTACCATGAATCCAACAGAAGAGATCCGGCAGTTGAAAGAGAAGATTGCCAAATATGAAGAGATCATCAGTGAGACGTCCGTTCCGATCATTCCTTCGATCGTCGAAAATACAATTCTTCTCCCCATCACGGGACATACAGACCAAAGCCGCTTCGAACGTATCCGGTCCACTGTCCTCGCATATACAGGCGACCACAGGGATATCGAATATGCCGTCTTCGACTTTTCCGGTCTCCGGCTGGACGAAGAAGATGGCCCGGAAGTCATGACAGCGGAACTCCGTCTCATGCAGGCCGAACTGCAGATGATGGGGGTCCGTCCTCTCATGGTCGGGTTCACACCTCCTTTCGTCCGCGAATTGACGAACGCCGGAGTTGCCGAACAGATCGAGTCCTATGCAAACTTCAAAGCCGCTCTCCAAGTCCTCATGAAAGAGAATGGACTGTCGTTCGCCAGGAACTGATAGGAGGTACCGCAATGCCGCTGTTAAAAGAATTCACGGGGAAATCCCAGTATGACAGCGATATCGGTCAAAAAATCCGCTCATCCGCATGCGGGCCCGTGACCGTTTCCCTGCTGCTGCGCTACGCACGCCACCCGCTCGGGGATGTGCCTGTGGATAAGCTGTACCGGCTTCTCGGAACAACACGGATCGGTCTGTTCACAGGACGCTTCGTCCGCCGTCTGCGGAAACTTCTCGGCGCAGGCTGGACGGTCGAAAAATGCACCGTTGAAGAAGCCCTCTCCGAAATCGATGAAGGGCGGCCTGTTGCAGCAAAGTTCGATAAATGGCTGTCCCGGAAGTGGCGGCAGTCTGCAGCATTCGACTACCACTGGGTGCCGGTCATCGGTTACGAAAGAGACGCTGGGGATATCCAGCTGGCCGTCCATGATAATGGCTCCCCCTCTTCACCGAGCCGCCTGCGGTATATTTCCTATAAGGAGAATGCGCCGGTACTGACGTTTGTGCGCATTGTTCCGCGTCGCCTATAGACCGCAGAATGGAAAACCGGACCTGCCTGGATTATTTCCAGGGAGATCCGGTTTTTTATATGCAAAATTCAGGACACGTGCTCGATTGCCGTTTTCAGATTCCCGAAACTGCGGATCGCTCCGAAATCGAGGCCCAATCCGACCAGTGTCTGGGCAATGACCGGTGTGATGCCGCTCACGACGGGCGTTGTCCCTACAAGTGTCAGAGAATCGAACAGCGTGAACAGCTGCTGCGCAACATAGGTATCCGTCGTCTGGAGGCCCGACAGGTCGATAATGAGATATTCCAGTCTCATCCGGACAGCTTCCATCAGCACCCTTTCCTGCAGCACGGTGCTCCTGTTGAAATCGAGGACACCGATCAGCGGCAGGATGGCAGTCGTATCACTTATCGAAGAAATAGGTACAGACAATGCCTCGACCGCTTCCTGTGATTTCAGCAGCATCTCTTTTTCATACTGCACGAACGGGAGGCTGAAGTAATAGACGATGTCATTGACGATCCTGTCGAAGTCGGTTGTCAGGTCATACATCTCTTCCGCACTGATCCCCTGGTTCAGTCCTTCATGTTTCATAACGGTTCCAATATACTCGCGGTACTCAGGAACTTCACGGAGCATCATATCCAGTGAGATGATCTCCTTCTTTGCGAATGCCGTGCCGACTTCCTCACCCCAGCGTTTCAGCCGTTCACTCCGCTCTTCTTCATCCATCATCATCGCACTCGCATATAGTTTCACCAATTCCACACGGGCCGGATAGAGCTCGCCTTCCAGTTTCCGCATGATCGGGTACCGCTCGTTCTGGGTACGGGTGATCAGACCCGCCAGCTGTTCAGCGTTTCCGATCACTTTCTCACTCAAACGGATCAATAAATTCCTCATTCCGATCCCCTCCTGACTGTAATACCGGCTCGGATAACACCAGCTGATTGACAACACCGCGCAGGCCGTTGCCGGACAGCCTGCTGATGACCATGCTGTCATAAGACGGAATCATGAGGTCCTCCAGTGTTCCTCCGACGTCCGCTTCACAATGGATTTCCGCCAGTTCCCTGGAGATACGCAGCATGTCCAGGTTCTGCTCGATCTTGGTCCGTTCTGATTTGGTCAGCTTGTCCAGAGACCGGGCCACGTTCTCTGCTGTACCGTAGGTCTGAATCAGTTTCAAGGCGGTTTTCGGCCCGATCCCTTTGACGCCCGGATAACCGTCGCTCGGATCGCCGATGAACGCTTTGTAGTCGATGAACTGCTGCGGCGTCATCCCATACTCCTCGACAAAACGGTTTTCCGTATAGACATCATAGATGGAATGGCCTTTCTTCGTCAGGGCGATCCGGACATCAGGCGCCAGCAGCTGGAGCAGATCCTTGTCTCCGGATACGACGGTCAGCTGTGCCTCGGCTTTCCATCTTTTCACAAGCGATCCGATCAGGTCATCCGCTTCCATGCCGGCGATGCCGAAATTTGCCCAGCCCATGTCCTCGGACACCTGGCGGGCGAGATCGAACTGGGGCACCAGCTCCGGGGCCGGTGCGGGCCGGTTCGCTTTATAGCCATCATAGAGCTCGTTCCGGAACGTGACAGCTCCCATATCCCAGCAGACCGCCAGATGTGTCGGCCGGAAGACGGAGACGGCGGTCAGTGTATGCCGGACGAATCCCTGGACGCCGTTCGTCGGAATCCCCTGCTCGTTGTATTGGTATCGATTGTGCACAGCGGTCGCAAAGAACGAACGGAACAGCAGAGCCATTCCGTCAACGACCAGGATGTGCGGGCGCATGTCTGTCATGAGGCACTCTCCTTGGTTGTTAGATGCTGTTTTCATCATATCATGTTTGCACTGCTGGTGGCAGAAAGGTTTAGCCGGGCGGATGTCCAGACGGCGATGTGTGGGCTGCATAGGATAGAGCGAAGAGCGAATGAGTGAGAGGAGTTTTTGGATGAATCAGATGAACAGCGGTGACGGGCAGTGGTTTCCGCAGCTGCCGGAAGGCTATGTCCCACAGCAGGTTGATTGGCAGATGGATTCGATGACAGCGAGGAACCAATGGAACCAGCCGGAGTGGGGCGACTGGCAGCAGCCGGGCTGGCACGGCAGTCAGCAGAATTGGCCGTGGGGCGGATGGCCGGGACAGCAGCCGGGCCATCCGTCTTATCCGGGGGGATGGCCGGGCACACCGTCCTATCCAGGGGGCCGTCCGGATCAGCCATCCCGACCAGGCGGCGGCCAGTCGCAGGGCGCTCCGCAGTCTGCACCCCCTTCGCAGACACCCGCCTATCCGGATCAGCAGCTCATGCGGGTCGACCCTGGCGGCATCCGCAACTGTATGTACCGCTACACGTACATCTGGACGTCCCGCCGGCGCGGTTTCTGGTTCTATCCGACCTTCGTCGGCCGGACATCGATCGCCGGCTACCGCTGGAACAGCCAGTGGCGCCGCTGGGAATATACCGGCTTCGACTTGGATCGGATCGATACGTTCACATGCATGTAACGCAAAAAGACCAGCCGCGGCTGGTCTTTTTGCGTTGGAGGGCGGGAATGGGCGGGTTGCTGGTTCGAAAGGGCGGGTTCCTATTGAGAACGGGCGGGTTCGGCGTGGGAACGGGCGGGTTCGGCGTGGGAACGGGCGGGTCTTGCGCAAGAACAGACACCAGCAGATTGAACACTCGCATGCTGACAATGTTCATCTCCGACAGAAAAGGCGGAGCGCCAGCGGAGCCCGTCCATTCAATCTCGGTTTTGCCCGATAACCAGAGACGGGCTTGGCCGGTCGCGTTTATTTTTGCACGTACACATCTTTGCTGCCTTCTGATAGAACGTAAAACACCATCCGTCATGGATGGTGTTCTGTTCGTTTGCCAAAGAGGTCCGCTTGATCCGGAACAAAATGCTGCAAGCCCGGATTCCCTCATTCCCCGCGGATTGCCCTTCTGACGGCGGAAGCGTCCGTGTCCGAATACCGGGCAGACCCCTTGCCGCCTGTCCTGGCGATGAGTTCGTTCAATTCGTTGTACGTCAGCCCGGAATTCGCGTTCAGCCGTTTCACTTCCTCGATGTCAGTGCCGGCCACCGTGTACTTCTTGCTGTTCTGCATAGCGATCCGCCTCCTCGTGAGCAGTGTTCCCGATAGTGGAAGTTCTATGAGCGCATGTGTGCGGTGATGTACGGCAGCCATGCTGAATTATCGGCAGGCGTCGGGTGGAGTTGTGAAGTTATGATCACTTTCCTCGGTTTTATGATCACTTTCCCAGATTTATGATCACTTTCTCTGTTTTATGATCATTTTTCCTGTTTTATGATCACTTCCCCATTTTTATGATCACTTCCCTCGATTTATGATCAAAGACCCAACTTAATAAGCACCCGTCAGTTATCGCACGTGCTTTCCCCTAACACAAAAACACCATCCGCGATGGATGGTGTTTCTGTAAAGGCCAGGGCAGCCTGCGGTTACTGCACTCCGTTGGCTGTGCTCTCTGCATCCTTCTTATAATCCAGCTCAGCCGGATCGGCCGGCGTGTAGTCTTCCGGTGTGTAGAACCGCAGCAGATCGCCGTTGACGACTTTGTCGGACAGCTGCAATCTGTAGGACGCTTCTTCTTTCAGCGCTTCTGCGGCTTCGTGCTGACTGTCGTCGAGCAGCTCGCCGGTTTTGTTGTCATACAGTTTTTCATTGATGGAATCGATAGCCGGGCTGATGAAATCACCATTCCGGAACGGCACCAATTCCTTATGCCCGTCAGACAGCAGGTCAGATCCGAACTGGATATAATCCTTCGATTCGATGCCGAGCAAGTGGAGCAGTGTCGGCAGCAGGTCTGTCTGACCGCCGTACGTATGGTCGATGCCGCCTTTCATGCCCGGCACGTGGATGAATAATGGTACACGCTGCAGCTGGGCGCCTTCGTATGGCGTGATCTCTTTTCCCATCACCTGGGCCATCGCCCGCTTATGGTTGTCGGAGATACCGTAATGGTCGCCGTACAGAACGATCATCGAGTTGTCATACAGGCCCATTTCCTTCAGCTGATCGAATGCCTGCTTGATGGCTTCGTCGGTGTAACGGGCTGTCTGGAAGTAGCCGTCGACACTTACATCGCCTGTCTGCGCCTTCTCGATCGTCGTCAGCTCCGGCTGGATCGTATACGGGAAGTGGTTGGCGACGGTGATGAACTTCGCATACAGCGGTTCGGGCAATTTTTCAAGGTACTTCTCGGATTGCTCATAGAACGGCTTATCGAGCAGGCCGTATTCCGCCATATCTTCCGGCTTGCTGGTGTCATAGTAGCTTGCATCGAAGAAATGGTCGTAGCCGAACTGTTTGTAGACTTCGTTCCGGTTCCAGAAACTGCCGTTATTTCCGTGGAAGACCGCTGACGTATAGCCATGGCTCTTCAGCAGATTCGGCGCCGCCTGGTACGTATTCTGCGCTTTTGTGATGAACGCGGAACCTTGCGGCAGGCCGAACAGCGAGTTCTCCAGCATGAATTCGGCGTCGGATGTCTTCCCTTGGCCGGTCTGGTGGAAGAAGTTGTCGAAGTACAGGGTATTCTTGTCTTTCGCCAGTGCATTCAAGTATGGGGTCACTTCTTCTCCGTTCATCTTATAGTCGATGAGGAAGTTCTGGAAGGACTCCAGATGCAGGTAAATGACGTTCATGCCTTTCGCTTTGCCGAAATACTCCGGATTCGGGCTCGCATAGTTCGACTGCGTGTAATTGATCACTTCGGCGATGTCACTGCTGTCCGCTAGTGCACGCTGCGACGAGGCCTTCGCCGTTTCGACAGTGTCGTAGATCGAGTAATTGTACATACCCAAGTATTTCACGATGTAGTTGCGGTCGAATCCGCGTGTCAGCAGCTGCGGACGGTTCGCTTCCGCGAGTCCCAGGTTGACGAGGGACACTGCCAGGGCGAACGCAACGATTGCGACAGCTTTCCGCCGGCCGACCCGGTCCGTCTCTTTCTTGACCCTGCGTGTGAACAGCAGGGCGAACATGACGAGAACGTCAACGAAGAACAGGAGGTCCGTCGGTTTCATGAGCGTCATGATACTGCCGCCCAGATCGCCGAAGTTCTGCGTCTGGTAGATTGTCGGCAGTGTGATGAAGTCACTGAAGAACCGGTAATACACGACGTTCGCATACAGCAGGAACGACATCAGTGCGTAAATGACGGTCAGTACTGTGTAGCGTCTCTTCCCTCTGAAAAGGAAGGCGATGCTCAGGAATAACAGGGCTGACCCCAATGGGTTGATGAGCAGAAGGAAATGCTGGAGCGGCCCTTCCACGCCAAGCGTGAATTGCGAGGCCTGCGTGAGATAGGTCTTCAGCCAAAGCATCACAACCGCCAACCCGTATATGCCTAAGAACTTATTCAAGAAGTTGTCCGTTCCGCTGGTCAGATCTTTCAAATTTCCCACCCGCCTTTTATATAGTCTCAATTGTCGGTTCAGTTTCATTTCGGAACAGTCCATTGTATGGACGCAGAGCATTTATCGGAGGTTTCCCCGACAATGAATTGTACCCCGAAACTGTCTTCCTGTCAATTACTAGGCTTTTGTTCGGCAGGAAGATACACCAGGTTTCTTGAAATGAACAGCTTCGGCGGATGGGATGCCAATACGGACTTTTCGCGGTGTGTTGAATGTCCAGCGGGAGCAATTTCAAAAAACCCCTGCAGGCTCATGTTCGTGAACGGAGTGCGGCGGCTACAAAATCCATATCTTCCTGGAACAGCCGGAGAAGATTCGGCCGGCGGCGCACCGCCAATGGATGATACGCTGCTGCGGTCGGGATCCCCCGCACCTCATGCCAGGCTCCGCGCAATGGTTTCACTTCTGCATCAGGTTCGCCAAAGAATGATTGGACCGCTACATTTCCGAGACAGAGGATCAGTTCCGGTCGATGTGCGGCCAGCTGCTGGTCCAAGTGCTGCATGCAGATGGACCGGGTCTCTTCCTTATCATACTTTCGCACGGGCCGCCGTTTGAGAATATATGTGACATACAGCTGGTCCTCCGTCATCCCCGCTTCGCGGACCGCGCGCTGCAATGTCTGACGCGTCGTGCACACCGCAGGGTTCCCCTCCCGATCTTCACGCGCACCCGGATTGTCCAGTATGATCATGACCGGCGCCCCGGGCGTCCCCTCTCCCCATACCATGCGGGATCCTTGGCGGTACAGTCTGCAGCATGTGCATCCTTTCTGATCGGCCGGCACTGGATCCTCCGGCCACAGGCAGAACTCTTCCAAATCGATCACCCTCCTTACTGGACAGGTTTCCCGGGGAACCCGAAGGTCAATCACCAAAGCGCCAAGTGGATGAAAGGGAATGTGAAACCGGCCTTTGGCTGCAGCCGCCGTGTTCCCTGCCTGAATCAAATTCCACACAGAAAAAGACCGGCCGCAGCCGATCTTCTTACATCTGGATCATCCGTGCTGGGCGCCGCTCAATTCCGCTGTGACCTGGCGTGCGGCCGCACAGACTTGTTCGATGAGACTGTCGAGACGTTCTTCCTTGAAATCGTAGGCGAGCACCTCGGCACTGATTGCACCGACGGGCCGCCCTTCGAAGTCGAAGACAGGAGCACCGACAGCGATGGTCCCTTTCGTCTTCTCCCCATAACTGATTCCGTACCCCTGCTGCTTCACGACGGCCAGCACCTCCAGCAGTTCTGCACGCTTCTGTTCATCAGACACCAGCCGCTTCAGTATCTTCTGTACTTCGGTACTCGGCAGATTGGCGAGGATCGCTTTGTTCGCACCGCCGATATGGAGGGGAATCCGGGCACCGACACTGTCCTGGATCTTCACGCTCTTTGGACTGTCAATCCGTTCAATGATCATCGAGTAGTCACCTCGCGGAATATTCAGGTAGACGGTCTCCTCCACGCCGGCTGCGAGCTGTTCAAGCACGGGCCTCGTAATGTCCCGGACATCGAGCTTCTCGAACATCTTCAGTCCGAGTTCCATCCACCTGTAGCCCAGACTGAACTGTTTTGTTGTCTCGTCCTGGATGATCAGCCCGTGCTGCAGCAGGGACTGCGTGATCCGGTAGACCGTACTGATCGGAAGTTCCGTCTCTTCTGCGAGCTCTGCGGCAAGCCAGAGGTCTTTCCCGTCCGCAGACAGTGCTTCAATTAGTTTCATTGCCCGATCTATCGACTGGATCATCTTGTCAGCTCCGTTTCAATTGCCAGCGGGTGCTTTCCGGCTGTACCTTTCTGCCGCCCGCTCACCGCTCTTCTTATGAAGAAAGTCTTGTCTATTGAGTCTACAAGACATTGACTGTTGTGTAAATTATGAAAACCGGTTTGTTCGTAAAATAAGGAATTGACAGTGCCAGATAAGTAGGATTAAATAGTACTTGCGAAGTTATTCCGCATTACAGAATACATTCCACATTGCGGAATGTAAACGCTTTCCATTAGAGTTCCATTCATACGAAAAGGGGTTGGAAGTGTGGCAGAATTCACAAAACTGATTTCATCCGTATCAAACTTCATCTGGGGGATGCCGCTGATCCTTCTGCTTATCGGCGGCGGGCTGTTCCTGACCGTCCGGCTGAACTTCTTCCAGTTCCGTTACTTCCCGCACATTGTGTCACAAACGTTCGGCAAGATCTTCGCCCAGTCGGATTCACCCGGCACCCTGACACCATTCCAGGCGACAACCGCTGCACTCGCTTCTACGATGGGGGCTGCCAATATCGTCGGCGTGCCGGTTGCTATCGCGCTCGGCGGTCCCGGCGCCATCTTCTGGATGTGGCTCGTAGCCCTGATCGGCATCGGCACGAAGTATTCCGAAGTTGTACTCGGCATCGAATACCGGGAGAAGAACAAGCACGGCGAGTATGTCGGCGGTCCGATGTATTACATAAAGAAAGGGCTCGGCTGGAAGAAGCTCGCCTCCTTCTTCGCCTTCGCCCTCATGATCGAAGTCATTGCAAGCGCAATGGTCCAATCCAACTCCATCGCGGCCACACTGAAAAGTTCGTTCAGCATCCCGCCGCTCGCTTCCGGGATCATTGTCGCCGTCCTGGTCATCCTGGTCACGTATGGAGGAATCCGGACCATCGGGAAAGTGTCCGAGAAAATGATTCCGGCGATTGTTGTGCTGTATTTGCTCAGCGCGCTGATCGTCCTTGCGGTCAACAGCAAGGAAGTGCCAGCTGCGTTCGGGCTGATCTTCCAGCACGCCTTCACCCCGATCTCGGCAGCCGGCGGATTTGCAGGGGCCGGAGTCGCTGCAGCAATCCGTTGGGGGCTCGCACGCGGCCTTTATTCCAATGAAGCGGGTATGGGAACCGCGCCGATCGCACACTCTTCCGCCATGACTGATCATCCGGCCAAGCAGGGGTTCTGGGGGATTTTCGAAGTCATCGTGGATACGCTGATCGTCTGTACACTGACCGCCCTCGTCGTTCTGACGTCCGGCGTCTGGAAAGGGATTGCAGCGGATGACGCTTCGACGATGGTGGCCGCTTCATTCGCGCCTGTCTTCGGCGAATCGCTGAGCGGATTCATCATCTCCGCAACGCTTTTCCTGTTCGTCATCACGACAGTCGTCGTCATCATCTTCTACGGTGAAAAGCAGGCGGAATTCCTGTTCGGCACTGCTTTCTCTAGAGTCATGCGCTTTGTCTATATCATTGCCATCGTCATCGGAGCGGTCGGCGGTCTGCAGTTCATCTGGCAGTTCCTGGATCTGCTGCTGGCAGCGGTCGTCATCCCGAACCTGATCGCCGTCCTCTTCCTGAACGGAAAAGTGCGGGAAATCACGAAAGATTATTTCACGAACCTATATCCGAATAAGAAACGACACTAATTTGAAGCAGGAGGTATTTGCTATGTACGCATCCATCCACCCACTGACAACGGAACAGAGACTTGAGGCGATTACGAAACATCTGGTCGGCATCCCGAGCATCAACGGCACATCAGGGGAAGTCGAAGTGGCGGGAGAGCTCTTCCGGATCCTGAGCTCCTTCCCCTACTTCCAGGAGCATCCCGAACACTTGTGGATGCAGCCGGTCGAAAATGATCCGATCGGACGCAAGAATGTCTTTGCGTTCGTCGAAGGGAAGTCGTTCTCGAAAAAGACGATCATCTATCATTCCCATATCGACACGGTCGGCGTGGAAGACTTCGGCCAGCTGAAAGACAGTGCCTTCTCGCCAGATGCGCTCGCGGAGTTTTTCAGCTCCTACGAAAACGATGATGAACTCCGGCGGGACGCCCAGTCCGGTGACTGGATGTTCGGCCGCGGTGCCGTCGACATGAAGAGCGGCGCAGCAGTCCACATGGTGAACCTCCTGCATTTCTCCGAGCATCGCGACGAGCTGGAAGGCAATCTCCTGCTCCTGCTGAACGGCGACGAGGAAAGCGAACACCGCGGCATCATCGGAGCGCTCGCCGAATTGAACAGGCTGCAGGCGGAACAGGGCCTCGAGTATGCGCTCGCCATCAACACGGACTTCATCACCCCGCTCTATGACGGCGACCCGCACCGGTATATCTACACTGGCGCGGCGGGCAAGATCCTGCCTTGCTTCCATATATACGGCCGTGAGGTGCATGTCGGCGATACGCTGTCCGGCATCGATCCGAACTTCATCGCTGCGAAACTGACAGAGCGCTTCCACAACCGGTACGAACTCGCGGAGCAGATCGAAGGCGAACTCGTCCTGCCGCCGACCTGCCTGTACCAGCGGGACACAAAAGACATTTATACCGTCCAGACTGCCTCGAGCAGCCATCTGTACTTCAATTACTTCGTCTACGAAGACACGCCGGGTGAGATCCTCGGCAAGCTGCTGAGGGAAACGAAGAATGTCTGCGCGGAAACCGAGCAGTATTTGCAGGAGCAGTTCCAGCAGTATATCCGCTTCACCGGTCTGCCGACACGCGACCTGTCATGGGAGATCGATGTCGTGACGTACGAGGAGTACATGCAGCAGCTGATCGAACAGGGCATCGATGTCCAGCCGATCATCGAACAGGCGATTGCAGACAGCAAATCGGACGACTTCCGGGAGATCAGTTTCGAAATCGCCGGCGCCCTGCAGGAAGCGGACCCAGCCAAGAAAGCGCGCGTCATCGTGTTCTTCGCGCCGCCGTTCCTGCCGCACAACTATTTGAAGACGGACGTTGCGCGCGACGCGGCGATCCAGGAGACACTGACAGCAATTCTGGCGGAAGCGTCGGCTGCGACCGGCGAACAGTTTGCTTTGAAGAAGTTCTTCCCCTATTTGGCGGACGGCAGCTTCCTGTCCATCCACGAGACGGAAGACGAGCTGGCTCCCCTGCTTAACAACCTGCCGGAATGGGAGACATTCTTCCCGATTCCATATAAGGCGATCCAGGGGCTCGACATCCCGTCCGTCAACATGGGCGTCTACGGCAAGGACGGCCACAAATGGACCGAGCGCCTGTATAAGCCATACTCGTTCGGCGTGCTGCCGGGCCTGATCCGGACTGCGACGGTGGCGCTGCTTGCGCAGGCTGCGGAAGAAGGGCTGCTGCCGGCTTGATGGCGCGGATTGCGAATAGGAAAGGAAAAAGCTGACCTGGTGAGGTCAGCTTTTTTGCGTGAATGGGCAGGCGGGGACATGCGGGGTCAAGTTTATGAGCGGTTTGGCATGGGTTATGATCATTTTTCAGGGTTTATGAGTGATTTCCGGGTTTTATGATCACTTTCCCGTGTTTATGAGCGGAATGGCGGATTTATGATCATTTTTCACGATTTATGAGCGAAATGCTTAAGTTTATGATCACTTTTCCCGCGTCAACAGGTCCTGTATGAACCCTGCTGACTTACTAGCAACTCTTTCATTCTCTGTTTGCTTCATATATGCATTTTCTTCCATTCACCTATCCACAATAAGATACAGCTATGCAAATCGAAGTTTGTCCGCGGAAGATCGCGGGAGAAAAGTAGTAACACACCTGATTGCAGACATGGAAATCGTAAGGGGAAAGGGATTTTCATAATGGCTTCAAAATGGTTCAAATTAGCGAGCCTCTATTTCATCACCGGAATCGGACTTGGCCTGGTCTATGCGGCGTATCCGCGTGCAGGACGGAGCGTGCTCGGAACCTGGACGTTCTGGCTGTACCAGATCGGCCTGCCGTTCCTGCTGGCGAGCATGTTCATGGTGCAGATACCGAGCACCCGGGGATTCGCCCACGTCCTCACATTTTCGGGCGGCGGCGCGTTGGCTCTCGGCATCATCCTGTTCATCGTCAATGTGTTTGGGATTGTGCATGATGAGGATCTCAGGCTCGTGTGACGGCACAGTTCTGGGTTTTCATTTCATTGGCTGAGCTAAAACTTTGCAGGGACCAAGCTGATAGGCTCGGTCCCTTTTTGATCGTTCCCGTATGTACTAGTGCAGAATGACAGACTGCGTTCCGGCACTAGTCCAAGTCATGGAAAACCCGGTCATTGATTGTCAGTCAACCACTCTTCCATAATCCCTTCCGCATATGTACGTTCATACGTATACCAATCCTCTATCAGTCCAAGTTCATATGCCGCTTCTTGGAACTGCCGGAATGGTTTGCGACCCTCTAGTGCCGCCAATAATGCCCCGACCGAATTCGTTTCTGTCTGCTTTTGCGTAAATTCGGCTCTCAGCTGGTACATCTCAGCAGACGTGGACACTGGAACTTCCACTGCCAGTTCATACTCTTCGTCATCCATGTCGATCTCAGGTTCGCCCGTCAGTGACGTCGGCGCATCCAGCAAGATGCGCTCCGTGTGCCGGTCGAAAAGATAGCGCATCTCCCCTTGCACTCCTTCTAAATAGATATCTGTTAGTTCATCGATCAGTTTCATGGAATCCTCCTTTTGAGAATATCTGTGCGAGACGTTTTTCGAAGTTCGCCGGTTATCATATATCCGTTCTGCAAGCCTTTATGCATTATTGCGAGCTGGCACGTGTTGCAATTCTATACAACCGGTACGCCCGCCCGGTTGCCCCCCCCCTGAAGGGACAGCTGCCCGCCGATAAGATGATACTATAACGGCAAATTCGTGTTAAGACTTTTCTCATCGCCCTCCATATTTCCGCCAAATTTAAGTGTCTACTTTTCAAATGAACTATTATTCTGATTTTAACTGGTATACTGAAAGTAACAAGTTACTAGGAAATGAGACGGCCGCTCCCCACAGGGATGACTGCCGGAAAAAGGAGGCTTTATTATGGATGAACAAGGGACCATGGTTCTTGCACAAACGATGCCCGCCATTCTCGACATGGACGCCACGGAAACAGTGAAAGCTATACAAACAGGTGAGCTGACATGCACTGAGGCAGTCGGTGCGTACGTCACCCACTTGCAGAGGATGAACCCGCACATTAACGCAATGGTGGAAGACCGCTTCCAGCAGGCGCTCCAGGAAGCCGAGGAGAAAGACCGGCAGCTCGCAGCCGGGACAGCCACCGGCGAACTGTTCGGCGTGCCGATCAGTGTGAAGGAAGCATTCGACACAGCCGGCATGAAGACGACGGGCGGCCTGCTTCACCGTCAGCACATAGTGGCGGAGAAGGATGCCGAAGTGGTCAGACGGCTGAAGCAGGCCGGGGCCATCATCCTCGGCAAGACGAATACGCCGGAACTATGTTTCTGCCAGGAGACCGACAACAACCTGTATGGCCGCACCAACAACCCATGGGACCCGGCCCGGACAGCCGGCGGCTCGAGCGGAGGCGAAGGTGCTCTTCTTGCGGCAGGCGGCGCCGCGGTCGGCATCGGCTCGGATATCGGCGGCTCGATCCGGTTCCCGAGCCATTTCAACGGCGTCATCGGCTTCAAAAGCGGCCGGTTCCAAGTGTCCGGCGACGGCTCATTCCCTGCAGTCGGCGTCCCGATCCAGGAGCGGATGATCGGCTTCGGCCCGATGGGGAAGTCGGTCCGTGACATGCGCCTGCTGTATGGCCTTATCGCCGAGCAGTCAATGGAGGAACGGCAGACAGACGATTTGAAGATCGATGTGCTGCCGCCGGCCGGCCCCTATCCAATGTCAGGGAAAACGGCAGATGCACTCAACCAGGTGGCGGCGCACCTCAAACAGGACTTCCCCGTTGCGCGCAAGGAGCCGCCCTACTTCCGGGACAGTGCCCGCTTGTGGCAGGAGATGATGTCGTTCGACGGCGCATCCGGCATGCGGGACATCGCCCTGCCCGGCAAAGGGGCGAACGCCATAAAGGAATTCGCCAAAGCCAAACTCGGCAGACGATCCGCCATCCATCCGTATCTTTCGTGGGCGATCATCGGCGCCACCCTGTTCCGTCCCTCTGCCAAACGGCGGGCGGAAATCGATGCCATCATCGAACAAGGAGACCGTGAGCTCAACAGCTATCTCGCCGACCGCATTGTCGTGTTCCCTGTCTACCACACCGGCGCTCCGCTCCACGGCCGGATGTATAAGGAGATCTTCTCCCTGCGGAAAGAATTTTTAAAGTATATGCCATTCACCGGCTATGCGAACGTCTGGGGACTGCCGTCGCTTGTTGTGCCGGTCGGCAGAGATGAGGATGGTATGCCGATCAGCGTTCAGCTGATGAGCAGGAAAGGGAATGAAGAGCTCTTGTTTCAAGTTGGGGAACTGTTGGAGCGGGAGTTTGGTGGGTACCGCAGATGTTTGGGGATTGGTGAGTGATGCCGGGCTGGCTGGCCGCTCAGAACAGGGCGTTATGATCACTTTCCGAGGATTATGAGCGGATTTCCATGTTTATGATCGCTTTCACAGGTTTATGAGCAGAATCTGAGATTTATGATCACTTTACCGGTTTTATGAGCGGAATCGGGGAGTTATGATCACTTCCAGAGATTTATGAGCGGAACGCCAGTGTTTATGAGCACTCCTGCACTTGTATGACTGCTCCCGTCATTTCAACAGCAGTCCAAACAAAAACACCACCCTCGGCGGGTGGTGTTTTGCCATATTACTATGGAGACGGTGGGAGTCGAACCCACGTCCAGAGGCTCCAATACGTAAACGTCTACGCGTGTAGTCTTTCTATTTAGGTTCGCGCACCCGTATGCCGGAAGACGAGGCGTCTGGGGCGCTATCTCGTGAATCTCTTCTGGACTGCCTCGAGACGCAGCAGCCAGCGTATCCCACTATAGGTTGAGCCTTACAGCGCCACATGGGCGATGGAACCATAAGGCAGATTCAACAGCTTACGCTGCGAATGCTAGGTTGTTGTTTGTTTTGCCTGTTATTATTAAGGTCCGTTTCTGACGGAGACGAGCCTCCGACGCGCAGCTCACGCTCAGACCACCCCTGTCGAATCCGTAACGTCCCCGTTAAAGGGATGTCCGGGAAACGTCTGAGGTCACAACAGTCTCCTGCTGATCCCGAGACTTCGGAACTGACTTTCTGTACCCAGTATACCAAAATCACAGGCAGACTTCAATAGTTCTGTTTGTCTTTCAGTGCACGTGCCATTTCCCGATTGGCTTCCTTCTTCTTCAGATCGGCCCGTTTGTCATAGAGCTTCTTCCCTTTTCCGACGCCGATCAGCACTTTTGCGAAGCCGTCCTTGATGTACATCTTGAGTGGCACAATCGCCGTCCCTTTTTCTTTCGTCTGCCCGATGAGTGTCGCGATCTGTTTGCGATGCATGAGCAGCTTTCGGGAGCGCACCGGATCGTGGTTGTACCGGTTCCCCTGCTCGTACGGGCTGACGTGCATGTTCGAAATCCACGCCTCGTTGTTTCGGATCAGCACGAACGCGTCGCGCAGCT
The DNA here is from genome assembly GCF_030406775.1 of Sporosarcina trichiuri. Classification (NCBI taxonomy): domain Bacteria; kingdom Bacillati; phylum Bacillota; class Bacilli; order Caryophanales; family Caryophanaceae; genus Sporosarcina; species Sporosarcina trichiuri. Next base: position 291,683 of record NZ_CP129119.1, on the reverse strand, counting down.
GCACTTTGCCGTTGCGGATCGACTTGATCTCCGTGCCTTCGAGGACGATGCCCGCTTCGATCGTCTCTTCGATGGCGTAGTCGAAATTCGCCTTCTTATTGACGGCGAGCACTTTTCCTTTACCTTTCGCCATGGCCCTTCACCTCCCGCGAACGGAATGGCCGCCTGGCCACTCCGCTCACTTTCGTTTTCTCGGTTTCTGTTTCTTGTTCTTCTTCGCGACGCCTTCATAGAAGCGTTTCTTCTGGCTGCCGCCGTTCTTCTTACCAGGTGCTCCCCCGCTGTCTTTCTTGCCGGAGCCGTTTGGTTTTCCGGACTGACCGGACTGTCCGGACTTGCCGGATTTGCTGTCGCCGCCTGATTTGCCGCGCGCATGGATCACTTTCGGCGCTTCTTTCCGCGTCCGGTGGAATTTCTGCTTCATGTCGGCGATCTCGAAATCGATTGACGCCTCTTCCGGTTTCACAGCCGCCACCCGCACGGTGACTTCATCGCCGATGCGGTATTGCTTGCCCGTGTGCTCGCCGATCATCATCATCGACCGGTCGTCGAAGCGGTAATAATCGTCCGTCATGTAGCTGACGTGCACGAGTCCTTCTATCGTATTCTCGAGTTCGACGAATAATCCGAAGTTCGTGACGGATGAAATGACCCCTTCGAACTCCTCACCGACTTTGTCCACCATGAACTGCGCTTTCTTCAGTGCATCGGTATCGCGTTCCGCATCGACTGCGCGGCGTTCCATCTCGGATGAGTGCTCCGCGATTTCCGGCAGCTCCGCATCCCAATGGGCGATCGTCGTCTGTGAGACATCCTTTTCGAACAGGTACGTCCGGATGAGCCGGTGGACGATCAAGTCCGGATAGCGGCGGATCGGTGATGTGAAGTGTGTATAGAAATCCGTCGACAGGCCGAAGTGTCCAAGACTCGCCTGATAATACTTCGCCTGCTGCATCGAACGCAGGAGCATCGTCGATATGACCGTTTCTTCCGGAAGGCCTGCAACCGATTCGGTGATCTCCTGGAGCGCGCGCGGATGGATCTTATTGCCCGCCCCTTTGACGAGAATTCCGAAGTTGGTCAGGAACTCGAACAGCCGCTGCAGTTTCTCCGTCTTCGGGTCTTCGTGGATCCGGTACATGAACGGCACCTGCATCCAGTGGAAGTGCTCTGCGACAGTTTCGTTCGCCAGCAGCATGAACTCCTCGATCATGCGCTCCGCAATCGTCCGTTCCATGATCTTGATGTCGACGGGCCAGCCTTCGTCATCGACGATGATCTTCGATTCCTTGAAGTCGAAATCGATGGCACCGCGGTCTTCCCGCTTCTGGCGCAGGATCTTCATGAGATCTGCCATATCCATCAGCATCGGTACGATCTCTGCATATTCTTCACGCAGGGCTTCGTCTTTCTCTTCCACGATTTTATAGACGTTCTGGTACGTCATCCGGTAATCGGAATTGATGACACTCGGGTAGATCTCGTGGTGCGTCACTTTCCCGTTATGGTCAACCGTCATGCGGCACGTCAATGTCAGACGGTCCACATGAGGATGGAGTGAACAGATGCCGTTCGACAGCTTGTGCGGCAGCATCGGGATGACGCGGTCCGTCAAGTAGACACTTGTCCCGCGCTCATATGCTTCGTTATCGAGCGGTGAGTGTTCCGTCACATAATAGCTGACGTCCGAAATATGGACGGACAGTGTATGCGTGCCGTCTGCATTCTTCTCGAGCGAGATTGCGTCATCCAGGTCCTTCGCATCCGCGCCGTCGATCGTGATCGTCAGCACGTCGCGCAGGTCGGTCCGCTTGAACCAATCTTTTTCCTGGATTTCCGCCGGCACGTTGTCGGTCTGCTTCATGACGTCGTCCGGAAATTCGATCTCGATGCCGTGCTTGTAGATAATCGAGAGTATATCGACACCCGGATCGTTTTTGTGGCCGAGGATCTGGATCACTTTGCCCGTCGCCGATTTCCGGTCGCTTGGGAATTCAGTGATCTCCACGACGACTTTGTGGCCTTCGATCGCGCCTAAGTTGTCGCCTTTTGCGATGAAGATATCCATCGGCAGTTTCTTATCGTCCGGGATGACGAAGCCGAAGCCGCGGTTATCCTGGTACGTTCCGACCACTTTCGTCGTCTTGCGCTCCGCGATGCGGATGATGCTGCCTTCCCGGCGGTCGCCGGATGAACCGTTCGCCACGCGGACAAGGACCGTGTCGCCGTTCATGGCGGTATTCACTTCCGTCGGCGGGATGAAAATATCATCCATCCCCTCCGTCTCCGGTGTCACAAAGCCGAATCCCTTCGCATGGCCGATGAACTTCCCGCGCACGAGATTCATGCGCTCCGGCAGGCCGTAGCGGTCCGTCCGCGAGCGGATGACCACACCTTTCTGCTCCAGGTGGACGAGCATCTTGACGAGTTCCTTGAATTCCGCCGCCTGTTCCATGCCGAGCAATTCCTGGATTTCCTGCACGGTCAGCGGCTTATATGCATCCTCTTTCATAAGTGATAAGATCTGCTGTTCCAATTGTTGTTCGAATGTATCCAATTCGCACCCCTCCTTACTCACTAGTGTTGCCTGAACGCCTCTTGTTTACTCTTCCCAGTCAAGCGACTCGAGAAACGCAAAGACATCTTCATGAAGCTGTTCTTTTTCTTTGCCGAGCGTGATGACATGTCCCGAGTTCTTGTACCAGGACTGCCGTTTGTCCGGAGATTCGATCGTCTCGAAGATGACATCCGCCGACTCCGGATCGATCACCTCATCGTGCACGGACTGTACGACGAGCGTCGGTGCATAGATCAGATCCAGTCCGCTGCGCACGTCCGCTATGAGCTGCTGTAGATCGGCCAGGGACGGCATCGTCTGTCCGCGGAGCGCCTCCACTTCTTCTTCGATCTCCGCTTCGGATTTCCCTTCAATTTTCTTATACTCGCCAGCGTACCGCAGCACACCTTCATACATGAGATCCGTCGAGCGCATCGACATCGGGGCATTCATCGTCACAATCCCCTTCACCGGCATCTCACTGCCGAGTTTCAATGAAAACACACCGCCAAGCGACAACCCGGCAACCGCGATCTGGTCATATCCCGCTTCCCGGAGCGTCCGGTAGCCTTCGAGCACATCCTGCCACCACTCATCCGGTCCGGTATGTATCAACTCTTCCGGCGCCACACCATGACCTTTATAATGCGGCGCCAGTGACGTATAATTCTTCTTCTCCAAATACCGCCCGAGCATCCGGACATCCGCCGACGTCCCCGTGAACCCGTGCAGCAGCAACACCGCCCGCTTCCCATGCTTAAAGAAAAACGGCTTCGCCTGTCCAATCTTCATCCAAAACGACCCTTTCTGTTATGAACACTTTTGAAGTTGTTACACAATCCAGTTGCTTGGAGCGGAAGGCGGCGACTCCGAGGGGATCAGCACGAGCTGAAGACCCCACAGCTGCGTAGCAGCGAGGAGGCTGAAGCCGTGCCCCCCGGAAAGCGTCCGCCTGCAGCGCAAAGCAACCGCTTACGTTGACACCCTGCCAAATAAAAAAGCCCAGCCGTACTGATGGCCAGGCGGAAATTGCTGTTCGTTTATATTTTCATAATTGCAATCGCCAATACAAAGAACACAACGGACAAAATAATGGTAACGCGCTGAAGGACCAAGTCCAAGCCGCGTGCCTTCTGTTTCCCGAATAACTGTTCCGCTCCGCCGGAGATGGCTCCTGACAGACCTGCACTTTTCCCTGATTGCAGCAGTACAACGACAATTAGTGAAAGTGAGACGATCACGAGCAATGTCATTAACAACGCATGCATACTATTGCACCTCCTGAAACTAGCTCAACTGCCCTTACTAGTTTACCAAACTATGGAGCATCCGACAACCGCTGTTTGCAGCAGTTGTCGGAATGCTTCAAAAAAGATCACTTCAAGTTGTAGAACGTGTCTTTTCCGAGGTACTGGGCTGTTTCGTCGAGCTGGTCATCGATGCGCAGCAGCTGGTTGTACTTCGCGACGCGATCCGTACGGGACGGCGCACCGGTCTTGATCTGCCCGGCGTTCGTTGCCACGGCGAGATCTGCGATCGTCGTATCTTCCGTCTCACCCGAACGGTGCGAAATGACCGCTGTATAGCCGGCGCGCTTCGCCATTTCGATCGCATCTAATGTCTCTGTCAATGTGCCGATCTGGTTCACTTTGATGAGGATCGAGTTGCCGACGCCTTCTTCGATTCCGCGTGCAAGCTTTTTCGTGTTTGTGACGAACAGGTCATCACCCACGAGCTGGACACGCTTACCGAGACGGTCTGTCAGCAGCTTCGTGCCGGCCCAGTCGTTCTCATCGAGGCCGTCCTCGATCGAGATGATCGGGTACTTATCCACAAGGCTCTCGTACCAGTCCACCATCTCTTCGGACGTCTTCTCGATGCCTTCTCCGGCAAGCTTGTACTTGCCTTCCTCCGCGTTGTAGAACTCGGATGCTGCCGCATCCATCGCCAGCATGATATCTTCGCCCGGCTTGTAGCCCGCTTTTTCGATCGCCTCGACGATCGTGGACAGTGCGTCTTCGTTCGACGACAGGTTCGGAGCGAATCCGCCTTCGTCCCCGACTGCTGTGTTCAATCCTTTTTCCTTCAGGACGGACTTCAGGCTGTGGAAGATCTCAGCACCCATACGCAGCGCATGGCGGAACGACTCCGCGCCGACCGGCATGATCATGAATTCCTGGATGTCCACGTTGTTATCCGCATGCTCGCCGCCATTGACGATATTCATCATCGGGACAGGCAGCTGTTTTGCGTTGATGCCGCCGATGTATTGGTAGAGCGGGATGTCCAAGTAATCCGCCGCCGCATGGGCAACCGCCATCGAAACACCTAGAATCGCGTTCGCGCCGAGCTTGCCTTTGTTCTCGGTACCGTCCAGCTCGATCAGTGCTTTGTCGATGACGACCTGATCGAGGACAGAGTAGTTGTCTTCGAGGGCATCCGCGATGACTTCATTCACATGATCGACCGCTTTCAGGACGCCTTTCCCGAGGTAGCGGCCTTTGTCGCCGTCACGCAGTTCCACTGCTTCGTATTCGCCGGTGGAAGCACCGGACGGGACGATGGCACGGCCGAATGCGCCGCTTTCCGTGAATACTTCCACTTCGACTGTCGGATTGCCCCGTGAGTCAAGAACTTCCCTTGCTTGAACAATACTGATTACCGGCATGCAAATCTCTCCCTTTAGTTAAAATAATGGCGTTCCTGTCATTTCTTCCGGCTGTTCGATTCCCAGCAATTTTAGCATGGTTGGTGCCAGGTCTGCGAGAATCCCGCCCGCTCTGAGCTCGATTCCTTTTTTCGTGACGATGACAGGGACCGGATTGGTCGTGTGCGCTGTCATCGGATTGCCTTCCGGCGTGATCACTTCATCCGCATTGCCGTGGTCCGCTGTGACGATGGCCGCGCCGCCCTTCTGCTCCAGCAGCCCGACAATCCGGCCGACGCATGCATCCGTCGTTTCAACCGCTTTCACGGTCGGCTCGAGAAGCCCGCTATGGCCGACCATATCAGGGTTTGCAAGATTGAGGATGAATGCATCGATCCGGTCGTTCTCGATCTCTTCGATAAGTGCATCCGTCACTTCATAGGCGCTCATCTCGGGCTTCAGATCATAGGTCGCAACTTTTGGTGAAGCGATCAGGATCCGTTTTTCACCGTCGAATTCCTCTTCCCGGCCGCCGCTCATGAAGAACGTTACATGAGGATACTTTTCCGTCTCCGCGATCCGCAGCTGCCGCAAGTGGTTGGCGGACAGCACTTCGCCGATCGTATTCTTCAGATCCTGGCTCGGAAAGACCACTTCGGAGGCCACTTCTTCACTGTATACTGTGAATGTCACGAATTTCAGGTCGGTGAACGGCTTCACTGGGAACCCGTCGAACCCGTTCTGCGTAAATGCACGTGAGAGCTGGATCGCCCGGTCCGGACGGAAATTGAAGAAGATGACCGCATCGCCTTCGCTGATACGGACGGCTTCACCGCCAGCTTGCTGTACGATGAACGGAACGACGAATTCATCGGTCACTCCCGCATCGTAGGACGCCTGGACACCTTCTTCCGCCGTTTTGTACCTTGGGCCTTTATCATTGACCATGACATCATAGGCCAGCTGGACACGGTCCCAGCGCTTGTCCCGGTCCATCGCATAATACCGTCCGGACACCGAAGAGATTTTGCCGATGCCCGCTTTTTTCATCACTTCTTCCGTCCGCTGCAGGAACGCCATCGCCGTTTTCGGTCCGACATCCCGTCCATCCAGGAACGCATGGACATAGACGTCTTCCAGTCCGTGCATAGAGGCGAGTTCCAGCAGTGCGAACAGATGCTCAAAATGGCTGTGTACGCCGCCGTCCGACAGCAGTCCCATGACATGCAGCGCGCTGCCGTGATTTTTCGCATGGTTCACAGCGGACAGAAGCGCCTCGTTGTCGAAGAACTCCCGCTCACGGATCGATTTGTTGATGCGCGTCAGACTCTGATAGACGATCCGGCCGGCGCCGATATTCAAGTGGCCGACTTCGGAATTCCCCATCTGCCCGGGCGGCAGGCCGACCGCTTCTCCGCAGGCGGTCAGCGTAGAATGCGGATACTCCTTCCACAGACGGTCATAGTTCGGCTTCGAAGCATGCGCCACAGCATTTCCGGCAGCTGTTTCGCGCAGTCCGAAACCGTCCATGATGATGAGTCCGACGGGTCCTTTACTCATGGGAACCCGCCTTCGCAAGTTCGGCAAACGAGTCCGGATCCAGGCTTGCCCCGCCGACTAGCGCGCCATCAATGTCGCTCATCGCCAGCAGTTCTTTGATATTGGCAGGTTTTACGCTGCCGCCGTACTGGATGCGGATCGCTTCTGCAGTTTCTTCGGAGAAGATCTCCGCAAGAACAGTACGGATATGCGCGCACACTTCGTTCGCATCCTCCGCAGTTGCCGTACGTCCTGTGCCGATCGCCCAGACAGGTTCATAGGCGACGATGGATTGTTTCGCATCCTCTTCACGAACCCCTTCGAATGCCTTCTTCACCTGGCGTCCGACCACTTCCGCTGTCTCTTCGGCCTCACGCTGTTCAAGTGTCTCACCGACACAGACGATCGGCGTCAGACTGTGTGCGAAAGCCGCTTTCACTTTGCGGTTCACACTCTCGTCCGTTTCGTTATAATACTGCCTGCGCTCCGAGTGGCCGAGGATGACCAGTTCAACACCGATGCTTTTCAGCATGACAGGGCTGACTTCGCCTGTGAAGGCTCCCTCGTCTTCCTCATGCATCGTCTGTGCACCGATTTTGACTGGCAGCTTCTCCGCTTTTCCGGCAAGTGCCGCCAAGTATGGGGACGGCGGACAGATGACGAGTTCGGCCGCTCCTGTGCCGTCCAGTCTGCTTTCCAATGCATTCATGAAGTCCATTGCTTCCTGCATCGTCTTGTACATTTTCCAATTTCCTGCAATGATCGGTTTTCTCATGACTTGTCCCTCCTCCTTAAAGTCGGTCGTCCAGTGCTGTCACGCCAGGCAGTTCTTTCCCTTCCATGAACTCCAGGGAAGCACCGCCGCCTGTCGAGATATGATCCATCCGGTCAGCGACATCAAACTTTTCAACCGCTGCTGCGGAGTCGCCGCCGCCGATGATCGTGAAGGCATCCGTCTCCGCCATCGCCTGCGCCACTTGTTTCGTGCCTTCGGCAAACGGCGCCATTTCGAATACGCCCATCGGTCCGTTCCAGATGACGAGCTTCGAAGCCTTGATGACATCGGCATACTGTTCCGCCGTTTTCGGACCGATATCGAGCCCCATCCAGCCAGCTTCGATGCCGTCGATCGGAACAACTTTCGTGTTTGCGCTTTCAGAGAACGTATCCGCCACTTTCACGTCGATCGGCAAATAGAGGTTGACCCCTTTTTCCTTCGCCTTCTGAATGAAAGATGCCGCAAGATCGATCTTGTCCTCTTCCAATAGGGAGTCGCCGATCCCGTGTCCCTGCGCTTTCGTGAAAGTATACGACAGACCGCCGCCGATCAGCAGATTATCGACCTTATCCAGCAGGTGGTCGATGACGCCGATCTTGTCTTTCACTTTTGCGCCGCCGATGATCGCAGTAAACGGCCGTTCCGGATCGGATAAGGCTTTACCGAGGATGCTGAGCTCTTTTTCCAGCAGGAGCCCCTGGACACTCGGGAGATACTCCGCGATGCCTGCAGTTGTCGCATGTGCCCGGTGAGCAGCGCCGAACGCATCATTGACGTAGACATCCGCCAGACTTGCGAATTGCTTGGCAAGCTCCGGATCGTTCTTCTCCTCGCCCGGGTGGAACCGGACATTCTCAAGCAGAAGCACGCCGCCGTCGGACAGCTCTGAAATGCGGGATTCCACTGCAGCTCCTGTCGATTCATCAAGCTTCACAACGGGCTTTCCGAGCAGTTCTTCCAGCCGCTCACCTGCTGCAGTCAGACGGAACTCGTCGTTCACCTGGCCTTTTGGTCGTCCAAGATGACTTGCGAGGATCACTTTCGCTCCCTGTTCGGACAAATACTGGATCGTCGGCAGCGCCGCACGGATGCGGGTATCATCGGAGACCTTTCCGTTTTCCATCGGTACGTTGAAATCGACGCGGCAGAATACACGCTTCCCCTTCAAGTCCATGTCTTTCATCGTCTGTTTCGGATTCATGGGAACAAGCACTCCTTTACGGCAAATGTAGTTGTGAAAAAAAAGGAGGAACGGGGCAATGCCGTTCCTCCTGCCCATCTATTCAGTATAATCGGTCACAATCCGATAAGCCAGATTTTATGTGTCTGTATGGATCTGTGGCCAGGTTGATCAGAGACCTTTTTCGTTCATATACAACGCAAGGTCGATACAGCGTGCAGCGTATCCCTGCTCGTTGTCATACCAGCTGATGACTTTCACCATGCTGTCCTGCAGTACCATTGTCGACAATCCATCGACAGTCGATGATGCATGTGTACCGTTATAGTCTTTCGACACAAGCGGCAGATCGCTGTAGAACAGGTAGCCTTTCAATTCGTTCTCAGAAGCCTCTTTCAGTGCGCTGTTCACTTCTTCGACAGTGACATCCTTGCCTAATTCCGCAACGAAGTCGACGAGCGAAACGTTCGGTGTCGGCACACGGACTGCCATTCCATCCAGTTTGCCCTTCAGCTCAGGGATGACTTTCGTCACGGCAGAAGCCGCTCCCGTAGTTGTCGGGATCATCGACTCGGCAGCTGCGCGGGCACGGCGATAGTCCTCATGCGGCAAATCGAGGATCCGCTGGTCGTTCGTATACGAGTGGATGGTCGTCATCATGCCGCGTTCCACGCCGAATTTGTCGTTCAGCACTTTGACGACCGGCGCCAGGCAGTTCGTTGTGCAGGATGCGTTGGAGACGAACTTGTCTTCCTTCGGATCATACTCCTGCTCATTGACGCCCATGACGAGTGTTTTGACATCGCCTTTCGCAGGTGCTGACAAGATCGCTTTCTTTGCACCCGCATCGATATGCTTCTGCAGACCGGCTGCGTCACGGAACACACCTGTGCTTTCCACGACGATGTCGATACCGAGATCTCCCCACGGAAGGTTTGCCGGGTCTTTTTCTGCATAGACACGGATCTTTTTGCCATTCACGATGATGTGGTTCTCATCAGAAGAGACATCCGCATCGAGGATACCGTGCACCGAGTCGTATTTCAGAAGATGTGCAAGCATTGGGGCATTCGTCAGGTCGTTGACTGCCACGACTTCCAATTCGTCATGTACCAAAGAGTCTCTCATCACAATACGTCCAATACGTCCAAATCCGTTAATCGCCATTTTTACTGTCATCTTGAATCCCTCCAGAGTTTTGTTTATATAATAATGGGTTACGCAGCGTCAGCCGCGGAGCCATTTGGTAACAGTCTTCTCACGTTCGTCAGATGAAATTCATGAGTTCCCTTGCTGCCCCTTCGTCGGTGATCAGTACGGTCTGTTTCGCGGCAGCATGCAGGTAGGACAAAATCGCTTCCGCCTTTTCCGAGCCGCCCGCAACCGCCAGAATCAGCGGGATGCGCTTCAGGTCGTCCGTCTGGATGCCGACTGTCCGCAGATGATGTACAATCTCGCCCTCGCGGTTAAAGTAGTAGCCGAATGCTTCGCCCTTTGCCCCGCGGGCGGCGAGGAGGCGGCGTTCATCTTCGCCGGACTCCCGCATGACAGCCATCTTCTGGGCATCCCCGATGCCGTGCAGGAGACAGTCGGCCGAGCTGTATAAGTCCATCATCCGCTGTGCACCCGGCTCTTTCAGGAAGATGGCATGTGCTTCTTCACTGAGTGATTCCGGATAGTACAGCGATTTGTAGGAAGCGTTGCATGTCTGGGCGAACGTGGCGGCAATGACGTTGGCCTGCAGGCCGATATCATCGCCGACACCACCCCTCGCCGGGATGAACAGCGTATCCTCCGCCCCCGGATAGCAGCTCAGATGCTTCGGGATGGAAGCTAGTGTGCTGCCGCCAGTAACTGCGACGACCCTGCCCTTGCCGATACGGCTGCTGAAAACAGAAGCCGCCTCAGCACCGAGCAGTTCGTTCGAAGCACCGATTTCCGAGCTGTCCCCTTTGACGATATGGACATCTTTGATGCCGAACGTCTGCTTGATGCGCTTCCCAAGGATATTCCGTTCGTACTGCAGTTCGATCAGGGGTTCGAGATCGTACAGGACGCTCTCCCCTTCCGCAGTGATGCGCGCCCCTTCTTTCGCCACCTGGATCAGGTGCTGGTCACGGAGTGCCTCCATGACGGAACGGGTTTCCCGTTCCGAGAGGCCGGCTGTCTCCGCAAGCGGCCGCCTGCCGATTGGGCCGGATGTCTTGATGAGCTTCAGCACAAGATACCTTTGCTGGAGCACGGCCATCATGTCAGGGACCAGCTTTTCCTGCGCCTCCACAATAACCGGTTTCAGAAAGACTCCTCCCTTCATTCATTCGCCTGCTTGCCAGGACGATATCCGTCCTGAATGGTTGGAAAGCGTCCCACTAAAGTTAAAAAAATAGAATAGCTTGATACTCCAAGTATACAACCTATTCCCCCCGGACACAACTCTAAACATTACTCGCCGAAAAGGAGCACAAGATCGGCGTATCCGATGTTCCCATAGCAGAGGACCCGTCCCTCCTGCTCGATCACCGGGATCATCAGCATATATTGTTCATGCTTACTGTCGTCTTCTTCAATATTCACGGAAGTCCATGTCAGCGGATACTCCTCGCTGACAAGCTGCATCATCTGTTCCGCCTCATCGCACAGCGGACAGCCCGGTTTCGTATAAAAGATCACGTGCATGGCAATCCCTCCTGTCTGTATCCAGTGTAAAAGGAAAAAGCGGTGTGTGCAACATGGATCGCTGCACACACCGCTTATACATCACCAGCTACGGCCGGCGCCGCCTCCTCCGCCTGAGCCGCCGCCTCCGAATCCTCCGAAGCCGCCTCCGCCGGAACCGCCGCCGAAGCCGCCTCCTGAGCCGCCTCCAAACGAACCCGGGAAGAAGATCGGGCCGACACCGCGGCTTCTGCCTCCTGGCCCGCCGCCGCGTCCGCCTCCTCCGCCTCTTCCGGAATTAGCGAATATCTGGATGAGGATGAACGCGATGACGATTATCGGTACAATCGGGATGCCTCCTCCTCCTCCGCTGTCGCCTTCGTCAAATGTTGCGACAGGGAGTTCTTCACCATTCAGATCATACTCTTTAGCGATTTCATTATAGAATGCTTTGTAGGCTTCCATCACAGCGTTTGCCGGCTGCTCAGCTTTTAAGTATGGCTTTGCAACTTGATCAATAATGCGGCCGACTTTCCCATCAGGCAAAGCGCCTTCCAAGCCGTAGCCTACTTCAAGTCGAAAGTATCTTTTATCTGCTTCATCCTTTGTAGTTGTCACTACTAGAAGAGCACCGTTATTTTCCTTTTCATCACCAAGCTGGAATTCCCGCAGTTTATTCAATGCGAATTCTCCGATCGGCCGGCCACCAGTATCCGATACAATCAGTACCGCAAGTTCTGCTCCCGTTGCCTTGTAAAGTCTCTTCCCATAGTCATTGATCTGCTGGATTTCCGATTCAGACAGTATCCCCGAGTTATCTTGGACAATATCTACACCGCGTGCATTAGCTGACGGCAGGATTGCTGCCGAGAGCATAAGCAGCATGCCGAGCAGGGCAAGTGCCCGGACAGCTGTCCGTTTCATTACTCATCGTCCCCGAAGTCGACGCTCGGCGCCTGTTCGGCACCTGCTGCCGCTTTAAAATATTCCTTCTTGTCAAAGCCGAATACCGATGCAACGAGTTTGCCCGGGAAACGCTGCACTTGCTTATTGTAGGATGCGACTTCTCCGTTGTAATCCTTGCGTGCGACGGCGATCCGGTTTTCAGTACCCGCCAGCTCATCCATCAGCTGGGTGAACTGTTTGTCGGCCTTCAGCTCCGGATAGTTCTCCGTGATGGCAAGAAGACGGCTCAGTGCTCCGGACAGTTCGTCGTTCGCTGCGGCCTGCTCTTCCGGTCCGTTCGCCCCTGCCAGCTTCGAGCGGGCGTCCGCAATATTCGTGAAGACTTCCTTCTCGTGCTTCGCATACCCTTTCGCCGTGTTCACCAGGTTCGGGATCAGATCGACCCGGCGCTGCAGCTGGGTTTCGATTTGTGAATAGGCCTGATCAACGTTTTCTTCCGATGTGACAAACCTGTTGTAGCTCGGAACTAATATCAATCCCAGTACAACAATGATTCCGATGATAATGACAATCGGCCCTAATAACTTTTTCATTTTGCCAGCCCCCTATAGTGTTTTCCTTTCAGGAGTTTACCCGTACTATCGAGTACTCCAAACGTTCGGTCTATATGGTAATACGGCCGGCCGCCCGAAAAGTTCCGGATTGTACGCAAAAACCCCTGACTGCGAACATAGACTGTTCACGATCAGGGGTTTCTGATTGTTGTGATGTCCTCGGCGGGAGTCGAACCCACATTTTAAGCTTCGGAGGCTTACGTGCTATCCATTGCACCACGAGGACGTTTTGTTTTCTTGTTTAGCGGACAAATAATAGTATACTTGCTGAGAAGCCGAAATGCAACAGGTAATTTTCAAAGCGTTATATTTGACCTTTGTTGACCATACTCTGTATGATTAAGACATGGTTAAGCGGGGCACCGTTTTAACATACGACCATCTTCATTCATCAAAAGGAGGAACGGAACATGAACTTGATTCCTACAGTTATTGAACAGACGAACCGCGGCGAGCGTGCGTATGATATTTACTCCCGCCTGCTGAAAGACCGCATCATCATGCTCGGCAGCCAGATCGATGACAACGTGGCAAATTCCATCGTTGCCCAGCTGCTATTCCTGGAATCCGAAGACCCGGATAAGGACATCTCGATCTACATCAACAGCCCGGGCGGCAGCATCACTGCTGGTATGGCGATCTACGACACCATGCAGTATATCAAGCCGGACATCCAGACGATCTGTATCGGTATGGCCGCTTCCATGGGATCTTTCCTATTGGCAGCGGGTACGGAAGGAAAGCGCTATGCTCTCCCTAACGCCGAAGTGATGATCCACCAGCCGCTCGGCGGCGCGCAGGGTCAGGCGACTGAAATCGAGATCGCTGCGAAGCACATCCTCTTCATCCGTGAAAAGCTCAACAAAATCTTGTCGGAGCGTACCGGCCAGCCGATCGAAGTGATCGAGAAGGATACGGACCGCGACAACTTCATGACCGCTGAACGTGCGAAAGAGTACGGTCTCATCGACCATATCATTACGCGTAGCGACATGCGTGAATCGGAAAGCAAGTAATGGAACAGACAAGGCGTCCCGTCAACCGGGACGTTTTTTTCTGTTCACGCTTCCCCTTCGATGAACGCAGTCAGCGTCGCAGCTGCCTGTTCTTCATCTGCTCCTTCGGTGATCACCTGGACTGTGCTGCCTTGGGCGATAGCTAGGCTCATGACGCCCATGATGCTTTTGGCATTGACCTGCCGCTCATCCCGCTTTACATAGACATCCGAAGTAAACCGGTTCGCCTCCTGCACGAACAGGGCCGCCTGTCTCGCCTGCAGGCCGGGTTTAATCTTCACTTCTGCTGTTTTTTCGATCATTTCCCTCTCTCCTATCCGTTACGTTATTCCGCCCACCCGCACTTTTTCGGCGATTTCATCGATTTTGCGGAGCCGGTGGTTGACCCCCGACTTGCTGACGGGTCCTCCGGAGAGCATCTCTCCGAGCTCCTTCAGCGTGACATCCTGATATTCCACACGCAGATGCGCGATTTCCTGCAGACGGTCCGGCAGCGATTCCAGGCCGATCGTCGACTGGATGAGCTTGATGTTCTCCACTTGGCGCTGGGCTGCTCCGATCGTCTTGTTCAGATTGGCCGTCTCGCAGTTCACAAGCCGGTTCACGCTGTTCCGCATGTCACGCACAATCCGGATATCTTCGAATCGCATGAGAGCGACATGCGCCCCGATCAGGCTGAGGAAGTCCGCAATCTTTTCCGCTTCCTTCAAATACGCCACGAACCCTTTTTTCCGTTCGATCGACTTTGCGTTCAGCTGGTAGTCGTTCATGAGCTCCACAAGAGCGTCGGAATGCTCCTGATAGAGCGAGAATACCTCGAGGTGATAGGATGACGTCTCCGGATTATTGACGGAGCCGCCTGCCAGGAAGGCTCCGCGAAGGTATGCCCGTTTGCAGCAGTCGTTCGGGATGATGTCTTCCGAAATCTTCTGGTTCGACTGGAATGTATTCGTCAGGATGTCGAGATCGTCCAGTAATTCCCGTGCTTCTTCCCGGATCCTGCAAATATACACATTGTTCTTCTTCAGACGCATTTTCCGGCGTACGAGCAGTTCCACTTTGAATGTATATAACTTCTTCAGATTGGAGTACAGCCGTCTCGCAATGGCAGCGTTTTCCGTCTGCACATCCAGCATGATCATCTTATTGGAAAACGACAAGACCCCGTTCATGCGGATGAACGCGGCGATTTCCGCTTTCGTGCAGCAATCTTCAGTTTCGATCTGCGTCAGTTCTTTCTTTGTTTCCGATGCGAAAGACATGATCTTCCCCCTTTCCCGGCGGTGGTCACGCCTCTTCTTTGCATGGTTCTTCTGCCAGTATGTCCTCCATGAACCACCGGGCCACCTTATCGGCATCGTGCAGCACACGGCCGTCTTTCGCGAATGCGATGTCCTCCTGTACGATTTGGGGAACGAGTTCTGCAAGCCTGTCCAGATCGCACTCGACCGGCCAGGAGGTGACTGCCTGGCCGGCTGCTGTCAGTACCGGCATAAGGTCCTTGCTGTTCAGCAGGACGGCATCCAGGAACGGCTCCCCGACATGATCGTACAGCGCAGCGACATGTTCGGACGCCGTGTATCGGTACGTTTCCCCTTTTTGGGTTGTCAGATTGCCGACATAGACTTTCCTCGCAGCGCTCAGCAGCACGGCATCCCGGATATCCTGCACAAGGAGCGACGGAAGGATACTCGTATACAGGCTGCCCGGACCGACGATGATCAGGTCCGCTTCGCGTATCGCGCGGAGCGTCTCCGGCAGCGGTTCAGCATCCTGCGGTGACAGATAGACCCGGCGGATCTTCCGTGCGTACATCGGGATCTTCGATTCGCCAGTGACAATCGTTCCGTCCTCCAGCTCAGCGTGCAGTGTTATACGTTCATTGGCCGCCGGCAGCACTTCCCCTTTGATGTTCAGCACTTGGCCCATCTTTTTGATGGCCGTAGCGAAATCACCTGTAATATCAGTCATCGCCGCAAGCATCAGATTGCCTAATGAATGGCCATCCAGGCTGTCCTGGGCAGTGAACCGGTATTGGAACAGCTCTTCGATCAGCGGTTCCACATCTGAAAGCGCTGCCATCACTTTTCTTACATCCCCTGGCGGCGGGATATCATACTGATCCAGCAATCGGCCGGAGCTGCCTCCATCATCTGCGACTGTCACGACCGCTGTCAGTTCGAGAGGATGTTTTTTCAGTCCTCTTAAAAGTGTGGACAGTCCCGTGCCGCCGCCGAAAACCACTACTTTATTGCGTATTGCAGAAGGCTTCATAACGTCAGCCCTTTCTTTTTTCAATATGCTGATGGGTCACATAAGTTGTATAGTCGTCTTTGAAGAGATTTCCGAAATACTCCGCAAGCGTGACGGAACGGTGCTGTCCGCCTGTG
The DNA here is from genome assembly GCF_030406775.1 of Sporosarcina trichiuri. NCBI lineage: Bacteria > Bacillati > Bacillota > Bacilli > Caryophanales > Caryophanaceae > Sporosarcina > Sporosarcina trichiuri. Next base: position 275,401 of record NZ_CP129119.1, on the reverse strand, counting down.
CAGCCGAATGCGATGACCACTTGTGACTTGCCTTCCTGTTTGTATTGAGGGATCAGGAATTGGAACAGGTCCGTCAGCTTGCTGATCAGCGTCTGGGTATCGTCCCATTTCAGGACATAATCATAGACATCCTGGTCGAGACCCGTCTGAGGACGCATCGCCTCGATATAATAGGGGTTCGGCAGGAAGCGTACATCGAACACGACATCCGCATCGATCGGCATTGCATGCTTGAAGCCGAACGATATGAAGTTCAGCGTGAAGTTCTCTCCTTCGCCTGCCGAGAACTCCTTGATGATCTTTTCACGGAGTTCCTTCGGTTTCATGACGGACGTATTGAAGATCGACTTGGCGCGTCCTTTGATATCGCTTAAGAGACCCCGTTCTTTCCGGATCCCTTCGAGCGGCTGCCGGCCGTTTGCCAGCGGGTGGGACCGTCTCGATTCTTTGTATCGGCTGACGAGTGTTTCATCATCCGCTTCGAGGAACAGGATCCGGGTCGTCACATTGTCCATCCGGTTGACACTGTCCAGTGCATCCAGAAGCGCGTCGAACAGACCGCCGCCCCGCGTGTCAATGACAGCTGCGATTTTCGGTTTTTTATCCGAGGATGCCAGCATCAGGTCGAGAAACGTCTCGAGCAGCTCAGGCGGCAGGTTATCGATGCAGTAATAGCCCATGTCTTCGAAACTCTGCATGGCGACCGATTTTCCGGCCCCCGACATGCCTGTGATGATGACCAGTTCCAGTTCCTCCGTAAATGCCTCATTATCCATCCGTTCAATCACCTTCCATGGAGTGTTGAATTTTTTCATCCAGCAGGACGAAATCTTCCGTGTACGTGAATGTGCCGTACTGCATACCCGGTTCTGACACTGCAAAGAGGAGATTTGTGCGATCCCCTTCCGCCATCGGCAGCGTGCGCAGCGCTTCTTTCGGATGCCATTCGAGCTTCCCTTCCACGGTATCCTCCATCGGCGTGCCGATCAGGTCATGGCCGGTGAATGTATAGAGCATCCACTCATCCACTGTTTCGTCCCCTCTGCGGATCACCATTGTGTAGATGCCTTTCAAATGGGGGTCCACAGGAGTCGCTCCTGTCTCTTCCGTGAATTCACGGATGGCTGTCTCGACGATCGATTCCCCTGCGTCCATTTTCCCGCCCGGAGCGACGTACCAGCCTCTCCGTGGTTTTTTGAGCAACAGTACCTGACCATCTTTTTCTACTAGCAGATTAACAATTCTTTGCATACACGATGCCTCACTTCTTTTGTTCACATAGTTTTAAGTATAATCGATTTCATAGGAAAACGACACAAAAAGAAGCTGCCGGCAACGTACTTTCCGGCAGCCTTCAAAAGTATTTAAAAATAGGGGGTCAATCAACACTTTTAGTATATCCCTTTTATATTGCGGGAACATTACAAACACATTAATGTTGCGTTAAGGAAAGACTTTTACACTTTGGTTTCGAGGGCGTCGTTCAATTCCTCGACGTATTTCTGGCAGGACTGGGCTGCAATACTTCCGTCACCTGTCGCTGTCACGACTTGACGGAGAAGTTTTTCACGGACGTCGCCTGCGGCGAAGATGCCAGGAATTTCCGTTTCCATCACTTCGTTCGTCTTGATGTACCCATGCTCGTCAAGGATTCCGAGATTCTTGAATGGTGCGGTTATCGGGTCAAGTCCGATGTAGATGAACATACCTTCCGTCTTGAATTCCCGCTCGGAGCCGTCTTTCGTGGAGACCAGTGTCACGGAATCGACCTTGCCGTCTTTTCCATGGACCTCTTTGACAGTCGTATCCCAGATGAAATCGATCTTGTCGTTTGCGAAAGCGCGTTCCTGAAGGATCTTCTGAGCCCGCAGTTCATCGCGTCTGTGGATGATTGTCACTTTGCTCGCGAAACGCGTCAGGTACGTACCTTCTTCGACTGCCGAGTCTCCGCCGCCGACGACGATGATCTCTTTGTTTTTGAAGAATGCGCCGTCACAGACCGCGCAGTAGCTGACACCGCGGCCGGTCAGTTCAGTTTCGCCCGGGATGCCCATCTTGCGGTACTCAGCACCTGTCGTGATGATGATACTCTTTGTTTTATACTCTTTCCCGCCTGCGGTGATCGTCTTGTATTCCTTGCCGTCTTCGATGCCGCTTACGTCCCCGTATGCATACTCCGCTCCGAAGCGTTTCGCATGGTCGAACATTTTAGTGGAAAGATCCGGCCCGAGGATCGACTCGAATCCCGGATAGTTTTCAATTTCTTCCGTGCTTGCCATCTGGCCGCCCGGCACACCGCGCTCCAGCATGAGCGTATTCATATTCGCGCGGGCAGTATAGACGGCTGCAGTCATACCTGCAGGCCCTGCGCCGATGATCACTACATCATAGATTGTTTCAGCTGACATTCAAGCTCCTCCTCTTTCGGTAGTTCTTCTGTCCAAATCGTATAAGTTTTTCGATGTTCCATCAACTAATCTGCCTGTACTCCAGGTGTTCCGGCTTACTCAGGAGAAGTTCGGCAGGAAGGTGAATAACTCGCCGACGTACTTGGTCAGTGTCTGCGTACTGATGCCGTACTGTTTGGAGATGCCTGTCTTGGTGATCCCTTTGGCGCGGGACGAACGGAACATATAATCAGCAGCCGCAGCAATCGCGGGAGGGTTCTTGAATGGGTATTGTTTCTCAAGGCCGATTTCGAACAGGGAGAACCACATCTGGAACAAGTGAGTTCCCTGACGGTCAAGCGGTCTGTTCTGTTCATACAGGTACTCCGTCGCCGCCATCGCCCGGTTGAACGCCTTATCGGCCGCCGTGTCTTCCACGAGCTGATAGTCAAGGCTGCCTGCCAGTACAAACTTCTCGAGATCGGACAGTTTTTCTACGTCAATGTATGCCGGATGGGCGATGATCTCCTGTTTGTGGATCGACTTCCCAAGTAGGAAAAACCCGAACATCCGCTCACTCCTGTACATATTGCCGATCTTTTCAAGGAGGAATTGCTTGTCCTGCACATAGCTTGAGTCGTCCTCTAATTTCTGCAGATCCGCATCGAGCCATGGTTCCAGCCCTTTCTTCGATGGGTCGAGTTCGATCAGCCGGGCGAATGCCTCCTCCGCCTGCTTGCGGCGTCCCGAGAAAAAGGCCGCTTGCGACAGCCAGAAGAAAAACCCTTCGTCTCCTTCGAAGCCTTTCCGCTGGATGCTCCTGAGCCAGTAGTAGGCTTCCGGGTGGCAGCCGATGAGGGCGAACGTCGCGCCGAGCTTATATCTGTGATCGAACTGGTACGGGCGGATCTTTTTCAGCAGATCGATGAGCGGCATCAGCTTCTCCTGATCGCCTTCATAATAGTAGAAGACCGCCAAGTTGCACAGTGCATGCACATTTCCCTTGTCGTTCTTCAGGATATCGTACAGCAGCTCCCGGGCATCCGCTGTCTCCCCGCGGTAGAAATAGGCGAGCGCCAAGTTATTATACGTCGTCCAGGACTCCGGATAATCGGCGATGATGTCCTCGAGTACACCAACGGCTTTATCGAATTCCCCCGACTCCATCATCCGCCGGGCTTTTTCCTGAAGCAGCAGGACCTCTTCGTCCTCCGGGTTCTCTTCCGCCAGGAACGCAGCTTCCTGTTCGGCGAATTCGATGATCTCCTTCGCTTCCTCGTACAGTTCCCCAGACGGCGCCCTTTCGGTGTATTGTTCCGCAAAGAGGCGTGCTTCCCTCAGCATACCGAGATGCGCATGCACTTCCGCAAGATAATAGACGACATCCGCGTCCTGCGGTGCTAATTCAAATGCCTGCAGCAGCAGTTCAAGTGCTTCATCGAACCGTCCCTCCTCCATGACCATAACACCGTATTGCGTCAGGATCCGGGGGTCGGAAGGACTCAGTTCGGCTGCCCGCTTCAAGTATTTCAGCGCTTCCTGGAACTGCTCCTTCTGGATTTCGGTCAGTGCCCGGGCGTAATAGAAGTCACCATTCGGGACAAATGGGATTATGTTAGTTGTGTTTTGATGATGATTTTTATCCAAACAGATTCCTCCGAAAAAACAAGAAGGAACGATTGAGGACGCCCCTTCTTGCAATGTGTCTTCAGTATACCATATCTTCTTTCCCTCAATGCTAAACCTTCGGGACATCCGTCTTCCGCCTGGCAGCTTCTTCTTCTGTGAAGATGATGCGGACAGGGTTGCCACCCGCCATGGCGCCCGGCGGAATATCTTTGTTGACGAGCGACGCAGCGGACACAACAGCTCCGTCGCCGATAGTCACGCCAGGGAGGATCGTGCAGTTCGCTCCGATCATGACCCTATCGCCGATGATGACATCCCCGATCCGGTATTCATCCGTCAAATACTCATGCGCAAGGATTGTTGTGTTAAAGCCGATGATCGTGTTGCTGCCGATGCGGATCCGTTCAGGAAACATGACATCCGGAAATACCATGAGGGCGAACGCGGTCCGATTTCCCACTTCCATACGCAGGAATGTCCGGTACAGCCAGTTCTTCATGCGGAAAAACGGCGTATAGCGGGCGATCTGGATGACCGCGAAATTTTTCGCGATTTTGGCGAACGACACGGTCTTGTACAGATTCCAGAGTGAGCTGCCTTCCCACTTCACCGGATACCGCTCCGTCTTCCTCATTGCGCGGGCACTCCGGTAATCTCATACAGATCGGATATGTGGGTCAGCATAAAGTCGGGATTCCAGGTCCACAGAAATTCCGGCCCCTTCGCAGACCAGGCGACGCCGGCAGTCCGGACGCCCGCGTTCTTCCCGCCTTCGATATCATGGGAATTGTCCCCGACCATGAGCACCTCGTCTTTCGATGCGCCGAGACGCTCGATCGCCAGAAGCAGCGGTTCGGGATCCGGCTTTGCGTTCGTAACATCATCCAGTCCGACGACGGTGTCGAACAGGCGGCCGATACCGATGAGTTCAAGCCCTTTCCAAACCATATCATTGCGTTTCGTCGATACGATCGCCATGCGGATGCCATGCGCTTTGAGCCGCGTCAGCACTTCCGTGACCCCGTCGAATTCGACTGCGAGCCGGTCATGATTGGCCATGTTCCACTCGCGGTATTCTGAAATCATCTGATCCGTCTTGGCCGGATCGATGCTGTCGAATGTTTCCTTAAGCGTCGGACCCATGAACGGAAGAAGATCCGGACGTGTATAGCGGCCCGGATAATGGAGTTCCAGCAGCTGTTCGAATGACTGCAGGATCAGTTCGTTCGTATCAAGCAAGGTTCCGTCAAAATCGAACAGGATGGTCGTAATTGGTTTATCCATGAACAGCATCTCTCTCTTTCTCTAATTTCTCCTGCAGCCGGTTCCGCCAGAAAAAAGCGACTGCAATCGTCAGGGCGAATGCAGTGACGATCCGGATGAGCAGCAGTGGCCATACCGGGATGCCGAGCGGCACGAACAGCAGCGTATCCTCGATGACGGCGTGGCAGGCCACGAGGAAGACGAACGACAGCGTCGCGTCCCGATTGCTGACGCCGTCTTCCTGGACAGCCTGGATCATGACGCCCGCACCATATGCCAACCCGATGACGAGTCCCGCAACCAATGTCAGCGAAGCATTCGGCTGGACACCGATCAGCTTTGTCACAGGGGCGAACTTGGATGAGAACTTCTCCAAGTAGTGACGGTCTTTCAGGAACTGGACGATGATCATGAGCGGTATGACGATCAGCGCAAGCTGGAGTACACCGAACGACGCCTTTTGCAGACCGAGCAGGAAGATGTCCAGCCAGCCTTCCGGCACAGCGGTCACTTCAGGGGACAGCCCATATTGCGCCAGTTCCCCGCCCCCGCGCCAGACGAGATTGATGACGATGCCGGACAGCGCCGCCAGCCCAAAGCGGACGGTGAGCACGATCCACAGTTTGACGCCGACTTTCAAGGCGACCCCTGTTTCAATGAAAATATTGTGTGCGAAACTGAGCATGACCGCGAGAATGAAAACTTCTTTCACCGTCAGGTCCAGCGACAGGATGCCGGCGATACCGGCGTATAAGTTCAATGCATTTCCGAGTACGAGGGGGATTGCCGCCTCCCCGCTCAGTCCGAATAAGTTCATGAATGGGGAAATCAGCTTGACGATCCAGGGCAGTATTGGCGTATGCTGCAGGATGACGACCAGAATGGTGATCGGAAAGATGATCTTTCCGAGCGACCAGGTCGTTTTCAGTCCCGCTTGTGTCCCTTTCCGCAATGTTGTTATATCAGCATTACTTGTCATTATACCTCACATCCGTCTTCATGATGAACCGCCGGTAGACAAACAGACCGATGCCGAGAAGGACACCAAGGATCGATACAACCTGTGCCGCCCGCAGCCCTCCGCCGTACAAGCTGTCCGTACGCATGCCTTCGATGAAAAACCGCCCGATCGAGTACCAGGTGATGTAGAAGAAGAAGATTTCGCCCCGTTTCAGATTCACCCTCCGGAGCAACAGGATGATAGCCAGGCCGACAAGGTTCCATAATGATTCGTACAGGAAGGTCGGGTGATAGGTCACGCCGTCGATCGTCATCTGGTCCATGATCCAGTCCGGGATGATCGTATGCTCAAGGAACGCCTGGGAAACCGGTCCTCCATGTGCTTCCTGGTTCATGAAGTTGCCCCAGCGGCCGATGATCTGGCCGATCAGCAGGCCGGGCGCCGTGATATCAGCGACTTTCCAGAAGGAGACCCCCCGCTTTTTCGTGAAGATGACCGCCGTGATGATTGCGCCGATCAGCGCACCGTGGATGGCGATGCCGCCTTCCCAGATTTTGATGATATCAGCGGGATGGTCCTTATAGAACTCCCACGAAAAGACGACATAATAGATCCTTGCTGAGATGATCGAGATCGGAACTGCCCATATCAGCATGTCTGTCAGCAGGTCGGGGTGCATATGCTGGCGCACCATTTCTCTTTGCACGAGCAGGAATGCCAGCACGATTCCTGTCGCAATCAGTATGCCGTACCAGCGTACGTCGATAGGTCCAAGCGAGAATGCAACCGGATCGATTGCCAATAATGTAGTCATTTACTCAGAAAACCTCTTTTCTTGCGCAGCCTCGGATTTCTGCCGGATCACTGCATCCAATTTGTTCGTGAACTCTTCGGCGGCATTGATGCCGAGTGTTTTCAGCCGGTAATCCATGGCGGCCACTTCGATGATGACAGACAGATTCCTGCCCGGGCGGACGGGTACGACGAGTTTTGTCACTTCCGAGTCCATGATCCTCATCTTATCATCGTCCAGTCCAAGCCGGTCGTACATTTTGTCGGGATCCCACAGTTCCAGCTCAATCGCCAGGACGATCCGTTTGTCGTCTTTGACAGAACTTGCCCCGAACAAGGTCATGATATCGATGATGCCGACACCCCGGATTTCCAGCATATGCTGCAGAAGCGGCGGCGGATTGCCGATCAGTATGTTTTTGCCCACTTCCCGGATCTCCACCGAGTCATCTGCCACCAGCCTGTGCCCCCGCTTCACGAGCTCCAGTGCTGTCTCGCTTTTCCCGACGCCGCTTTTCCCGGTAATGAGCACACCGACCCCGTATATATCGACCAGCACACCGTGGACAGTCTCCATCGGAGCGAGCCTGCCCGCGAGGAAATTCGTCAGCATCCCGGACAGCCGGGTCGTCTGGATGTCCGATCCGAGAACGGGGACCGCATTCCGATCGGCTGCTGAAGCCAGTTCCGGTGGGAGCTCCACACCGTGTGCCAGCACGACGGCAGGAGTTTCCGGTGTACAGAGCAAATGCATCCGTTCTATCCGGTCGGCTTCCGGCAATTTTTCAAAAAATGAGATCTCGGTCTTCCCCAACAGCTGCAGCCGGGTCCTCGGATAGAAATCGAAATAGCCGGCCATTTCAAGACCGGGTCTTGAAATATCACTCAAGTCTATTTCCCGCTCGATCCCTGCCCCGCCAGCCAGCAGATCGAGATTGAAACGCTGACGCATCGCCTGTACAGATACACCGCCCATTTGACAGCCACCTCCGCTAACATAGATTGTCTACGCATTATTCTACCATTGTATGCACGGTTGTGAAGGCAATTTCGCTTCTTCTTTTTCCAGTTCCGCCTGCCGCAAGAAAAAAAGCTGCCCCCGCAAGAGTCCTGGACGGGACTGTCACGGTGCAGCTTTTTATGCAATCATTTGGATTCGCTATTGTAGCAGACAAGGATGGAGCCCGTCTTCGACTCTGCGAACGTATGGAGCAGCGCTTTTGAATCGTCCGTCTCCTTTTTGAAGTTCATCGAACGGTGGAGCAGCTGTTCCTGGTTGGCCGTCTTTTCAACATCAGGCAGCTTCACACTGATACTGCCGATCGATGATTTCAGATTCCCGACCAGCGATTGGTCATTCGGCACATACAACTCAATATTGCCGCCGACGCTCTTCACATCAATCTTATCAGCCTTGTCGTGGGTAGTCGTGACGGAAATGGAACCGTTCAGAGTCCGTGCCGTCGTCTCCTTCACCTTCCCATCGACATAGACCAGACCATTGACAGTCTGAGCATCCAACTCGTTGGCATCGAATCCGAGCAGCCGGATTTCTCCGTTCAGCGTTTCGGCTGCCGCTTCCCTGCACTTCACGTAGGACATGCTGACTTTGCCGTTCGCTGTTTTCACGCGAAGGGTGTCCGCCTCCAAATTGCGGATGTCAAAACCGCCATTCAGCATCCGTACGGAAATCTTCCGGTACAATTTGCTTGGGACGGTCAGCATCGTGTTGACCTGGACCATCTTCGAGCTGCTGGCGACATGGAATGACTGAGCATCCGCTGTGCAGACCAGTTTGTCCAGGAATTCACGTTTCGCTTCTTCTTCCGTCTGGCTCGTGAATGTCTTGACGGAAAACGCTGCTGTGATCTCATCCCCCTCCCCGGGTATGATGGAGCACTTGCCATTATCGATATCGAGAATCAGCTCCTCGATATCCTTTCCGTCCTCTTTCACCGTATGCTCGAACGCGACGGCATTGCCGAATGGGTTTTCCATGTCGAACTGCTTCACTTTCTGGACAGCTGTCTGCATGAACTGCATGAACTGTTCCCCGGCCTGCGACAGGTCTCTCCGTAGATCTTCCATGAACTCGTCAGCAGATGCTCCGTCCCACCGTTTGCCAGATGTATTTTGTTTGCTCTTCGGCTCTTCCTGCTGTTGCGACCGCTGCTGTGTCTGTTCTTGTTCTTGTTCCTGGCTGCCGTCCTCAGCTGGCTCAGGACCTGCGGCCGTACTGCCTGTCTGCTGTCCGGGTACTTCCTGGTGCGAAAGTGCTTCCAGCAGGGTCAGAGCTTCATCCGTTGAGATCGTCCCATTTTCGAGCATATTCAAAATGCGTTTTCGTTCATTCTGCATTTTTTCCGCCTCCTTGTGGAATGATGGTGCCTCGGTTCTGTCTACTAATACGGTTCAGATGCGAAAAAGTTTCACGACACCGGATTCTGGGCGTGTTCCACACGCTGCGCCATGCGGTTCCGATCTCTTTCCAAGATAGGTTTCAAGTATTGGCCGGTATAGGATCTTTTATTCTCCGCCACCTTCTCGGGTGTGCCGGTTGCGATGATCTGGCCGCCTTTGTCCCCGCCTTCAGGGCCAAGGTCGATAATATGGTCGACCGTCTTGATGACATCCAGGTTGTGCTCGATGACCAGTACAGTATTGCCCGTTTCGACGAGACGCTCCAGCACTTTCAGCAGTTTTGCGATGTCATGGACATGGAGGCCGGTCGTCGGCTCATCGAGAATGTAGAACGACTTCCCGTTCGAGCGTTTGTGGAGTTCCGACGCGAGCTTCACGCGCTGCGCTTCACCGCCCGACAGCGTAGTCGCCGGCTGACCCAGCTGCACATACCCAAGGCCGACATCGACGATCGTCTGCAGCTTGCGCTGGATTTTCGGGATGTTCTCGAAAAACTCCGCAGCCGTCTCGACGGTCATCTCCAGCACATCCGCAATATTCTTCCCTTTGTACGTGACTTCCAGCGTTTCGCGGTTGTACCGTTTGCCGTGGCAGACATCGCACGGAACGTAGACATCCGGCAGGAAATGCATTTCGATCTTCAGGATCCCATCTCCGCGGCATGCTTCACAGCGTCCGCCCTTCACGTTGAAGCTGAAACGTCCTTTCTTATAGCCGCGCACCTTCGCTTCGTTCGTCATGGCGAATACATCCCTGACATCATCGAAGACGCCTGTGTACGTCGCCGGGTTGGAACGCGGGGTCCGGCCGATCGGGGATTGGTCGATCTCAATGACCTTTTCCAATTCTTCCAGTCCGGAAACCGATTTATACGCCCCCGGCCGCATTTTCGCCCGATTCAGCTTCTGGGCCAGGATCTTATAGAGCACTTCGTTGATGAGCGTGCTTTTTCCGGATCCCGACACGCCGGTCACCGCGATGAATTCCCCAAGCGGGAAATCGACATCGACTTTTTTCAGGTTGTTCTCAGCAGCCCCTTTGATGGTCACTTTCCGTCCATCGGATTTCCGGCGCTCCGTCGGCAGGGGGATGAATTTCCGGCCGCTCAAGTATTGGCCTGTCAGTGAATCCGGATCTTCCATCACTTCATGCGGAGTTCCTGCTGAAACGATTCTGCCGCCGTCAACACCTGCACCCGGTCCGATATCGATCAGGTAATCCGCTTCCATCATCGTATCCTCATCATGCTCGACAACGATCAGGGTGTTGCCGATATCCCGCATGCTTTTCAAGGTCCGGATCAGACGGTCGTTATCCCGCTGATGAAGTCCGATGGAAGGTTCGTCCAAGATATAGAGGACACCGGTCAGCCGGGAGCCGATCTGCGTGGCAAGCCGGATGCGCTGGGCTTCCCCGCCGGAGAGCGTGCCCGCCGAACGGGACAGAGTGAGATAGTCGAGACCGACATTCTCGAGGAAACCGAGGCGTTCCCGGATTTCGCGCAGAATCAGTTCTGCAATCTGTGCGTCCTTTTCAGACAGCTCAAGCGTGCCGAAAAACTGCAGGGCTTCGACGATCGACTTCTCAGTCACTTCACCGATGTGGAGCCCATCCACTTTGACGGCGAGCGATTCTGCTTTCAGCCGGTATCCCTCACATGTCGGACACGGCCGCTGCGCCATATATTTCTCCATCTGTTCCCTGACATAGTCGGAGGACGTCTCACGGAAACGGCGCTCCACATTTGCGAGCACCCCTTCGAAATAGATCGAGTTATCCCGCGTCTGGCCGAATTCGTTCGTATAGCGGAAACGGATCTTTTCATCACGCGAGCCGTACAGGATCTTGTTCAGATCGTCTTCTGCGAGTTCGCTTACCGGAGTGTCCATCGGGATGCCATAATGTTTCGCTACAGTCTTCAGCAGTTCGGGATAGTATTGCGAACTTGTCGGGATCCAGGGGACGATTGCATGCTCTTTTAGCGGCAGCGAAGGGTCCGGGATGACGAGACCTGGATCGACTTCAAGCTTTGCGCCGAGACCATCACAGTCCGGGCATGCGCCGAAGGGACTATTGAACGAAAACATCCGCGGTTCCAGTTCACCGATCGAGAACCCGCAGATCGGACAGGCATGATGCTCGCTGAACAGCAGTTCTTCGCCATCGATGATATCCACGACTGCGGTGCCTTCGGACAGCCGGAGCGCCGCTTCAAGCGAGTCGCTCAGCCGGCCTGCGATCCCTTCTTTCATGACGATACGGTCCACGACGACTTCGATCGTATGCTTCTTGTTTTTGTTGAGATCGATATTATCATCGAGATCATACGTTTCGCCATCGATCCGGACACGCACATATCCCTGCTTTTTCAGATCCTCAAGCAGTTTGACATGCGTCCCTTTGCGGCCCGAGATGATCGGTGCGAGCACTTGGATGCGTGTCCGCTCTTCGAGTTCGAGCACCCGGTCGGTCATCTGTTCGACAGTCTGGGATGTGATTTCAATGCCATGGACCGGGCAGATCGGTTTGCCGACACGTGCATAGAGCAGTCTCAGATAATCGTAGATTTCCGTCACGGTGCCGACCGTCGAGCGCGGGTTGCGGCTCGTCGTCTTCTGATCGATCGAGATTGCCGGAGACAGCCCTTCGATCAGGTCGACATCCGGCTTGTCCATCTGCCCGAGGAACTGACGGGCATAGGAAGACAGTGATTCGACATAACGGCGCTGGCCTTCGGCATAGATCGTGTCGAAAGCGAGGGATGATTTCCCTGATCCCGAAAGGCCGGTCATGACGACGAGCTCATCACGCGGAATGGTGACGTCGATATTTTTCAAGTTATGCGCACGGGCGCCCTGAATATAGATTTCTGTATTTTTCATGCTTCCTCACCTTTCTGCTTTCAATTCCAGGATCGTATCCCGAAGTTCTGCCGCCCGTTCGAAATCGAGTGCTTTTGCTGCATCTTTCATTTCTTTCTCGAGCGATGCCAGCAGGTCGGCTTTCTCTTCTTTGGTCAGTTTCTTTCCTTCGGTGACTTTCTCCACATACGAAATCGTTTCATCAGCAGCCTGTGTGGCTTTGATGACATCACGGATTCCTTTTTGGATTGTCTTCGGAGTAATGCCATGTTCTTCGTTGTATGCCATCTGGATCTCACGCCGCCGCTGTGTCTCCTCGATAGCTTTTGTCATGGAATCCGTATATTTGTCAGCGTACATGATGACGCGGCCTTCCGAATTCCTCGCAGCCCGTCCGATCGTCTGGATGAGCGAACGTTCCGAACGGAGGAAACCTTCCTTGTCCGCATCGAGGATCGCAACGAGCGACACTTCCGGTATATCGAGCCCTTCCCGGAGCAGGTTGATGCCGACCAGGACATCGTATGTACCGAGCCGCAGTTCCCGGATGATTTCGATCCGTTCCAGGGTTTTGATCTCCGAGTGGAGGTAGTTCACTTTGACGCCGGCTTCTTTCAGGTAATCGGTCAGATCTTCCGACATCTTTTTCGTAAGCGTTGTTATGAGCACCCGCTCGTTGCGTGCGGCACGCTCGTTGATTTCATCCAGAAGGTCATCGATCTGGCCTTCGATCGGCCGGACTTCGATGATCGGATCGAGCAGCCCTGTCGGACGGATGATCTGTTCGACCATCTCAGGCGTGTGTTCGATTTCGTAAGGACCGGGTGTCGCCGAGACATAGATCGCCTGGTGGATATGCTTCTCGAACTCTTCGAACATGAGCGGACGGTTGTCTAGGGCGGACGGCAGGCGGAAGCCGTGCTCCACAAGCACTTTCTTCCGCGCCTGGTCGCCGTTGTACATCCCGCGGATCTGCGGCAGGGTGACGTGGCTTTCGTCCGCCACGATGAGGAAGTCATCCGGGAAATAGTCGAGCAGCGTATAGGGTGTTTCCCCCGCTTCGCGGAGGGACAGATGGCGTGAATAGTTCTCGATACCGGAACAGAAGCCCATCTCCCGCATCATTTCCAGGTCATAGCGTGTCCGCTGCTCCAGACGCTGCGCTTCGAGGAGCTTGTCGTTCTCCCGAAGGATCTTCAGTTGTTCTTCGAGTTCCGCTTCGATGCGTACGATCGCTTTCTCCATTTTCGCTTCGCCTGTGACGAAGTGGGAATTCGGGAAGATGGCGACGTGCTCACGCTCGCCGACGACTTCGCCTGTCAGTGCGTCGATTTCCCGGAGCCGGTCGATTTCATCTCCGAAGAATTCGATACGGATACACCGTTCGTCCTGCGACGCGGGGAAGATCTCGACCACATCGCCGCGCACACGGAATGTCCCGCGTGTGAAGCTGACATCATTCCGTTCGTACAGGTTATCGACAAACCGCCGGAGCAGCTGGTTCCTGTCGATTTCCATGCCCGGACGGAGGGAGATCATGTGGGAACCGTATTCCTCCGGGGACCCGAGGCCGTATATGCAGGACACCGACGCGACAATGAGGACGTCGTTGCGCTCGAACAGCGCAGCTGTTGCGGAGTGACGCAGTTTGTCGATTTCGTCATTGATGCTCGAGTCTTTTTCGATATACGTATCCGTCTGCGGCACGTAGGCTTCCGGCTGGTAGTAATCATAGAAACTTACGAAGTACTCCACCGCGTTGTCCGGGAAGAACTCCTTGAATTCACTGTACAGCTGCCCGGCAAGTGTCTTGTTGTGGGCGATGACCAGCGTCGGCCGGTTGATCTCCTTCACGACATTTGAAACCGTGAAAGTCTTTCCGGTTCCTGTCGCCCCGAGCAGTGTCTGATGCTTTTCGCCGTTCTCCACGCCTTCCACCAGCGACCGGATGGCGGCGGGCTGGTCTCCCTGCGGAGTATATGGCGCCTGCAGGCTGAATGTTTCTTTCACTGAACGTCACTCCCTAGTATTGCTCGTATTCCTTTAGTTTAGCACATTCCCGTTCTTCTCCAAAGCAAAAAGCGAACGTACGTTTTTTCTCACAAAAAAAGCTGCACGCGGTAATTGCGTGCAGCCAGAAGCATTCAATTTTCATCCAAAGACCGGAGCGAAGACGTCAGCTTACGGAACGCCAGCTCGTCACGGCTGTCCAGGGCGCTGTCGATATCACCGAGCAGGCGCACCCTTGTCTGTTCACGGTGAATATGGTTCAGAAACAAATCGATGTAGATATCATTCAGCAGTTTCTCCGCCTGCATAGTGGAACTGTTCTGTCCAACGGCTTTGAGGAACTCAGCATGTGAATACTTCTTCTCCATCCTTCTTCACCTCGGAACTCTTTTTTCCATTGTACCGAAATCAGAGCTGTCTTTGCAAGGACTTTTTCGAATATTCCTACTCCTGTTCACTTGTACCTGTCAGACGGATGGTCGCCTCCGAAACGATCAGGACGATGCCCCCGAGGAGAACCGGTGTCAACGACAGCCCGTGGAGGATGAACGCCGGGACCATGACAAGGACGGCCTGGAGCCATTGAACCCGCTCCGTCAGTCGGAAGATCTCCCTGCCGCGGGTTTCTTCGGCATGCGGGAACAGGAGATCCATCCGGAATTCATCGCCGCCGCGCAGCGCCTGCAGCGTCTGGATCGCCGATGCAAAGGCGAGCGCCCCAATAAAGATGAACGCGACCGCCGGAAACGGGATGAACACAGCGCCTGCCATCGACAGCATTGTCAGACGAAGCCACAGCCAGAACGGCTCATCCGTCCTGATGAACGTCCGGCGCAGCAGGAATGCCTGTGCATCCGTCGTTTCCACGGCGGGATCGCGCATGAACAGGCCGAGCCACGACCGTTTGCTGACTGACCCTTTCAGATGGGGCACATCCGTGAAGTAATTTGCAAAACGGTAGAACCCCATCATCCTGTTCTGTTCAAGCTCGATGAAGTGGGTGTACGGGAACGGCTTTCCGGCCGCGCGCCTCACCCAGTATACATAGTAGGCAGCAAATATGACTGCCGCCCCTGCCGCCAGAACCCAGGAGGCGGTCAAGACTCCGTAAATGGTGATTGTCCCCGCCAGGAACCGGATAGCACGGTCCACCCAGATCCCCTGCCCTTCTTCGGCACCGCGAAACGCGAATTCTGAGCGCACATTCAGCCAGACTGCGCCGAGAATCAGGATGAACAGCACGAGATACAGCGGTTTACTGCCCAATCCATACGCACTCAGCATCGGCAGCGAAACGATGAACAGGATGACCGGTAGCGGCAGCTTCGAGAAGAATGTCCACGTCAGGGCACGTCCCATATAAGCAGGCAGTTCCGTCTCCAGAGGCAGCAGATAGACGGCATCCGCCGGTTTCAGCAGTGTGACAGGCGTTGCCAGCGTTATCACCGCGGCAATCAGGACAGCGGCAATCCAGGCGGCCGGTAATCCAGGCGGCACATCCTTCAGCCATTCACTGTATGCATAGCCGGCGGCTCCGATCGAGAACAGCAGGACGATCGCCAGGTGTCCGGTGAAGACATACTGTAAATAACGCTGCAGCTCTGCTGCATATTTCCCGAACCGGTTCCCCCACAATTCACGTAAGCTGTTCATGGTCCGCTTCCTCTGTCATTGCAATATAGAGATCATCCAAGGATGCATCCGGCCGCCCGAACGCTCTCCTGAGATCGTCCATCGTCCCCGACGCACGAACCCGGCCTTCGTGCAGCAGGATGATCCGGTCGCAATGCTTTTCCGCTGTCGCCAGGACGTGTGTCGACATGAGCACTGCAGCCCCCCGCTCCGTCCGTTCCGTCAGCTGGGCGAGCAATGACCGGATACCGAGCGGATCCAGCCCGACAAACGGCTCGTCAATGATATACAGAGACGGTTCTGCCAGGAAGGCGCACATGATCATCACTTTCTGCCGCATCCCCTTCGAGAAGTGGGACGGATACCATTTCAGCCGTTTTTCCATACGGAATTCTTTCAGCAGTGCCGCTGAGCGTGCCTCGAAGACATCTTGGGGAATGCCGTACGCCATCGCCGTCAATTCCAGATGCTCGCGAAGTGTCAGCTCCTCATACAGCACCGGTGTCTCCGGAATGTAGCTGAACGATTTCCTGTACATTCCTGCATCTTCGGCGAATGTGACCCCGTTGATACTGATGGTGCCGCCCTGCGGGTTCATCAGCCCGATCACGTGTTTGATGGTCGTACTCTTGCCGGCTCCGTTCAGACCGATCAGTCCGACCAGTTCGCCTTTTTGAATGTTGAATGATACATCGTGCAGGACAGGTTTCCTCGTGTAACCGCCTGTCACGTCCTGTAACTCAAGTATAGCCATGCGTCTTCCTCCAATCTTGTTCTCAGTTTACCAAATCCCGGACAACTATGCCTTGTCCGGCGCATGATGATTATCTGAAAATATGCTACACTGAGGACATTCATGAAAGGAAGTGTCTAAATGTCCTCTTGTATTTTCTGTCAGATCGCCGCGGGTGAACTCCCGGGGGAAATCATCTACGAAGATGAGCATTCCGTCGCTTTTATGGATATCATGCCTGTCACGAAAGGCCATGTGCTGCTCATCCCGAAAACCCATCGTGAAAACATCTATGAACTGACTGCAGAGGAATCGTCCCATCTGTTCGCTGCAGCTCCTAAAATCGCAAATGCCATCAAAGAGGCATTCGAACCTGCCGGCCTGAATCTCGTCCAGAATAACGGCGCAGCAGCCGGCCAGGCCGTGTTCCACTTCCATCTGCATTTCGTCCCCCGTTATGACGAAACAGACGGGTACCAGCCGACCTGGAATCAGAAAACGGAAGAGTTCCCGGCCGAGCGCATCCAGCAGCTTGCTGCAGATATCAAAAAACAGCTGAATTGATCTGCACCAAGGCCTCCGGCAGGTTTCAACCGGGAAGGCCGAGGAAATGATACCAAAAGGAAGGAGTGTGCAATCATGAAATCATCTACATTTTTTGCAGGTCTCGCAGTGGGCGCGACAGCTGCCGCAGTGACTGTCCTTTACTCAACCCCCCAGACAGGGAGCGACATGCGCATTTCCGTCAAGACCGCTTCCGCCGATCTGATGGCGAAGCTGAAGGACGTCAGAGGGAAAGTCGACGACCTCAAGGAATCCGTCGCCGATTTCAACAGTGAAACGGTACAGCCCGCCATCGACGGCGTGAAAGATTCCATCGGCGGCTGGCGGACAGCTGACGAAGGCTCACGGAACCGGCTGGAGAGCGAAATCCAGGAAATCCAGGATGCCATTGCCGAACTCGAGCGGTCTGTCGCTTCCCAGCACAATAATTGACTATCACGACCGATGGCAGAATCAGTCATATGAATACCGGCCGGAACCACTTCTTTCCTGTGGCTCCGGCCGTTTTTTGCCGTACGGATGCTGGTCATTCCGATGCCGGCTCTCATGGAAATAGCTTGAATTGAATTATTTTTAAATTCTAACTTTTTTATTTGTTGCTTTCCTGCTATAATTAAATCATCTATAGAAAAACAGGAAGCAGGTGCTTGCATGTCCGAACAAGAATACTCCTTGAAAGAAGCGATGATTTACAGTCAGCGGCTTGCTCAGATGTCGAAAGCGTTGTGGAAAGCTGTCGAGAAAGACTGGCAGCAGTGGATAAAACCTTATGACTTGAATATTAACGAACACCATATTCTTTGGATCGCCTATCATCTGCAGGGCGCTACGATTTCGGATATTGCCAAGTTCGGTGTCATGCACGTCTCCACCGCTTTCAACTTTTCAAAGAAACTGGAACAGCGCGGCTACTTGGAGTTTTTCAAAAAAGAGGAAGACCGGCGGAATACATATGTGCTTGTCACCCAAGAAGGAAAAGACCTGCTTGACGGAATGACCGAGAATTATTTCGATACCCATCATGCAATCCTGGACGGCTCCCTGCCGATCCAGAGGATTTACGGGAAGTTCCCGGAGTTCCTTGAAGTTATGTCCGTCATAAGGAACGTATACGGAGAGGATTTCATGGAGATTTTTGAAAAGGGGTTCGACAGTCTCGGCAGCTCCTTCAGCGACGAGGGCGGGAGCCTGAAAACAGCGGCCCCTGACCTGAAGCTCGCATCCGGTGAACATAATTAGTTCCCATAATTCGTCCCTGTCTGCTATGATAGAGTGAGATGTCCAAAGGGGGTATGTCCGTGATTTTGATAATAACCGTTCTCTTTTCACTATTCTACCTGTTCCAAATCAACAAAATGACGTTCGCGCTCTGCGAATCACGTGAAATTCCGGAAGAAAAGCAAAACAAGATATATGCAACCGTCAACGTACTGATCACCATCCTGATGCTGTCCCTGTACGTTGAGGTTTTCCTGAAAGTCTGAACGAGAAAAAGTCCATCCCTCCGGAAAGGGATGGACTTTCTTTCATTATTTAGTACAGGTAAGCTGCGCCTACAATGATCAGCAAAATGAACAGGACTACCAGCAAAGCGAATCCAGAACCTGCTCCAGTATTTCCACCGTAACCACTCATTGAAGCACCCCCTCTCTTCTCTAACAGTCTATGCGGTTCCCTTTTCAATGGCTGGGCGGTCAGGGATGGAACTTTTTTGTGCTCAATTCGTTTGTATGGTATAGTGTCACTTGTTAATTACATTTACAGAGGAGTATCAAAGTTATGAAAAAAACTGTTCTATCGTTCACATTAGCAGCATCCGTTCTCGCCCTTTCTGCTTGTTCCGGCAATGCTTCGGATGACGAAGCCATCGTTACCTCAAAAGACGGGGATATTTCAAAGAGCGAGTTCTATAAGGAAATGAAAGACTCCGTCGGGGAGCAGGCCGTGCAGATGATGGTCATTGAAAAGGTCCTCGAGTCAAAGTATGACGTTTCCGACAAAGATGTGCAGGCGGAATACGACGATGCAAAAAAACAGCTCGGTGACAATTTCGATCAGTACCTCGCTTCCCAAGGTCAGACGGAGCAAAGCTTCAAGAAGTCCATCAAGCTGAACAAACTGCAGGAAGCCGCTTTGACGGACGGCATCGAAGTGAGCGATGACGAAGTCAATAAATATCTCGAAGAGAAGAATGTGGAGCTGAAAGCGAGCCACATCCTTCTGGATGACGAAGAAAAAGCGAAAGAAGTCCAGAAAAAAGCTGAAGCGGGCGAAGACTTCGCCAAACTGGCTAAGGAATACTCCACTGAAGAAGCCGCGCAGCAATCAGGCGGCGAGCTCGGCTGGTTCAAGAAAGGCGATATGGTCGACGAATTCTGGCAGGGCGCACTGAAGCTGAAAAAAGGCGAAATCAGCGGTCCCGTCCAATCTGAACACGGCTTCCACATCATCAAGCTGGAAGACAAGAAAGTAGATGACAAAAAGCCATCCAAAGAAGACAAAGAAAAAGCAAAAGAAGAATTGAAGATGAACAAAGCCGACAGCAGCAAGCTCGTCGACAAAGTTTCGAAACTCGTCAAAGATGCTGATGTGAAAGTGAAAGACAAGGATCTGAAAGGCGCTCTGGATCTTTTCAATCAGAGCCAGCAGGCACCGGCCGATGACGCAGGTGAACCTGGAGATGTTGAAACGGATACTGATTCAGAGAAATAATGCGATACTGGCAAAACCGCCCTCCCGGTTATCGGAGGGCGGTTTTTTTGGTGCGGGCGGCTCTGTTGAGACTGGGTGCTGACTATTGTGAAATGTAAATCTCCCCCGCCTGAGGGTTCCATAAAAAAAGCGGAGCGCAGCGAAGCCGACAAGCTGGATCTTTAGAATTTTCTTGAAGGATTAGCGGCGCGGCAGTCTTTTCACCTGTCCCCTGTGGAACGGCCGCGGGCATGCTGTGTGGATGTGTGAAGTTATGAGCGGTTTCACGCTGGTTATGAGCGGAATCCGCTGTTTATGATCACTTTGCCGGGTTTATGAGCGGTTTCCGCCATTTATGATCACTTTGCCAGAGTTATGAGCGGTTTCCGCCAGTTTATGATCACTTCCCCGCAATCCGGGCCCGCTCTGCTCGCCTGGCCGATGATGATAGACCAAAAGGAGCTTCCCCGGCATGGGGAAGCTCCTCTAGTTTTGATTTATTCAAATGCCGGCTTGTAGAACGAGCGGTTTTCGAGCGGGAAGATCCGTTCCGAGAATGTGCCGGGTTCGGTCTTGCCCATCGCCCGGTTGAGCATGTTCATCTTTGCATCAATATTATCGATATAGTGAAGCATTTCGGCTTCCGGCAGCATCGGCCGTTTCGGGCTGCCCCATTCCTCTTTGCCGTGATGGGACAGGACCATATGCTGGAGCAGCATGACTTCCTCCCCGGATACGTCCAGCTCATCCGCTGTTTTCGAGATTTCGGTCACCATGATGCTGATATGGCCGAGCAGGTTCCCTTCCACCGTATAATGCGGCGCGACGGCACCGGACAGCTCGATGACTTTCCCGATATCGTGAAGGATGACCCCTGAATACAGAAGATCCTTGTTGAGGGTCGGGTACAGATCCGATATCGCCTTGGCCAGCCGCAGCATGGAGACGACATGGTCCAGCAGACCGGTCACATAGTCGTGGTGGTTCCGCGTGGCAGCCGGGTAGGTCATGAAGTCGTCCTGATGCTTTTTGATGAGATGGCGGGTGATCCTCTGGATTTTCGGGTTCTTCATTTCGAAGAAGAACTGGAGCAGTTCCTCCATCAGTTCCTCTTTGCTCTTTTCTGCGGACGGCACGAGATCCGACAGCGTGATGCCCTCTTCTTCCCGGATCGGGCGGATGCTCTTGATGCGCAGCTGGTTCTTTCCGCGATATTCGTGGATTTCCCCGCCGACGCGCACGATGCCGCCCGCTGCGTACAGACGCTCTTGTTCGTCCCCGGTGTCCCATAGTTTCGCTTCCAGGTCGCCGCTTTTATCCTGCAGGACGAGCGACATGAACGGGCTGCCCTGCTGGGTGATACCCTTGTTCGATTGCTTGATGAACAAATAGAGATCGATCGGTTCCCCTACTTTATAGTCCAATAGTTTTTTCATAGTTTCACTGCCTCCTGACTGTTTCCGATTTCGGAAACAGTGATGATCGCTGCGTCCGGCCATTGTGCAGCCAGTTCTTCATGGCAGGTGAAGATGAACAGCTGATGGTCTGCCGCAAGAATCTCCAGCAGACCAATCATACGGCTGAGCCGTCTGCCATCGAAATGGACGAACGGGTCATCCATGATGATCGGGAATGGTGCGTCTCCCAGCAGCTCCCCTGCCAATGCCAGACGGAGTGATAAGTACGCCTGTTCTTTTGTCGCCTGGCTCAGTTCGGCGATTGAAAAGGACTGTCCGTCACTGCGGAGCGCAAGGAAATGATCGCTGTCCCCTATAGCCAGTGTATCATAGGCGCCGCCTGTCACATGATGGAAGTGCCGGTTTGCGCGCTGCAGGACGGCAGGCAGTTTCGTCTCTTTCAAGTCTGCCATCGTCTGCCGGATCGCTTCCGCGACTGCCTGCTTCACCGACCACTCCATGGCAAGTTCATTGAATTCGGCTTTTTTGCTTTCGAATTTCTGCTGTGTCAGCAGATGGGCGTCCTCCGTCAGCAGCGCCTCCGTTTTGTGCCGGAGAGCAGCCTGCTCCTCGGTCAGTGCGGTCAGTTCCTTTTCGATATCCGCAAGGCGCTGTTCCTGATGATCTTCAAGCGCCGCGAGTTCCGTTTCTGAAATATCCCGGACATCCGCGTCACGCTGCGAGGCCAGCTGCGCTTCCAGGCTGTCGAGCCGAGCCGTCAGTGCCTGTCTGCGCTGCGACCGGTCATATGCCTCGTAGAATGTCTTTTTGTCCGCGGCATCGGCTTTTGCGAACAATGCAAGTTCCTTCTCCCGATATGTCTTGAGCTCATTTTCCTTATCATGGATCGTCCGCTTGAGCTGCTCCGCCTGCACACGGCCGGTTTCCGCTGCATTCACCTGCTCCTGCAGGCTGCCTGCATACTGCCTGATGACAGTATACAGGTCGGTTTCCGGAAGTTCACGTCCGAGGCAGTCCTCGGCCTTCCTCCGATGGGTGTCCAGCCGGCTGCGGATCGCAAGCAGCTCATCCGTCAGGTCAGCCAGCAGCCGATCGGTTTCCTGGAGTTTGTTCAGCATGCGGAACAGCTCGGGAATCATGCCGGGGCTCGCATATGGCTGGAACCCGTGTACTGCAAGCGCCTGCTGGAGCAAGCGCCCATTCTCCTCTTCCGTGTCACGGATCCTTGCCAGTTCCGCTCCAAGTGCCTCCCGCTGCCCCGCGCTCTGCCGGACAGTAAGCTGAAGCTGCTCCTCCGTTCTCGCATATTCCGCTACACGGCTGCACAGCTTTTCATAGTCCTCTTCTTTCCCGGCATATGCTTTCACCAGGGCCCGCATCTCTTGTTCCCGATCATCCTGCCGATCTTCCGCAGGCCGCTTCTTCAGGAGGATGACGGCGGCTGCGGCTGTCAGCAGACCGAACAGGACAAGCGCCCATTGCTTCAGGAAGGCACCTGCCGCCATGGCGATCAGAGCTGCAGCAATGATCACCCATCCAGCATTCGAGGCTCCGTCTGCCTGCTGTCCGCCGGCGAGTGCCGTGTAGGCTTTCGCCTCCGCCAAACGTATTCTGACTCCCGGCCATTTCGATGCAGCCGCCTCGTCTTCCGCAGACGGTTTCCCGGCTTGGTGCTGTCTGAGAGCTGCAAGTGACCGGTCTTCCTGTTCTTTCGCCCGCCGCCATTCCGTTTCGCAGGATTGTGCGGCCTGTTCCGCCCTCTCAACTGCCGCCGCCAGTCCCTGCAGCCGCTGTTCGGCGGCAAGGGAGCTGTCGGCACTGCGCAGTTTGGCGGCCGTTTCCGTATCCGCCGCTCCCAAGCGGTCGAGGAGGTGCTGCTGTTCATTCAGGAGGCGTGTCTGCTCGGATGCACAGCGGTATTCCTGCTGCCGGAGATCCTGCCAATCCTGCTCTTTGTCCAGAAGCACCTTTAAAACCGTCAAGTGTTCAGGGTCCGCCTGTCCCTCCGTACGATCGGTCAGTGCTTCCAGCTCGTAACGGGACCGGCTGAGCACCGCTTCCGTCTCCACTTTCTTCGCTTCCAGCATTTCCTGCTCGCGGATGCCGTTGGGCGGGAACACAGCATTGCCAAGTCGTTCCAATTCAGCAGTCAGCTTCTTCCGCTCTTCTTCGGCCGGCAGCCTGAGCCGCATAGCCTGCAGCTTTCCTGCTTCCTGACGAATTCCATCCAGTTCCTGCCGCTTCTGTGTAATGAGCTGTCCCGTTTCGTGCAGACGCTCCATGGAGGGACCGTACTCATCCATTCGGCTGCGCTGTTCTTTCATTGCCGTCTCGAGTTCGCGCAGTTCCTTCAAAACAATATTCATCCGCGGATTCTTGCCCGATTTCTTGAACAGTTCGCCCTTCTCCTTCTCCAGCTTCTTTTCCAGCTGCAGAAGAAGGTCGACTCCCGTCGTTCCGGAAGAAAGAAGAGTCCGGCTCAGTTCGTCCGCATCCATCTGTTCGAGCCCCTGCAGCTGGAACAGCGAAAAGGAGAAGATCGACTCGAAAGCGGTCCGGTCGTATTGCCTGAGTATCGCCGACAGCTTTTCCTGACCGGCTGTCGTGCCATCCGAAAAGCGTACGGTCACATCGCCTGCCGACCTGCCGCGGACCCTCTCCACTTCGAACTGCCCATATTCCGGATCTTCCAGCAGCAGCTTCCCTCCGTAGGCCGCACCGTCTTTCGGTTCATAACGCAGGAGCGCACCGTTTTTCGGCGGAAATCCGAAAAGGACCTGGAGGATGAACTGATGGATCGTCGTCTTTCCCGCCTCGTTCTCACCAAAGAATATTGTAATCCGTTCTCCAGGCGTCACCGTGACATTGCGATGCCTGCCGAACCCATAGATCGTCAGCTCTTTAATGCGCACTGCCGCTCCCCCTTTCTCATTTCGCCAGTTCCCCGGCAACCAGATCGGCTGCCGCCTCCTTCACGCGCTGCTGCCTCTCTTCATCAGCCGGCTCGAGATACGGAGCCGATCTGGCATGCTGATAGACGTCTGCCAGTACGGATTGCCATTCTTCTGCGTCCCAGCCTGAAAGCCGCTCCATCACCGAACGGATCAAAGGGGAATCCCCGAGACCTGAACCTGTTCCCGAAGGTTCAAAATCCAGCCCGGAGAACCAGACGTCATCGCCTGCCGATTCACGGAGAATCTCGAGCCATTCGGCACGCGGCGCTCCCGCAAAAAGCTGTTCCGCTTCTTCGGACAATCTGCAGTTGTGAACCCGCAGGATAACGGGACCAGTACGGGCTGTCATCGATCCCGCCTTCGCCAGACAGGCATTCAGCCAGTCGGTCGCATGACGGACATGTGAGCAATCGACCTCGATTTCCCCGAAAACAACTGCCGAACATGGGACGAACTGCATGGAAACTTCAGGTCCGCCGAGTTCCACATCATAGAACCCTTTCATGCCTGGCTCGTTTTTATGACGGCCCTGCAGGCAGCCGGGGTAGACGATCGGCGGATTGCTGTGCAGCAGCTGCCGTTTATGTATATGACCGAGCGCCCAGTATGCATAATTTTTCTGAAGCAGCGATTCTTTCGTGAATGGCGCGTAGACGGCATGGCTCTTATCACCTGCTATGCTGCCATGCAGCATTCCGATATGGAGGATGCCGTCATCCGGCGCTGCAGCCGGATAGTCTGTGATCATCGCCCGTTCGATATGGCGCTCGCGATAGCTGAAGCCATGGATGGCGACTTTGTGTTCCCTGACCGTAAGCTCATATGTCTCCACAACCGGTCCGAATACGGTCACATTGTCCGGCAGGCCGAAGCGCACCCAGCCGCCGGACAGGTGATCATGGTTCCCATGCGACAGGAAGACCGGAATCCCGGCGGCACCCAGCTGTTCAAGACCGTCGTGGAACCGTTTCTGCGCACGCAGGCTGCGATCCTCCCCATCGTAGATGTCCCCGGCGAGCAGCACGAAATCCGGCCGGACAGCCAGAGCATGCCGAATCAGGTTACGGAATGCTGTGAAAGTGCTTTCCCGAAGACCGGCCAGCCGGTCTGCCGTCATGTCTGTGATCCCTTTGAACGGACTGTCGAGATGCAGGTCGGCTGCATGTAGAAAACGGATCATCTTTTCCTGCTCCTTCCGGTCGAATATTTGTTCTAATTTTACCATAGTTCCCCTCATCCCGCGACCGTCTCCTGGAGATTCCGGAAACGGTTAAAAAATCGAAAAGCGGAGGAACCGGCTGTTCCCCCGCTTTTCGATGGGTGAGTTACTCTTTCCCTAATTGGATCGCCTTCTTAATGTCCTTCAATGAACGGGATGGGCCGTACATGAGCACGCCGCCCCGATAGACGCGGGCGCCGAACCAGCCGAGCACAAAGATCGTGACGAGCATGATGGCGATGCCGAGCAGCGGTTCCCATACCGGCAGATCGAGCATACCGACCCGCAGGAACATGACAAGCGGTGTGAAGAACGGGAAAAACGATGCGTATTTCAAATACCCGAGTTCCGGATTCCCGAGGCCTGATGCCGCCAGGATGAACGCCGCCACAATCAGGAGTGTCATCGGCATGATCATCTGCTGGACGTCTTCCGTCCGGCTGACGAGCGAGCCGAGCAGCGCCGCAAGGGTCGCATAGAGGAAGTAGCCGAGCAGGAAGAATATGACCGCATAGACGAGTGTCATCGGATCGATATCCGACAGACTGAAGAAACTTGCAAATCCTTCCGTCGCTTCCGACGCAGTCGTCTTGAAGGCGATGAATCCTGCGATTGCGTAAACGACGATCTGGACGATCCCGAGCGACCCGATGCCGAGCACTTTCGCGAACATGTGCTTGACCGGTGACACACTCGAAATGAGGATCTCCATGACGCGTGACGATTTTTCGGTCGCCACTTCCGTCGCGATCATACCCGAGTAGAGGATGACGGCGAAGTAGATCACGAACATGAGCACGTAAACGAGGATCCGCGCCTGATTCAGTTCGTCTTCGGATTTCGCAGTGGCCGAAATGTTATTCGTTTCGAAGTTCACCTGCGTGAAGAGCGAATCCACCTGTTCGGAAGACAGGGACAGCTCATCGGCCTTGACTCCGGCCTGGACGGTCTGCAGAGCATTCTTCACGTCGTCCGGAAGTCCGGTGTCGATGCTGCTGAGTGTCGTGTAGGTCGCGTGGATTGTATTTGTCTTGTCGAGATCGAGCGTCAGAAATGAGTCGATATCCTCCGACCGCACTTTCTCTTCGAGCACCTTCGGCTGTTCGTCCGTTTTCTCCAATTCGATGTAGGAATCCGGATCGTTCGCTTTCACAACAGCCGCCAGCGGATCGAACAGCTGCCCGCTTGCATCATATACTTCCAGCGTCTCGTTTTCGCCGTCGCCGATACCGTCGATGGCGTCCAGGATACGCGGCAGGTTGGACAGCAGGAAGATGCCAGCGATGACCAGAACAGTTGTGATGACGAACGATTTCGTCCTCGCCTTGGTCAGGAAGGCCTGTTTGAAGATGATCCAGAATTCACGCATGTTCTTTCCCCACCTTTGCTATGAAGATATCCTGCAGTGTCGGTTCCTCGATCTCGAACTGACGGACCGGCCCGGATTTCAAGGCTTCTTCCAGCAGTTTACCGGCTGTTTCATCGGACTCCACCTGATAGACGGCCCCTTCGATCGTCGTCGTTGCCGCGAGCACACCTGGCACCTCGTTCAGTGCATCGAGCGGGTAGTCCGAACGGATCCGGACATTCTGTTTGCCGAATGACCGCTTCACGTCCTTCAGCGTGCCGCTGACGATCTGCCTGCCGTGGTCGATGATACTGAACTGCTCGCACAGCTCTTCCACATGATCCATCCGGTGGCTTGAAAAGATGATGGTCGCCCCGCTGTTACGGATGTCGAGGATCGCTTTCTTGAGCAGTTCCACGTTGACGGGATCGAGACCGGAGAATGGTTCATCCAGTATGATCAGCTTCGGCTTATGAAGGAGTGCCGCAATGACCTGGATCTTCTGCTGGTTCCCTTTTGACAGTTCCTCCACTTTCTTATTCAAGTATTGCGGCACTTCGAACCGGTCGAGCCATGCGCCGAGCTCGCGTTTTGCATCTGCCCGTTTCATGCCGCGCAGTTCAGCAAGAAACAGCAGCTGGTCCTCGACTTTCATCTTCGGATAGAGCCCCCGCTCTTCCGGCAGATAGCCGATCTGCGGGCTCGTCGCGTAGTTGACAGGCCGGCCATTCCAGGTAATCGTTCCTTCGTTCGGCGTCAGCAAGCCGAGGATCATCCGGAATGTCGTCGTCTTGCCGGCGCCATTCGCACCGAGGAAGCCGTACATCGTCCCTTCCTCCACGGTCAGTGATAAGTCATCGACAGCCGTGAAATCACCGAATCGCTTCGTTACATGTTCGATTTGCAGTGTCATCAAATATCCCCTTTTCTATATACTCAGTTTTCTATACGCACGAGACTATAATCCGTTTCATAGTTTTCGATTCAGGATGAACACGCTGCTCATATAAGACAGGAGCAAGACAATATATGCTGATAAAACAAGATAGAATGCCAGTTTCGGACCTTCCATCAATAGGAGGGTGATCCACATGGCGGTCAGCGTGACCAGTGTCAGCGACCAGGACACATTTCTCGCAAGCGTGTGGATCCGTTCATACCGTTCATCGAAACGCCGGTATTTTTTGCCTTTCCTGAAGTACAGATATAGCAGCAGCAGACTGACACCAGCCCCTGTGAAAAAACCTGCAATCGTGTCTATAGAAATATCCATTGACAGTCCTCCTTCAATTTTGGCTGGATGCAACAGCGGCGCCGATCATATAGGAGAGCATGTGCACAACCCAAATACCGGTCAGCAGAAAGAATGCAAGTTTCGGTCCCTGCACAATCAGCACAATCATCCAGGCAGCCAGCACTGCCGCAGTCGTCGCCATCCATGAAATCGAACGTGCGTGACGGTGGATGGTCCTGTACCGTTCGTCGAAGGCGCGTTCCTTCTTCAGCTTTCTCCGTGTCAGCAGCCACACCGCTCCGGCAATCAGAAGCCCAAGCGGCAGTCCCGCCAGAAATGTCCATATATTGAAATTATCATACATCTTCATTCCTCCTCGGGTATGAAAATATCCTCTATCCTGCAGCCGAACAGCTTCGCGATCTTAAATGCCAGGATGAGCGACGGATTGTAACGGCCTTTTTCAAGTGAAATGATTGTCTGTCTGGAAACATCCAGTTTTTCCGCAAGGTCATCTTGCGTCCAGCTATGCTCGGTCCGCCGTTCCCTGATCTTATTCTCCAGGTCGATACCCTCCTTCAAGCTGTGCGTGTATACCGTCCTTTACGTAAAGCTTACTTTACGTCACCCGCCATGTCAAGCATCCTTTACAAAGTGTTTGAAATGAATGACTGTTCACCTAATGATTTTTCATAGTATAATGGTGGAAACACCAGGGAGAGGACTGATTAAATGAGAACTTACAAACTGACAGCGTATGAAAAGGACGGAACACTGATCACGGACGAATCATTCACAGCAGAGACCGACGAGGCCGCAAAAGTCATCGGCCGTGAAATGATCGAGAAGCAGAACCTGTCCAATCAGACACACCGGCTCGCATCGCCGGCAGGCAAACTGCTGCTGTTCCACGTATGAGGTATGAAGCTTGATATTATGATATCCTTAGGCTGACCAGAGGGGAGTGTCAGACGTTGAAGATTGCATTGATTGCACACGACGAGAAGAAAGACGAAATGGTGAATTTCGCCATTGCCTATGAATCGATTTTCAAGAAATTCACGCTGTACGCGACGGGGACAACCGGAAAACGGATCATGGATGAGACGGATCTGACCGTCAATCGGATGAATTCGGGACCTCTTGGCGGTGATCAGCAGATCGGTGCGATGATTGCGACCGGCGAGCTGGATCTCATCTTGTTCTTCCGGGACCCGCTGACGGCGCAGCCCCATGAGCCGGACGTCAGCGCCCTGCTGAGGCTCTGTGATGTGTACGGCATCCCGCTCGCCACCAATATCGCGACGGCCGAACTGCTGATCCGGGCTGTCGAAAAAGGATATTTCGAATGGCGAACGACTGCCGATAAATACAAACAAAAAACGCTTGCCCGCTTTGAACGCGGATAAGCGTTTTTTCTATTACAAATACCATTGGATGGCTTGCTGGAGCGTACCGAGCGTTTCCGTGCCGCTGTCGAATTCCCGTCCGAGCACCGCCATCTTGCGTACAACATCCGGCCGCAGTCCGGTGATGACGACTTCGCATCCCATCAGTTTCGTGCTGTCAATCACTTTCCCCAGATTGTCGATGACCTCGTCTTCCATTTCAGCGATCCCTGACATATCCAGGATCAGCCGCTGGATATGCATCCGGCTGATTTCGAACAGCACCTTCTCCTGGATGACCGTCGTCCGGAAATAATCCAATTTGCCGATGAGCGGCAGGATGCTTATCGTTTCAGTGATCGGTATGATCGGTACCGACAAGTCTTCCACAAGTTCCCGCTGTGATGTGATCTGCTCGTCCTTGTAGCGTGAATAGCTGAGGAAGAACTCATTCAGGAAGACATCCAGCCTGGAGTTGATTTTCTTCTCCAACTCGAAAAACTGGCCGGCTGTAAAGTCTTTCTTATACTGCTCGATATACTGGCGGATGAATTTCCACATGGTGCGGCGGATGGCTGATACCCATTCCAGTTTAAAATAGAGTGTCAGCGAATGCTTCGCCCAGGCGATCCCTTCCACTTTCGCGAAAGCGACCAGTTCATCCTGCTGGGCCTCACTGACAAAGGTGACGAGTTTATGTGCATTATTGATAAGGTCGATATTGCCGATCCGGAGTATTTCACCTATCTTGTCATTCACCGTAACTGCTTCGATCAGCAGCTGCCTTTCAAACTCGTCACGGTGATCGGCGATGAACCTCTTAACATCCGGCCGGATTTCCGCGTTCCCCACGACTGAGCCCTCCTCGACTATAGTTTCCGTATGCAGGTTCCTGCTGCAACATTCATTATAACGCTTTCCCGATATACTGCACTCTAATTTGCTTTGCCGATGAAAAACCGGCATCTTCCTTTTAGTCGGATGCCGGTTTTCAACTTTACTTCCCTTCAAAAACAGGTTTTCTTTTTTCGATGAATGACCGGATCCCTTCCATATGGTCGGCTGTCTGCCTCATCGCAATCTGAGCGGCAGCCTCCCTGTCCAGGATGTCCGTCAGTTCAGCCTCATTGCTTCCATGCAGGATCCGTTTCGTTGCCATCATGGCGGACAGCGGCGACTTCAGCAGGGAAGACACCAGATGAGTTGCGGCCTGCCCGGATTGGCCGCTCGGCACGAGCTCGTCGACGAGACCCGCCGCCTTCGCTGTTTTCGCATCGAGCACGTCGCCGGCCCAAATCATCTTCTTGGCGTTCGCGGCACCGATCCGTTCTTTCAGGTAGAAGTGGCCGCCCCCATCCGGAACAAGACCAATTCCGATGAAGTTCATCGCAAGCTTGCTGTCCTCTTCCGCGATGATGATATCACACGCAAGCGCCAGTGTGAATCCGAGCCCGGCGGCCGATCCGTGGACAGCCGCAATCGTGATCTGCGGGAGCAGATATAATGCTCTCGATAAACGTGTGATCGACTTCATCACGTCTGTCATGTCCATCGGTGATGCGGGATCCGCCATCTTTTTTATATCTCCGCCCGCCGAAAACGTCCGGCCTGCCCCCCGGATTGTCAGCAGCTGGACATCTTGATCATCCTTCAGTGATTCGAACGCAGCTGCTAGTTCAGCCATCATGATATCATCCATGGCATTCATCGACTCCGGACGATTCAGCGTCAAGGATGCGTGCCTGCCGTTTTTTGTAAGTATAATTGTCTGAAACATGGTAGTCCCCTTCCTTCCCCGTTATCCGGCCAGCCTTCTGTAAATGAATGGCTGTTCATTACCTATTCGGGAACGGAAGGGAAACTCCTTTAATTCGTGACGGTTTCCGGAAAGATTTCATCCAGCAGCTCCAGCTTCTTCTCCATCGACTCCTGATACGACAAGATATACGCAGCCGGGTCTTTCGGATTCTGGAATTGCGTGATGCGGCCCGTTGCAGGGTCGCGGAATTTACTGGATGCTCCGCAGCCGATGCCGATGATCGACTGGACCTCTTCCATGATCATGATATTGTAGATGCTCTCTTCACCGGGCTTGGAATAGCCGACGTTTTCAAGATTGCCGAGGATGTTTTTCTGGCGGTACAAGTAGTAAGGGACGTAGCCGTTCTCCTCTGTCCATTGTTCACCGAGTCTCATCATCTCTTCAGCGGTCGGACGGTCTGCCACTTCGTACTTCTTTTTGTTGCGTGTCATTTCGGATGCCCGCTTGAACGACAGCGTATGGATTGTCAGGGACTCCGGCTGAAGTTTTCCGGTTTCCGCGAGTGAATGACGGAACTCCTCCGTCCCTTCGTTCGGCAGGCCGATGATCAGGTCCATGTTAATGTTCTTCATGCCCATCGAGCGTGACAATTTGAACTTGTCGATCGTCTCCTGGACGGTGTGATGGCGGCCGATCGCTTTCAGGGTTTCGTCGGTATAGGATTGCGGGTTCACACTGATCCGGTCGATGCCCCACTTCTTCAGCACGTCGATCTTTGCCGGGGTGATCGTATCCGGACGTCCGGCTTCCACGGTCACTTCCCGTACGTGCTCCATGAACGGGAAGGATTCGGCCATCACTTCGTACAGCGCGTCCATCTCCTCCGCTTCGATGGATGTCGGCGTGCCGCCGCCGAAATAGATCGTCGTCACACGGATCTGCCGGCGCTCGAGCCATTCGCCGAGCTGACGGATCTCTTCGTGCAGACCGTCCAGGAAATTTTCCACCCGCCCGTTTTTCCGGTGGATGGCATACGCAGGAAACGTACAGTAGGCGCATTTCGTCGGGCAGAATGGAATACCGATGTAGATGCTGACCTCCCGTTCCAGTCTGTACAGGTCCGGAACGGCTTCCAGCTGCACATCAGCAATCTTCT
Organism: Sporosarcina trichiuri; assembly: GCF_030406775.1. Lineage (NCBI taxonomy): Bacteria > Bacillati > Bacillota > Bacilli > Caryophanales > Caryophanaceae > Sporosarcina > Sporosarcina trichiuri. Next base: position 242,978 of record NZ_CP129119.1, on the reverse strand, counting down.
CCAGCAGGTCTGCCTTCCTGCGAGACACCCGGTGTTTCGACATCAGCAGACCCTTGGCCTCTTCCTGGCTCAGCCCCTTCTGCAAATAGGTATGATACAGCTTCGTCGGTCTGATTCCCGTCAGGATGCCCCACTCCTGCGTTATACCAGTGTACGCCTCGAGCGTTTCAAGGAACACATGGGAATACAGCCGTTTCCATTGACGGTTCCGTTCCTTTTCCGTGCCGCCTTCCGCCTTTTCGGTGAATGATGCTTCGAATGTGCGTTCATCCGCTGAAAGGAAGCCTTTTACAGAAAGCTGTCCTTCTGCCGCCTGTTCTTCAAAACGGAACGTCAGGCTGCCGGACTCACCTTCCCGGCAAATATGGGTCTCCTCGAAAAACAAATTCGCCAGGTGGATGAACATCCGCTTCCAATCTTCTTTGAAATCGCCCTGCAGCGCGATCATTTGCATAACTAGCCCAACTTTCTCCGGCAGTCCGTGCCGGTCTTCTCTGTCACTCAGTATAGCAAATCCGGAAAACAAAAAACCAGCCTGTCCGGCTGGTTTTTTGCATCAATTCATTGTTTCGTACAGGTCCTGCACAGGTTTCATGAGGATGCGGTTGATTTCATCGATGATACCGCTCAATTTCATCTCCGCTTCAAGCATTTCCATGATCTTCGGGTTCTGCTGGGACAGCTGCGCCGTCTTCTGCGCGTGCTCCAATTCGTCCGGCTGGATCTCTTCCCCTGCCATCTGCTTCTGCTGGAGCGTCATCTGGATCTCACGGAAATTACGGAACAGTTCCAATGCTTGCTTATCTTGTTTTACGCGCTCGATCGCTTCTTTCACGCCTTCAAATTCGTCTGTTGCGCGAAGTGAGCTTTCCAATGTGTTGATGTCGTCATAGATGTTGACTGCCATGTTCAATTCCCCCTAAATGATTACGTCAGATTGGTAAAGTATACAATGAGTCCTTGTACAATTCCAATGATACCGCCGAGCAGTGCACCAAGAACAGTGATCATTTTGAACTCCCGTCTCGAGATGCCGAGCACAAGATCCTCGAGGACGGCTACCGGGAACGTATCGACCTGTTCTTTGACGATCTGGTCGAGTTTCAATCTCTTCAAGGACTGCTCGAGCTGGACTTCCGCCTGTGCAAACGCGAACTCGACGAGCTGCGGTGTAAGATGTTCTGCGGTCCAGGCAGCCCCGTCCGCCCAATAATGGCGGATCGGCTGTGCCAGACGGCCGGCTGCATCCAGCTCATCCAGCGCATAATTGCGCAGGGATGTGCCGAGCCCTTCCCAGTCGAACCCGCCAGCGAGTTCTGCCATCGGACGCTGTTTCAGCTTGGTCCATTCATTCGTCAGCATCGTTTCGATCAACTGCGTCGTCCCAGGTGCGGCGATGAACTTCCTCGCTTCCCGCTGCACCTTCTCAACCAGCGAATTCGAATCGCCGAACAGCATTTTGACCATGCCGCCGAGCGTTCCTTTCGATTCAAGGAAATCCGTGATCAGCCGCTGGAACATCACCTTGCCTTCATAGCTGTCCACAAAGCCGTCCGCCCTTCCGAGTATGTAGGAAGTGAGTGACGGGATATGCTCTTCCGCCTGCTCCAGCCACTTGGCCGGGACTGTCTCCTCAACTGTTCCGGACAATACAGCCGTCTTGACCGCCTGGAACCGTTCATCGATCAGCTGACCGGCCTTTTGGTCGATCTTCCGTTCCATTCCGTGCACGCCGCCGAGTTCCAGCCAGTCCGCGAGCGTCCTGTCCGACAAGAGGATCTCCTTCTCCAATTTACCTTGCAGGAACGTCTCGGTCTTCTTCGCCATTTCAGGTGTCAGCAGGCGTTTCCGGAACGTTTCCGGCGTCAGCAGATAATTTGTGACCGTCTTGCCGAGCTGGACAGCCAGTTCATCCCGGCGTTTCGGAATGAGACCCGGTGTGAAGGGGATATGCCACTTGCCTATATATTTCGCTTCATGCGGACGGAACAGCATCTTGATCGCCAGGTGGTTTGTAAAGCCGCCGATCAGTGCCCCGATCAGCGCCATGAACAGCAGTACCCATAGAAAATCCATTGCCTCACCTTTTTCTGTTCAGTTTCATCCAGTATACCAGAACAGCGCTTTCCGCCCAATCGTTAGGGCCGGACAGCTCAGGGTGCGGCGGATGAATTCCATCTGTGTTTCCTGTACGATGGAAGTGACATAGAGGTCATGAGTTAAATGCAGCGCCGTATTGGCATGTTGCCGTTTCGTATGGAAATGCCATTCAGGCAGACTGCTGCCACTACTTTAAGCTGAAAGGATGATTGCATGGAGCGGACAGTTACGGACGCACTCGGCCGGACGGTCACGTATACATACCCGCCGAAGCGGATCGTGTCCCTATGTCCTGCTGTGACGGACACCCTGTTCGCACTCGGACTGGCGGATGAAACGGCGGGACGCACCCGGTTCTGCATCCACCCTTCTCCGGATGTGCTGGACGTTCCGGCGGTGGCCGGGACGAAAGATCTGAAACTCGATCGGATCCTGGAATTGCAACCCGATCTGATCATCGCCGAGAAGGAAGAGAATACGAAAGAAATGGTGGAAACGCTTGAACCGCATGTGCCTGTCTACGTGGCGGAAGTACAGTCCATCGAAGACGCCTATCGGATGATGATAGACATCGGCGATATAACCGGCCGTCTGCCCGAAGGTCGGCAGCTGGCAGAGAAGGCGAAAGCAGGATTCCAAACGCTGGAAGGAACCGTATCAGGTGACGTGCTCTATGTCATCTGGAAGAAGCCGTATATGGCTGCCGGGAGGACGACATACATCCAGTCGGTTCTGGAGCACCTCGGCTTCACGAATGCTGCGGCACGATTTCTCGGGCGTTATCCGGCACTTGAGCCGAAAGACATCCAAGACCTGGATCCTTCAGTAGTCCTTTTGGCTTCCGAGCCGTATCCATTCAAGCAGAAGCACATCAAGGAATTTCAGGAGATCCTGCCGAATTCCCTGATTCTCCCAGTAGACGGCGAGATGTTCTGGTACGGTCCGAGGATGCTGGAAGCCGTCCATTACTTCAGCAGCCTGCTGTCCGATATGCAGCACGAGTGAGAGGAAAAGCCTGGAGCGGCCAGTATACATTCCCAGCACCCCGGATATTTACACCTCCCCGTTTTAGTGCTATAGTTGTTTTGCCGGCAGATCTTTACTCATGCAGCAGGAGGATAACACAGGGCTTATAGTAATGTCCTCCTGACCGATCTTCCGACATATTCTTCGTGCAGTCCTTTGGCAGCATGCTGTCTACTGAACGATGACTTTCTGATTGGCCTCAGGAATTCATTTCAATGCATTATATATAGTTCTTTTTTCGAACCGTCCTTCCTGCGAGGACGGTTTTTACTTGTTCACTGAAGTCCATTGTAGATGACCGACAGCCGGATCGCGTGCTCCATCTCATCCTGCATGGCGATGAACAGCGGGTTATAGGCGTCCTGGATCGGTATGGACAGCAGCATCTCCTTATAGGTTTCAACTGCTTCCAGTTCATCAAGAAGCGCCTGTTGGACGCATGCTTTGACGTCATAGCAGGGAGCCGGACGTTTCGGATTGGCAACATAACTGCCGGTCAGCATATAATGGAGCTGCTGGAACATCTCATAGTGGCTTTTTTCGTCTTCATACATATGGCGGATGAAGTCTTTCCACATCGGCTTCTCGACTGTATCGTACAGCGACCGGTATAGGAAATACGCTTTGTATTCCTCATGGATGGCCGATTTCAGTTTGGCAACGAACATGTACTGCCCTCCTGTCCCCTTTTGCAGTTACTGTATGCCTAAAATCTTTGAATCATGAAAGGAGGCGATGGATATGCTTCAGCACTTCAAAGTCCAGCCGATGTTTGCAGGCGGACAGCTTCCGGGATGGACTTTCTCCTTCCACCTGGGCCCGGATCGCTACACCGGCGACTATCTTCCCGACGGAACGATCCGGTGGACAGGCAGCATACCGGATGATGAGGATAAAGTGAAGAAGATGGTCCATGAACTGATGATTTTCCATGTATATGAATAATAGCTGGCGCGGGATCCATACTACGTCCGATCACCAGTTACGGAGGGATGCAGGATGGATGGCAAAACACCTGATCAGCTGAAGAAAGAAAAGACCCAGCTGCACGTCGAGGATCAGAAAACGGAGAATGTCTTCGAGGACAAGAGCCGGGTTCCGGACGAGCAGAACGCCTGGAAAGAAACACAGCCGAAGCGCTGAAACGCTTCCATGCAAAGATGCCCGAACAGTCAATTGACTGCCCGGACATCTTTTTTTCATTCGGCGGATAAGTCCTGCTTGCCGATCACAATGTAATAGTAGATGGATGAAACGACATACAGACCTGCCGTGATGGAAAATGCGACGGCATATCCCCAATAGAACCCCTGCGCCACTACGAGACCCGTGGCAATCGGGCCCATCGATGCCCAGCCGAGCTGGAATACCGTCTGGTTCATGGAATTTGCGAGCCCCCGGTACTTATCGGTCACCAGTTCCATGGCGATGGCACTCTGGATCGGATTGCCGGCATTCATGAGTGCCTGCCGGAGCAGGAAACCGAGCGATGCGAACAGCAGTGAATTCGTGAAGGCTGTGAGCAGGAGGAACGGAATCGACAGCAGCTGAAAAATGATGAGCGCTTTCACTTTGCCCACCTTCTTGACCAGTATGGGACCGATCATCGCCGCCACCGCCGTCATGGCAGAACCGAGTGACAGCACAAGTCCGATCGTCGAATTGGACGCATGGAACCGGTTGGCGAAGTACAAGTTCAAATAAGGGACGACGAGCCCTGAGCCGAGACCGATCAGCAGTCCTGCGAATGAGAAATGGAGGATGAGCGTAAAATTCCGTTTGAAACTGTCGGCGGCCGCATCAGCGGGTGCTGTCCCGGCCTCTTCACGGACCTGCACAGGCACAGGCGGCCGATCTTTCAGGGCGAACAGCGGGGGCAGTCCGAGCGCAAAGATTCCTGCACCGATATACAGCGACCAGCGGATCGCATCGACCGTCTCCATCTTGAAAAGCAGTTCCAGCGCATCCGCGAGCAATCCTCCCGCCAGGCTCCCTGCCACTTGCGCGACCGTCACGAGTGCGAATTGTATGCTGAACAGCTTGACCCGTTCGGACGGCGACGAGTTCTCTGCAAGAAACGGAATTCCAGACACCTGGACAAATGCCATGAACACTCCCGTCAGCAGGGAAGCGAAGACGATCGGCCCTTCCAAAACAGCGGCACTCCGCAGGAACAGCGTGGCCATCGCAAGGGCGGTCCCTCCGGCTATGAGCCACTTCCTGCCGAACCGGTCACTCAGGAAACCGGCCGGCACAAGCATGACAGCCGTCGCAAGAGCTGTCATGGAAATGACCTTCCCGTTGACCGTTTCCGGCATGCCGAGTTCCCGGATGTACAAGTTATACATGACCATGAACACGCCAAGACCGATCTGGATGAATACATTCGCCAGCAGGAAATTTTTGATATTGCGATTAAAGGATGAAATCGTCTGGACCCAGTCCTTGATGAGATTCAAAAGATGCCCTACTTTCTTGTCAAAACATTTCGATACTCTAAATATATGTTTTTTTCTGCCGCTTGGCAATCTTTTTCATACAATCCTCAGAAACTCATGAAACGAAAAAACTGCCCCGAACCATCTGTAGGATGATTCGGGGCAGTACGGTTCACTGCATATTCAAGTTACGAAACGGAAATGCCCGATTGCAGTTTATACATCTGGGCATATTGACCGTCCAATGCAACCAATTCGTCGTGAGTTCCGCTTTCTTTGATCTCTCCGCGGTCAAGCACGAGGATGCGGTCGGCATTTTTGATGGTCGACAGGCGGTGGGCGATGATGAACGTCGTCCGGCCCTTCTTCAGGACATCCATTGCATGCTGGATGATTTCCTCGGTTTCGGTATCGATGTTCGAAGTGGCTTCATCCAGTATGAGGATGGCCGGATCGAATGCAAGTGCACGCGCGAAGGAGATGAGCTGGCGCTGTCCGCTCGACAGCGTACTGCCCTTCTCTACGACCGGCTCGTCGATGCCGCCCGGCAGATGTTCCAGCACACGTTCGCCGCCGACCGCATCGAGCGCTTCCTGGACAGCATCCCGGGTGATACGCGGGTCCCGCAGGCTGATGTTGGACTCGACAGTGCCTGTAAACAGGTACGGATCTTGCAGGACGATCCCCATGTGGCTGCGGACAGTCTGCCGCGGAAGCGCAGTGATGTCCTGCCCGTCGATCAGGATCTTCCCTTTCACCGGGTCGTAGAAGCGGAACAGCAGGTTCATGATCGAGCTCTTCCCTGATCCTGTATGTCCGACCAGGGCGACCGTCTCTCCCCGCTTCGCTTCGAAATTGATATCTTTCAGCACGTACTCATTTTCCTTATAGGCGAACCAGACGTCTTCGAAGGCGACATTCCCTTGATAACGTTCCATCCGTTCGTCGCTGACCGGCTCTCCCGCACGGTCCATCAGCTGGAATACACGCTCCGCCGCAACCAGCGAGTGCTCAAGACGTGCAAACTGGTTGACGATTCCCGTCACCGGGTTGAACAGCCGGGTGATATAATCCACGAATGCATACAGCATCCCGACAGAAATGACACTGCCCGCAGAAAATGATGCGCCAGCGAAATACCAGATGAAGATGACGAACGTCAGCGACCGGATCGTGTTGACCAGGTTGTGTGAGGTGGCCGCTTCGACTTTCAGCAGTTTCGTCTGATAATTGTAATGCGTCGTATTCAGTTCCTCGAATTCCTCTTCCATCTGCTTTTCCCGTCCGAACGCCTGGATGATCGTCATCCCGTTGATGGACTCATTGATCATCCCGTTCATGTCGCTCACTTTCGAGCGGATGACATGGTTCACCTTGGAGGCGAATTTCCGGTACAGAATCATCCAGACATAGAGCAGCGGCAGGACGAACAGCAGGATGGCACCCATTTTGGCATCCAGGCTGAACAGGGCGATATAGATCCCGATAATGTACATGCCGCTGATCGCGAACTGCGAGACGACTGTCACATACAGATGGCGGATCGCTTCCGTGTCGTTCGTCACACGTGCCACCACTTTTCCGGCAGGCAGATTATCGAAGTAGCTGATCGGCAGTGTCTGGATGTGCCGGTACAGCTCATTCCGCATCTTCTGCACGATCCGGTTCGCGGTCGCCTGCAGCATGATGTACTGACCGTAGCGGAATATTGCCGTCACGACGGCGAGGGCAAAGAAGATGACGAGCAGTTTCGCAATCGGAGAGAAGTCGATGCCCCCGGAATCCGAGCCTGCGATATGGTTATCGATGATCTGCTTCGCGATGATCGGCCCGAGCAGGTCGGCGCCTACCGCGACGGCGAGCAGCGCCATGCCGCCGATGAAGTACCCTTTGAATTGCAATGCATAGTGGACGAGCCGTTTACCGGTTGTCATGACTCGTCACCTCCAATCTGCTGCCGGTCATATTGTTCCTTGTACCAGCCATTCTGTTCAAGCAGTTCTTCATGTGTGCCTTCTTCGGTGACACGGCCGTTTTCAAGCACGATGATGCGGTCTGCATGCTGGACGGCGGACAGTCTGTGTGTCGTAATGATTGTCGTCTTCCCGCTCCGCTCGTTCTGGATGTTTTCAATAATCCTGGTTTCCGTCTTGGCATCGACGGCCGACAGTGAATCATCCAAGATGAGGATTTCCGGATTTTTCACGAGAGCCCGGGCAATCGAAATCCTCTGCTTCTGGCCGCCTGACAGGGCCACGCCTTTTTCACCGACAAGCGTTCCAAGCCCTTCCGGCAGCATTTCCAGATCCTTTTCGAAATGGGCAAGGCGGATCGCCTCCGCAATATCCGCTTCCGTTGCATCCGGCTTCCCGAACAGGATATTGTCACGCACGGAACGGGAGAACAGCACATGGTCCTGCGGGACGTAGCCCACCCAGTTCCTCACCTGCTCTTTGGTCATATCATCGAGCCGTCTGCCGTCGAACGTCAGCAGCCCTTCGCCCGCCGGATACTCACGCAGCAGCTGTTTGACGAACGTCGTCTTGCCGCTGCCTGTTTTACCGACGATGCCGAGTGTCTGGCCGCCGCCGAGCTGGAGACGGATCTGATCCAGATTCTTCCGTTCGGACGTAGGATAGCTGAAGCTCACGTCACTGAAACCGACCATGCCCGGTCGTTCCATCTGCACAGGCATTGACGGATCACGTACATCTTCAACAGCATCGAGCGTCTCCTGGACACGGTCGAGCGATGCGTTCCCCCGCTGCATGACGTTGATCAGTTCCCCGATCGCAAACATCGGCCAGACGATCATGCCGAGATAGACGTTGAAGGTGACAAGACCCCCGAGAGTGATATCGCCGACCGAGACGAGATAAGCTCCGTAGCCAAGACCGATAATGTAGGACATCGACGTCATGATCTTGGAAATCGGTGTGAACAGAGCGTCAATCCGCTCGACATCCATATTTTTCTTATAGACATCTTCCGTCGCATCCGCAAAGCGCTGCTCTTCAGCACGTTCCTGTACATAAGCTCTGACGACACGGACACCCGCCACAGCTTCGAGCACGTCATCGTTTAAATCGCCGAATGCACGCTGCGCCGTCACGAATTTCAGATGGATCCGTTTGCCGAGCACCTGCATGAGATAGGCGAGGATCGGCAGCGGCAGGATTGCTGCGAGCGTCAGTTTCCATGAGACGGCGAACCCCATCATGACGATGAGTGTGAACAGATAGACCGTCGAGTCGATCAGCGTCATAATACCGAATCCCGCAGTCTCCGAAATCGCCTGAAGGTCATTCGTCGAACGGGCCATCAGATCGCCCGTCTTATTCCGCTGATAGAACGAAGGCGTCATCTTAAGAAAATGGCGCATGAGATTGCCCCGCAGCTTCCGTTCAATGACATTCGCGCCGCCGAACAGCTGATACTGCCAGACGAAATCGCCGATATAGCCGATGACGGTGATTACAAGCAGAATGCCGATGTACGTCCACAGCAAGTGCGGGGTCATCGTATTCAGGTGGATTCCGTCGATCGCCTTCCCGATGATCCATGGGGGAACAATCGCAAATACACTCGTCATGATCAGCAGCAGCAATGCTACTGTGTAACGCATTTTATTCTCTTTGAAAAACCATCCTAATTTCCCTAATACCGAAAACATACTTTTCTACGACCTTTCTTTGAAACATCCGGCTATCCGCCATCACCTGTCTCTTTTTTCTCAGTTTGTTCCGCTTTCATTGCTTTTTCGATCTGAATCACATCCATAACGCTCCTCTCGTCATCATTTCTATGCACCACGCTGACGCGTGAGGACATCCAATTGAAGACAGAAAAAAAGACACGTGCCCGCATTTTCAGCAGCACGCGTCTGAATCGGGATCATGCCCCTCCGTCCATCCTTTCCGCTAAAGAGAATGCGGAACAGGCAATCGTCCAAAAGGGGGTGCTTGAAATTGGCGGCGCGTTTTCTTTTCGGCTGTCATCATGTCAGGCACCCCTTTCTTTCGGATTTCGAATGTTTTCAGATTATCATGCTTTTTTCACTATTGTCAATAGTTTCTTTTAATCTTTTGAAAATTTTCTCATATAGCAGCAGGAAAACCGTTTGGAAGGAAAATTCATTGAAATCCACGCCCTTTTACCTTATTATTGAATCAACTACCCTATTTTAAACCACAGGAGGTGTACGCTTTGTTCCCCCCTTGTTCGGCATGGAACAAAGCACCTATTTGGATATTCCCATACGCTTGGCAGCATTTGCTGCCTTGATCGCCCTCACTGCCTTTTTCGTGGCAGCTGAGTTTGCAATAGTGAAAGTGCGGATGACACGGATCGACCAGCTCGCTCTTGAAGGAAATAAAAGAGCGATCAACGCCCAGCGCGTCGTGACCAACCTGGACGACTATCTGTCTGCCTGCCAGCTCGGTATTACGATCACTGCGCTCGGGCTCGGTATGCTCGGTGAACCGACCGTCGCCCTGCTGTTCGCGCCTGTTTTCGATCACTTGGCCCTGTCTCACAGCCTGACCGCATTTCTGTCCTTCGCCATCGCTCTGATCATTGTGACGTTCCTCCACGTAGTTGTCGGGGAACTGGCACCGAAGACAGTCGCAATCCAGAAGGCGGAGCGGATCACACTGTCATTGGCCATGCCGCTCATCATCTTCTACCGGACAATGTATCCGGTCATCAAGCTCATGAACCTCAGTTCTCGGTTTGTGACACGGCTGTTCGGCTTCCAACCGATGTCCGAAGCAGACGTCGCCCATACGGAAGAAGAGCTGCGGATGATTCTGTCCGACAGCCTCAAGAGCGGAGAGATCAACCAGTCCGAATACAAGTATGTGAATAGAATTTTCGAATTCGACGACCGGGTCGCAAAAGAGATCATGGTGCCCCGGACCGAAATGATGTCGATCGACAAAGAGATGACCGCGAAAGAGCTGTTCAACACGGAAGGCGTTGAGCAATTCACACGCTATCCGGTCATCGACGGTGACAAGGACCACGTCATCGGGCTAATCAACATGAAGCACCTGCTCACCGCCTATATCAAAAACCCGAAAAACGGTGAACTTCCGGTTGTTGCCTACATGCAGCCGATCATCCGTGTCATTGAAACGATGGCAATCGGGGACCTTCTGCTGAAAATCCAGCGGGAACGCATCCACATGGCAATCCTTATGGATGAATATGGCGGGACATCGGGCTTGGTGACCATCGAAGATATTCTGGAGGAGATCGTCGGGGAGATTCAGGACGAGTTCGACAAAGATGAGCTTCCGGATGTCCAGGTCATCGGAGAGAACCATTACATCCTGGATGCCAAAATGCTGCTGGAAAACGTCAATACGACACTCGGCATTGACATCGATGAAGAAGATATCGATACGATCGGCGGCTGGTTCATGTCCCAGCGATTCGAAGCGATTCCGGGAGAAAAGATCATCGAGCAGGGCTATGAGTTCTCCGTGAAAGACGTGGAAGGCCATCATATCCTGTATTTGGAAGCGGAAAAACTTGTACCGGATGAAAATGATCCGGACACAGAAGATACGGAAGACTGATCATCAAGTAAAACGGCTGACAAAAGGGTTGGAAATCGAAAAGATTTCCAACCCTTTTGGTTTTGTACGTGTAAATCAGCAAGTAGTCAAACGCCGTTGATCTCCGTTCCGGGCGGACGCTTTCCGGGGGGCTTGCCCTCAGCCTCCTCGTCGCTTTGCTCCTGTGGGGTCTTCGCGCTGCGCTGATCCCCCAGGAGTCGCCGCCCTGCACTCCGATCAACTCAGTTCCCCGCAGAACACTGGATATGTGTGGGCATCTTTGTTATCAAGTGGACTTCATGTCCACCTGGCGAGTTTCTTCAAATTTTGGACGCCAAAAGATGGCATCGCCTACATGGACAATTTTTTAAGGCCCTTCAGGTCTGTCCATTGCATTCCATGCTTCTCTTTCGCATCCGCTAAAACACGTTCAACCGGATCGACGCTCGTCCGTCCCACATCGGAGTACAAGTTCTCGACCAATGGACAGATGAACGAAAAATCAGTCGCTGCATCCAGTTTGCGAACCAAATGATTTGGTGGAACCAATTGCTCGACCGCCAAGATTTCCATCTGTTTTCGTTCATTGACTTGTTTCTTCTTCATCATATCCATCACCTCATCTAGTCATAAAAGACACTTGTTGATCGGAGAGGAGAGCGGCGAATAAAAGCGAAGTGTTATGAGCAAGGCTGTCTGAATTTCTGCAAAGTACGCAGAAATACGGCCAAGCGAACCCTTGTCGCGATTCGTTAGGCTGAAGCCGTGCCCCCCTCCCCCCGGGGAAAGCGGCCGCTCGTAGCGGAAATCAACAGATTTCGTGTTGAATCTATTGTAATAGAAAAAAACTGCAGGCATGAGTCGAGTCCGTTGAAAAACGCACGACTAATTTTTATGCGGTGCAGCGTTCACAAAAAAAGACGTTCGGTGAGTCGAATTTGACCCACCGAACGTCTTTTCACTGCTCCGTACCTTGTTTTCTCTGCTCCCTGAGTTTGGGGTCCGTTTCAAGTTTACTACAACTATGGAGACAGCCCCTTGCGTCAGCCCGTTTCCCGTTGATTGGAGCGGAAGGCGGCGACTCCTGCGGGAACAGCACGCGCGGAAGACCCTGGACTGAGCGCAGCGAGGGAAGCGGCTGGAGCCGTGCCCGCGGAAAGCGTCCGCCTGCAGCGGAAATCAACCTTACCGAGGATGTTCCAGCTTTCATGAGACTTTTTCAGCAGCCCTCATGAGTCTGCAGCCGTTTTTTCATTGCTCCGGATTCTTGGCGAAGTATTCAACCCGGTACACGTCATGCCGGCGGTCCTTCAGCTGTTTGACGGTCCCTTCCTGCCGCTGACGTTTCAGCACTTCCAAGTCCACGTCGCCGATCAGCACCGTCTCCAGATTGGCGTTCGTTTCCCCGACGATCCCGTCACGGGCAAATTCAAAATCGGACGGCGCGAAAATTGCCGACTGTGCATACTGGATGTCCATATTGACGGCCTGCGGCAGGTTTCCGACTGTGCCCGAAATGACCGTATAGATCTGGTTTTCCACAGCGCGCGCCTGTGCGCAGTATCGGACACGCAAATAACCTTGGCGGTCTTCCGTACAGAACGGCGTGAAGATGATATTGGCACCTTTTTCCGTAGCGATACGGGCCAGTTCCGGAAACTCGATGTCGTAGCAGACCTGGATGGCAATCTTGCCGCAATCCGTATCGAACACCCGGACGGAATCCCCCGCGCTGATGCCCCAGTACTTCTTCTCATTCGGCGTAATGTGAATCTTATACTGCTTGTCGATCGACCCGTCCCGGCGGAACAGGTAGGAAATATTGTAAATTTCCTCGTCCTCTTCTTCCACGAAGTGCGAGCCTCCGATGATGTTGACATTATATCGGACGGACAGCCCGTTGAAGAGCTCGATATACTCCTCGGTGTATTCCGAGATTTTGCGGACCGACTGGCTGGCGGACGGCTCATCGAGGAATGACATGAGCTGCGTCGTGAAGATTTCCGGGAACACAACGAAGTCCGAGTTGGCGTCAGCCGCCACCCGTACGAAGTATTCCACTTGCGATGCAAGCTCATCGAAACAGGATATTTTACGCATCAGATATTGGACGACGCAGATCCGGACCGGATAACTCGTCTTGTAGTGCCGTTTGCTCACTGCCTTGTAATCGATGTTGTTCCATTCCATCAGCGTCGCATACCGCTTCGATGCCTGATCATCCGGCAGATAGTTCGGATTGATGCGCATCAGTGTGAAGTCGTTCATGAGCTGGAACGTCAGGACCGGATCATAGATTTTGTGACGGGCGACGGCATTCACGTATTCACGCGGTGACATTTCATCGGCATGCTTGTGATAATTCGGAATGCGGCCGCCGATGATGATCGATTTCAGGTTCAGCTGGCGCGCCAGTTCTTTCCTTGCCTCATACAGCCGTTCCCCGACCCGCATTCTTCTGTATTCCGGATGCACCATCACTTCGATGCCGTATAAGTTATAGCCTTCCGGATTGTGGTTCGTTATGTAGCCATTGTCCGAGATATCATCCCACGTATGGCGGTCATCGTATTCCGCGAAATTGACGATCAGGCTCGAACACGATCCGATGATGCTGCCGTCAAGCTCCGCTACGAACTGGCCTTCCGGGAAAACCGATAAGTGGCTTTCCAGATGTTCCGTCTCCCAAGGTTCCATCCCCGGGAAGCAGACTTTCTGCATTTCAAGTATTTCCGGTATATCCGTCAGCTGCATCTGACGGACGATCATACTCATTTCAAATGGCGATAAATCAAATTCCTCGCTCAACACAAATCACCTCTTTATCCTTAGTACCCGTTTTTCTGATAATCATGCCGCAGAATGGCTTAAATTATACTTTCCCATTATAATTGAGAACGGATAAGCGCGGAAGGAGAGAACTCATGGACAAACGACAGGAAAACCGGCTGGTATTCATATGGACAGTTGCGCTTGTCGCAACTGCTGGCTCACTCTATTATTCTGAGGTGAAAGGCTACATCCCATGCTTGTATTGCTGGTATCAGCGAATCCTTATGTACCCCCTTGTATTGATTGCGGGGATCGCCCTTTTCCAGAAGAACAGCGGGATTGCACTGACGACAGCTGTCTTCAGCCTGATCGGCGGTCTGCTGTCAGGCTATCATTATGCACTGCAGAAGATCACGCTGCTGCAGGAGCATGGCGGTACGTGCGGAGATGTGCCTTGTACAGCCCAATATGTGAATCAGCTGGGGTTCATCACTATCCCTTTCATGGCGCTGACGGCGTTCACCCTCATATTCATCACGAGTGTGCTCATGCTAAAACAATCGAAGGAGCGTAACTGACTTGAAGAAACTTCTGATCATCGGCGGAATCGTCGTCGTATTTTTTGTGGCGATCATCGCGCTGACCAATGCATCGAACAAATCCAAGCTGCAGGATAACCCGTACGGGACGGATGATCTCGAGAAATCGACAATCGACCTGATCGGCAATGAAAACTACGACAGCATCGTGCTCCCTGACGTGGTGGATAAGAAAATCCAGTCCGGCGAACCGACGACGGTCTACTTCTTCCACCCCGAGTGTCACTATTGCATGGAAATGACACCGATTCTCATGCCCATCGCAAAAGAAGAAGGCGTGAAAGTGAATCAGTACAACATGCTGGAATTCGGGCAGCAGGCGAAGGATAAGTATGGGATCGACCAATGGCCGGCTCTCGTCCAATACGAAAACGGCAAAGAGGTCGGACGTCTTGTCGGACTCCAGCCGGAAGAAAATATCCATGAATTCTTCAATACGTATTATGGAAATTAACCATTCGGAAAGAGGCGTATAAATGATCATCTTCCACTATACTGTACCGGAAGACGGCCGGACGCTCGAACAGCTCCTTCGGGATGACTGGCGTGCCGGCAAGAAAAATATCCACGAGCTGCGGATGACCAATGGCGTGACGCTTGCTTCCGGGGAAGCGGCAGTCTGGCGCACCCCGCTCGCAGCAGGAACAGTGCTCACCTTCCGGCTGCCCGATGCAGTGTCGGAGTATGAACCGATGGACGTGCCGGAAGTCCGTGTACTGCAGGAGGACGCACATTACATGGCAGTCTTCAAACCTGCCGGAATCCCTGTCCATCCGGACAACACAGCCAGCGGACCCACGCTCATGAACGCCGTGATGGAACAGATCCAGGAGGATGGCGGCACGTATGCCGAACACATCCAGCGGCTCGATAAAGGGACGAGCGGTATCATCCTCATTGCAAAACACCCGATTGCAAAAGCGATGTTTGACAGGATGCTTGCGGAAAATGATATCCACCGGACCTACCACGCAGAACTCGAGGGACGGCTGAAGAAGACGAAAGGAACCGTCAACTTGCCGATCGGACGCGACCGCCATCATGCTTCGCGCAGACGTGTTTCCATGTCCGGCCAATCTGCGGTCACCCATTTCAATGTTCTTGAGCGCAAAGAGGATTCCACGATCATCCAGGCAGAACTCGATACTGGCCGGACACATCAGATCCGCGTCCATATGGCCCATCTCGGGCACCCTGTAGTGGGCGATAATCTATATGGCGCCAAGTCACTTCCGGACGGTACATACCGCCTGACCGCTGCGGAAACATCGTTCGTCCATCCGCTCACCGCGGAAAAACTGTCGATCTCGATTGATAACTGAGCCATAGCAAAAGACGGCATGGAACCGAATCCATGCCGTCTTTTTGTATTATCCGAGTGAATCGGGATCCGTTCCTGTCCGTTCGTTCCGGTTCAGTCCGTCGATTGCAGTCATCTCTTCATCTGTCAGCCGGAAATCCCCGATCTGGCTGTTCTCCAGAATCCGTTCCGGTGTGATCGACTTCGGGATGACGATCAGATCATGCTGCAGATGCCAGCGGATGATCACTTGTGCAGCCGTCTTCCCGTGCCGTCTGCCGATTTCGTTCAGTACTGTGTTCTCGAGCAGCTGTCCTCTTGCAAGCGGCGACCAGGACGTTATCGCAATTCCATTATCCAGGCAATAATCGCGCAGAGGAATCTGTGTGAGAAGCGGATGCAGCTCGACCTGATTGACCATCGGCTGCACATTTGCCGTCAGTTTCAGTTCATCCAGATGGCGGACGTGGTGGTTCGACACCCCGGGCACACGAATCAGCTTCTCTTCGTAGAGCCGCTCGATGGCACGGTATGTATCCACATAAGTCTCTGGGACTGGCCAGTGCGTCAGATACAAGTCCAAATAGTCAAGGTCAAGCTTTTTAAGGGAAGTTTCGAAAGCACGGAGCGTCTGGTCATAGCCCTGATCGGTATTCCAGACTTTCGAGGTGATGAACAGTTCGCTGCGATTGATGCCCGCTGCACGGATCGCCTCCCCGGTTTCCCGCTCATTCTCATAGACGGCCGCCGTGTCGATTGCCCGATAGCCGTTCTTCAAGGCAAAGGTGATTGCTTCCACTGTTTTTTCAGGGTCTGTCATTTTGTAAACACCAAGACCGAATCTCGGCATGTCGACTCCGTTCCTCAGCTGCTTCGTCTCTGTATACATTGAAGTCATCGTCCTTCCTCCTTTTCGTCTCACTGATATCCTACCACTTCGGCGGACTGGAGGAAAAGCAAATGCAGCCGCATCGTCAAGGAGATGACACAATTTTTCGGGCCGGTCATTTCTTTTTCGCTCCTGTTCCGGTATAATGGGGAAAGAACAAGTGATCCAACAGGAGGGTATCTGATGAGACTAATCTTAATCATGGGTGTCTGCTTCGCATTCCTTTCCGCAATCTTCACAGGCGGGTACGAAGACAAGCCAGGCAAGGTGAAAAAATAACACATAAAAAGGATGCAGTCCCCCGGGGCTGCATCCTTTTTTTAGTGTAATCCGGGGTATTGCTGCTGCCGCAGCGCTTCATAGACCAAGATGGCTGCTGTGTTCGAGAGGTTCAGCGATCGGATGTGGTCATTCATCGGTATGCGGAGGCATGTATCCTTGTGCGCCGCCGTCACTTCATCAGGAAGTCCCGTCGTCTCCTTCCCGAAGACGAAGAAGATATCCCTTGTGCTTCCCGAGAAATCGAAATCGGAATACGTCTGTTCCCCGAACTTGGTGATGAAATAGAAATCAGCATCCGGGTACTGGCGGAACAAGCCATCGATACTGCCGTGATAGGTGATATCGACATGCTCCCAGTAATCGAGTCCTGCACGCTTTAGCATCTTATCGTCTGTGGAGAAGCCGAGCGGTTCGATCAGATGCAGTTTCGCCCCTGTCCCTGCACATGTACGTGCGATGTTACCTGTGTTGGCAGGGATGAGCGGTTCAAATAATGCAACATGTATGGTCATCGTTTCACTTCCTTTTCAGATTGTGCTGCAAGCTTGCGGAGCGCCTCTTCAATCTCTTCGCACACCGAAGAGTCGTTTTCTGTGTGAAGCGACTCGTCCAGCGCGGTGTACCCCTCATCCGTTCCGATTTCTCCGAGAGCCCATGCGGCGGCCCCTCGGATCATCGGCCGTGGGTCTCCATGCAGCAGCTCCGCAAGTTCCGGAACAGCAGCGGTTTCCTTGAAATGGGCGAGCGCCAGGATAGCATTCCGCTGGATCGGGTTCTTTCCCCGCCACGAACCTGACATATGCCCGAATGTCTCCTTGAACTGCCGATTGGACAATTTCAGCAGAGGCTGGAGCAGCGGCTTGACGAGATCCGGTTCAGGCACGAAGATATCCTGGTCCAAATTATACTTACGTTTGTTCTTCGGACAGACGGTCTGGCAGGTGTCGCATCCATAGATCCGGTTGCCGATCTCTTTCCTGAATTCCTCAGGGACAGGCTGCTTGGTCTGCGTAAGGAAGGCGATGCAGCGCTGTGCATTGAGCTGCCCTCCCTGGATAAGCGCACCAGTCGGACACGCATCGAGACAGAGTGTACAATCGCCGCATTGGTCTTCCATCGGCAGGTCAGGTGCAAACGGCAGATTCGTGATCATCTCACCCAGATAGACGTAGGAACCGAATTCGGGGGTGATGATCGAGCAGTTTTTCGCCGACCAGCCGAGACCTGCCCGCTCAGCGACAGCCCGGTCCGCCAGTTCGCCCGTATCCACCATGGAGCGGGTTTTGACGCCAGGCAGACGTTCATGCAGAAAAGCTTCGAGCAGGGACAGCTTCTCGCGCAAGACAAGATGGTAGTCGGTCCCCCAGGAAGCACGGCAGAACATCCCCCGCCGCTCCCCTTTCTTTCCTTTTGGAGCATCTGCAAGCTTGGACGGATACGCGACAGCAATCGAGATGATACTCTCCGCCTGTTCCAGCAGCAAGGACGGCTCAGTCCGTTTTTCGATATCCGGTTCCTCAAAACCGGATTGGTAGTTCAATGCCTGCTGACGTTTCAGCCGATTTTTCAATTCCCGAAAAGGAGCGGCTGTCGTAAATCCGATTTTATCGACACCAATCTCGTCTGCGTATGCGGTCAGGTCGCGCTGCAGTTGAGCGATATTCACCAGTTGCCACCTCCAATATGATAAGCTTGAGAAAAATATGAACAGGGGGATTATATGAAATTTGAAATAGCATCCTCTATTTTTGAAAAGGTTCCCGGCTTTAAGCTCGGTATACTCCATTATAACAAAACAACCGTCTCCGATTCTCCTCAAATGCTGAAAGGGCGGCTCCAGTTATTCCAGGAGCAATTGTTTTTCGAATTGGAAGAACGACCGCTGACAGACATTAAGGGGCTTTCGGAGTGGCGTGATAGTTGGAGAGCGTTCGGGGCGGATCCAAACCGACACAGACCGTCAGCAGAGGCCCTATACAGAAGAGTCCGCAGCCAGAACTTTTTGGAAAGCCACTCCAGTGCAGTCGATCTGAATAATCTGTTCAGCCTGCAGTATGGGATTCCTGCCGGGATATATGATGCAAGTGAGCTGGTAGGCGATATCCGTGTGTCAGTCGGCCATGAAGCCGATGGGTATGAAGGATTGAATGGAAGATACAATTCGCTGCACAAGCTGATCATACTCCACGACCAATACAGCCCATTCGGCAGCCCGTATGTGGATTCTGTACGAACCGCTATCACACAAGACGCAGCAGAAATCATTCAGGTGCTGTACGTGCGCCCGGGGATGCCGTCGGAAGAGGCCCGGAAGCTGACAGAAGCATGTGGAAAAATGTACACAAGCATCAACGGCGGAGAGGCGGCAGCCTACATCATCGACAAAGAGACACCGATCATGCGGCTGCCGGTCGTATCCAGCAATCAGCTGATCGATTGAAAAGACTGAAGAAAAATGCAAGAGCCTGACTGCTGAACAGCAGCTGGGCTCTCTGCTTTGCGGACACCTGCGGATACCAGAACATAAAAAAAAAGAACAACCGAAGTTGTCCTTTTGCAAGATACCCGAGGCCGGACTTGAACCGGCACGCCTTGCGGCATCGCATTTTGAGTGCGACGTGTCTGCCATTCCACCACTCGGGCATTACGATAACACAATAACGGAAAACATAGATTGGAGGCGGCAACCGGAATCGAACCGGTGGTAAGGGTGTTGCAGACCCGTGCCTTACCGCTTGGCTATGCCGCCGTAGAATAAGTGGAGCGGAAGACGGGATTCGAACCCGCGACCCCGACCTTGGCAAGGTCGTATTCTACCACTGAACTACTTCCGCTTAAAACTGGGGTAGCTGGATTCGAACCAACGAATGACGGAGTCAAAGTCCGTTGCCTTACCGCTTGGCTATACCCCAAAAGTAAAAAGGGGCGACCGAGGGGAATCGAACCCCCGAATGTCGGAACCACAATCCGATGCGTTAACCACTTCGCCACGACCGCCATAATAAAATATTCAGTTCACCGAGACACATATGTGAAATGGCAGGGGCAGTAGGAATCGAACCCACACCAAAGGTTTTGGAGACCTCTATTCTACCGTTAAACTATGCCCCTGTAAAGATGGTGGTGGGGGACGGATTCGAACCGCCGAACCCGGAGGGAGCGGATTTACAGTCCGCCGCGTTTAGCCACTTCGCTACCCCACCAAAGGGTTATGGTGCCGGCGAAAGGAATTGAACCCTCAACCTACTGATTACAAGTCAGTTGCTCTACCAATTGAGCTACACCGGCAAGATGAAAGGTGGTTCAGGACGGAATCGAACCGCCGACACAAGGATTTTCAGTCCTTTGCTCTACCGACTGAGCTACTGAACCAGATGATGTTTCAGAAAAAATGGCGGTCCCGACCGGGATCGAACCGGCGATCTCCTGCGTGACAGGCAGGCATGTTAACCGCTACACCACGGGACCATTTGGTTGCGGGGGCAGGATTTGAACCTGCGACCTTCGGGTTATGAGCCCGACGAGCTGCCACTGCTCCACCCCGCGATAATAATACTACTGTCACATCGAGCTTTCACGCTCAAGTTTACTTCTTTGCAAGGTTATGGATTTCCTTTCAGGAATTCCTACAAATCGTCATCTTCGTATGACGCTTTGCTCCACCCCGCGATAATATTATTAGTATTGCATTTGAGCTTTCAAGCTCGTTGTTTACTGTATGCAAGATGAACTTGCAATAGAAGTGTTATGGTGGAGGATGACGGGCTCGAACCGCCGACCCTCTGCTTGTAAGGCAGATGCTCTCCCAGCTGAGCTAATCCTCCGGGTGAAATTGCGATAAGCTTCATTCGATCAATCAGTTACGTACGCAAGTACGCTCCTTCCTTCTCTCAATCGCTTCCTCGTTCCCTCGCTTCTCCCAATTTCACAGGAGTCACAATAAACTTCGCATTATAATTTTAAAGATGGTGACCCCTACGGGATTCGAACCCGTGTTACCGCCGTGAAAGGGCGGTGTCTTAACCGCTTGACCAAGGGGCCGTATTGGAACTAATAAGATAACTGGCGGAGAGCAAGGGATTTGAACCCTTGATACGCGGTTAGCGTATACACGATTTCCAATCGTGCTCCTTCGGCCACTCGGACAGCTCTCCATTATGGCTCCGCAGGTAGGACTCGAACCTACGACCGATCGGTTAACAGCCGATTGCTCTACCACTGAGCTACTGCGGAATAACTGGTATTTGTTCAAATCAAGTGTTTCACTCGAAAGTGAAAGCCCGGCGACGTCCTACTCTCACAGGGGGAAGCCCCCTACTACCATCGGCGCTGAAGAACTTAACTTCCGTGTTCGGTATGGGAACGGGTGTGACCTCTTCGCCTTCATCACCAGACTTTTTCACAACACAAGTATTATTATATCACACTCGGATTGTAGAAGCAAGCGTTAATTTCAATTAAAATTGTTCACTCAAAACTGGATAAAACAGACATTGTGTTTTCAAGACCGCCTTGCGGCGCTTCCGCTTCTAATCCAGCTTCGACTCCCTGATGCTCGAGGTCATAAGTCAACTCGTCTGCGTGGCAGAAACCGCCACTCCGCCGATTCGCCTTATGCTTGTCGCATCAAAACGGTCGTCTCCGCTTTTTTGTTTTGGTTAAGTCCTCGATCGATTAGTATCTGTCAGCTCCACATGTCGCCATGCTTCCACACCAGACCTATCCACCTCATCATCTTTGAGGGATCTTACTTACTTGCGTAATGGGAAATCTCATCTCGAGGGGGGCTTCATGCTTAGATGCTTTCAGCATTTATCCCGTCCACACATAGCTACCCAGCGATGCCTTTGGCAAGACAACTGGTACACCAGCGGTGTGTCCATCCCGGTCCTCTCGTACTAAGGACAGCTCCTCTCAAATTTCCTGCGCCCGCGACGGATAGGGACCGAACTGTCTCACGACGTTCTGAACCCAGCTCGCGTACCGCTTTAATGGGCGAACAGCCCAACCCTTGGGACCGACTACAGCCCCAGGATGCGATGAGCCGACATCGAGGTGCCAAACCTCCCCGTCGATGTGGACTCTTGGGGGAGATAAGCCTGTTATCCCCGGGGTAGCTTTTATCCGTTGAGCGATGGCCCTTCCATGCGGAACCACCGGATCACTAAGCCCGTCTTTCGACCCTGCTCGACTTGTCGGTCTCGCAGTCAAGCTCCCTTATGCCTTTGCACTCTTCGAATGATGTCCAACCATTCTGAGGGAACCTTTGGGCGCCTCCGTTACCTTTTAGGAGGCGACCGCCCCAGTCAAACTGTCCGCCTGACACTGTCTCCTGCCCGGATCACGGGCAAGGGTTAGAAGTCCAATACAGCCAGGGTAGTATCCCACCATTGCCTCCGCGTAAGCTGGCGCTCACGCATCCAAGGCTCCTACCTATCCTGTACAGGCTGCACCGGAATTCAATATCAGGCTACAGTAAAGCTCCACGGGGTCTTTCCGTCCTGTCGCGGGTAATGCGCATCTTCACGCATATTATAATTTCACCGAGTCTCTCGTTGAGACAGTGCCCAGATCGTTACGCCTTTCGTGCGGGTCGGAACTTACCCGACAAGGAATTTCGCTACCTTAGGACCGTTATAGTTACGGCCGCCGTTTACTGGGGCTTCAATTCGAAGCTTCGCTTGCGCTAACCTCTCCTCTTAACCTTCCAGCACCGGGCAGGCGTCAGCCCCTATACGTCACCTTACGGTTTTGCAGAGACCTGTGTTTTTGCTAAACAGTCGCCTGGGCCTATTCACTGCGGCTCTCTCGGGCTGTTCACCCTACCAGAGCACCCCTTCTCCCGAAGTTACGGGGTCATTTTGCCGAGTTCCTTAACGAGAGTTCTCTCGATCACCTTAGGATTCTCTCCTCGCCTACCTGTGTCGGTTTGCGGTACAGGCACCTCCCGCCTCGCTAGAGGCTTTTCTTGGCAGTGTGAAATCAGGGACTCCAGGGAATACTCCCCTTGC